>NZ_JBXVWA010000005.1:0-330716 GCF_057219735.1 Phenylobacterium sp. T106 | reverse complement strand
GCACATCCTTCTGGCGCGTCAGGTGGGCGTGCCGGCGCTGGTGGTGTTCATGAACAAGGTCGACATGGTCGACGACGCCGAGCTGCTGGACCTGGTGGAGATGGAAGTGCGCGAGCTTCTGTCGGGCTACGAGTTCCCGGGCGACGACATCCCGATCATCAAGGGGTCGGCGCTGGCGGCGGTGGAAGGCCGTGATCCGGAGATCGGCGAGAACGCGATCCTGGAGCTGATGAAGGCGGTGGACGAGTACATTCCGCAGCCGGACCGTCCGAAGGACCTTCCGTTCCTGATGCCGGTGGAAGACGTGTTCTCGATCTCGGGCCGTGGCACCGTGGTGACGGGCCGGATCGAGAAGGGGATCATCAAGGTCGGCGAGGAAGTGGAGATCGTGGGCATCCGCGACGTGCAGAAGACGACCTGCACGGGCGTGGAGATGTTCCGCAAGCTGCTGGACCAGGGCGAGGCGGGCGACAACGTGGGCGTGCTGCTGCGCGGCACGAAGCGCGAGGACGTGGAGCGTGGCCAAGTGCTGTGCAAGCCGGGTTCGATCACGCCGCACACGGAGTTCACGGCCGAGGCCTACATCCTGACGAAGGAAGAGGGCGGGCGGCACACGCCGTTCTTCACGAACTACCGCCCGCAGTTCTACTTCCGCACGACGGACGTGACGGGGATCATCAAGCTGAAGGAAGGCGTGGAGATGATCATGCCCGGCGACAACGCCGAGCTGAACGTCGAGCTGATCACGCCGATCGCCATGGACCAGGGCCTGCGCTTCGCCATCCGCGAGGGCGGCCGCACGGTGGGTTCGGGCGTCGTCAGCAAGATCATCAAGTAAGCCGCAAGGCCGCTTGAGCGAACACCAGGGCCGCCGGGCATCCCCCGGCGGCCTTTTTCGTGCCGCCCGTTCATCTGGGCGACGTCATGAGGTCCAAGAGGCGGCCGGAGATGACATCGGCTTCATGACCTCGATTTAAGTCGTAGGCGCCCCCTGCCGCGTCTAGCTTCCGGTCAACGCTTTCGACTTGGGAGAGGACGATGCGTCTTCAGATCACGCTCATGGCCGCTGCTGCGGCTCTCGCCGGCGGCGCCGCGCAGGCCGCCTCGGTCGAGATCAAGGATGCGGTGGCGCGCGTCACCGTGGTTCCGGAGGATCGCAGCGACATCAAGGTGGAGGTGATCCGCCCGAACAGCCGCCTGCCGCTCACCGTCCGCACCGCCGCCGGCCGCACCATCGTCGACGGCGACCTCGACGGCCGCAACCGCATCCGCAACTGCCGCTCGACGGGCGAGACCTCGGTGGTCACTGTCCGCGACATCGGCGACATCGCCTGGGCCGACATGCCGCAGGTGGTCATCTACACGCCCCGGAACGTGGACCTGGACGCCGGCGGCGCGGTCTTCGGCTCGATCGGCCGCTCGGCCAGCCTCAAGCTCGGCAACGCGGGCTGCGGCGACTGGACCATCGCCAACGTCCAGGGCGACGCCAAGGTGAGCCAGGCGGGCTCGGGCGACACCCGCATGGGCTCGAGCGGCTCGCTGCGGGTGAGCGTCGCGGGCTCCGGCGACGTCGCCGCCGGCGACGTGAGGGGCGGCCTCGACGTCAACATCGCCGGCTCCGGCTCGGCAGCGGTCCGCTCGGTGGCCGGTCCGCTCGAGGTGTCGATCGCGGGTTCGGGCGACGTGATGGTCGCCGGCGGCCAGGCCGCGGCCATGAAGGTGTCGGTGGCCGGTTCGGGCGACGTGGACTTCCGCGGCGTCGCCGACAGCCTTCGGGTCCGGATCGCCGGGTCCGGCGACGTGCGGGCCCGCGAGGTCAAGGGCGAGGTCTCGCGCATGATCATGGGCTCGGGCTCGGTCCGCGTCGGCGATTGATGGCGGCGCGCGCGGGGATCCTCGCGCTCCTGCTGCTGGCCTGCGGCTGCGGGGCGCCGTCGAAGGATGCGGGGCAGGGCAACCGGTCGCCGGTCTGGCGCGTCCAGGGTCTCGCCGAGCCCGAGAGCGTGGCGCTGGGCCCCGACGGCCGCACCCTCTACGTCGCCAACGTCGGCGGGGAGGGCGAGGCGAAGGACGGCAACGGCTTCATCAGCCGCATCTCCACCGGCGGACGGATGCTGCAGCGTCAGTGGGTCACGGGCCTCGATGCGCCGAAGGGCGCCCTGGTCGTCGGCGGTCGGCTCTACGTGTCCGATATCGACCGCCTGGTGGAAATCGACATTGCCGCGGGACGTATCGTGGCGCGCTATGCGGTAGCCGGCGCCACGTTCCTGAACGACGTGGCTGCGGCGCCCGACGGGACGATCCTGGTGTCGGACTCCAGGACCGGGCGGATCTTCGCGCTGCGCGGCGGGCGGGTCTTCGTGTGGGCCGACCACGCCGAGCTCCGGTCCGTCAACGGGCTGCTCGCCGAGCCGCAGCGCCTCGTCGTCACCACGATGGAGGGCAAGCTCCTCGCCGTGGACTACGCCACGAAGGCCGTGACGGTGCTGGCGACGGGGCTGGGCGAGGCCGACGGCGTCACCCAGGGCGACGGCGACGCCTACTTCGTGTCGGAATGGCCCGGGCGCCTGTTCCGCGTCACCCCCGACGGCCGCTCGCAGGTGCTGATCGACGGCCGCGCGCGGGGCGCCTACATCAACGACTTCATCCGCGTCGGCGACCTGCTCATCATCCCGAGCTGGAAGCCCGGCGAGCTCACCGCCTATCGGGTGCTGACCTGGATGCTCACGCAGGTCGAGCGCGAGCGCCTGCCCGCACCCCTGCAGCGGACCTATATGTAGCGGCCGGGGACGGACAGCCGCAGCGTCGGGGCCCTTGACGGGGGCGAGTCGCCTAGGTATCTACGCGCCTCCTGTTGGACCGGCTGTGCGCAGCGAAGCAATTCGTGGCGCAGACGCGGACCGCGGAACGACCTGTTGAAGTGCTTTTGCTAGCGTTTCGTAGGAGGGCCCTCGCGGGTTTCGCGGCGGCCCTAAGTCGTTTTGAGCGGACTATCGCGTACGGACGTCGAAAGGCGTTCGGGCTGGTCTTTGAAATGGTCGAGATCACGCGGGCGGGCCGCCGTCTGTAGGGAAACGTAAGAGCGATATGGATCGTCAGAACATCCGCATTCGGCTCAAAGCCTTCGATCACCGCGTGCTGGACCATTCCACCCGCGAGATCGTGAACACCGCCAAGCGGACTGGCGCGACCGTGCGCGGGCCTATCCCGCTGCCGACGCGCATCGAGAAATTCACCGTCAACCGCTCGCCGCACATCGACAAGAAGTCGCGCGAGCAGTTCGAAATCCGCACGCACAAGCGCGTGCTCGACATCGTCGACCCCACCCCGCAGACCGTGGACGCGCTCATGAAGCTCGACCTGTCCGCCGGCGTGGACGTCGAGATCAAGCTCTAAGGGGATCGGTCCGATGCGAACCGGCGTGATCGCCAAAAAGCTCGGGATGGCCCGCTTCTTCGATGAAGCCGGCGCCCATGTGCCCGTCACCGTGCTCAGCCTCGAGGGCTGTCAGGTCGTGGGCCAGCGCACCGCGGAGAAGGACGGCTACGTGGCCCTCCAGCTCGGCGCGGGCAGGAAGAAGCCCAAGAACACCACCAAGGCGCTCCGCGGCCATTTCGCGAAGTCGCAGGTGGAGCCCAAGGCCAAGGTGGCCGAGTTCCGGGTGTCCGAGGACAACCTGATCGACGTGGGCGCGGAGATCACCGCCGACCACTTCGTCCCCGGCCAGAAGATCGACATCACCGGCGTCACCGTCGGCAAGGGCTTCGCTGGCGCCATGAAGCGCTGGAACTTCGGGGGCCTCCGGGCCACCCACGGCGTCTCGGTCTCGCACCGCTCGCACGGTTCGACCGGCAACCGCCAGGATCCGGGCCGCACCTTCCCGGGCAAGAAGATGGCCGGCCACCTCGGCCAGGAAACCGTCACCACCCTCAACCTCACCGTCTGGCGCGTCGACGTCGAGCGCGGCCTGATCCTCGTGAAGGGCGCCGTGCCCGGCACGGAAGGCACGTTCGTGCGCGTCCGCGACGCGGTGAAGTCGGCCCTGCCGGCCGAAGCCCCGAAGCCGGGCGCCTTCCGCGGCGCCGGCGCTGCGGCGGCCCCCGCCGCCGAGGAGGCCCCGGTCTCCGAAGAGCCCGCGGTGACCGCGGCGGCCGAACAAGAGGCCCCGAAGTCTGAAGGGGACGAAGCCTAATGAAACTCGACGTCATCAAGCTGGACGGCGGGAAGGGCGGCTCGATCGAGCTCCCCGACGACATCTTCGGCATCGAAGAGATCCGCGCCGACATCCTGCAGCGTGTGGTGACCTGGCAGCTCGCCAAGCGCCGCGCCGGCACCCACAAGATCCAGGTCCGCAACGAGGTCTCTCGTACGGGCAAGAAGATGTACAAGCAGAAGGGCACCGGCGGCGCCCGTCACGGCTCGCGCCGGGCGGCCCAGTTCGTCGGCGGCGCCAAGGCCCACGGGCCCGTCGTCCGCAGCCACGCCTTCGACCTGCCCAAGAAGGTCCGCGCGCTCGCCCTGCGGCACGCGCTGTCCTCGAAGGCCAAGGACGGCTCGCTGATCGTGGTCGACACGGTCGCGGTGAAGGAAGCCAAGACGGCCGCGCTGCGCGAGCAGCTGGGCAAGCTGGGCGTCACCAACGCGCTGGTCATCGCCGGCGCCGAGGTCGACAAGAACTTCGGCCTGGCCGCCCGCAACATCCCGAACGTGGACGTGCTGCCGAACGCCGGCCTGAACGTCTATGACGTGCTCCGTCGCCGGACCCTGGTCCTGACCAAGGACGCGGTGGACGGCATCCGGGCGCGCTTCCAGCCTGAGGAGGCTGCGTAATGGCCGTCGAGCCCACCGTCCGTCACTACGACACCATCCTGTCGCCGGTGATCACCGAGAAGGCCACGCTGCTCTCCGAGCAGAACAAGGTGGTCTTCCGCGTGGCCGGCGACGCCTCGAAGGACGAGATCGCCGCTGCGGTCGAGGCGCTGTTCAAGGTCAACGTCACGAAGGTCAACACGATCAACGTGAAGGGCAAGACCAAGCGCTTCCGCGGCATCAAGGGTCGTCGCTCCGACATCAAGAAAGCGATCGTGACGCTGGCCGAAGGCCAGTCGATCGACATCACCACGGGGCTCTGATCCGATGGCTCTGAAGCAGTTCAACCCCACGTCGCCGGGCCGCCGTCAGCTGGTCCTGGTCGACAAGTCCGAGCTCCACAAGGGCCGGCCCGAGAAGTCGCTCGTCGAAGGCCTGACCAAGTCGGGCGGCCGGGGCGGCAACGGCCGCGTCGCGGTCCGCTTCCGCGGCGGCGGCGCCAAGCGCCTCTACCGGATCATCGACTTCAAGCGCCGCAAGTTCGACGTTCCGGCGACGGTCGAGCGTCTCGAGTACGACCCGAACCGCTCGGCCTTCATCGCCCTGGTGAAATACGCGGACGGCGAGCTCGCCTACATCCTGGCCCCGCAGCGCCTCAAGGCCGGCGACACGGTCCTCGCGGCCGAGAAGGCCGACGTGAAGCCGGGCAACGCGATGCCGCTGCGCGGCATGCCCATCGGCACCATCATCCACAACGTGGAGATGAAGCCGATGAAGGGCGGCCAGATCGCCCGCTCGGCTGGCTCCTACGCCCAGCTGGTCGGCCGCGACGCCGGCTACGCCCAGATCCGCCTGAACTCGGGCGAGCTGCGCATGGTGATGGACACCTGCATGGCCACCGTCGGTGCGGTGTCGAACCCGGACCACATGAACGAGAGCCTGGGCAAGGCCGGCCGGTCGCGCCACAAGGGCCGCCGTCCGCACGTCCGCGGCGTCGCCATGAACCCGATCGACCACCCGCACGGCGGCGGCGAAGGCCGCACCTCGGGCGGCCGTCACCCGGTCACGCCGTGGGGCCAGCCCACGAAGGGCCGCAAGACCCGCAAGAACAAGGCGACGGACAAGTTCATCATCCGCTCGCGCCACGCTCGGAAGGCTCGCTAAGCCATGACCCGTTCCGTCTGGAAAGGCCCGTTCGTCGACGGGTACCTGCTCAAGAAGGCCGAGGCTCTGCAGAGCTCGGGCCGCAAGGATGTGATCAAGACCTGGTCGCGCCGCTCGACGATCATGCCCCAGTTCGTGGGCCTGACCTTCGGCGTGCACAACGGCCAGAAGCACGTCCCCGTGCTCATCTCGGAAGACATGGTCGGCATGAAGCTGGGCGAGTTCGCGCCCACCCGCTTCTTCCCCGGTCACGCGGCCGACAAGAAGGCCAAGAGGAAGTAAATGAGCAAGCAAGCCAAGGCTCGCCGTTATTCGGACGCCGAAGCGGTGGCGAAGGTGCGGACCATCCGCATCAGCCCCCGCAAGCTCAACCTCGTGGCCCAGTCGATCCGCGGCCTGAAGGTTCAGCGCGCTCTCAACGAGCTCGAGTTCAGTGCCAAGCGCATCGCCAAGGACGTCCGCAAGGCGCTCTACTCGGCGATCTCGAACGCCGAGAACAACCACAACCTCGACATCGACTCGCTGGTCGTCGCCGAGGCCTACGTGGGCAAGAACCTGGTCATGAAGCGCTTCCACGCCCGCGCCCGCGGCCGTGCGAGCCGCGTCGAAAAGCCGTTCAGCGAGATCACGATCGTGGTCCGCGAAGTGGGTGAGGCCGCCTAATGGGTCAGAAGATCAATCCGGTCGGGCTTCGCCTCGGCATCAACCGCACCTGGGACAGCCGCTGGTTCGCCGACGGCCCCGAGTACGGCCGGCTGCTGCACGAGGACATCAAGGTCCGCCGCGCGCTGAAGAAGCGCCTGAACCAGGCCGGCGTGTCGCGCATCATCATCGAGCGTCCGCACAAGAAGTGCCGCATCACCATCTATGCCGCGCGCCCCGGCGTGATCATCGGCAAGAAGGGCGCGGACATCGAGAAGCTGCGCAAGGACATCGCCGCCATGACGGACGGCGAGGTGCACCTGAACATCGTCGAGATCCGCAAGCCGGAGACCGACGCGCAGCTGATCGCCGAGAACATCGCCCAGCAGCTCGAGCGCCGGGTCGCGTTCCGCCGCGCCATGAAGCGTTCGATGCAGTCCGCCATGCGCCTCGGCGCCAAGGGCGTCCGCATCAACGTGTCGGGCCGCCTCGGCGGCGCCGAAATCGCGCGGATGGAGTGGTACCGCGAAGGCCGCGTGCCGCTGCACACCCTGCGGGCCGACGTGGACTATGGCTTCACCGAAGCCCGGACCACCTACGGCATCATCGGCGTGAAGGTGTGGGTCTTCAAGGGCGAGGTCCTCGACCACGACCCGATGGCCCTCGACAAGCGCCTGGCCGGCGAGAGCGGGCCCGCCGGTGAAGGCGGCGGCCGCGATCGGGACCGTCCGGACCGCGGCCCGCGCCGCGAGCGCCGCGGCGAGCCGCAGAACGCCTGAGGACTGACAGATGCTTTCCCCTAAGCGCACCAAGTACCGCAAGCAGTTCAAGGGCCGCATCCACGGGACGGCCAAGGGCGGCTTCACGCTGAACTTCGGCTCGTACGGCCTGAAGTCCATGGAGCCCGAGCGCATCACGGCGCGGCAGATCGAGGCGGCCCGCCGCGCGATCACCCGCCAGATGAAGCGTCAGGGCCGGGTGTGGATCCGCGTCTATCCGGACGTTCCGGTGACCGGCAAGCCCGCCGAAGTCCGCATGGGCTCGGGCAAGGGTTCGGTCGAGTACTGGGCGGCCCGGGTGCATCCCGGCCGGATCATGTTCGAAATCGACGGCGTGCCGGACGACGTGGCCCGCGAAGCCCTGCGCCTCGGCGCGGCCAAGCTTCCCGTGCGGACCCGGATCGTGACCCGCATCGACGCCGCCGTGGAGCACGCGTGATGAAGATCGACGAAGTCCGGGGCATGACGCCCGATCAGCTGAACGAGCAGCTCGTCTCCCTCAAGAAGGAGCAGTTCAACCTGCGCTTCCAGAAGGCGACGGGCCAGATCGAGAAGACCCACCGCGTGAACGAGGTGCGCAAGGATATCGCGCGCATCAAGACCGTTCTGCGGACGAAGCAGGCTCAGGCCTGAGGAGAACAGACAGATGCCGAAGCGAATTCTCGAAGGCGTTGTCGTCTCCGACAAGGGCGACAAGACGGTGGTGGTGAAGGTCGAGCGGACCTTCCTGCACCCGGTGCTGAAGAAGACCGTCCGCCGGTCGAAGAAGTACCACGCCCATGACGAAGCCAACGCCTGCAAGGCCGGTGAGACGGTGCGCATCATCGAATGCGCCCCTCGCTCCAAGACGAAAACCTGGGAAGTGCTGCCTGCCGGCGGCGCGGCCCAAGCGTAAGGATCTGCAGTCATGATCCAGATGCAAACTAACCTGGACGTCGCCGACAATTCCGGCGCCCGCCGGGTCATGTGCATCAAGGTGCTGGGCGGCGCGAAGCGCCGTTACGCCAGCGTCGGCGACAAGATCGTCGTCTCCGTGAAGGAGGCGATCCCGCGCGGCCGCGTGAAGAAGGGCGATGTGCTGCAGGCCATCGTCGTGCGCACCAGCCAGGCCATCAAGCGCAAGGACGGTTCGGTCATCCGCTTCGACAAGAACGCCGCGGTGATCGTGAACAAGCAATCCGAGCCGATCGGCACGCGGATCTTCGGCCCGGTTCCCCGCGAACTGCGCGCGAAGAACCACATGAAGATCATTTCGCTCGCGCCCGAGGTGCTGTGATGGCCGCGAAGATCAAGAAGGGGGACCGCGTCGTGGTCCTCACCGGCAAGGACAAGGGCCGTCAGGGCGCCGTCCTGAAGGTCCTGCCCAAGGACAACCGCGTCGTCGTGGAAGGCCTGAACATGGTTCAGCGCCATACGCGCCCGACGCAGTTCGATCCGCAGGGCGGCATCAAGAACAAGGAAGCGTCGATCCACCTGTCGAACGTGGCCATCGTCGATTCGAACGGCAAGCCGACCCGCGTCGGCTTCAAGGTCGAAGGCGACAAGAAGGTCCGTATCGCCAAGACGACCGGCGAGGTGATCAATGGCTGATCAGGCTTACGAACCGCGGCTCAAGACCGAGTACCGCCAGCGCATCCGTGGCAAGCTGAAGGAAAAGTTCGGCTACACCAACGAGATGCAGATCCCCAAGATCGAGAAGATCGTGATCAACATGGGGGTCGGCGAGGCCGTCGCGGACTCCAAGAAGATCCAGTCGGCGATGGCGGACCTGGCGAAGATCGCCGGCCAGAAGCCGGTGGCCACCAAGGCGCGTCTGTCGATCGCCAGCTTCAAGCTGCGCGAGGGCATGACGGTCGGCTGCAAGGTCACGCTGCGCAAGGATCAGATGTACGAGTTCCTCGACCGTCTGATCACCATCGCGCTGCCGCGCGTGAAGGACTTCCGGGGCCTGAAGCCCACGTCCTTCGACGGCCGCGGCAACTACGCCATGGGCCTCAAGGAGCACATCGTGTTCCCGGAGATCAACTACGACCAGATCGACCAGATCTGGGGCATGGACATCATCGTCACCACGACTGCGAAGACCGACGAGGAAGCCCGTGAGCTTCTTCGGGAATTCCAGTTCCCGTTCGTGCAGCAATAGGCGGCGGGAAGGAACAGGCACATGGCCAAGAAAAGCGCTGTCAATCGCAACGAACGGGTCAAGAAGCTCGTCAAGCAACACGCCGCAAAGCGCGATGCGCTGAAGGCTGTCGCGAACGACGAGTCCCTGCCGCTCGAAGAACGTTTCGAAGCCCGGCTGAAGCTCGCCGAGCTGCCGCGGAACTCGTCGCCCACCCGCATCCGCAACCGGTGCGAGGTCACGGGCCGTCCGCGCGGCTACTACCGCAAGCTGAAGATGAGCCGGATCTCCCTGCGCGACCTCGGTTCGCACGGGTTGATCCCCGGCCTCGTCAAGTCGAGCTGGTAAGGAGGGTCTGAAGATGGTCAACGACCCCATCGGCGATCTGATCGCCCGCATCAAGAACGCCGCCTCGCGCGGCCGCACGAAGCTCTCGACGCCCGCGTCGAAGATGCGCGCGCGCGTCCTCGACGTGCTCCTCGACGAGGGCTACATCCGCGGCTACCACCTGGTGGAGAAGCCCGGCGCGTTCCCCGAGTTCGAGATCGAGCTCAAGTACTTCGACGGCGCTCCGGTGATCGTGGAGATCGCCCGCGTTTCGAAGCCGGGCCGTCGTGTCTATTCGTCGATCAAGGACCTGAAGCCCGTGAAGAACGGCCTCGGGATCTCGATCCTGTCGACGCCCAAGGGCGTCATGTCGGACACCGCGGCCCGCGAGGCCAACGTGGGCGGCGAAGTGCTCTGCCGGGTCTACTAAGATGTCGCGCATCGGAAAGAAGGCGGTCGCCATCCCGCAAGGGGTCACGGTGACGCTCGACGGCCAGACGGTCACGGTGAAGGGCCCCAAGGGCCAGCTCGCCTGGACGGTCGCCGAAGAGATCGAGGTGAAGCAGGAGGGCTCCGAGCTCGTCCTGTCGAAGCGCCAGGACACCACCCGCGCCCAGGCGATGTGGGGCCTGTCCCGCACGCTGGTGAACAACATGGTCGTGGGCGTCACCCAGGGCTACGAGCAGACGCTCGAGCTCGTGGGCGTCGGCTACCGCGCCGCGATGAAGGGCCAGGCGCTCTCCATGCAGCTCGGGTTCAGCCACGACGTCGACATCCCGCCGCCGGCGGGCATCGCGTTCGCCACGCCGAAGCAGACCGAGATCAAGATCTCGGGCATCGACAAGCAGCTGGTCGGCGAAATCGCCGCCCGGATCCGCCGCATCCGTCCGCCGGAACCCTACAAGGGCAAGGGCGTGCGCTATGCGGGCGAGACGGTCCGGCGCAAGGAAGGCAAGAAGAAGTAAGCCATGGCCCTTTCTCCCCGTGAATCGACGCAGCGCCGCGCCCAGCGCGTCCGCACCCGGCTTCGGTCGGTGGCGAATGGCCGCCCGCGCCTGTCTGTCTTCCGCTCGTCCAAGAACATCTACGCCCAGGTCATCGACGATGAGAACGGCGTGACCCTGGCCGCCGCGTCCTCGCTGGAAGGCGAAAAGGGCAAGAGCAAGGGCTCGGACAAGGACGCCGCCGCCAAGGTCGGCGCCCTCGTGGCCCAGCGTGCGATCGAGAAGGGCGTCAAGGACGTCATCTTCGACCGTGGCGGCTACCTGTACCACGGCCGGGTCAAGGCCCTGGCCGACGCGGCTCGTGAAGCCGGCCTGAATTTCTAAGGAACGATCATGGCTCGCAGAGACGAACAGCGCGGCGATCGTCGCAATCGCAATCCCGAAGAGGAACGCGACAGCGAGATCGTCGAGAAGCTGGTCCACATCAACCGCGTCGCGGCCACCGTGAAGGGCGGCCGCCGGTTCTCGTTCGCCGCCCTGATGGTGGTGGGCGACCAGAAGGGCCGCGTGGGCTTCGGTCACGGCAAGGCGCGCGAAGTGCCGGAAGCCATCCGCAAGGCGACCGAGGAAGCCAAGAAGTCGATGATCCGCGTTCCGCTGCGCGAGAGCCGCACCCTGCACCACGACGGCGCGGGCCGTTGGGGCGCTGGCAAGGTGATGGTCCGTGCGGCGCCTCCCGGCACCGGCGTCATCGCCGGCGGTCCGATGCGCGCGGTGCTCGAGACCCTGGGCGTCCAGGACGTCGTCGGCAAGTCGGTCGGCTCGTCCAACCCCTACAACATGGTGCGCGCGACGTTCGAAGCGCTGAAGGCCCAGTCCTCGCCCCGCCAGGTGGCGGCGAAGCGCGGCAAGAAGGTCTCGGACGTGATCGGCCGCCGCTCGGACGGCGCCTCGGCGGCTCCGGCCTCGCAAGAGGCGGCCACCGCGGACGCGGAGGCTTAATCCGATGGCCAAGATCACCGTTCGCCAGACCGGCAGCCCGATCCGCCGGACCAAGGACCAGCGCGCCACGCTCGTGGGCCTGGGCCTGAACCGCGTCGGCCGGGTCGCCACGCTCGAGGACACCCCCTCGGTGCGCGGCATGATCGCCAAGGTTCACCATCTGGTCGAGGTCGTCGAAGGCTAACGCCTTCGGCGGCGTCGCCGCATTGCACATCAGCCGAGTCCGGCGCTCGCCGGGCGAATGATCTCCAAGGAGAGGCGCATGACCAAACTCAACGAACTCGCCCCGCGTGAGGGCTCCACCAAGGGCCGCATGCGCGTCGGCCGCGGCCCGGGCTCGGGCAAGGGCAAGACCGCCGGCCGCGGCGTCAAGGGTCAGAAGGCGCGCACGGGCGTCTCGATCGCCGGGTTCGAAGGCGGCCAGATGCCGCTGCACATGCGCATGCCCAAGCGCGGCTTCAACTCGCGCAACCGCAAGGAGTTCGCCGAGGTGAACCTGTGGCGCATCGAGCAGGCGGTCGCCGCCGGCAAGCTCGACGCCGGCAAGGCCATCGACGCCGACGCCCTTCTGGCCGCGGGCGTGATCCGCCGCGCCAAGGACGGCGTGAAGCTGCTGGGCGAGGGCGAGCTGAAGTCCAAGCTCACCCTGACGGTCTACGCGGCCACCGCCTCGGCCCGCGCCGCGGTCGAGAAGGCCGGCGGGACCCTGACCACCACCAAGCCGGAAGCCGCCGCGGCCGAGGCCTGAGCCGCACTGTGACAAAGCCGCCCTCGCTTATGGGGGCGGCGCGTCCTATGTGAGCACGACGACCGAGTCAGGGGATTTGCCGTATGGCTTCGGCTGCTGAACAGCTCGCCGCCAATCTGAACTTCGAGGCCTTCTCCAAGGCCACGGAGCTGCACAAGCGGATCTGGTTCACGCTCTGGGCGATGGTCATCTATCGCCTGGGAACCTACATCCCGATCCCCGGCATCGACCCCGCCGCGTTCCAGCAGGCGTTCCAGGGCCAGGCCCAGGGCATCCTGGGCATGTTCAACATGTTCTCGGGCGGCGCCGTCGAGCGGATGGCCATCTTCGCCCTGAACGTGATGCCGTACATCTCGGCGTCGATCATCGTGCAGCTGCTCGGCACCGTCTATCCGCCGTGGGAGAAGCTGCGGAAGGAAGGCGGGGAGGCGGGCCGCAAGACCCTCAACCAGTACACCCGCTACCTCACCGTCGTGCTGGCGGTGTTCCAGAGCCTCTCCATCGCCGTCGGCCTGCAGCAGAGCCCCGGGATGGTCGAGAACCCCGGCGTGTTCTTCCTCGTCTCGACGGTCGTGACGCTGACCGGCGGCACCATGTTCCTGATGTGGCTGGGCGAGCAGATCACCAGCCGCGGCGTCGGCAACGGCATTTCGCTGATCATCTTCGCCGGCATCGTGGCCGTGCTTCCGGGCTCGATCGTCCAGGCCCTGGAGCTGACGCGGACGGGCGCCATGACCGTGGGCGTGCTCATCCTGATCGCGATCCTGGCCGTGACCGTCACGATGGCGATCGTGTTCATGGAGCGCTCGCAGCGCCGCCTGCTCGTGCAGTACCCGAAGCGCCAGGTCGGCAACCGTATGTTCGGCGGCGACACCAGCTTCCTGCCGCTGAAGATCAACACCTCGGGCGTGATCCCGCCGATCTTCGCTTCGTCGCTCCTGCTGCTGCCGGCCACGGCGATGGGCTTCGCGGTCTCCGCGGACCTGCCCGAATGGCTGCAATGGCTGCCGTTCGCCGTGGGCCAGCTCCAGCACGGCCAGCCGCTCTTCATCCTGCTCTACGGCCTGCTGATCATCTTCTTCTGCTTCTTCTACACCTCGGTCGTGTTCAACCCTGAGGACACGGCGGAGAACCTGCGCAAGTATGGCGGCTTCCTGCCCGGCATCCGGCCCGGCAAGCGGACGGCCGAGTACCTCGACTATGTCCTGACCCGCCTGACCGTCATCGGCGCCGCCTACATCACCCTGGTCTGCATCCTGCCGGAGGCGCTGATCGGCGTCCTGGGCACCCAGCAGTTCTACCTGGGCGGCACGTCGCTGCTGATCGTCGTCAGCGTCACCATGGACACCGTGGCGCAGATCCAGTCGCACCTTCTGGCCCACCAGTACGAAGGCCTCATCAAGAAGTCGAAGCTGCGGGGCCGCGGCCGCGGCTAGGCGCGACCGGTTGGCTTCCGCAAGGGCACGCCGCCACCAAGAGCGCTGCGCCCGTTGAGTCGTGGGGGAAAGCTCGAGATGAACCTTATCCTGTTCGGTCCGCCGGCGGCGGGGAAGGGGACGCAGGCCAAGCGGCTGGTGGACGGCCGCAACATGGTCCAGCTCTCCACGGGCGACATGCTGCGCGCGGCGATCGCGTCCGGCTCCGAACTCGGCAAGCGGGTCGAGGGGATCATGCAGCGGGGCGATCTGGTCTCGGACGAGATCGTGATCGAGCTCATCGAGAGCCGCCTCCCCGAGGCCGAAGCCGCGGGCGGCGCGATCTTCGACGGCTTCCCCCGTACGCTCCCGCAGGCGGAGGCCCTCGACAAGATGCTGAAGGGCCGGGGCAGCCAGATCGACCTGGTCCTGCGCCTGAAGGTCGACGACGAGGCGCTGAAGCAGCGCATCGCCGGCCGCTTCGCGGAATCGGGCCGTCCGGATGACAATCCCGAGAGCTTCGTCGTTCGCCTGAACGCCTACAACGCCCAGACGGCGCCGCTGCTGCCGTACTACCAGGGCCAGGGCAAGCTGGTGGAAGTCGACGGCATGGGCGCCATCGACACGGTCGCGGCCGCCATCGACGCGGCGCTGGACCGCCGCTGAGGCGCCGGTGCAGGCGGGGCGTGGAACGCCCGGCCTTCTGTGACATTTGCCGTCCATTGCGGAGGCTGCGATGGACCTTCTCGACGGCGATATCCTCTGGCCGATCGTCGGCTCGGTGCTGGCCGGCGGCATCATCGGGCTGGAACGCGAGTACCGCGCCAGCCCGGCGGGACTGCGCACCCACATCCTGGTCTGCCTGAGCTCCACCCTCCTGATGCTGGCGGCCGTGCACCAGATCCGCTGGCTCGGCGAGACGCCGCAGGAGATCATCCGCATCGATCCGGTCCGGATGGCGCACGGGGTGCTCACCGGGATCGGCTTCCTTTGCGGCGGCGTGATCTTCCGGGAAGGCTTCAACGTCCGTGGCCTGACCACGGCGGCCTCGCTCTGGACCGCCTCGGCCCTCGGCACCCTGTTCGGCGTCGGCTTCTACGCCCTGGCGATCATGGGGGCGGCGTTCACGCTGCTGGTCCTGGCCGCGGTGACGATCAAGGAAACCCTGCTGCCGCAGAATCAGTACGGCGACATCAAGGTCCGATTCCATCGCGACGCGCCCGTGTCCGGGCAGGACTATCGCCGGATGCTCGAGGAACAGGGGCTGCGGCCGCTGTCGCTGACCCGCAGCCTGGACGGCGACATCCTGGAATACAGCGCCACCGTGGGCGGCTTTCGCGAAGCGCGGGCCGAGGCGCTGGCGTTCGCGTTGCGTAGCGACGCCGCGGTGCTGGGCTTCCATTGCCTGCCGCACAGGCCGTGACGCCAGCGGTCGGCCGGAGCGGCGCGGGGAGGGCGGGTCGCACCTTGGCCACGTTGCGCCTCTCCCCGCGTCGTGCTTTCCTTCCCGCGTCGCCCCGCTGCGTCGGCGGCGCGCCGGACGGATCGCACGGGTGAGGCCGGGCCTCGCGCGCGAAGGAATTCGTTCACAAATCCGCGTTTCCGCCATTGACGGAGGCGCGGCGATCCATATAACGAAGCGCTTCCGCGAAAGAGCGCGAAGGACGCGCCGGCCTATGCCTATGGCAGAGATGGGCCGGGGCGCCGTTTGCGCTTCTCTCGCGTGATCAGGAGATTACCTCACGTGGCCCGTATCGCTGGCGTCAACATCCCCACCAACAAGCGCGTCGTGATCGCGCTGCAGTACATCCATGGCATCGGCCCGGCGAAGGCGCGGGAGATCGTCAGCAAGGTCGGCATCGAGGACGCCCGCCGCGTCAATCAGCTGACCGACCAGGAAGTCCTGCAGATCCGCGAGACCATCGACCGCGACTACATGGTCGAAGGCGACCTGCGCCGCGAGACCGCGGTCAACATCAAGCGCCTCATGGACCTGGCCTGCTACCGCGGCCTGCGTCACCGCAAGGGCCTGCCGGTCCGCGGCCAGCGCACGCACACCAACGCCCGCACCCGCAAGGGCCCGGCCAAGCCGATCGCCGGCAAGAAGAAGTAAGAGAGCTAGTCGATGGCCAAGGAACCGGCGCGCGTTAAACGTCGCGAGCGCAAGAACATCACCTCGGGCGTGGCGCACGTGAACGCCTCGTTCAACAACACCATGGTGACCATCACCGACGCGCAGGGGAACACGATCTCCTGGTCGAGCGCCGGCCTGATGGGCTTCAAGGGTTCGCGTAAGTCGACGCCCTACGCCGCGCAGATGGCGGCGGAAGACGCCGGCCGTAAGGCCGCCGAACACGGCGTGCGCACGCTCGAAGTCAACGTCTCGGGTCCCGGTTCGGGCCGCGAGTCGGCGCTGCGCGCTCTGCAGGCGGTGGGTATGACGATCACCACCATTCGGGACGTGACCCCTATTCCGCATAACGGCTGCCGCCCGCCCAAGCGCCGGCGCGTCTAGCCGACCGAACTGAATTCCTCCGACGCCGGCCGTGGCTATACGGCCGGCGATCCTGCGTTTTCGAGGGACACCCGTGATCGAAAGAAACTGGAACGAGCTTATCCGTCCCGAGAAGCCGCAAATCGAGACCGGCGCGGACGCCGCCCGCAAGGCGCGTCTGGTGGCCGAGCCGCTCGAGCGCGGGTTCGGCGTGACGCTGGGCAACAGCCTCCGCCGCGTACTTCTCTCCTCCCTGCAGGGCGCGGCGGTGACCGCGGTGCAGATCGACGGCGTGGTCCACGAGTTCTCCTCGCTGGAGGGCGTGCGCGAGGACGTCGTCGACATCGTGCTCAACATCAAGCAGCTGGCGCTGCGGATGCACGCCGAAGGGCCGAAGCGGATGACGCTCCGCGCCACCGGCCCCGGCGCGGTGACCGCCGGCCAGATCGACGCCCCGTCCGACATCGAGATCCTGAACCCCGACCACGTGCTCTGCACGCTGGACGACGGCGCGAGCGTGCGCATGGAGTTCACGGTCAACACCGGCAAGGGCTATGTGCCGGCCGAGATGAACCGTCCCGAGGACGCGCCGATCGGCCTGATCGCCGTCGACGCCCTCTACTCGCCGGTGAAGCGCGTCGCCTACCGCGTCGAGCCGACCCGCCAGGGCCAGTCGCTCGACTACGACAAGCTGGTCATGGAAGTTGAGACCAACGGCGCGGTCAGCCCGGTGGACGCCGTGGCCTACGCCGCCCGCATCCTCCAGGACCAGCTGCAGATCTTCATCACCTTCGAAGAGCCGAAGAAGAAGGTCGAGGGCGAGGCCAAGCCGGAGCTGCCGTTCAACCCGGCGCTGCTGAAGAAGGTCGACGAGCTGGAGCTGTCGGTCCGCTCGGCCAACTGCCTGAAGAACGACAACATCGTCTACATCGGCGACCTGATCCAGAAGACCGAGGCGGAGATGCTCCGCACCCCGAACTTCGGCCGCAAGTCGCTGAACGAGATCAAGGAAGTGCTCGCCGGCATGGGCCTCCACCTCGGCATGGACGTGCCGAACTGGCCGCCGGAGAACATCGAAGAGCTCGCCAAGAAGTTCGAAGACCAGATGTAGCCATCGCGCGCCGGCTTCGGACCGCTCCGGCGGTCAGGGCCCGACGAAGCCGCAACAGCGGTGGAGGGCCCCGGCGCTTCGCAGTGACCCAGGCGGAAGCAGGCTGGGATAGGTCAGGCAGGACGTCGACCCAGCAGATCGGGGGCGTCCGGTGGGGTCCGGGTGACCCAGGAGAACGAAAATGCGTCACGGTATCGCGCACCGCAAACTGGGCCGTACGGCCGCCCACCGCACCGCCATGTTCGCGAACATGTCGGCCAGCCTGATCAAGCACGAGCAGATCGTCACGACGCTGCCGAAGGCGAAGGAGCTGCGGCCCTTCGTCGAGAAGCTGGTGACGCTGGCCAAGCGCGGCGACCTGCACGCCCGCCGCCAGGCGATCAGCCAGGTCCGCGACGTCGAGCAGGTCGGCAAGCTCTTCAGCGTGCTGGGTCCCCGCTACAAGGACCGCAACGGCGGGTACATCCGCGTGCTCAAGGCGGGCTTCCGCCACGGCGACAACGCCGCGATGGCGGTGATCGAGTTCGTCGACCGCGACCCGGCCGAGAAGGGCAAGGATTCGGGGCCGACCGCAGAGATCGGCTTCGGCGGCGAAGACTAGGCTTACGTCCGCAAAGTTTCGAGAAGCCCCGGAAGCCCACTTCCGGGGCTTCTTCGCATCTGGGCGTTGTGCGCCTCGTCCGGTCTCCCGGCGCGGGCTTGGCAGAACGTAGAACGTGTTCATAAACTCGCGCGCCGCTGTCGTCCCAGGGGAGCTCGGCGAGGCGGTTGCGTGGAGTGGCGTGGCGTTCGTGTCGGGGGAAGGCGTACCACAGGAAGCCCATGCGCTGGGCCGCGCGCTGGGCGACTGGTTCGAGGAGCTCGAGCAGATCCTCGACGCGGAGGGGCCGCCGCAGGCCTGGGCCCGCGAAGCCGTGGCCCCCGTGTTCGGTCAACTCGAGACCCCGATGCTGCCGATCGTCGACGCCAGGAGCGTCGCGGCCGGCGTCTACGAGCCGCGCGGAGGCCGGCTTGCTGCGACCCAGGCCTTCCTCGACGGCGGCGGGGACGCGCTGGTCGACGCCGAGTTGCTGACCGCGGTCGGCCGGGGCGCGGAGCCTGAATGGCGAACCATCGAGCGCAGCGCCGGGGGGGCGTCCGCGACCAGCGTGGTGGTCTATGCCGCCGGCCGGCGGACCGGAACCTGGCGGCTGCCCAGGGAGATCCACCAGGCCGTCGAGGCGGCGCCGGGGTCCGTCGTCGTCCTGACCACCGCCCTGGACGAGACCATGCCGCCGCTGCGGGACGCCTGCGCCGCCTTCGGCCTCACCGGCCTGCAGACGCGGGTCGCCCTGGAGTGCATCCGCACCGGGGCCATCCGGACGGCGGCGGCAAACCTGGACGTGTCCTACCAGACGGCGCGCGAGGCGCTGGCGGCCGCCATGAAGCGCGTGGGCGTGCAGCGGTTGCCGGCCCTGGTGACGCGCCTGACCACGCTGGCGTTCGGCGTGTTTCCCGGCCGCGCGAGCTCGGCGGACGTGCTGGCCGATGTCTGGGGCCTGACCGAGCGGCAGATCGCCGTGGCGGGGATGCTGGGGGAGGGGGCCTCGCGCGAGCAGACGGCGCGGCTCCTCGGGATCAGCGTCGCGCTGGTGAAGAAGGAACTCGACGCCGTCTATTCCCTCCTGCAGGTCAGTTCGGGCGCGGGGCTCGCGCGCAAGCTTGTCGAGGCCAGGGCCCTGGGCTGGCTGACAGCCGCGACCGCCGGCGGCGTGGGCTTCGTCGAGGACCTGTCCGAGCCCCTGCGGTTCGCCTTCCGCCCGGATGGCGGGCGTATCGCGTTCAGCGACTATGGGCCCGCCTCGGGCCGGCCGGTGCTGGTCCTGCATTCGAGCATGAGCACGCGGATCGTCTCGCGAAAGCTGCTGCGGGCGCTGCACCGCGCCGGGTTCCGCCCGATCGCGATTGACCGCCCGGGGTTCGGCCTCACCGATCCGCTGGACGACGCCGAGGCGTCCCAGCATCCGTTCGAGGCCGCGACTGCCGATGTGGGCTGGGTCCTCGAGCACCTGAAGGTTCGCCGCGCCGACGTCGTCTCGAGGGGCGCGGCCCAGTTCCTTGTGGCGCTGGCGGGCCGCATGCCCGAAGCGCTGGGCCAGGTCGTGCTGGTCAACCCCGGCCCGCCCTACCGCTACAGCGGCCGTGCGATCGGCCCGCTCGGGGCCATCAAGGACGCCTTCGTCCGCAACCCCGACACCGTGCGGGTCCTGGCGCCCTTCCTGGCCGGGCAGCTCACGTACCGGCGGCTTTCGCGGATGGCCGTGCAGTGGACCCGCGGCAGCCCGCCGGACCAGAAGGCCGCTCAGGATTCGGAGTTCATGGTCGACTTCTTCCGGTCGCTGCAGATGTTCACCACGGGTCGCCACGAAGGCTTCCTGCGCGAGCAGGCCGCGATCGCACGCGGCGGCAAGCCGGACCCCTTCGAGAATGCCGCCGGCTGGCAGGTGCTCCTGGGCGCCACGGATGTCCTTTACGACCCGGAGGTTGTTCTGGCCTACTGGCGCGAACTGCTCCCGGGGGCCGAGTTCTCCGTCGTCCGGGACGGTGGGCGCTTCCTGGCCATGACGCATCCGCACCTGGTGATCGAAGCCCTGGGCTGAAAGGCGTTCGCGCGGTGAGCGCGGGCATTCCGGAGCTTGCCAAGATAGTTGTGTTCTGCGTTAATTGTTGTCCAAGAAGCGAAGGAGAAGGCTCGTGTCCACCCCCCGCGCCCCGTTGGCCTCCGCCATCTGCTACCGCGACCCGAAGGCGGCGCTGAAGTTCCTCGAGGCGGCTTTCGACTTCGAGCTCGTCATGCTGATCGAGGACGGGGAGGGGAACCTCGTCCACTCCGAGATGCGCTACGGCGATGGCGTCGTCATGGTCGGCAACGAGTGGAGCGACGACCACAAGAGCCCGGCGTCCATCGGGGGTAAGAACACCCAGACCGTGCACATCCATGTGGAGACCGACATCGACGCCCACTGCGCCAAAGCCCGCGCCGCCGGCTTCGAGATCCTGATGGAGCCCGAGACCCAGTTCTACGGCGACCGGACGTACCGATGCCGCGACCCCGAAGGCCACATCTGGACCGTGGGCCAGACGGTGAAGGCGGTCACGCGCGAAGCGGCCGAGGACGCCACCGGGCTCAAGATCACGGGCTGGATGTGACCGCGACCGCCGGTCTCGACCGGACGCTGGCGGCGCTGGCCGATCCCCATCGGCGCCGCGTCGTCGACCTGCTGGCCGAGCGGCCGCGACCCGCGGGGGAACTGGCCCGCGAGACAGGCCTGTCTCCGCCCGCCATGAGCCGCCACCTGAGGACGCTGCGCGCGAGCGGCCTCGTCGAGGAATCCCATCCGGACTTCGACGCGCGGGTCCGGATCTACGCCCTGAGGCCGGAACCGATGGTTCACCTGCTGCGCTGGCTGGAGGAGAGCGAGCGGCTCTGGTCCGCCCAGCTCCTGGCCTTCAAGGCCCACATCGAGAAGGATGCATGACGTCCCGCGTCTATGTCGCGCTCCGGGTCAGGGCGACGCCCGCCCGGGCCTTCGCGGCCTTCACCGAGGAGATCGGCGACTGGTGGCAGGCCAGCCCTCTGTTCGAGACGACGCCCCGGCCGGGCCGCCTGTCCTTCGAGACGGGGCCGGAGGGCCGCCTGGTCGAGACCCGGGCCGGCGGCAAGGTGTTCGAGATCGGCCGCATCCGCGCCTGGGAGCCGCCGCACCGCCTGGTCTTCTCGTGGCGCCAGGCCTCGTTCCCGCCTGACCTGCAGACCGAGGTCGAGGTGCGGTTCGAGGCGGTCGGCGACGAGACGCGGGTCAGCATCGAGCACCGCGGCTTCGACCGGATCCCGGCCGGCCACGTGGCGCGCCACACCTTCCCAGACCAGGTCCTGCTCGCACGGCTGGGCGAGTACTGGCAGGCCCAGATCCGCGCGATGGGATCGCGTCTGCCATGACGCGGTTGCGCCGGTCTGGGGTTGGTTTCATGCTCGGAGCAGGGGGAGAAACATGACGGCGACCGGGACGATGCCTGCAAGGGCCAACCCATGACCGACGTCGCCGACCGGGGCCGCCGCGCCAGCTTCGGCTTCATCTTCGCGCTCGCGCTGATGAACTCGATCTCGTTCGGCATCATGATCCCGATCCTGCCCCAGGTCGTGAAGGAGCTCGCCGGCGGCGATACGGCGTCGGCCTCGGTCTGGAACGCCGTGTTCGCGGCGTGCTGGGGCCTGATGCAGTTCGTCTGCGGCCCGATCCTCGGCATGTTCTCGGACCGGTTCGGCCGCCGCCCCGTGCTGCTGCTGTCGCTGTTCGGGCTCGGCGTCGATTTCCTCTTCATGGCGTTCGCGCCCACGCTGGGGTGGCTCCTGGTGGGCCGCCTGCTGAACGGCGCCACGGCCGCCAGCTTCTCGACCGCCAACGCCTACCTCGCCGACGTCACGCCGCCGGACCAGCGCGCGAAGGTGTTCGGCTGGATGGGCTCGGCCTTCTCGTTCGGCTTCATCATCGGGCCGTCGATCGGCGGCTTCCTCGGCGAGTATGACCTGCGGCTGCCGTTCCTGGCCGCGGCCGCGCTGACCTTCGCCAACTGGCTCTACGGCTTCTTCGTCCTGCCGGAATCCCTGCCCGCGGAGCGCCGGGCCCGCGTCTACGACTGGAAGCGCGCGAACCCTGTCGGGGCGCTGCGCCTCCTGCGCTCGCGCCTCGGCCTGCTGCCGCTCGCCTTCGTGGGCTTCCTGTTCCAGATCTCCCACGTGGTGCTGCCGACGATCTTCGTCCTCTACACCACGCACCGCTATGGCTGGTCGCCCGGCATCCTGGGCCTCACGTTCCTGCTCACCGGCGTGCTGGGCGTGATCACCCAGATCTTCCTGGTCGGTCCGACGGTCGCCCGCATCGGCGAGCGCAACACCCTGCTGATCGGCCTCGCCGCGGGGGCCGCCGGGTTCGCCTGGTACGGCTGGGCCGACACGGGGTGGCTCTATCTCCTGGGCGCGCCGGTCTTCGCCCTCTCGGGCTTCATCATGCCGGGCCTGCAGGGGCTGATGACCCGCAAGGTCGAGCCGCACGAGCAGGGGCAGCTGCAGGGGGCCAACCAGAGCCTCTCGGGCATCGGCTCGATCGTGGGCCCGCCGCTGTTCGGCTTCGTCTACGCCTGGTCGCTGCGCGGCGGACATCCGGAGGGCCTCGCCATCTGGCTGGCGGGCGCGATGCTGATCGCCGCGCTGGGCCTCGCCTTCGCCGCCGCCAGGGCTCCCGCGAGGGCCGCCCAGCCCGCCGAGTAGGGCGGTGGCGGTCTCCCGGCGTGCAGCCTTCGGCTTCATCCTGGCGACGGTCTTCCTGGAGTCGCTGTCCTTCGGCCTGATCTTCCCGGTCCTGCCGCGGCTGGTGCTGGAGGTGACGGGCGACAACAGCGCCGCCGCCGCGCGGTGGTTCGGGGTTATCTCGGGCGCCTGGGCGCTGGCCAACTTCTTCGCCGCGCCGGTGCTGGGCGCGCTGTCGGATCGCTTTGGCCGCCGGCCGGTCCTCGTGATCTCGGGTGTCGGCTTCGCGCTCGATCTGATCGTGATGGCGCTCGCGCCGACGATCGGCTGGCTGATCCTCGGCCGCGTGATCTCGGGCATCACGGCGGGCAACTTCGCGGCCGCCTCAGCCTATGTCGCGGACATCACCGAGCCGGATCGACGGGCCGCCCGCTTTGGGATCGTCGCGGCGGTGTACGGATCGGGCATGATCGTCGGCCCCGCGGCGGGCGGCCTCCTGGGCGAGATCGGTCCGCGCGCCCCCTTCTGGGCCGCGGCCGTCCTGGCGGGGGCCATGGCGCTCTACGGCGCGCTCTTGCTGCCCGAGTCGCTGCCGCCCGAACGGCGTGGGGAGGTGCGGACCTTCAACCCGTTCGCGCCGTTCGGAATTCTGCGCCGGCCCGGTCAGATGCCCCTGGCGGTGATCACCGGGCTGCTTGCGCTGGCGGGCACGTCCGTGAACACGATCTTCGTCATCTACGTGGACTACCGGTTCGACTGGGGTGTGCGCGAGGCCGGCCTGCTCCTGACGGTGTTCGCCGCCGGGAACATCGCGGTCATGGGCCTGCTGTCGCCGATGCTGGTGCGGCGGACGGGGGAGTGGCCGGTCACCGTCGCAGGGCTCGCGTTGTCGACGATCGGCTTCGCGGCGCTGGCGCTGGCCCACACGCCGCTGCTCTTCTGCCTCGCCTGCGTGCCCACCTGCCTGGGCAACATGTGCGGGCCGCCGCTGCGCGCGCTCCACACGAACCTTGTCGAACCGACGGAGCATGGCCGCCTGCAGGGCGCGCTGGGCGGGCTCCAAGCCTTGGCTGCGCTGGCAGGGCCGATCGCCTTCACCCAGGCCTTCGCCCTGACCATCGTCGCAGACGGAAAGGGCGGCTCGGGCGGTGCGCTATTGATGGGCGCGGGCCTCCTCGCGCTCGCCACGGCCGTATCCTTCACCATCCGCCGCGCGCCGAAAGCCGCCTGACGCAGCCGTGCGTCTTCGCCATGATTGCGCCGGAAAGCTCGCTAGCGTTTCGCCTTCCGTTTCGGAGAGTCTATTGCCCGCGTCCAGGATGACCGTCCGCCTTCTCGTTCCCGTGCTCGCCATCGCCCTCGCGGCGCCGGCCGCCATGGCCCAGCCCGCGCTCCGCGCCCCGCCCGAGAACGCGGTGGCGATGAAGTCCTCGTTCGCCCCGATCGTGCAGCGCACGGCGCCGGCGGTGGTCAACATATCGGCCAAGCGCCTGGTGCGGGCGCAGACCGATCCCTTCTGGCAGCTGTTCGGCCTGGGCGCCCCGCCCGGCCGGCTGGCCTCGTCCCTGGGGTCGGGCGTGATCGTGCGGGCCGACGGCGTCATCGTCACCAACAACCACGTGGTCGAGAACGGCCAGGAGATCACGGTGGCGCTGAACGACCGCCGCGAGTTCCCCGCGCGCATCCTGCTCGCCGACCCGCGCACGGACCTGGCGGTGCTGAAGATCGACGTCGGCTCTGAGCGCCTGCCGGTCCTCGCGCTGGACGAGAGCGGCGACACGCAGGTGGGCGACCTGGTGCTGGCCATCGGCGATCCCTTCGGCGTCGGGCAGACCGTGACCAACGGCATCGTCTCGGCGCTGAACCGCACCACCAACGACGACGGCTCGGCCTACATCCAGACGGACGCGGCGATCAATCCGGGCAATTCCGGCGGCGCGCTGGTCGACATGGACGGCGAGCTCATCGGGGTGAACAGCTTCATCCTCTCGCGATCCGGGTCGTCGTCGGGGGTCGGCTTCGCCATTCCGGCCCCGGTGGTGCGGCGCGTGGTGGACACCGCGGTCGGCGGCGGCCAGCGCGTCGTCCGGCCCTGGCTGGGCGCGCGGACGCAGAGCGTGACGTCCGAGATGGCCCGCAGCCTGGGGCTGCAGCTCCCGCAGGGCGCGCTGGTGGCCGACATCTGGCCCGGCGGCGCCGCCGCAAAGGCCGGCCTGCGCCAGGGCGACGTGGTGCTGCAGGCCGGCGGCCAGCGGGTCGTGGACGCTCCGGCGCTCAACTACCTGATCAACACCCGCCGGCCGGGCGATACGATCCCGCTTCAGGTGCGCCGGGCGAACGGCCGGGACGAGACCCTCACGCTGCGCGCCGAGGCGCCGCCCGCTTCGCCCGCGCGCGACGAACGCACGCTGGCCGGCCGCAACCCCTTCGACGGCGCCACGGTGGTCAACCTGAGCCCGGCCGTCGCCAGCGAGCTGGGGATCGATCCGTTCGCGGGGCCCGGCGTGCTGGTCACCGCCATCGGCGGCGGCCTCGCGCGCGGCGCCGGCCTGCGCCCCGGCGACATCGTCCGCGAGGTCAACGGCCAGCGGATCGGGCAGGTGCGCGACCTCACAGCGGTGATCGCGACGCCGACGCGCGTCTGGCGGGTGACCATCGAACGGAACGGCCAGACGGTGACCGCGACCTTCACGGCCTGATAGGCTTAGCAATGGCCGTCGGCCCCCCTACATAGGGCGGAAGCGGCAGGGGGAGCTCCGGCTTGTCTGACAAGGCGAGGGGCGAGAGCCCGCAGACGACGCGCGGGTTCCTGGCGGCCGTGGAGCGGCTGGGCAACCTGCTGCCCGACCCCATCATGATCTTCGTCTGGCTGATCGCGGGCCTGATGGTGCTGTCCGCCGTCGGCGCCGGCTTGGGCTGGTCGGCCTCGCTCACCTACGCCGGCAAGGAGGCGCCCCAGTTCGGCACGCTGGAGAACGGCGTCCTGACCTTCACGGCGGAATCCCTCTTTTCGGAAGAGAACATCACCCGGTTGCTCACCGAGATGGGCCGCACGCTCACCGGCTTCGCGCCCTTGGGGCAGGTGCTGGTGATCATCTTCGGCGCGGCCGTGGCCGAGCGCGTGGGTCTGCTGAGCGCCTTGATCCGCGCCAGCCTGCGCGACGCGCCGAAGGTGATCCTGACCCCGATGGTGGCCCTCATCGGCATGGTCTCGCACCACGCCTCGGATGCGGCCTACGTCGTCTTCATTCCGCTGGCGGCGCTCCTCTACGCGGCGGTGGGCCGTCATCCGCTGGCCGGGCTTGCGGCGGCCTTCGCCGCGGTATCCGGCGGCTTCGCCGGCAACATCACGCCGGGCCAGACCGACGTGCTGCTGTTCGGCTTCACCCAGGAAGCCGCCCGCATCATCGACCCCAGCTGGAACATGAATCCGCTGGGCAATTGGTGGTTCATCCTGGCGATCGTGCTGCTGTTCACCCCGATCATCTGGTTCGTCACGGACCGGATCATCGAACCTCGCCTGGGACCATGGGGCGGCGAACCCGATGATGAGCTGAAGGCGGAGCTGGCGAAGTCCGCTTTGACGGCGGAGGAATGGCGGGGGCTGAAGTTCGCCGGGGGCGCGGCGCTTGTGGTGGTCGCGGGTTTCGCGGCGCTGGCCCTTTGGCCCGGCTACACCCCGCTGATCGACGAGAGCCGCGATGGCCCGTCGCGGTTGCAGGCCTTCTATGCGTCGCTGATCGCCGGCTTCATGCTGCTGTTCCTGTTGAGCGGCATCGCTTTCGGCATCGGCGCGGGCCGGATCCGCCGCGCCGCCGACGTCCTGGAGAAGATGATCGACGGGGTGCGGATGATGGCGCCCTACGTCACCTTCGTGTTCTTCGCCGCCCACTTCGTGGCCATGTTCAACTGGTCACGCCTGGGCCCCATCGCGGCCATTCAGGGCGCCGAGGCGCTGCAGGCGTTCAGCCTGCCTGCGCCGTTCCTGCTGGTGGGCGTGCTGATGTTCTCGTCGGTGCTCGACCTGTTCATCGGCTCGGCGTCGGCCAAGTGGAGTGCGCTCGCCCCCGTGGTGGTGCCGATGTTCATGCTGCTCGGCATTTCGCCCGAGATGACGACGGCCGCCTATCGGATGGGCGACAGCTACACCAACATCATGACGCCGCTGATGTCCTACTTCCCGCTCGTGCTGGCGTTCTGCCGGCGCTGGGACGGGACTGTGGGCGTGGGCACCCTGCTGTCGCTGATGCTGCCGTATGCGCTGGGGTTCATGGTCGCCGGCATCGGCATGACGGTGGTCTGGGTGGCGCTGGAGTTGCCCCTCGGTCCCGGCGCGGGGGTGCGCTACGCCCTGCCGGGAGCCCCGTGAGGCGACCAGCCGGGTGGGCAGGGGCGTCCGCCATGCTAAACCCTGCGGATGGCCGACCTCTTCGAAGCCGCGGGTCTGACGCCCTCGCAGCCGACGCCGCTGGCCGACCGGCTGCGGCCACAATCGCTGGACGAGGTGGTCGGGCAGGACCACCTCCTGGGGCCTGAGGGACCGATCGGCCGGATGGCGGCCGCGCGCCGTCTTTCGTCGATGATCCTCTGGGGCCCGCCGGGCACGGGCAAGACCACGATCGCCCGCCTGCTGGCCAAGACGGCGGGCTACGAGTTCCAGCAGCTCTCGGCGGTGTTCTCGGGCGTCGCCGATCTCAAGAAGGCGTTCGAACAGGCGCGCACGCGCCGGCTTGCGGGACAGGCCACGCTGCTGTTCGTCGACGAGATCCACCGCTTCAACCGCGCCCAGCAGGACGGTTTCCTGCCGTTCGTGGAGGAGGGGGTCGTCACGCTGGTGGGCGCGACGACCGAGAACCCGTCGTTCGAGCTGAACGGGGCGCTGCTGTCGCGGGCGCAGGTGTTCGTGCTCAAGCGCCTGGACGACGCAGCCCTCGACGGTCTGCTGGCCAAGGCCGAGCAGCACGAGGGCCGGGCCCTGCCGCTCGCGCCGGACGCCCGGCAGGCGCTCATCAACATGGCCGATGGCGATGGTCGCTACCTGCTCACCCTGGCCGAGACGCTGCTCAACATCGCGTCCGCCAAGCCCCTCACGATCGCGGAGCTGGGACAGCAGCTGCAGAAGCGCAGTCCGGCGTACGACAAGGATCGGGAGGAGCACTACAACCTCATCTCCGCCCTCCATAAGTCGATCCGCGGGTCGGATCCCGACGCGGCGCTGTACTGGCTCGCCCGCATGCTGTCCGGGGGCGAGGACCCGCTCTTCCTCGCGCGGCGTCTGATCCGCGCAGCCGCCGAGGATATCGGCGAGGCCGATCCGATGAGCCTCGTCCTCGCCAACGCGGCCAAGGACACCTACGACTTCCTGGGCAGCCCCGAGGGCGAGATCGCGCTGGCCCAGCTGGTGGTGCACCTGGCCTGCGCGCCGAAGTCGAACGCGGTCTACACCGCCTACAGCGCCGCCATGAAGGCCGCGCGCGAGACCGGCTCGCTGATGCCGCCGGCGCACATCCGCAACGCGCCCACGCGCCTGATGCGCGACCTCGGCTACGGCAAGGGTTACGCCTACGACCACGACACCGCCGACGGCTTCTCGGGCCAGAACTACTTCCCGGACGGCATGGAGCGCCGTGTGTTCTACAAGCCGCGCGGCGAGGGGAACGAGGCGCGGATCAAGGAGCGCCTTGAGCGCTGGGCCGCCCTGCGCCAGGCCAAGGGCGGATGAGTTTTTTTTCGCGCGACAATGTTCGCCGGCGGGCTCAGGCTGATCCGATAACGACCCTGGGGAGGGTGCGATGACGACAGCGGCTGAAACGACGGGCGCGAGGCCGGGCTGGCTCTTCTGGCTGGTGGTGGCCGTGGGCCTGTTCTGGAACGGCTTCGGCGCGGTGGACTACACCATGAGCCACGTCCAGGGGGAGGCCTGGTACCGCGCCATGGGCATGGACGACGCGATGATCGCGCACATGGCCTCGTACCCCACATGGATGCACGCGGTCTGGGCGATCGGGGTGTGGGGCTCGTTCCTCGGATCGGTGCTTCTGCTGCTGCGGTCGAGGTGGGCGTTCCACGCCTTCGCGGCCTCGATCGTCGGCGCGCTGGGCAACTTCGCTTACATCCTGGCCAACCCCGGCCCGATGGACGCCGTCATGCCGATGGTCATCATCGTGATCTGCGCGTTCTTCATCTGGTACGCGTGGACGATGACGAAGCGGGGCGTGCTCCGCTAGACCGAGGGGGTGAAGACCCCGAAGCCCGTCCAGCTTTCCGACGACGAGACCGCCTTCGTCCGCGGCCTCGTTCTCTACGAGGACGCCGAGATCCTCGCGCTGGCCAAGCCCGCGGGGCTGTCCAGCCAGGGCGGGCGCGGCCAGGTCCACACGCTGGACGAGCTCCTCTGGGCCTTCGCGAAGCCCGGCAAGGCGCGGCCGCGGCTGATCCACAGGCTCGACCGCGACACGTCAGGGGTCATCCTGACGGCGAAGACCAAGCCGGCGGCCGGCTTCCTCGGCAAGGCGCTGATGGCGCGGGCGTTCTCCAAGACCTACCTCGCGCTGGTCACGCCCGGGCCGCCCGAGCCGCGCGGCGGGCGCATCACCCTGCCGCTGCGCCGGGTCGAGGAGGGCCGCGAGGCCTACATGCGGGTCTGCGCGCCCGAGCATCCGGACGCCGAGGCTGCGGCGTCCCGCTATCGCACGCTGAAGGCGGCCGAGGGCGCGGCGCTGCTGGAGCTCGAACCTGAGACGGGCCGCATGCACCAGCTGCGCGTCCATCTTGCGGCCGTCGGACGGCCGATCGCCGGCGACCCACGGTACGGCGGCGCGCTGGTGGTGGGGGGACAGCCGGTCCCGCGCCTGATGCTGCACGCCGCGGCGCTGACGTTCCCGCACCCGGCCGGCGGCCGCAAGCGCATCGAGGCGCCCATGCCCCCGGACATGGCGGGGCTGCTCACCCAGCTTCACCTCGCCTGACGCGGCCCCGCAGGAACGCGGCGGCCAAGCCGCTCGTTCTGCCGTATAAGTCTCGGAAGGGACGCGCATTTTCGTCGGACGCCTGAACCATGAAGCGCCTGCTGCTGATCACGCTCGCCGCCTCGGCCCTTGCCGCCTGCGCGACGGCGCCCACCCTCTACCAGCCCGCATCGGGGCGAGAGGGCGTGGGCTACTCCGAGTACCGGATCGAGCCCGGGCGATACCGCATCACCTTCCACGGGGGCGCCGGCGCGCCGCCCGCACAGGTCACCGACTACGCGCTGCTGCGGGCCGCCGACCTGGCGCTCGCGGAGGGCTACGACTGGTTCCGCATTTCGGACCGCTTCATGGAGGGCCGCCCCGACAGGGGCCCGCGCGTGAGCTTCGGCGTGGGCGGGGCCAGCTTCGGCCGCCGCTCGGGCGTCGGCGTGGGCGTGAGCACCGACGGCGTCAGCCTGGGCGGCGGTCCGTCGGTGGCGACGACCATCGAGGTGGTCATGGGCCGCGGCGAGCGGCCACGCGGCGCGGACGTCTACGACGCGCGGGCCGTGCGCGCGAACATCGGGCCCCGCGCCTGATCGCGGCGGCGCGACGTCGGCGCAGTGGCAAAGCACCGCTCGCCGTCGCATAAGCGCGCTATGCAGAATCTCCTCCTCGTGGCGGTCGGCGGCGCGGCGGGCGCGAGCCTTCGCTACCTGCTGGGAGTCCAGGCCCACAGGAGCCTGGGCGGCGGATGGCCCTGGGGCACGCTGGGCGCGAACGTGATCGGCGGATTCCTCATGGGCGCGCTCGCCGGCTGGCTCGCCTGGCGCGGCGGGGCCGACCAGGAGCGCTGGCGGCTGCTTCTGGGGGTGGGCGTACTGGGCGGCTTCACGACCTTTTCCGCCTATTCGCTGGAGGTCGCGCTGATGCTCGAGCGGCGGGCCTGGGGCGCGGCGCTGGCCTACAGCCTGGGCTCGGTGGTCCTCTCGGTCGCAGCGCTCTTCGCAGGGCTCCTCCTCGTGCGGCGCGTGCTGGCATGAGGGAGGTCCGAACCCTCTATGTCGACAAGGGCGAGGAGGGCGTGCGCCTGGACCGCTGGTTCAAGCGCCGCTGGCCGCACCTCAACCACATCCAGATCCAGAAGCTGACGCGCTCGGGCCAGATCCGCGTCGACGGCGCGCGCGCCAAGCCCGACACCCGCCTCTCGGCCGGAAGCCAGGTGCGCGTGCCGCCGCTGCCCGACGCGCCCCGGCCCAAGGAGAAGGGCAAGCTTCCGCCCCGGGACGTGGCCTACGCGAAGAGCCTGGTGATCTACGAGGACGAGGAGGTCCTGGCGCTGAACAAGCCCTCGGGCCTCGCCGTGCAGGGCGGCACCAAGACCAGCAAGCACGTCGACCGCCTGCTGTCGGCCTGGGGCGAGGGCCTGGAGCGGCCGCGGCTGGTCCATCGGCTGGATCGCGACACGTCGGGCGTGCTGGTGCTGGGCAAGACGCCGGCGGCGGCGGCGCGGCTGGCGGGCGCCTTCGCCAAGCGCCGCGCGCAGAAGGTCTACTGGGCCATCGTCGCGGGCTTCCCGAAGCCGGGCGAGGGGGTCCTGGAACTCCCCCTGGCCAAGCAGGGTGTCGGCGATCGCGAGATGATGGTCCCGACCGACCCCAAGGACCCCAGGGCCGAGACCGCCGAGACCGAGTTCGTGACCGTGGCGCGCGCCGGCCCGCGCGCGGCCTGGATGGCGCTCTGGCCGCATACCGGGCGCACGCACCAGCTGCGCGCGCACATGCTGGCGATGGGCCACCCGATCCTGGGCGATCCCAAGTACAACACCGAAGCCAGCCGCGAGCTGTCGGCCGGTCTGAAGCTGCAGCTGCACGCGCGCCGCCTGGTCCTGCCGCACCCGTCGCGGGGCGCGCTGGTGCTCGAGGCGCCGATCAGCCCCGAGCTGGCGGCCGGCTTCGAACGCTTCGGCTTCGACGAGCACGAGGCCGATCCCGAACCCTTCAAGAGGCGACGTTGAACGGCGATCCCCTGGACCAGGCCAGGGCCTGCCTCGACGTCGGCCGCTCGACGAGGCGCTTGCGGTCAGCGCATCCCGATCCGACGACCGGCAGAACGCTCTAGACGAGGCCGGTCAGCGGCTTCACCGGCGCGCTGTCCGGGAAGACCAGGGTGTCGAGCGTGCGGCGGTCCAGTCCCAGGTGCTCGGCCAGCAGGCCCTTCTCCAGGCTCCGCAGGTCGAGCGCCGGATAGACGTCCCGATCCTCGAACAGGGCCTGGCGGCGCAGGGTGGGCCAGTCGCCGATGACGCCGCCCGGCTTGAGGGCGCCGCCGAGGACGAGCGCCGTCGAGGCCGTGCCGTGGTCGGTGCCGCCCGTGCCGTTCGCCCGCGCCGTCCGCCCGAACTCGGTGACGGCCAGGACCACCGTGTCGCCCCACGCCGGTCCGAGGCCGGCCTGCAGCCCGTCGACGAGGGCGTCCAGCGCTGCGAGCCGGGGAGCTATCGCGGCGGCCTGGTTCGCGTGCGTGTCGAAGCCGTCCAGCGAGACCGCCGCGATCTGCGGCCCGTCGGGGGCGGTCAGGAAGCCCGCCAGCGCCTCGCCGAGGCCGCGCGCGACCTCGCGCCCCTGGGCGGGTCCGGCGCGCGGTCCAGCCATGCCGCGCGCGCCGGCGCCCGTCTCCCGCGCCAGCGTCTCGGTGGCCAGGCCGCGCGCGAGCGCCGGTCCCAGCAGGGGATCCTCCCGGTACAGCTCCTGAAGCAGGGACGGCAGGCGGGCGGCGGCGTCGATGGTGCGCCCGGGCGACCAGGAGCCGGCCGGCGCGGGGCCGCGCAGGATGAGCGGCGCGGTCGCCCCGACGGACAGGGCCTCGACCTTGCCCTGGCGCGCCAGGGCGCCGACCGCGCGGTTCAGCCAGCCGCTCGGAGCGGCGTAGACCCCGCCGGCGCCGGTCTCGAGCACGTCCTGCGCCTCGAAGTGCGAGCGCGCGCGGTCGGGCGTGGCGGCGGCCGGTGCGATCCGCGCCTGGCCCGCCTTGGCGAGCGCGTGGATGGCGGTGAGCTGCGGGTGGAGCGCGAAGGTGGAATCGAGCTGCAGCGCATCGTCGCCCAGCGCGAGGGCGCCCCGCAGCGGCCGATAGTCGGGATCTCCCACGGGCGCGGCCACCGAGAGGCCGTCCATGCCGCCTCGGCAGACGATCACGACGAACCGGCGTCGCGCGGGGACGGCGGCGTGCGCGGCGCGGCCCAGGAAGGGCAGGGCGAGGCCGGCGCCGAGGGCGCGGCGGCTGATCGGCAGCGGGCTCATCGGCGCTGGAACTCCGGGGTCATGAGGAGGAGGGCCACGGCTTCGGCGCGGCTCTCCGCGCGCCGGATGGCGGCGGCGCTCGCCGGCGTCAGCCGGGCGCCCAGCGCCGCTTCGGCCAGCGACGCCGGCTCGGCCACGCGCGGGCCTGCGGCGGCGCCCAGGGCCTGGGCGACCTGCATGCGCTTCACCAGGGCGTCCGAAGCCGCCCAGGGCGCCGCCTCGTCCGGCCAGCCCTTCGGCGAGGGCGCGCCGAACGGGCGCTGGCCCAGGGTGTTCAGCGCCTGGCTCACCTGGGGCCCACGGGGCGCGCCGCCCAGGGCGCGATAGCTGGAGACGACGAACTCGTACGGCGTCTTGAACTTGGAGGGCCGCGCGTCCCAGGCCTCGGGCGCGTCGACGAGGGCCTCGGCCACCCGGGCCAGGTCGCCGCCCGACGCAAGCCAGGCCGCCTCCAGGCGCGCCGTGAGCGCGGGGGACGGATCGTCGGCGACGAAGTGGCGCGCGATCTTGCGGCAGACGAAGCGGGCGGTCTGCGGGTGCGACGCGAGATCGGCCAGGATCGCCGTCGCCTGCGCCTCGCCGCTGTCCGGATAGTGTCGGCCCATGACCGTGCGCCCGCCTGGCTCATGCGCCGGCGCACGGAACACCACCGGGTCGGCCATGGCGGGCTCGTCGGGCCGGGCGAGACTGAGACCGGTCAGGGCGCGGGCGAACTCGGTCACGTCGGCCTGGGTATAGCCGCCGTCGATCCCGACGGTGTGCAGCTCCAGGATCTCCCGCGCAAGGTTCTCGTTGAGGCCGGCCGGCCGCCCGGCGACGCCGCGATTCCGCATCCGGGCGGCACGGCTGTTCGGGCCGATGGACTGCGCCTGGTCCAGGTAGAGCAGCATCGCGGGATGGGTTTCCGCGGCGGCGAGCAGGTCGGCGAAGCGGCCGAAGACGCGCGGCCGGATCGCCTCGTTCTCGTAGGGTCCGACAAGCGTCGCGACCTGGATCCGCACGGCCGAAACGGTGAAGTGGTTCGCCCAGAACAGCGCCCAGCGCTCGCGGAATCCGGCTGGGGTCTGCAGCGCCAGCCGGACCCGGTTCTGGACGTCCCCGACGGCGTTCTCGCGTACGAACCGGCGGACAGCCTCGGCCGGGTCGGCGCCGCCGCCGTCCGCCGGCTCGGCCATGACGCGCGCGCGGCGGTACGCGCGGAATTCGGCGAGGCGCACGGCCGACGTCTCGCCGCCGGTGTCGAACGTCTCGGCGCCGCTCCGGCGGATCTGCGCCTTCAGCCAGCCGCGCGGATCCGGGCGCGCGGCCGCGATCTCGCCCGGCTGTGCGCCCAGGCCGAAGCGCGTGACCGCGATGGCGGCGTCCAGTTCACGTGGGTTCGCGGCCAAGCGCGTCCTCCCTTGCGACGGATGCATTTTGCGCCCAATTGCACGCCCGCGTCGGCGTGTTCCGTCGGGAGAGGTGTGATGGATCTGCGCAAGGGCTTCCACGAGCCCGCCGAGAAGCCCAGGCGGTTCTACAAGACGGTCGCGGTCACGGAGGCCGAGGGCGGCTTCGGCGTGCTCCTCGACGGCCGCAACCTGCGTACGCCCAAGGCGGTGCGGATGGTGCTCCCCACGCGGGCCGCCGCCGAGCAGATCGCCCAGGAGTGGGCGGCCCAGACCGACGTCATCGAGATGGCCGCCATGCACGCCACGCGACTGGCGAACACCGCCATCGAGACCGTCGGGGCGACGCGCGAGGCGGTGGCGGACCAGATCGTCCAGTACGCGGGCTCGGACCTCCTCTGCTACTTCGCCGAGTCTCCGCGCGAGCTGGTCAGTCGGCAGGAGACCGCCTGGGGCCCGCTGCTGGCCCGCGCCGACGCGGAGGCCGGGCTGGTGTTCGAGCGCTGCGAAGGCATCCAGCACCGCCCGCAGCCGCCTGAGACGCTGGCGCGCGTGCGCGAGATCGCGCTGGAGCTCGACGACTTCGCGCTGGCGGGCCTGGCGTTCGGAACCGCCCTGTTCGGGTCGGCCGTGCTCGCCGTGGGCGTGCTCCGCGGCTGGACCAGCGGCGAGGCCGCCTTCGAGCTCTCACGCCTCGACGAGTCCTTCCAGGAGGAGAAGTGGGGGATCGACGCCGAGGCGGCCGAGCGGACCGCGCGCCTGACCGGAGAGGCGGCCATGCTCGAGCGCTGGTTCCGCGCGCTGGCGACGGTGGACTGATATCACGCAGCTTGGGCGAGGGCGGTGGTCCGCCTCCCGTCTCCGCGAGGCTCCCGCGGGGTGAACTTGCGCGCCTTCGCACGCGCGACTACGCCTGCGCCGTGGTGCAGGAGAAGACGGTCCCGTGAAGCACATCCTCGAGGAACTTGAGAAGCGTCGCGACGAGGCCCGCATGGGCGGCGGCGAGAAGCGGATCGCCAACCAGCACGCCAAGGGCAAGCTGACCGCCCGCGAGCGCATCGACCTGCTGCTCGACGAGGGGTCGTTCGAGGAGTTCGACATGTTCGTCGAGCACCGCGTGTCCGAGTTCGGCATGGACAAGCAGCGGATCCCCGGCGACGGCGTCGTCACCGGCTGGGGCCGCATCAACGGCCGCGTCGTGTTCGTCTTCTCCAAGGATTTCACGGTCTTCGGCGGTTCTCTTTCGAGCGCTCACGCCGAGAAGATCCTGAAGGTCCAGCGCCAGGCGATGAAGGTCGGCGCGCCGGTCATCGGCCTGTTCGACGCCGGCGGAGCGCGCATCCAGGAGGGCGTCGCCAGCCTCGCGGGCTATGCCGACATCTTCCTCGAGAACACCTTGGCCTCGGGCGTCATTCCGCAGATCAGCGTCATCATGGGCCCCTGCGCCGGCGGCGACGTCTACTCTCCGGCGATCACCGACTTCATCTTCATGGTGAAGGACACCTCCTACATGTACGTGACCGGCCCCGACGTGGTGAAGACGGTCACCCACGAGGAGGTCAGCCACGAGGAACTGGGCGGCTACCGGGTCCACGCGCTGAAGTCCGGCGTCGCCGACGGCGCCTTCGAGAACGATCTCGAGGCGCTGACCCAGGTCCGCCGGCTGGTCGACTTCCTGCCGCTCTCCAACCGCGAGAAGCCGCCGGTGCGTCAGAGCTACGACGCGCCCGACCGGGTCGAGATGAGCCTCGACACCCTCGTTCCGGCCAATCCGAACAAGCCTTACGACATGAAGGAGCTGATCCAGAAGGTCGTGGACGAGGCCGACTTCTTCGAGATCAGCCCGGACTTCGCCAAGAACATCGTGGTCGGCTTCGCGCGGATCGACGGTCAGCCCGTGGGCATCGTCGCCAACCAGCCGCAGACGCTGGCGGGCGTGCTCGACATCGACTCGAGCCGCAAGGGCGCGCGCTTCGTGCGCTTCTGCGACTGCTTCGAGATCCCGATCATCACGTTCGTCGACGTTCCGGGCTTCATGCCGGGCACGCGGCAGGAGCAGGGCGGCCTGATCCGACACGGCGCCAAGCTGCTGTTCGCCTTCGCCGAGGCCACGGTTCCGAAGATCACGGTCATCACCCGCAAGGCCTACGGCGGCGCCTACGACGTCATGAGCTCCAAGCACATCCGCGGGGACGTGAACTACGCCTGGCCTTCAGCCGAGATCGCGGTGATGGGCGCCAAGGGCGCGGTGGAGATCATCTTCCGCCAGGAGATCGGCGACCCCGACGCGATCGCCGCGCGGACCGCCGAGTATCAGGCCCGCTTCGCCAACCCCTTCGTCGCCGCCTCACGCGGCTACATCGACGACGTGATCATGCCGCATTCGACCCGGCGCAGGATCGTCAACGCGCTGCGGAACCTCAAGGGCAAGACGCTCTCGAATCCCTGGAAGAAGCACGACAACATTCCGCTCTAGCTTCCGGAACATCCGCTCTCCGTACCGTGTTCTGCCGAGTGAGGCGGGCGCAAGCCCCGCCGCTTGCAGGAACCCAAGGAGAACGAGCATGCCCGGACGTTGGAGCGAAGATTGGCGGGACCGGGGCTATCGCAGCGGACGCGACGATCGCGACGAGGACGAGCGCTACGGGTCGCGCGACGAGGGCCGCTCGTGGGGCCGTGAGGACCGGGTCTTCGGCGAAGACGACACCGGCGCCGGCTACAACCGCCCGCGCGGCGAGAGGACCTACAGCCGCGCCGAACTCGAGCGCGGGAGCGACTGGCAGGATCGTGACTACGGCGGCGTCTCGCCCGCCATGCGCCGCGGCGAGTACGATACGGGCTACCGCGCCGCGCCGCGCGGGACGCGCGCGTTCGGCCGCGACGAGGGCTTCGGCGGGGCGTCCCGCGGGCGCTACGACCAGGACTACGACGCCATGCGCCGCGATATCGACGAGCGCCGCCGCCGCACCTTCTCCGGCGGGACCGGGGGCTACGACTACGAGCGCGGCTACGGCGACGGCGGGCGCGAGCGTCACCTGTCCGGCTATGGGTCGGGCGCGTACGACGACCGCGACGCAGGCCGCGGGCGCGAGGGCGGCCGCGACTTCGAGGACCACGCGCGCGACGCCGGCGACTTCCTTCGCCGCACGGGCGAGAAGGTGAAGTCCTGGTTCAGCGACATGGGCCGGGACGACGACGACGGCCGCTTCGCCGCGAGCCGCGGCGCCCGGGGCCTCGGCCCGAAGGGCTACAAGCGCTCGGACGAGCGGATCAGCGAGGAGGTCCATCAGCGGCTGACCGACGACAGCTGGCTGGACGCCTCGAACATCAACGTCTCGGTGTCCGGCGGCGAGGTGACCCTTTCCGGCACGGTCGACAGCCGGGAGGCCAAGCATCGCGCCGAGCGGGTCGTCGAGGACCTGTCCGGGGTGAACCACGTGCAGAACAACCTGCGCATCCAAACGGGCGGCTACTTCACGAGCGCTGGACGGGGCTTCGGCGACAGCGTGCAGGAAGACCGCATGCGGCGCGACGACGGCTCGACGGCCGGGAACGGCTTCAGCGACGACAGCGCGGCGACCCGGACCACGACCCGGCGCACCTGACGCCGGCTCAGAGCCCCGGTACGGGCGGGGGGAGGCCTGGCCTGGCAGCCACCTCCCCGCCGCCCGCGAAGGCGCCGCAGCGGTTCCAGTTGAAGCTCTGCACCCCGAAGACCTCGATGCAGCGCGGGATCGCCTCGCGGCCGATGCGGCCCTGCGCGACCAGCCACACGCACTGGGCGGTGGAGCCGATCAGGTAGCTGGCGACCGGGCTTGCGCCATCACGGCGGTTCGGGATCACCCGCTGCCGCTCGTTCGTGTCGGTGAAGGCGTTCGTCAGGCCGACCGGCGTCAATGAGATGGTATGCGCGTACTCGTGGGCGGCCACGTTGACGGCGCAGGAACGGCGCACGACATCGGGCGAGGCGAACTGGGCGAGGACCTCGCGCGTGATGATCACGTCGGCGTGGCGGCCGGACGTGTAGCCCGCCTCCCCGGCCATGCCGAGATGCGGCCCGCCGCCGTCCACCAGCGCCGCCTGCGCCGGAGCGTAGCGCGCGCCGGACGTCCTGAGCGCGACGATGTCGGCGATGGCGCGCGGGGTCACGGCCTGGGCCGAGTCTCGCGCGTAGACGGCGGGATAGCGCTCCGAAAGGCCGGCCATCGCGTCGGAGAAGGCGTCCGAACGGAGCACCTGGTAGCCTTCGGCCAGGAGGCGGCCCGCCATCTCGCGTTCCGCGTCGGTCTTTGCGCCGTGCAGGGATGAGAAGGGGCCTGCCTGCGCGTCCTCCTTCAGGTTGCCCCAGGCGACCCACCCCAGCATCGCGGCCGCGGCCGCGGCGGCCCACAGCCCCGATCGCCAGACGCCGTGGCGCTGTTCGTCATCCATCCGGGGACCCTGCTGCAGATCTTCGACAAAGATCAATGCCGACCGGCCGCGGGGCCCGCAGGCTGCCCTGGGGCGCGACGGCCTCGCTCGGGAGGCCGCAGTGCTCGGCAACCTCGCTCATGAGCTGACCACGGCCACGGTCCTCGTCTCGGCGACGGTGGTGATCCACCTGATCGGGCTGGATGTCCTGATGCGGCTCACCGGACTGCACCTGCGCCGCTTCATGAGCGCCTGGCACGGGATCGACCGGCTGCTGGTTCCGCTGGGGATCGTGATCGGCCTGTTCACGCTCCACGGCCTCGAAATCTGGCTGTACGCCTTCGCCTACTGGACGGTCGGCCTGCTGCCCAGCCTGGAGGCGGCGCTCTACTATTCCACCAGCGCCTATTCGACCGTCGGCGAGGCCGGCGCGATGCTGCCGAAGGCGTGGCGGATCGTCGGCGTCCTCGAGGCCATCAACGGCATGCTTCTGATCGGCTGGTCGACGGCCTTCCTGTTCCAGGTCCTCAGCCACCTCCAGCACGACGACGAGCACCCCCTCCCGAAGGGCGCCATCGCGCGACGCGGCCGGCGCGGCGCGAAGACCTAGGCTGGCTGCAGGTGCTCGTTGTCGCCGCGGCCGAGCGGGTCGGGCAGGGGGGCGCCGTTCGGGACGAAGGCCAGGCTCACCGAGTTGATGCAGTAGCGCAGGCGCGTCGGCGGCGGGCCGTCGGGGAAGACGTGCCCCTGGTGCGAGTCGCAGCGCGCGCAGCGGGTCTCGATGCGGACCATGCCCCAGGAGGTGTCGCGGACGCCCTTCACGTGCGCCTCGTCGATCGGCGCCCAGAACGAGGGCCAGCCGGTGCCGCTCTCGAACTTGGTCTTGTGCCGGAACAGAGGCAGCCCGCAGAGGCGGCAGCAGTAGACGCCGTCGTCCTTCTGGTCGAGCAGTCCGCCGCAGAAGGGCGCTTCGGTCCCGTGGTGCAGCAGCACCTCGGCCTCCTCGCGGGTCAGCGACCCCTCCAGGCGCTTGCGTTCCTCAGGGTCAGGCGGCGAGAGAGAAAACCCCGAGGGGGAGATGGCTGGCGTGCTCATGCCCGCCAATCTAGGGTCGCGGCCTTCCAGGCGAAAGACGGGAGACGATACCGAATGATCATCGCCACCACGCCCGAAGTGCCTGAAGGCAAGGTCACGCGCACCCTCGGCGTCGTGACGGGCGAGGCCATCATCGGCGCGCACATCTTCCGCGACTTCTTCGCCGGCGTGACGAACATCATCGGCGGCCGCGCGGGCGGCTACGAGAAGGCGTTGCGCGAGGCCCGCGACATCGCCCTGCAGGAAATGGAGCTCGAGGCGCGCGCGCTGGGCGCCGACGCCGTCGTGGGCGTCGACCTCGACTACGAGAATCTCGGCGTTCAGAACGGCATGCTGATGGTCACCGCTTCCGGCACCGCCGTGAAGCTGGGCGCGTAAGAGAACAGAGCGCTAAGGAACGGAATGTTTTCGAAGATCCTGATTGCGAACCGGGGCGAAATCGCCGTCCGGATCATCAAGACGGCCCGCAGGATGGGCATCAAGACGGTGGTGGTCTACTCCGAGGCCGACGCCGACTCGATGGCGGTGGAGATGGCCGACGAGGCCGTGTTCATCGGCGGCGCGCCGGCGTCCGAGAGCTATCTCGTGGCCGACAAGATCGTCGACGCCGTCCGCCAGACCGGCGCGCAGGCCGTGCATCCCGGCTTCGGCTTCCTGTCCGAGAACGCGGGCTTCGCGCGCCGCCTGGCCGCCGAGGGCATCGTGTTCATCGGGCCCAATCCCAAGGCCATCGAGGCCATGGGCGACAAGATCGAGTCCAAGAAGTTCGCAGCTCGGGCGGGCGTCTCGACCGTCCCCGGCCATGTGGGCGAGATCGACGACACGGCCCACGCCATCAAGATCTCCGAGGAGATCGGCTATCCCGTGATGATCAAGGCGTCGGCCGGCGGGGGCGGGAAGGGGATCCGCGTCGCCTGGAACCGCAAGGACGTGGAAGAGGGCTTCCCGGCCGTGCGCGCCGAGGCCAAGGCCAGCTTCGGCGACGACCGCATCTTCATCGAGAAGTTCATCGAGAGCCCGCGCCACGTCGAGATCCAGGTGCTGGGCGACAAGCACGGCAATGTCGTCCACCTGTTCGAGCGCGAATGCTCCATCCAGCGCCGCAACCAGAAGGTCGTCGAGGAGGCGCCGAGCCCGCTGCTGGACGAGGCGACCCGCAGGGCCATGGGCGACCAGGCCGTCGCGCTGGCCAAGGCGGTCGGCTACGACAGCGCGGGCACCGTGGAGTTCGTCGCCGGCCAGGACCGCAGCTTCTTCTTCCTGGAGATGAACACCCGTCTGCAGGTGGAGCACCCGGTCACCGAGTTGATCACCGGCGTCGATCTCGTGGAGCAGATGATCCGCGTCGCGGCCGGCGAGGCGCTGCCGTTCGCCCAGGGCGACCTGAAGATCAACGGCTGGGCCATGGAGAGCCGGATCTACGCCGAGGATCCCTACCGCGGCTTCCTCCCGTCGATCGGCCGCCTGGTGCGCTACTCGCCGCCGCCCGAGGGCGACATGCCGGGCGGCACGATCACCCGCAACGACGCCGGCGTCCGCGAAGGCGACGAGATCTCGATGTTCTACGACCCGATGATCTCGAAGCTCTCGACCTGGGGCCCCACGCGTGACGCCGCGATCGACGCCATGGGCCGGGCGCTGGAGGACTTCCACATCGAGGGCCTGGGTCAGAACATCCCGTTCCTGGCCGCCGTGATGGACCAGGACCGGTTCCGGTCGGGCAAGCTCTCGACCAACTACATCAAGGACGAGTTCCCCGATGGCTTCCAGGGCCTGCCGCCCACGGATGCGCAGCGCGACCTGATCGAGGCCGTGGCGATCTACATGCAGACGCTGCAGGCCCATCGCGTCGCCCGGTTCGGGGACGAGCCCCGGGAAGATTGGGTTGTCGTCGCAGGCGCGCACCGTCGTCGGGTTTCGGCCATGATGACGCCTGACGGGCTCGTCGTGCGCAACGGCGGACCGGAGTTGAAGCTTTCAAGGGTCGGCTGGCGTCCCGGTCAGGCCCAGTTCCGCGGAAGCCTGAACGGCTCTGACTTCACCGTGACCGTGAAGCCGGCGGCCGAGGGCTTCGTCATCCGCCATCGCGCGACCACCCTGCACGTGCTGGTTCTGTCGCCCCGCTCGGCCGAGCTCCACGAGAAGCTGCCGCCGAAGAAGGCCGCGGACACGTCCAAGATGGTGCTTTCGCCGATGCCGGGCCTGGTGGTCTCGATCGACGTGGCCCAGGGCCAGGAGGTCAAGACCGGCGAGGTCGTGGCCGTGCTCGAGGCCATGAAGATGCAGAATATCCTGCGGGCCGAGCGCGACGGGGTGGTCAAGGCCGTCAGCGTGAAGGCCGGCGACAGCGTCGCGGCCGACGAGGTGCTGGTCGAGTTCGCCTGAACCCGCGCGTCAGGCCGGCGCCGGCGCGTCCTCGACCGGCCCGAAGACCTGGGTGAAGCTCGCCCGCAAGGCCGCGTCGGCCTCGTCCATCGTCACCGGCAGGCCCAGGTCGACCAGGCTGGTGACCCCGTGCTCGGTGACGCCGCAGGGCACGATGCCGCCGAAGTGCGTCAGGTCGGGCTCCACGTTGAGCGAGATCCCGTGGAAGCTCACCCAGCGGCGCAGCTTCACGCCGATGGCGGCGATCTTGTCCTCCCGCAGCGGCATGCCCGGCGACCGGCGCTCCACCCACACCCCGACCCGACCCTCGCGCACGTCACCCGCCACGTTGAAGGTCTCGAGCGCGCGGATCACCCACGCCTCGAGGGCGGCCACGAACGCGCGCACGTCGCGGCGCCGGCGCGACAGGTCCAGCATCACATAGGCCACGCGCTGCCCGGGCCCGTGGTAGGTGAACTGACCGCCGCGGCCGCTCTGGAACACCGGGAAGCGGTCGGGTTCGAGCAGGTCGCCCGGCTTGGCCGAGACGCCGGCCGTGTACAGCGGAGGATGCTCGAGGAGCCAGACGAGCTCGCCCGCGCGTCCTTCGGCGATGGCGGCGGCCCGGGCCTCCATGGCCGCTACGGCCTGCGGATAGGGCACGGGGACCTTCGAGACCGCCCAGCCCGCGGCCGCGCCATCGGTGCGGCCGAACAGCGCGCCTCCCGCCGGAGGGTCGGCTGGGCCGCTTTCGGGCGCGGGGCTTAACGGCTGATCAAGCATGTCGGCCCAAATGTGGTCTCCGGGCGTGCTCGACGCAAAGCCCGCGTGTCAGCCAGGGTCCCCATCGTGAGTCAGGTCAAGGCCGTCAACGTCGAAATCCAGGTCGTGCTCGGGCGCGCCACGCTGCCGATGGCCCAGTTGCTGCGCATGGGCCGGGGCGCGGTCATCCCGCTGGACGCGAACGTCAACGACGAGGTCTGGATCCTGGCCAACAACCATCCCGTGGCCCGCGGCGAGATCCAGATCAACGACGAGCGCATCGCCATCTCGGTGACCCGGGAGGCCAACGTCTACGACTACATGGCCGGCGGCGCCAGCTAGGCGCCTCAGCCCCTTGAGTATGCGGGCGGGGTTTGCTACCTGCCGCGCCTCACCACGAGCGGTCGTGGCGGAATTGGTAGACGCGCAGCGTTGAGGTCGCTGTGGGGCAACCCGTGGAAGTTCGAGTCTTCTCGACCGCACCATCCTGCTTCGCCCTGACGGGCTTCGCAGGACAAGTCCCCGCTCCTGGGGCGAAGCAGGATGCCCTGCGAAGCCTTGGCGTAGCAGGGCTGTTCGCCTAGGGGGGCAAGCTGCACGACGTCTGCCTCCTGGCAGGCGTGCATGATCCGAAGCGGCGCTACGTCGGGCTCACGTCTGATCTGCGGACGAGGTTGGCCGACCACAACGCCGGAAAGTCGCCGCACACAGCGAAGTATCGGCCGTGGCGGCTGGTAGCGTACATAGCCTTCTCGGACCGGGCGCAGGCGGCCGCGTTCGAGGCGTACCTGAAATCAAGGCTCCGGCCATGCATTCGCGCGCAAACGCCTTTGGTCCGTGGCGGCGGCGGCGGATGTGACACAATGAGGAACCTCGCCGGCCCCCGTGGTCCCCTCGACCGGGCCGGTGAATCAGCGCCTTAACCGAAAGACGAGCACAGCCGTCCAACATCGCGTCAGGGAGGTCCGCATGAGCCGCGAAACGGACGACCTCGCTGAAGCCGTGGACCTGGACGAGGACCTCGAAGACCTCGCGCTCGAGGACGACTACGCGCTCAATCCCGAGTTCGTCTCGGACGTGGCCGACGCCCTGGAGCGGGGCGACGCCGAGCGGCTGCGCGAGCTGCTGGCGGCGCTGCATCCGGCCGACGTGGCCGACCTCATGGGCTTCCTTTCGGCGGGCGATCGCGAGGAACTGATCCCGCACCTCGATCCCGAGACGCTGGCCGAGATCCTCTCCGAGCTGGACACCGAGATCCGCGAGGAGGTGCTGGAGCACGTCCCGTCGGCGACGCTCGCCAAGGCCATCGGCGAGATGGAGTCCGACGACGCCGCCGACGTCGTCGACGACCTGGAGGCGGACAAGCGCGCCGAGGTCATGGCCGCCATCCCCGAGGTCGAACGGGCGGCCATCGAGACCACCCTGGCCTACGAGGACGAGACCGCCGGCCGCCTCATGCAGCGCGAGGTGGTGGCCGCGCCGCAGTTCTGGACGGTGGGCCAGGCCATCGACCACTTCCGCAAGGAATCCGAGGACCTGCCGGAGCTGTTCTTCGACGTCTATGTGGTCGATCCCGCCTACAAGCCGGTGGGCGCGGTTCCGGTGAGCCAGCTCCTGCGCGTGCCCAGGGCCACGCCGCTCGCCCAGATCATGGAGCCGGTGAACGAGATCACCGCCGACCTGGACCAGGAAGAGGTCGCCTACATCTTCGACAAGTACCACCTGATCTCGGCGCCCGTCGTGGACGCGGCCGGCCGGCTGGTGGGCCAGATCACCGTCGACGACATCGTCAGCGTCGTCCAGGAGGAGGGCGAGGAGGACATCCTGGCCCTGGCGGGCGTGAGCGACGCGGGCCGGGACGCCGACGTGGTGGGCATCGTCCGCTCCCGCATTCCCTGGCTGATGATCAACACGGTCACGGCGGCGCTGGCGGCCAGCGTGATCGGCGCCTTCCAGGCCGAGATCGAGAAGCTGGTCATCCTCGCGGTGCTCTATCCGATCGTGGCCTCGCTGGGCGGCAACGCCGGCACCCAGACCCTGGCCGTCGCGGTGCGCGCCCTGGCCAGCCGCGAGATCTCGACCTTCAACGCGCGCCGGACGGTGATCCGCGAGCTGGTGGTGGGCCTGATCAACGGGCTGGCGCTGGCGCTGGTCACGGGGATCGTCCTCTTCGCGCTGCAGCAGGACGTCCGGCTTTCGGCGGTCTTCGGCCTGGCGATGGTGATCAATGTGACGTTCGCCGCCCTGGCGGGGGCGGTGGTGCCGTTGGTGCTGGAGCGGATCGGGCGCGATCCGGCTGTTTCTTCCTCGATTTTCGTGACTTTCGTCACCGACTTCACGGGATTCTTCGCGTTCCTGGGACTCGCTGCGCTAATCCTGCTGTAAGTGGCGTCAGGCTTGCCCCGGGGCTTCCCGGGCGCCTGCCGCCTGTGCCGATTTGGGACGACAGCAGTTCATGCTCTCGCGCCACCGCGTCTCCCGGGCGGCCATCGAACTGATCAAGCGGTTCGAGGGCTACCGCCGGACTGCCGCCCAGCTGCCTGACGGCCGCTGGACGATCGGCTATGGCCACACCCTGACCGCCCGCGAAGGCGCCGAGGTCTGCGAGTCCGACGCCGAGGCGCTGCTGGTCTACGACCTGATCGCCGTCCAGCACGCGGTGAACGAGGGGCTGCTGGCGCCGGTCAGCCAGAACCAGTTCGACGCCCTCTGCAGCTTCACGTTCAACATCGGGATCGACAACTTCCGCCGCAGCCAGGTGCTCAAGCGCCTGAACGCCGGCGCGGCCGTGCAGGCCGCTTGCGCCATGGAGCTGTGGCGCAAGGCCGATTTCGAGGGCGAGCGGATCGTCATCGACGCGCTGGTCCGTCGCCGGGCCGCGGAGAAGGCCCTGTTCCTGACCCCGCCGGGCGACGCCTGGACCCCGGCGCCGTCGCCGCTGCTGCGTCCGGTGATCGACTTGGACGCCCTCGACCTGGTGCCGCTTCGGCGGCCCGTGGCGGTGGAGACGTCGTTCCACGGCGATCGCGTGACCGCCCGCCGTGACGACCTGCCGGACGACGACGCCCCGCCGGAGGCTGTCCCGACGCCCGCGGCCGCCGCCGTGACCGCCGCCGCCGAGGCGGTGACCCATCGCCTGGAGACCATCTTCCCGGATCCGGGCGAGGAGCCGGCGGCCTTCGAGGACGTCGAGCCCGCGCCCGCCGCCGAGGCCGAGGCGCCGCCGACCGAGGCGCCGCCGCCGGAGCCGGACGCCCTGGAGGCCGACATGCCTCCGGCCGTTGCCGAGCCGGCGGACGAAGTCGCCGAGACTGCGCCCGTCGCGGACGCCGAGCTCGAGATCCCCAGGGCCCCCGCGCCCGCCGAAGAGCCCGCCGCGGAGGAGTCGGACGAAGCCCAGCCGTCGATGTTCATCCCGGCGCGTCCGCGCCCGGCGCCGCGACGCAAGGAGCCGTCCATCGTCCGGGACCTGGTGCTGTCCCTCCTGGGCCTGGTCTTCTTCGGATTCGGGATGTTCTGGGGGCTGACCGCGCGGCCCGCGCCCGCCGGCGTGATGATGACGCCCCTGGCCGTCGCCTGGGCCGCCGGCGTGGCGGGCGTCGGCTTCGTCGCCGTGGCCGTCTACCGGCTCCTGGCGCGGCTCGGGCGCGAGGCCGAGCGCGACTGAGTTCGCGGCGGCGGCGGCGTGTGCTAACCCGCGCCCATGATCCCGAACCACGGACCCGCGCTCGAATTCGGCCTCGGCGAATCCGCCGACATGATCCGCGACACCACCGCCCGCTTCGCCGCCGACCGGATCGCCCCGCTGGCGGCCGAGATCGACGCTACCAACGCCTTCCCGCGCCAGCTCTGGCCGCAGATGGGCGAGCTCGGGCTCCACGGCGTCACCGTCGAGGAGGAGTACGGCGGCCTCGGCCTCGGCTATCTCGAGCACGTCGTGGCGATGGAGGAGGTCTCGCGGGCGTCCGCCTCGGTGGGCCTCAGCTACGGCGCCCACTCGAACCTCTGCGTGAACCAGATCCGCCGCTGGGGGACGCCCGAGCAGAAGCGGCGCTACCTGCCCAGGCTGATCAGCGGCGAGCACGTCGGATCGCTCGCCATGAGCGAGGCGGGGTCCGGGTCCGACGTGGTCTCCATGCGGCTGCGCGCCGACCGGCGGGGCGATCGCTATGTCCTGAACGGCACGAAGTTCTGGATCACCAACGCCCCGCACGCCGACACCCTGGTGGTCTACGCCAAGACCGATCCCGACGGCGCCTCGCGCGGCATCACGGCCTTCCTAATCGAGAAGGGCTTCAAGGGTTTCAGCGTCAGCCAGAAGCTGGACAAGATGGGCATGCGCGGGTCGGACACCGCCGAGCTCGTGTTCGAGGACTGCGAGGTGCCCGAGGAGAACGTCATGGGCCCCGTGGGCGGTGGCGCCGGCGTCCTGATGAGCGGCCTGGACTACGAGCGTGCGGTTCTTGCGGCCGGGCCGCTGGGGATCATGCAGGCCTGCCTCGACGTGGTGCTTCCGTACGTCCGCGAGCGCAAGCAGTTCGGCAAGCCGATCGGCAGCTTCCAGCTCATGCAGGGCAAGATCGCCGACATGTACGTGGCTCTGAATTCGTCGCGCGCCTACGTCTACGCGGTGGCCAGGGCGTGCGACGCCGGGCTGACGACCCGGTTCGACGCCGCGGGCGCGATCCTGATGGCCAGCGAGAACGCCGTGAAGGTGGCGCTGGAGGCGATCCAGGCGCTGGGCGGCTCGGGCTACACGCGGGAGTACCCGGTCGAACGCCTGCTGCGCGACGCCAAGCTCTACGACATCGGGGCGGGCACCAACGAGATCCGCCGCTTCCTGATCGGGCGGGAGCTGGTCGGGGGATGAGGCGGGCGGGGGCCATCGCCGCCGTCGCGGGGCTCGTCGCCGTCGGGTGTCAGTCGGCGCCCAAGCCGCTCTGCCCGCCGGGCCAGGCCGAGCTGCGCACCGCCCGGCTGTTCCTCTCGGCCACGCCGCCGGCGCGCCTGAACGAGGCGGAGCTGACCCGGTTCATCGAGCAGGAGGTCGCCCCCCGTTTCCCGGACGGCGTCACGGTGGTCGACGGCGGCGGCCAGTGGAAGGGCGACGAGAACCGCCTGATCCGGGAGGCCACGAAGGTGGTCCTGATCGTCCTGCCCGCCAAGGGCAACGCAGCCGCCCAGATCCAGGCCGTGCAGGGCGCCTACCGCGCCCGCTTCCGGCAGGACTCGGTGGTCGCGCTGGCTCCGCCCGCCTGCGTCACGCCGTAGCGGCGGTCGCGGCCTGCGCCTGACGCAGGATCTCGGCGGAAGCGGCGTCGGCGGGGAAGAACGTCTCCAGCGTCAGCTCCGACAGCGTGATGTCCACCGGCGTGCCGAACACCGTCGTCGTGCCGAAGAGGGAGAGCAGCTGATCCCCGACCATCAGCTGCAGCGGCACCACCACGTCGCCGTAATCCTCGCGGCGGCGGTCCGAGGCCGGCGGCGTCGGGTAGCTGCGAAGTTCCTGCACCAGGGCGATGAGCCCTGGATCCGCCGTCAGCTCCACCTGGCGGCCGAGGCGCTCGAGGATGTGGGTGTGCCATTCCTCGAGGTTGACGATCCGCGGCGCGAGGCCCTTGGGGTGCAGCGAAAGGCGGATCACGTTGATCGGCGGCTGCAGCAGCTCGGCGTCGATCCCCTGCATCAGCAGCGACAGAGCCGCGTTGGCCGCCACCAGGTTCCAGCGCAGGTCCACCGCCAGGGCCGGGTAGGGCTCGTGCGCCTTCAGGATCACGTCGACCGCGCGGCGGGCCGCCGCAAGGTCGGGATCGTCGAGGCCCCGCTCCGGGAAAACCGGCGCGAAACCCGCAGCCACCAGGATCACATTGCGCTCGCGAAGCGGGATCTCGAGCTGTTCCGCCAGGTGCAGGACCATCTCGCGGCTGGGCTGGGCGCGCCCCGTCTCCAGGAACGACAGGTGGCGCGTGGAGATTTCGGCTTCCAGCGCGAGGTCCATCTGGCTCATCCGCCGACGCATCCGCCACTCGCGCAGATGGTCGCCGACGGGCTTGTGGGGCGTGATCATGGGCCGAGCTTAGCCACCCACGGAAGCGCGTCCATGACGTCGGAGGTAATGGTCGCGCTCCTGATTACCGGCGGTTGTCGGTGAGCTGCACGCGCGGCATGCTGGAGCAGAGGGGTGGCCAATGACTCGAGGCTCGTGGCGTCGACGCCATCACCCGGCCGGCATGGCGGTCGGACTTGCTGCTTTTGTCGCGATCTTCGTTCAACCGGGCCACAGCCTGGCTGCTGACCGCAAGCCCTGGTCAGAAGCCAATTGGGTCTCGCGGCCATCGGAGGACGAGGAGGACGCCGCCTTCAAGACGGTTGCGACCGATGGATTGCGGCGGGCGGTCATCAAGTGCGCGGTAGCCGACGACGGCGCACTTCTGGACTGCAAGGTCGAGCGCGAAACGCCGGCCAACAGTGGCGTCGGCGCCGCCGCGCTGTCGCTCGCGTCGAAGTACAGGCGCGTTCCGCCCGGTGCGAAGGGCGCGCGCGAGGTTCGTGTGGTCATGGGGTCCAGCGACGTCGACAAGGCGCCTGACTGGCTCCGCCGGCCGACGCCGGACCAACTGCTCGCCGTCTTCCCGACGGAGGCCTACAGGCGTGGGCAGAGTGGCAAGGCCGCCATCAGTTGCGTGATCTCCGTCCAGGGAACCCTGACGGACTGCGTGACCGTAGAGGAGAGTCCTGTTGGCGCGGGGTTCGGTGGAGCGGCCATCGCGCTCACACCGCAGTTTCTCATGCGTCCGGCGATGCGCGCCGGCAAGCCGGTTCCCTCCAGCGTCAATATACCCATCAACTTCATCACAAGCGGCCCCGGCGAGACCTTTGGGACCAAGCGCGTCATCGATGCCGCCATCGCTTGGACTCAGGCTCCGTCATACGAAGAGGTTGCGGCGGCCTACCCGGCGAAGGCCCGTGCGGAACGGAAGGGCGGTCGCGCGACCGTCGGGTGCGACATGACCGACGAAGGCCGCCTCGCGCGTTGCAGCGTGCTGACCTCCGAGCCGAGGGGCTACGGTTTCGACATCGCCGCGAAATCTTTGGCCAAGTCCTTCATGATGGAGGTGCGTAGCGACGCGGACCGCAAGGCGGCGCGCGGCCTGGAGTTCCACGTCCCGATCGTCTTCGATCCGGGCATGCTCGACCCGGCGACGCGGGTCGTGGGGAAGCCGAGCTGGGCGGCCCTGCCCAAGGGCGATCAACTGGTGGAAGCCTTCAAGGACGTGGAGACCACCGGCTCTTCTCGCGCCACGCTGAGTTGCGCAGTGGGGAGCGGCGGCGTCCTAACGGATTGCAGGGTCCTCCAGGAAACTCCGGCCGGCGCTGGTGTGGGCGCGGCGGCCCTCAAGCTCGTTCCCATGTTCCGGATGACCACATGGACCGCAGAGGGGCTGCCTGTGGTCGGTGGCCGCGTGAACATCCCTATCCGCTACGAGCCCGCCGGAAAGACCGCCGATCCAGCGTCATAGGGCTGAGATCCCCGCCGGCCGCCCCCGCCAAATAGCGAAAGGCCGCCCCATTTCTGGGGCGGCCTTTCCATAGTCGGACCGCTCAGCGGTTCGCGACCGCTAGCCGAAGCTAGGCGCGGACCCCGTTCACGGAGGTCCAGCTCACGGTCACCGCAGCGCGGCTTTCACTATGAGACACTGGGTCACCTCCTTTCAGTTGTTGAACACCTTCCGAATATGGGGCGCGTCGGGCCCCTGCGCAAAGGCTCATTCCGCCGCAGCGTGGGCCGAGGCCATGAACGGGCTCATGACGGCGCCGTCCGCCGCCTTTTCAGCCAGGCTCTGCCTGCGGCGCAGCTCAGGGATCGGACGGGTGACCTTGTCCAGGGCCGCCAGGGTGGCGCGGTAGCCGGCCTCGACGGCCTGATCGTAGGCCTCCCAGTCGCGGATCTCGATGCCGGAGACGTCCGGCTGCACCAGCACGTCGGTGGCCTCCCGCGCCGCCGCCAGGTCCCGCCCCGTGGACACCGTCGCCGTGCGCATGAGCAGCGAGACGATGGGCGGGCCCAGGCGCCACTGCCCCGAACGGATCCACCGCCAGACCGACGAGGGCCGCGCCACGTCCTTGGCGGTGATGCTGCGCGCCGTGGTCACATCGACCCCGACGATGGGGCCGGCGTGGGCCATGCGCATGATGTCGGCGGGGAAGTTCTTCATCACCGCCCCGTCCACCAGCACGTTCTGCCCGTCGGTGGCGGGCGGCATGACGCCGGGCAGGGCGATGGACGCCCGCAGCGCCTGGCGCAGCAGGCCGCGGCGGTGGAGCTGGTAGGCCCCGGTGGTAAGGTTGGACGAGAGGCAGAAGAAGGGCAGCCACAGGTCGGCGATCTGCGTCTCGAGGAAGTGCTGCTGCAGGCGCTCGGACACCTTCACGCCGTGCGTCATCGCCAGCAGGGGCAGGGCGATGTCGTCCAGGGGGCTGGAGCGGACGAAGGCCTCCTTCAGGCGCTCGTCCATCTCGGCCTCGTCCCAGCCCATGGCGAGCCCCGCGCCGACGATGGCGCCCATCGACGAGCCGCCGACGAAGTCGATGGGCACGCCGCGCTCCCGGAGCGCCTTGATGGCTCCCACGTGGGCATAGGCGCGGGCGCCGCCGCCCGACAGCACGAGGCCCACCGACTGGCCGGTGATCACCCGGGCCAGGCGGTCGAAATCGCCCTCGCGCCCGCGACGAAGGTGGAAGACGCGCGCCGCGCTGGTGCCGTCCAGCCAGGCCTCCGACCCTTGCGGTCGCTGGGCGTCGGCGGGCTGCACGAGGAGCAGGTCGACCAGCCCCTGGTCCTGCAGCGTCGCGGCGCTGGCCGGCGCGCCCTGCGCCTCGGCGGGCCGGTCGCCCCGGCCGACCCGGAACAGCCGGTCCACCTGGCGGGGGACGAAGCCCAGCCAGCCGCCGTCGTCACGCTCGGCCACGTAGAGGACGAAGTCGTGCACGCGCTCGACCTCGGAGAACCATTCGGTGGGCGCCGACGCGGCCTCGGCGCCCACCGTGGTCACTTGGTAGCCGAACGCGGCGATCTCGCGCTCCAGGCGCTCGACGATGGGCCGGATCAGCCCTGGCCGTCCCACGGGGATGAAGCCGAAGACGGACGGATCGCCCACTGGGCCGCGCCGCGCGGTCTGGCGGCTCCGCAGGATCATCAGGCGCGCGAGCTCGGTCATGACCGCCGAGTCCGCGTCGCAGGCCTCGAAGAAGATCTCCTTGGGCATGGCGTAGATCTCGGAGTCGCGCAGCGCGTAGACGTCCGCCGAGTGCGGAATGCCGGCGATCAGCGACATCTCGCCCGCCGGCTCGCCGGGCCGGATCACGCCCAGGAAGTGCGACGTCTGGCCCTCGTCGCGGCGGAACGCGCCCAGCCGTCCCGTCCGCACCACGTAGAGCACGTCCGAGGCGTCGCCCTGGCCGAACAGCTTCGAGCCGCCCGGCAACGAGAACCAGATGGTCTCGGCGCGAGCCCGCGGCTGGCGGAACAGCCGGGCCAGGGCCGAATCGGCCTCGATGTCAGGCAGGCTCGCCACGGACCGGAAGGTAGCGCCGCCGGAAGCCGAGAGCTATGCCTGCGCATCGCGAACCGAGGAGGCCGCATGACCAACGAAATCGCCCACCCGCTGGTGGAATTCCCCGACGTGTCGGCGACCACGGAGCTCGTGCATATCCACGCGACGCTCTCGGGCGCCGTGACCGTGTCCATGAACCGTCCCGCGCGCCGGAACGCCTTCGACGAAGACCTGATCTCGGCGCTGCAGGAGGCGTTCGACACGCTCAAGGGCGCCGAGGGCGTCCGGGTTGTCTTCATCCGGGGCGCCGGGGGGACGTTCTCGGCCGGCGCCGACCTCGACTGGATGCGCAGGGCCATCGACCGCACCGAGTCCGACAACCGCGACGACGCGATGGGGGCCGCCAAGATGTTCAAGGCGCTGCACGAGCTGCCGTGCCTGACCGTGGCGCTGATCGAGGGCGGCGCGTACGGCGGCGGCGCGGGCCTCGCCGCCTGCTGCGACCTCGCCGTGGCCGTTGCGGACGCCTCGTTCAGCTTCTCGGAGACGAAGCTGGGCCTGATCCCCGCCACCATCAGCCCCTATGTGATCCAGGCCATCGGGCCCCGCGCCGCGCGCGGCCTCTTCGCCACGGCGCGCGTGTTCGACGCCGCCTACGCCGAGAAGATCGGGCTCATCACCGAGGTGGTCCCGGACGCCGCGGGCCTCGCCGCCGCCGCCAGCCGGATCGCGCACGAGATGCGGGCCTGCGCGCCGGGCGCGGTGGAGGCGTCCAAGCGCCTGGTCGACGAGGTGGCGGGCCGCGAGATCGACCGTGACCTGATGTCCCTCACGGCTCACCGCATCGCGGCGGCGCGCGTCAGCGAGGAGGGGCAGGCCGGCGTCCGCGCCTTCCTCGCCCGCCAGCGGCCGCCGTGGGCCGAGTGACGCACTTCCCAACGCGCCGAGGCCGCCCTAACCAGGGTCCATGGCCCTGCACATGATCAAGCTGGTGGTGGGCGCCTCCACCATCGAGGACCTGCTGGACTGGCGCGCGCGCAACGCCGTCACCGGCGATCCCTGGATCCTGCGCACGCGGATGACGCCCAAGCGCTGGGCCGAGATGGTGGACGGCGGCTCGGTCTACCGGGTCTTCCGGGGCGTGATCCTGTGCCGCCAGAAGATCCTGGCCGTGAACACGGTGGGCGAGGGCGCCGCCGCCCGCTGCGAGGTCACCCTCGACGAGAACGTCGTCCGCGTAGCTCCCACGCCCCGCCGCGCCTTCCAGGGCTGGCGCTACCTCGAGGCCAGGGACGCGCCGGCCGACCTCGACGAGGCCGCGTTCGGCGAGGTTCCGCCCGAGCTGGCCCGCAGCTGCGCGAAGTCGGAGCCTGGTAGTCAGTCGCCGACGTTGTCGATCAGGCGCGTCCGTCCCAGCCGCGCCGCCGCCAGCACCCGCACCGGGCCCTCCGCGGGACCCGGGCCCAGGCGCTCCAGGGTGGCCGGATCACGGACCTCGACGTAGTCGATCTGCTGGAATCCGGCGCGGGCGAGGGCGTCCAGGGCGACGCTCTCCACCGCCGCGACGGAATCGCCTCGCCGCAGGTTGGCGAGCAGGGCCTCCAGGACCCTGTGCAGCGCCGGCGCCTGCCGTCGCTCCTCCGGGCTCAGGTAGGCGTTGCGCGAGGAGAGCGCGAGGCCGTCCTCCGCCCGCTGTGTCGGCGCGCCCACGATCTCGACCGGGATGTCCAGGTCGGCGACCATCCGGCGGATGACCGCAAGCTGCTGGAAGTCCTTCTCCCCGAACACCGCCACGTCCGGGCCGCACTGGTTCAGCAGCTTGGCGACCACGGTCGCCACCCCCGCGAAGTGGCCCGGCCGCGCCGCGCCCTCCAACGGCTCCGTCACGCCGGCGACCGTGACCGTCGTGGCGGCGCCGGGCGGGTACATCTCGGCCACCGAGGGCGCATAGAGCACATCGCAGCCTGCGCCGGCGAGAAGCCCGGCGTCGCGCCCCTCGTCACGCGGATAGGCCTCGAAGTCCTCGCCGGGGCCGAACTGGGTCGGATTCACGAACACGCTGGCGACGACCCTGTCCGCGCGCGTCCGCGCCAGGCGCACCAGCGACAGATGCCCCTCGTGCAGCGCGCCCATGGTGGGCACGAATCCGACCGTCAGCCCCTCCCGACGCCAGGCGCGCACGCGGGCGCGGAGGTCGGCGACGGTGCGGGCGGTGGGCAGTGTCATGGCGGCGGGGTTATGGCCAGCAGGGCGGGGCAAGTCCATCCACAGCCTGGGCTGAGTGGTCACGTTGACGCGAAGGGCCTTGGCACGGTCACCTACACGGTGATTGAGTCGGTCCGCGACGGGCCGGGGGAGCCGAGATCATGGGCCAGGCCAGCGTCATCGTGGTCGGCAACGAAAAGGGCGGGGCGGGCAAGTCCACCATCGCCATCCACATCGCCACCGCGCTCCTGCACGGCAAGGCCAAGGTCGCCGTCCTGGACCTCGATCTGCGCCAGCAGACCATGGGTCACTTCTTCGCCAACCGCGCGGCCTGGCTCGCGGCCAACGGCGCCGAGGCGCCCATGCCGATCGAGCACGCCATCAGCTCGGCGGGCGACGCCCTCGCCAAGGCCCCCGACGCCGAACAGCTCGCCCGCTTCGAGGCCGCCTTCGCCGAGGTCGCCTTCGCGGCCGACTTCGTGATCATCGACACGCCCGGCAGCGACACGGCGATCAGCCGCGCCGCCCACGCCCGGGCCGACCTCATCGTCACGCCCATGAACGACAGCTTCGTCGACTTCGACATGCTGGGCGTGGTCGACCCCGTCACCCTCGACCTCAAGCGGCACTCGCTCTACGCCGAGACCGTCTGGTCGTGCCGCAAGCAGCGGGCGACCGTGGAGCGCAAGCAGATCGACTGGGTGGTGCTGCGCAACCGCCTCGCGCCCACCGAGGCGCGCAACCGCCGCCGGCTGGACGAGCGGGTCGAGGCGCTCTCGAAGAAGGTGGGCTTCCGGGTCGGTCCGGGGCTGCGCGACCGGGTGATCTACCGCGAGCTCTTCCCCTTCGGGCTCACCGTCGCCGACCTGTCGCCCGCGATCCGGCCGGTCGCCATGAGCCTGCAGCACGTGGCGGCGCGGCAGGAGCTTCGCGCGCTCATGATCGCGCTGGGCTTCCAGGGGCTGGACGAGAGCGAGCGGATCGCGGCCGAATAGGCCGATGCTCTATCTGATCGCCGGCGGCCTGCTGCTGGCCGGCTACGTCTGGCTCTCCCGCCGCAAGGTTCCGCTTCTGAAACGCCGCGAGTGGCGGCTGCTGTCGGCCGCCGGCGCGCTGCTGGCGTTCACGGTGGCGGCCTGGAGCGGCATCCGGGGCGCGTGGGGGACCGCCGTGGTCCTGCTGGTGGTCGGGCTGTGGCTGGCGGCCGCCGCCAGGACGGCGCCCGGGCGGCCTGCGCCAGCGACGCCGGCCGCGGGGGGCATGACGCTCGCCGAGGCCCGCCGGATCCTGGGCGTGGGGCCCGACGCCACGCCCGAGGAGATCCGCGCCGCTCACGCACGCCTGATCCGCGCGGTGCATCCCGACGCCGGGGGCACCGAGGGCCTCGCGGCCCAGCTCAACGCTGCGCGCGACGTCCTCCTGAAGCGCTGACCTTCCCTTCCCGTGCAACGGGAGGGGGGGACCGCTCGCCGTAGAGCGAGCGGTGGGAAGGGCAAGCCCCGGGTAGATCGATTTCGACCCGCTCGACGCCCGGCGTTCAGCCGGGCCGGGCGCGGTTCACCGTCCCGCAGCGCGGGAAGCGAAGGCTAGCCCCGCCCGGGCGCGATCACGGCGCAGGGCTGGCGCTTGGCCTTGAGGGTGCGGCAGGCGTCCTTGGCCTCCCGCTCGGTCAGGCCCGAGAAGCGCGCGCGGTACTTGCCGGAGTCCTTCTCGGCCACGGCGCGGGCGTCGTCGAACAGGGCGCCGAAGCGGCGTTCCGTCAGGACGAGCTGCTCACGGGCGTCCGAGCGGCTGTTGAACGAGCCGACCTGGACGGTCCACTGGCCGCCCGCCTGAGCCTTGCCCTTCGCCTTGCCGCTCAGCTGCGGCACCGAGCGGGGCTCGACGATCTGGATCGACGACGCGCGCGCCGGCGGCGGCGAGGACGCAAGGCGGATCGACAGGGTGTCCGAAGTGTCGCCCTGCTGCATCGAGGGCTGGGTCGCGGCCGCCATCTGCGGCGGCTCGAAGAAGTTCTGCGCCACCCGGATGTCCTCGCCGAGGTTCCGGCGGCGGATGACGTCGAAGCCCGTCACGAGCAGGCTTTCCGCCACACGGTCGCGCGTGATGCGGTTCGGGCCGCCCAGGACCACCACGATGAGGCGCCGGCCGTCCTGCACGCCCGAGATGGCGATGTTGAAGCCCGACGCATTGGTGAAGCCGGTCTTCAGGCCGTCCACGCCGGGCGTGTTCACCAGCATGTGATTGTGGTTGCGGATGTTGCGGCCGCGGAAGTTGAAATTCGTCTGGCCGAAGAAGCGGTAGTACTGCGGGTAGTCGCGCATCACCGCCCGCGACAGGATCGCGATGTCGCGCGCCGTCGAGAGGTTGCGGGTGTTCGGCAGACCGTTCGCATTGGCGAAATTCGTGTTGCTCATGCCCAGTTCCTGGGCGCGCAAGGTCATCAAGGCGGCAAAGCGGGCTTCGGTGCCGCCCAGCTTCTCGGCCAGCGCCGTGGCGGCGTCATTGGCCGACAGGGTGCAGAGCGCCTGGATCGCCTCGAGGACCGAGACCGAATCGCCGGCCCGGATGCCCAGCTTCGTCGGCGACTGCGCGGCGGCGTGCGGCGAGAACACGACCCGGTCGTCCAGGCTGATCCGGCCCGCCGAGAGCGCCTCGAACGTGAGGTAGAGGGTCATCACCTTGGTGATCGACGCCGGATAGCGCGGGGCGTCGGCGCGCTTGGCGTACAGGACCTCTCCCGTCTTCGCGTCCACCACGATGGACGCATACTTCGACGAGTTCTGCGGGATGAGCTGCAGGTAGGGGACCTGCGCGACGGCGGCTGGAGCCGCTCCGCCCAGGGACGCGGCGAGGGCCAGGCCAATGGCGAGGAACAGGCGGCGGGCGTGCTGGATCATGCGTCGTCCGTCGTTAAGCGTTGAGATGGCCACACGCCACCCGGGAGAGTCGGTAGCATGCTCGCCTCACCCTTTCATGAGAGTAAACAAGGATTGAACGGGCGCAATTGCCGCAGCCCGTCCGTCGAGGCGCGATAGGCGCTGCCGAGGCACGCCGCAGTGCGGCCGGAGCGGGTCATGTTGCAGTGCACAATAATGCGTTGACTTGTGCAGTGCAGCATGAGATAACCAGGATCGTCATACGGGGTGAACAGCCCCGCCGAACCGTCCGCCCCCCGACCCCACAGGAGCCTCCCATGGCCGTCGCCGAAGCCGCCAAGACCACCGCCGAGCAGTTCACCGCCGCCACCAACGTCGCCTTCAAGGAAGGCGTCGAGAAGAGCCTCGCCGCGCTGAACGAGCTGAACGCCCACTCCAAGAAGAACCTCGAAGCCGTCGTCGCGTCGGCCACCGCCTCGGCGCGTGGCGCGGAAGCGCTCGGCGCCCAGGCCATGGCCTTCTCGAAGGCCGTCTTCGACACCCAGGTGTCGGCCGCCAAGTCGCTCGCCGGCGCCAAGAGCGTCCAGGAAGTGGTCGAGCTGCAGACCAGCTTCGCCAAGACCGCCCTCGAGACCTACATGGCCGAGTTCGCCAAGATGTCGGACACCGTGTCCGCCTCGGTGAAGGAGTCCATGAAGCCGCTCAACGAGCGCGTCACCGCGACCGTCGAGAAGTTCCAGGCCGTCCGCTAAGGCCTGACGTCTTCAGTACCGCGTAAGCTGGGGCCGGTCCTTCGGGGCCGGCCTTTGCTTGGCCGGGGTCATTTGCGGGGCTCAGGCCTTTTGCTTTCCGGGGGCCGGCGCTAGACGTCTCCCCATGTCCAAGGTCGCTGAACGCCTGGCCCAGGCCGGCATCGAACTGCCCACCCCGAACGCGCCGGTCGCCAACTACGTGCCGTTCGTGCGCATCGGCGAGCTGGTCCACATCTCGGGCCAGGTGTCGGTCGACGCCGGCGGCGGGGTCCGGGGCGTCGTCGGCGAGGACGTCGACCTCGAGACCGCCATCCGGGCCGCCCGGATCTGCGGCATCAACCTGCTGGCGCAGATGAACGCCGCGTGCGCCGGCGACCTCGATCGCGTGGTGCAGGTTGTGAAGCTGGGCGGCTTCGTGCAGGCGGGCCCGGGCTTCTTCGACATTCCCAAGGTCGTGAACGGCTGCTCGGACGTGATGGTCGACGCGTTCGGCGATGCGGGCCGGCACGCCCGGTCGGCCGTGGGCGTCTACCGTCTCCCGCTCAACTTCGCCGTCGAGGTCGATGCGGTGGTGCAGGTGCGGTGAACGCTCGGTTCGGCCAGGCCTGGGAGCTGCTGTTTCACCCGCCGATCGCACATCGCGGCCTGTGGAGCCCGGACGGTCCCCCCGAAAACTCCCTCGGCGCGTTCCAGGCCGCCTGCGCGGCCGGCTATGGCATCGAGCTGGACGTCCAGCTCTCGGCCGACGGCGAAGCGGTGGTGTTCCACGACGATCGCCTGAAGCGGATGACCGGCCGCGACGGCCGCATCCGCGACTACACGGCCGCCGACCTGGCCGAGATTCGGCTGGCCGGCACGGACGAGCGCATCCCGACCCTGCTCGAGACGCTGGCCCTCGTCGGCCGCCGCGCGATGGTCCACGTCGAACTCAAGACCCCGTTCGGGGAAGTGGGCCCCCTGGAACAGCGGGTGCACGAGGTGATCGGCGACCACAACGGGCCGCTCTGCGTCATCGGGTTCAACCCCTACAGCCATGCCTGGTTCGCCGAGCGCTATCCGGGTGTGCTGCGCGGCCTCGACAGCTGGTCGTGGGATCGTCCCGCCGACATGGCCGCCGACCAGCGCCGGGCGTATCGCGACCTCGAACAGGTGGACCTGGCCCGGCCGCATTTCCTGGCGCTGGGGCTGGACGTCCTCCCGCACCCCCGCGCCGCACAGCTGAGGGCCCAGGGCATGCCCGTGGTGGCCTGGACCGTGCGTGAGCCTGCGCAGTGGGACGCGGTCAGGGACAGCTGCGACAACCTGATCTTCGAGGGCTTCCACCCGGCCCAGGACGCCGCCGCGTGACATTGAGGCCGGCGGTGAGCGTGGCGCGCCGCATCGCCGAGATCGGCCGCGAGGGGTGGGACGCCTGCGCCGACAACCCGGCCTACGCCGGCAATCCCTTCATCCGGTTCGACTTCCTCAACGCCCTGGAGGAGGCGGAGTGCGCGGTTGAGCGGACGGGCTGGGGGCCGCAGCACCTGTCGGTCGAGGACGAGCAGGGGAGGGTGGCCGCGGTCATGCCGCTCTACCTCAAGAGCCACAGCCAGGGGGAGTACATCTTCGACCACGCCTGGGCCGACGCCTACGAGCGTGCGGGCGGCCGGTACTATCCCAAGCTGCTTTGCGCGGCGCCCTTCACGCCGGCGACCGGCGCTCGCCTGCTTTGCCGTCCCGACGTCGACGCCGACGCGGCGCGCGAGATCCTCCTGGCAGGCGGGCTTCAGCTCTGCGAGCGCTACGGCGCCTCCGGCCTCAACCTCAACTTCGTGACCGAGGCCGAGTGGACCTGGCTGGGCGCCAAGGGGCTGGGTCGGCGCGAGGGGCAACAGTACCACTGGCAGAACGCGGGCTATCGCGACTTCGAGGACTTCCTCGGGGCCCTCTCGTCCGGCCGGCGCAAGACGATCCGCCGGGAGCGGCGCGAGGCGCAGGCGGCGGTCGAGATCCACCGGCTGACGGGGTCGGATCTCACCGAGGCGCACTGGGACGCGTTCTTCCGCTTCTACATGGACACCGGGTCGCGCAAGTGGGGGCGGCCCTATCTGACGCGGCTCTTCTTCTCCCTGCTGGGCGAGCGGATGGCCGACCGGGTCCTGCTGGTCATGGCCCGGCGCGGCGGCCGATGGGTGGCGGGCGCGCTGAACCTGATCGGCGAAGACGGGCTCTACGGGCGCCACTGGGGCTGCGTCGAGGACATCCCGTTCCTGCACTTCGAGCTCTGCTACTACCAGGCCATCGAGTGGGCGATCACGCACGGGCTGCCGCGGGTCGAGGCCGGCGCGCAGGGCCAGCACAAGATCGCCCGCGGGTACCTGCCGAAGCCGGTGTTCTCGGCCCACTGGATCGCCGATCCGGCCCTTCGGGGCCCCGTGGAGCGTTTCCTGGCCCAGGAGCGCGCGGCGGTGGACCAGGAGATGGAGTGGCTGGAAGAGGCCTTCTCGCCCTTCAAGGAGGGGAGCTGACATGCAGAAGGCCGCCCGAGGGGCGGCCTTCCCGTCAACGCCTGCGATGGCGCAAGGTCTAGGCGATGACCGCCCGGCGCCGGCGCATCATGGCGCCGACACCGCCGAAACCGGCGATCATCAAGGCCCACGTCCCCGGCTCCGGGATGGCGCCGCTTGAGGCGCCGTAGGTCAGGTCCAGGCGAACGTCGTAGCCCGTCCCCAGAAAGTTGTCCCAGGTCGACGCGTTTGCCGGGCCATTGTTGAAGGCGAAGTATTCGAAGCCGGCAGGCCCGTTCGTGGCCGTCGGCATCGTGGTGGTGCCCTGACCCGTGTTGTCGGCGCCGAAGGTCGTCAGATAGGCGATGAGCAGTTGGCCCGACGTCACGTCGAGGTTCGGCCCAAACGTGTAGGCGCCGGCGTGGTCCGCGGCGACGGCGGTGCTCTGGTACAGCACGCTCGAGATGCCGTTGCCGTTCCACACGCCGATGCCGCCGAAGAGCGTGCCCCCGATAGGCCCGTTCAGGTACAGGCTGAAGCTGTCCAGAGTGCCCGTGACGTGGGCCGTGAAGACCTCGCCGTAGGTGTTCGTGTTCGGCGTCCCGAACGGCGAGATGGAGCCGCCGTTGGCCGTGTTCGAGTAGGACTGCGCCGCCGCCGTCGAACCGGCGCCGATCAGCGCCAGGCCGAGCGCGATGCCCGCGAGAGCCTTGGACATAAGCATTTTCGATATTCCCCCAGGCGGCTCCGCCGTGGAGCCGTGTCGGCCGGAAACTGTTGAGCGGGCGCCGAGTCCGCAAGCAGCTTCCCCCGCAGGTTGAATGCTGAAGGGGCAGCGGAGCGCGGGACGCGGCGGCCGCCTCGTTGCGCCAGCTTGATCGGAGTCAACGACGTCCGCGCCGTAAAGGCGCCAGCCTCGAGTGATGCTCGGGGAGACGGCGAATGAAGTCGACGATTGTGGGACTATCGGTCGCGATCATGCTGGGCCTCGCGGCCTGCGCCCCGATCCCGACGGTGCTCGACACGCCCAAGAACGGTGACACGGTGGCGATATCGGTGGACCAGCCCATGCAGGTCCGCTGGGCCAACCAGAGCCCCGCGCACGGAGCCTGGGTGCTTCAGGCGCCGCCGGCCGACACGGCGCTGAAAACCGTCGGCCGCAAGACCGAACAGCCGCCGGGCGGCGCGATGGCGGTGGATGTCTTCGACTTCGTGGGCGCGCAGCCCGGCTCGCAGCAACTCACCTTCGTCTACCGCCGCAAGGACGGGGTCCCGCCCACGCCCGAGGAGCAGATCACGATCACCGTCGGCGTGAGCTAGGTTCTTTTCGCGGGCGGCGGCGATTGCTACCGAGGCGGCGCCATCTCGGAGGTGCGCCATGAGCCTGGACGGGACCTACGACCCAGCCAACATCTTCGCCAAGATCCTGCGCGGCGAGGCGCCTTGCGTGCGCGTCTTCGAGGACGATCACGTGTTCGCCTTCATGGACGTCTTCCCGCAGGCGAAGGGGCACACGCTGGTCATCCCCAAGCATTCGACGGCGCGCAACTTCCTGGAGGAGGAACCGCAGATGGTCGGCCCCCTGATGCTGGGCGTCCAGCGTGTGGCCAAGGCCGTGCGCGCCGCGCTCAGGCCCGACGGCGTGATGATCAGCCAGTTCAACGGCGCCGCCTCGGGCCAGACGGTGTATCACCTGCACTTCCACATCATCCCGCGCTGGGACGGCGTCCCCCTCGGCCGGCACGCCGGAGGCGGCATGGCCGACATGGAAGAGCTGAAGGCCCTCGCCGCCGAGATCGCAGCCAAGATCGCCTGACGTCGCCGGGGACCAGGTACTGAGTACCCGGCCGTCCCGGCGAAGGCCGGGATCCAGGTGGAGTGGCTTTGGGTTCCGTGGGTTGGGAGCCCTTCCAATCACGTTCTCGCACGTGGATCTGGGTCCCGGCATTCGCGGGGAAGGTTGGAAGCTGTTGAAATGGCGTGCTCACGCCCGAGGCGATCAACCCCGCGGCCGGGGTTCCGGAGCCGGGCGCCTGGGCGATCATGATCACAGGCTTCGGACTGGCCGGGACGATGCTCCGGCGACGCCGGTCCTTGGCCGCCTAGGCGTCGAGCGGCGGGATCTCGCCACGGCTCACCGCCAGACCCAGCGACAGGCTGCGGCCGATCATCCGGGCCTTCTCCATGAAGAGGTCGGCGGCCGCCGGCGGGCACGTCTCGCGGGCGGTTCGCTCGAAGAGATCCAGCCACAGGGGGAAGTGCTCGCGGGCGATCTCGGGGCGCCGGGAATGGGCCGCCATGGGCGAGCCCTTGAAGCGGCCGGTCATCAGCAGCACCGAGGACCAGAAGTCGCAGAGCTTGGCCAGGTGCTCGTCCCAGTCGTCGACGGCGGCGTTGAAGATCGGGCCCAGGACGGGGTCCAGGCGCACCCGTCCGTAGAACGTGTGCACCTGGCGCCGGATCATCGCCTCGTCGACCCCGACCTCCTGGCCAGGGCCGACGCGGGGTCGCGCGTCCATCAGGCCGCCTCGCGCCAGTGCGGCTCCAGCTGTTCGTGCGGCCAGGCGGCCGGGATCTTCACGGGCGGGGCGAGGCCGGCCAGTTCGTCGGCGAAGCCGTGGTTCACGTCGCGGTGGTGCGCCTCGTCAGCCCGGACCACCAGCACCACGTCACGCAGGGTGGCGTCGGCCGGCAGGTTCCAGTAGCGCCGCGCGATCGCCGGGGCGGGGACGTTCGGCGAGCGGCCTTCGTCGATCTCGGCGAGGTAGTGGGTGTAGCTGATCACCGCCTCCTCCTCGAAGTAGCCGACCACACGGTGCGCGGTCTTCGGGCTGACGAGGTAGAGGCCGAAGAAGAACAGGTAGAACACCCACTGCGCGGCCACGACGACGAAGCGCTCGAACGCGGTGGGCCTGGCCACCTCGATGAACGTCATCAGGTGCATGCGCTCGTTCTCGGCCTCGTCCATGAGCGTCTTGATCCAGCCGCGGTCGTCGCACATCCGGCGCAGGCACTTCAGGTGATTGAGCGTGGCGCCGACCATGCCGGGCACGGCGGCCACGGTCTCCAGCACCACCGCGCGGTGCCCGTAGCGCCTGGCGAAGAAGGTGTCGGCGCAGAACCGCAGCGCCTTCACGAAGCCGAAGGCGATCCGGTCCGACGCCCCGCGGGGACGATGGGTGACGGCAAGATCGATGAGGGGAGGGGTCATCGGGGAACTCCGGTTACGCGCCGCCGCGGAGGGTCGCGCCGGCAACGGAGGGAGTTACGCCTCCGCCCGGACTTCCACCATTCGGGTCGCCCCCCTAGGGAGTGTTACGGAGGCGAACGCCGGCCTACTCCGCCGCCTTGGGCAGGCTGTCCCGGCCGTCATCCGCCACGGACTTCCGTCCACCCGCCGCCGGCCGGCGGATGGCGCGGTCCCGCAACCAGCCGAACCGCCGCGAATAGACCTTGGGCGCCGCCAGCATCACGGGCGTGAGCACCAGCGTGAGCAGCGTGGCGAACGACAGCCCCCACACCACGGACGCCGACAGCTGCACCCACCAGGTCGACCCCGGCGCCTTGTACTCGAGGTGCAGGGTGTGGAAGTTCGGGTGGATCTGGAACATCAGCGGCAGCAGCCCGACCACGGTCACCAGGGTGGTCAGCACCACGGGCCGGAACCGCTGCGCCGCCGCTCGGATCGCCGCCTCGTCGGCCGGATAGCCGGCGTGTCTCAAGTGATAGAAGGTGTCGACCAGCACGATGTTGTGGCCGACGACCACCCCGAACAGCGCCACGACCCCCGTGCCCAGCATGATCACCGATATGTACGGGAAGGTGTTGCCCAGGTTGACCTGCACCCCGAGCAGGACGCCCACGGTCGAGAGGATCACCGCCGAGAGCGTGACGACCACGCCGTAGAAGCTGTTGAACTGCCAGAGCAGGATCACGAACATCATGAAGAGGCTGGCGGCCATGGCCGCGGCGAAGAAGCCGACGGCTTCCTGGCCCTCTTCGTCCGCCCCGATGAACTTCCACGTCACCGCGTTGTAGGGCTCCAGGGCCTTCTCCAGCGCCGGGCGCAGGGTGTCGATCTTGAGGTTCGGAGGGACCTTGTCCTTGTCGATGGTGTTGGCCTGCACGATCACCAGCCGCTGGCCGTCGCGCCGCTGGATCTGGGTGACCTGCTGCGCCGGGACCCGCTTGATGAAGTAGCTCGCGGGAACCGGTCCCTGGGGCGTCGTGATCTTCAGCTGCTCGAGCGCGGCGACGTTGCGGGCGCTGGGCGGGAAGCGGACGCGGATGTCCAGCTCGTCCTCGGCGTCGTCCGGCCGGAACCGGCCCATCAGCACGCCGCCGGTGAGGAACTGGATGGTCTGGCCCACCGACAGGACGTCGACGCCGTAGCGCCCGGCCGCCTGCCGGTCCACGGCCAGGTTCCATTCGATGCCGGGCGAGGTGCGGTTGTCCTCCAGCTCCTTGAGCTGGTTGTCCGCCGTGAGCTGCGCCATCACCAGGTCGGCGGCCGCGTTCAGCTGCGCCGGATCGTGGCTGGAGAGCTGGACCTGGATGTCCTTGCCCACCGGCGGCCCGTTCTGCGGCCCGCGCACCTCGAGCTGGAGCCCGGCGACCTCGCCGAGCCGCGCCTTCACGGCGTTCTCGATGTCGTAGCCCGAGAGCCCGAGTTCCAGCCGTTCCTCGTAGTCCACGAAGTCGACCCGGATGCGGCCGACGGTGTCGTTGGGCGCCGAGTTGGGCCCGCCGTTCGACGAGAACCCGCCGGAGCGGACGTAGAGGGACTCGACCCCTTTCACGCCCGCCAGCCGCTGCTCGACCTGCTGCGTGAGGGCGTCCTGCGCCTCGGGCGAGAGGTTGCCGCGCGCCTTGACGAACACCTGCACGAACTCGGGCTCGTCGGAGAAGAAGAACTCGGTCCGGTGCTTGGTGTTGCCGAACCAGACGAAGATCGCCGCCACAATCAGGAAGCCCGCGAGGAACGTCCGGGTGGGGTGGTGCGTCATCGCCGTCAGGCTGCGGGCGTACCAGCCCATGAAGCCCTTCATCTCGCGCGGGTCGCCGTGCTCGGACTTGGCGATCTCGGCCAGGTGCTTCTCGTCCACGGCCGCCTTGCGCGCGAAGATTGAGCCCAGCGCGGGGGTGAAGATCAGGGCCACGAAGATCGAGGCGCCCAGCACGAAGAACAGGGTCAGCGGCAGGAAGCTCATGAACTTCCCGGCGATCGAGTTCCAGAACATGAAGGGCACGAAGGCGCAGAGGGTGGTGAGCGTGCCGTTCGCCACCGGCCAGAACATCCGCTTGCCCGCCGCGGTGAACGCCTCGGTCTTGGGCAGGCCCTCGGCCATGCGCCGGTCGGCATACTCCACCACCACGATGCCGCCGTCGACCAGGATGCCGACCGCCAGCACGAGGCCGAACATCACCATCATGTTCAGCGTGACGCCCATGCCGGTCATGATCAGGAAGGCCAGCAGGAAGCAGATCGGGATCGAGGCGCCCACCATCAGGCCCTGGCGGATGCCCAGGCTGGCCACGATGATCATCATCACCAGCAGGCTGGCCATCAGCAGGCCGGACTCCAGCACCACCAGGGTGCGGCCGATGAAGTCGCTCTCGTCGTACAGGTAGTCGAGCTTCACCGTCGACGGCCACTTCTTGGCCTCGGCCTCGGTCGCCTTGCGGACGATCTCGACGGTCTCCAGGATGTTGGCGCCGCCGCGCTTGGAGACCTCGAGGATGAAGGCGGGTTGTCCGTTGAACCGGCTGACCGTGCTCGCTTCCTTGAACGTGCGGCGCACGTCGCCGATGTCGCCCATGGTGATGATGCGGTCGCCGGCCTTCTTGATCGGCAGCGCCAGGATGTCGGCTGGCTTCTCGACGACGCCCGGCACCTTCACGGCGAACTGGCCGGCGCCCGAGCGCAGGTTGCCCGCCGGCACCAGCTGGTTGTTGCGCCCGATGACCTGCGCCACCTCGCCGGTGGTGACGTTGTAGGCCTCCATCCGGAGGGGATCGATGGTGACTTCGAGCACCTCCTCGCGGCCCCCGGCCATGTAGACCTCGAGCACGCCCTCGGTGCCTTCCAGGCGTTCCTTCAGCGCCGTGGTGATGCGGTGCAGCTCGCGCTCGGGCGCGGCGCCCGAGATCACGATCCCGATGATCGGCTCGCCCGAGAAGTTGTTCTCCTCGATGATCGGCTCTTCCGCATCGGGCGGGAACTTGCCGCGGGCCAGGTCCACCTTGGCGCGGACGTCCTCCAGCGCCTTGTCCTTGTCGAAGTCGGCCTCGAACTCGAGCGTGACCACGGCCGCGCCCTGCCGGGCCACCGCGTTCATCGACTCGATCCCCTCCATCGTCTGCAGTTCGAGTTCCAGCGGCTTGACCAGCAGGCGCTCGGAGTCCTCCGGCGAGACGCCGGGGTAGGGCACAATCACGGAGATGTACGGCAGGTCGATGTCCGGCTCGGACTCGCGCGGCATGTTCAGGTAGGCGAACAGGCCGAAGAGCGCGGCGATGAGGGTGACCCCCAGGACCACCTTCCGCCGCTTGATGGCTCCGTCGATGAGCGGACCGATCATCTTGCTCTCCCGGAGCTGCGCGCCGGGCGCGCGCCCCAAAGTATCTCAAACGCCATGCCGGCGCCCACCGGGACGCCGAAGCCGCCGGCCTAGCGGGCCTGGGCGACGCGAACCTTCTGCCCGTCGGCCACGAACGACTGGCCGACCGTGATCACACGCGCCTGCCCCGACAGCCCGGATATCCACATGCCCTGGGGCGTTTCCTCCAGCACCGTCACCGGCGCGAAGGCCACCCGGTTGTCCGGCAGCACGTGACGGACGCCTTGCCGGCCCGAGGCGTCCAGCACCAGGGCGGACACCGGCACCAGATGCGCGGCGCCGGCGCCGGCGCCGACCCGGAGCTCGGCCGACAGGCCGGAGCGCACGCTGTTGCCCGGGTTCGCGACGGCGATCTCCACGCGGTAGGTGCGCGTCTGGGGATCGGAGTCGCGGGCGACGTAGCGGACGCGGCCGTTCAGCACCTGGCCGCTCACCAGCTTCGCCGTGGCCGGCGCGCCCAGCCGCAGACGGGAGGCCTCGGTCTCGGGCGCGTCCGCGACGACGACCAGGGGATCGAGCTCGATCATCGTGCCGCACGGCTGGCCCGGGGACAGATACGTGCCGATCTCGGCGTCGCGCCGATCGAACACGCCCGCGAACGGCGCCGTGATGTTCACCTGGGCCAGGGCGATCTCGGCGGCGCGGACCTGCGCCTGCGCCGCGTCGAGGTTCGCCTGGGCTTCCAGCACCTGCGTCTGCGACCGATAGCCCTTCTCGGCGAGTTGCTGGGCCGCCTGGCGCTGAAGCTGGCGCGACCGCAGGTTCGCGCGGGCCTGGTCCAGGGAGGCTTGCCGCGCGTCGACGGAGAGCCGGCACAGCACCTGGCCCCGGCGGACGAACGAGCCTTCCGCCGCGGGGGTCGACGAGACCACGCCCGCCGTCTCGGAGCGCACGACCACGGTGCGCGCGGCTTCCGTGCGACCGCGGATGATGACCTGGGTCTCGCGGATCTGCTCGGGCGTCACGACCACCTGGACGCTGGGCGGGCCGGCCTGCGCGGCCGTTGGGGCCTTGGCCTCGGCCTTGCGGCTGTCTCCGCCGAAGAGCGATCCGACGAGGAAGGCGATGACCAGCACGACGCCGACGGCGATGACAAAGACGTACTGCGGCTTCAGGCGCATAAGGCGTTGGTCCCCGGATCCAGATGCGGACGCGTACAGCCCCAGCCACGCCCGTGTCGCCGACTTGTTGCGGCCTGCCGTGCTTGTGATGCCGGCGGTATCCGAGCGCAAATGAATTTGCGGTCACGAACCGCGCCCGCTCTAATTGGCGAGAATGTTCGGCGATTGCAACGTTGTGGCGTTTCGCGTCGGCCGCCTGACCGACGCGGCCTTCGGAACGTCACGTCGCAACCACCTCCAGCCACGGAAGATCCGCTCGTGAAGTACCTGCACACCATGGTCCGCGTGACCGACCTCGACGCCTCGCTCGCCTTCTACTGTGACAAGCTCGGACTTAAGGAAGTCTCGCGGTCGGAGAACCCGGGCGGGCGGTTCACGCTGGTGTTCCTCTGCGCGCCCGGCGACGAGGATCTCGCCCGCGAGCGCAAGGCGCCGATGGTCGAGCTGACCTACAACTGGGACCCGGAGGCCTACACGGGCGGGCGCAACTTCGGGCACCTCGCCTATGCGGTCGACGACATCTACGCCGTCTGCCAGCGCCTGAAGGACGCGGGCGTGGTGATCAACCGGCCCCCGCGCGACGGCCGCATGGCCTTCGTCCGCTCGCCCGACAACATCTCCATCGAGCTGCTCCAGGCCGGACCGGCGCTGCCGCCCGCCGAGCCGTGGGCCTCCATGCCGAACGTGGGGGTGTGGTAGCGTGCGCGTCGTCGCGCCGCGGATGACGTAGCGACAGCCGCTAGCCCGTCTACAGAGGGCGCGCTGAAGGGGAGGCGTCACGCATGGGCGGCAGGGTTCAGGGAAAGGTTGCGCTGGTCACCGGGAGCGCATCCGGGCTGGGGGCCGAGAGCGCGCGCCGGCTCGCGCGGGAGGGCGCCAAGGTGATGCTCACCGACCTCGCCGCCGAGGCGGGGCAGGGCGTGACCGACGAGATCCTGGCCGAGGGCGGCGTCGCGGCGTTCCTGAGCCAGGACGTGGTCGACGAGCCCCGCTGGGCCGAGGTGGTGGCCGAGACCGTGGCGCGGTTCGGACGCCTCGACGTGCTCGTGAACTCGGCCGGGGTCGGCAGCGGCGGCCAGCCGATCCTCGAAGCCACGTTCGAAGGCTGGCGGCGCATCGTCGGCATCAATCTCGACGGCACCTTCCTGGGCGTCCGCTATGCCGCGCCCGTGATGGCGGCGCAGGGCGGCGGCTCGATCATCAACCTGTCCTCGATCCTGGGGAAGGTGGGACTGCCGGGGGCAGCGGCCTACTGCGCCTCTAAGGGCGGGGTGGCGCTGCTGACCAAGGCCGTCGCGCTGGAACTCGCGCCCGCCGGCGTCCGGGTGAACTCGGTGCACCCGGGCTTCATCGAGACGCCCATGGTCATAAACGTGATGCGCGAGTCCGAGAACGAGAACGAGATGCGCGACATGATCATCTCGCGCCACGCCATGGGCCGGCTGGGCGTCCCGCGCGAGATCGCGGACGCCATCGTGTTCCTGGCGTCCGACGAGTCCAGCTTCATGACCGGGTCCGAACTGGTCGTCGACGGCGGCTACACCGCCGCCTGACGGGCGTCAGATCGGGCAGCTCGCGATCTCGAGCTGCAGCATCGCGAGCACGCGGCCGAAGCCGATGTACTGGCCGGTCATCATGGCCAGCTCCAGGAACTCCGCGTCGCTGAAGTGCCGGCGCATGAACGCCACGTCGTCGTCGCCGATGTTGTGGTGGTCCAGGGCCATCTTCTCGGCGAAGTGGATCGCGGCGCGCTCGCGCGGCGTGAAGCCGGCGTTGTCGGCGTCGTCGACCCCGGAGGCCGCCTCGGTCTCGGCCACCACCTCGGGCGCCATGCGCACGGTCTTGCACAGGACGCAGCCGTTGAGCGTGGCGATGCGCAGCCGCACGAGCTCCTTCAGCCGCGGCTCCAGCACGCCCGCGCCGCCGGTGTGCCACGGGTGGTAGAAGGCCTGGTAGGCCTGCACCAGCGCCTCGTTCGGAGCGAAGGCGCGGGCGAAATGGCGGCCGATCCAGTTCTCCTCGGGCGTCGCGTCGTGGATGGCCTTCAGGTAGGGCGGCAGGGCTTCCGGCTCGACCAGGGGCATGCGGGACATGGCGGACCTCCTCCGGGTGGCGTTCTCGTCGGACCATGATGCGCCATTCGCCGGGCGACGCTGCGTCAGGCAGGGCGCTGTTTTTCTTGACGGACGTCCCGTCCGGCGCGCGCACTTCGCGCCATGGTTGGAGGCGCGCGATGATCAAGCTGGTCTACGTCATTGTCCGGCGTGCGGAGCTCTCGGAGGAGGCCTTCCGCAAGTACTGGCTGGAGCAGCACGGGCCGCTGGTGGCGGCCCAAGCCGGGCCCCTGAGGCTGCGCAAGTACGTCCAGAGCCACCCGATCGACGAGGAGGCCAGCGAAGGGATGCGCGCGGTGCGCGGCATGCGGCCCCGCGCCGACGGCCTCACCGAGGTGTGGTGGGACTCGCTCGAGGATTTCCAGGCGGCCTATGCGACGCCCGAGGGCCAGGCGGCCGGCCGGATCCTCGCCGAGGACGAGGCGAAGTTCATCGACTTCGAGAAATCCGCCGTGTTCCTCACCGAAGAGCACCTGATCTTCGACCACACCGGCGGCCGAGGTCCGGCGCCGGGCGCGCCCAAGGCCACCTACCTGCTGACGCGGCGCGACGGCCTGACCCAGGCGGAATGCCACGACACCTGGTTGCGCGACCACGGCCCGCTGGTGGCGAGCTTCGCCGGTCCGCTGAGGATGGCCAGGTACGTGCAGAGCCACGCCATCGCGCCCGAGGTCAACGCCGGCATGCAGGCCGGCCGCAACTACGAGCCGCCGCTCGACGGCATCACCGAGGTCTGGGTCGATCCCGACGCCCAGCCCTCGGCGACCCTCGAGGAGGCCCGGGACGCGGCCATGGCCCTCGTGGAGGACGAGCGCCGTTTCGTGCAGATGGACAGGTCCCGCCTCTTCATGAGCCGCGAGCACGTCATCTTCGACCACACCCGCTGAAAACGGCGTCGTCCCGCGGACGCGCCGCGGGGCGGCGATCCACGGAAGTGATCAACAGGCTTGCCGTTCCCCCGCGTCACGGGCCTTAGCCTGAGGCCCAGACATCCAGGGGAGGACCCGATGGCCAAGGCGCCCGCAGGCTTCAAGACCCGCCTCGAACCGCAGGACGAGTTCCCGCACGATCCCGGCGAGGCGAAGAACTACAACGAAAGCATGTACTTCAACGTCTTCGATCCCGGGAAGAAGACAGGCGGCTGGTTCCGCATCGGCAACCGGCCGAACGAGAACTACGCCGAGATCAGCGTCTGCATCTACCTGCCGGACGGGCGCATCGCCTTCACGTTCGGGCGGCCCGCCATCGAGGGCAACAGGGAGATGGCCGCCGGCGGGCTGAAGGTCGAGGTGGTCGAGCCCTTCAAGCGCCTGCGGGTCAGCTTCTCGGGCAAGGCCCTGCTGCTGGAGCGGCCGCACGAGATGGCCGACCCCAAGAAGGCGTACCGGGAGAACCCGTCCGTCCCCTGCACGGTCGAACTGGACTACGAGGGCGTGTCGCCCATGTACGGCGGCGAGACCGTCAAGGCCGACGGCTCGCCGATCGAGATCGACCCCGAGAAGTCGTTCGCCAAGGCGCACTACGAGCAGCACTGCGCCGCCTCGGGCGTGATCACCGTGGGCGACGAGCGGTTCGAGCTCTCGGGCTTCGGACTGCGCGACAAGTCGTGGGGACCGCGGCACTGGCAGGCGATCGACTGGTACCGCTGGTGCCCGATGAACTTCGGCCGCGACTTCGGGATGATGCTGTCGGTGATCGGCGACGGGAAGGGCGGCGCGCGCCAGGGCGGCATGGTCTTCAAGGACGGCCGCTACGACCTCATCGAAGAGTGCGTGATGGAGAGCGACTGGGACGAGAACGACTACCAGACGGCGCTGCGGGCCAAGGTGAAGACGGAGGCGGGCGACCGCTACGAGGTCACCGGCAAGGTCGTGTCGCTGATCCCGCTCCGGAACCGCCGCACCGCGCCGGACGGCCGGGAACTCACCACCCGCATCACCGAGGGGATGACCGAATACCGCTGCGGCGACCTGGTGGGCTACGGGCTGTCGGAATACCTCGACCAGATCGTGGACGGCGCGCCCACCGGCCGGACGGCGGGGTACTAGGGTGGCGCTCGACCCGAAGATCCGCGCCGGCCTGACGATCCCGGCGATCTGCGCGCCGATGTTCTTGGTGACCGGGCCCGCCCTGGTGCGCGAGGCCTGCAAGGCCGGCGTCATCGGCGGGCTGCCGCGCCAGAACGCCCGCAGCTTCGAGGAATTCGAGGCCTGGCTCGCCGAGATCAGCGATGCGCTGAAGCGCCATCGCGACGCCCACCGGGACGCGCGCGTGGCGCCCATCGCCGTCAACTATCCGACGCGGATGCCCCCGGACGAACTCGCCGCCAACATGGCCGTCTGCGCGAAGTACGGCGTCGAGATCGTGATCAGCGTCGGCGGGGATCCCACCGAGCTGATCGCCCGGGTCCACGACTTCGGCGGCAAGGTGTTCCACGACATCACCAGCCTGCGCTTCGCCGAGAAGGCCATCGCCGCGGGCGCGGACGGCCTCAACTGCATCGGGGCCGGCGGGGGCGGGCACTCGGGCACGATCACCCACCTGGCGCTGATCCCCCGCATCCGGGCGATCTACGACGGGACGCTGGTGCTGGCCGGGGCCGTCTCGACCGGCGCCGTGATCCGGGCCGGGGAGATCCTGGGCGCCGATCTCGCCTACCTGGGCACGCGCTTCATCGCCACCCAGGAGGCCGATGCGCCGGCCGAGTACAAGCAGCTCCTGGTGAGCCAGACCTCCACCGACCTGATCTACACGGGCGACATCGCGGGCGTGCCCGCCAACTGGATGCTCGAATCGATCCGCATGGTCGGCCTCGATCCGGATAACCTGCCCAAGCCCCTGGGCCGCGGCATGCGCCACGATCACCTTCCGCCCGGCGTCGCCCCCTGGAAGAACCTGTGGAGCGCGGGGCAGGGCGTCGACCTCATCGACGACATCCCCACCGTCGCCGAGCTCGTGCGCCGTCTGCGCCGCGAGTACGTGGCGGCCTGCGAGACCCCCAGCATGATCGACGCGGCGCGTCTCGCGGACGAGGCGATGGCGGCGACGGTGCGCTGACGCCCTGTCGCCCGAAGGCCCTCGGCCTCAGGGTGCGACCCCTGCTACGTAGGCCAGCACGCCGAGCAGTCCGCAGCCCAGAAGCAGCGGGATGACGCCCAGCTTGAAGCGGAAGGCGGCGACCGCCGCCAACAGCGTCAGCGCGAGGCTGGCGAGGTCCACCGAGGCGGGGTTCGGCAGGTCCAGAGCGAGAGGCCCGGCTGTGACCTCGTGGACGTCGCGAAAGAGCACGTGCAGCGAGAACCAGATCGCTAGGTTCAGGATCACGCCCACCACCGCGGCGGTGATGGCGGCTAGCGCGGCGTTCAGGGCCCGGGCGCCCCGCAGCGCCTCGACGAAGGGCGCGCCGAGAAAGATCCACAGAAAGCAGGGCGTGAAGGTCACCCAGGTCGTGAGAACGCCGCCCAGCACGCCCGCCGCCAGCGGGCTCAGGCCCGTTTCGCCCCTGAAGGCGGCCATGAAGCCCACGAACTGGGTGACGATGATCAGAGGGCCTGGGGTCGTCTCGGCCATGCCGAGACCGTCGAGCATCTCTCCCGGCCGCAACCAGCCGTAGGTCGCCACGGCCTCCTGGGCGACGTAGGCCAGGACGGCGTAGGCGCCGCCGAACGTGACCACCGCCATCTTGGAGAAGAAGACGGCGACTTCCGTGAAGACATGGTTCCAGCCGAGTCCGAACCCGAGCGCGAGGACGGGGGCGAGCCAGAGCGCCGCCAACGCCGCGCCGATGCGCAGCGCCCAGCGGAGGTCGGGCCGGGCGTGGTCGGGGGTCTCTTCGCCAAGCAGGGTGTCGGCGTCCGCCACTTCGTGGGCGGCCCTGGGCCCGTGCCCGCCGCCGGCGCTGAAGGCCGCCGCGCGCAGGGTCCCGCCGATGTAGCCGAGGGCCGCCGCCGCCAGGATGATGAGGGGGAAGGGCGCGTCGAAGGCGTAGATGGCGACGAAGGCGAGGGCGGCGATGGCGATCATCGCCCGGTTCCTGAGGGCGCGGCCTCCCACCCGGACGACGGCCTGCGCCACGACCACCAGCACCGCCGCCTTCAGCCCGAAGAAGAGCGCCTTGACCGGTCCGACATCGCCGTAGAGCGCATAGAGGAGGCTGAGCGCCATGATGGCCGCGAAGCCCGGAAGCACGAACAGTATGCCGGCGATCAGTCCGCCCAGCGTCCGGTTCATCAGCCACCCGATGTAGATGGCCAGCTGCTGCGCCTCGGGTCCCGGGAGCAGCATGCAGTAGTTGAGGGCGTGCAGGAACCGCTGCTCGCCGAGCCACCGCTTCTCCTCCACGAGGATGCGGTGCATCACGGCGATCTGGCCGGCCGGGCCTCCGAACGAGAGCGCGGCGATGCGGGCCCAGGTCTTGGCCGCCTCTGCGATGGGCACGGCGGGACGGCGGGCTGATGAAGTTTCGGGGGGTCGACCCATGGCGCAAGTCCCCATGACGGGCTGCGCGGTGGTTGGGCCGAAGCCTGACCGGGACACCGCTTCTTCCCGGTGCTCCGAGGTAATTCCAAAGCCTGGCGCATTGCAACGGCGCCGAACGGGCGCGAAGCCGCTCAGAGGGCCGCCGGCCTTGGGAGAGGGGGTGGGATTGAACGCCGCAGCGTGGTCTCGATGGCTCCCCGAGCAGGACTCGAACCTGCGACAAGTCGGTTAACAGCCGACTGCTCTACCAGCTGAGCTATCGGGGATCATCTCATCGAGAGGGCGGGCGTATACGCCGGGCCGCGGGGTTGCGCAAGACGCCTGAAAGCCTCCCGCGAGGTCCCCGCGAAAAGAGGCCCGGCGCGGACGCCGGGCCACACAAAGTTGGTGATGGTGGGGTGTCTTCAAGGAAGACGCGAGGAGAGTCCGGCGTCCATGGTTAAGCTTGGGTTAAGGATCGTCGCGCGGCGGAAAGGCCTCGACGGACCGCTTTCCGGCGACGCCCGGCCCGCGCGGGCGGCGACTTGTCGCGCCGGACTGGACGCCGGCCGCGGATCGCGGGATCACAGCACGCTAGTCGCTTGAAAAGAGGGCCGATGCGGATCCATTTCACCGGCATCGCGGGCGCGGGCATGGCCGCGGCGGCGCTGATGATGCGCGAGGCCGGCCACGAGATCACGGGTTCCGACGAAGGGGCGTTCCCGCCCATGTCGACCTACGTGGAGGGGCTGGGCTTCCCGGTCTTCTGGCGATTCGATTCGGCGAATCTTCCGCCGGGTCTCGACATCCTGGTCCTGGGGGCCAGCGCCAAGCTCGGCGGGGAAGGCAACGTCGAGGTGCAGGAGGCCCGCCGGCGGGGCGTCCGCGTCACGACTTTCCCGGAGCTGGTGGGCGAGGCCACGGCCCTCAAGAAGACCACCGTGGTGGCGGGGTCCTTCGGCAAGTCCACCTGCACGGCGCTGCTGGCCCACGTCCTGCGCGAGAGCGGCAGCGACGCCGGCTGGATGATCGGCGCGATCTCGCCGTCCCTGCCCGACACCGGCCACTGGGGCGACGCCCCGGAGGTGATCCTGGAGGGGGACGAGTACATCGTCGGGCCCAACGACCGGCGCTCGAAGTTCGTCCTCTACCACCCGCGCGACATCCTCCTGACCTCGCTGATCCACGACCACGTCAACGTCTTCCCGACCCTCGAAAGCTATGTGACGCCGTTCCGCGAGCTGCTGCGCCTGGCGCCGGCCGAGGGCCTGCTCGTGGCCCGGGAGCACCCGGCGATCCGGGCGATCGCCGGCGAGTCCGCGGCGCGGATCGTCTGGTACGACACGGCGCCCTGTGACGGGTGGTTCTGCGAGGACGTGGCCTTCGGCGAGACCACGCGCTTCACGCTCGTGGGGCCTGGGGGCCGGCGGCTGGCGATGTCCACCAGCCTCCTCGGCGAGCACAACGTGGAGAACATCGTCGGCGTCTCGGCCTATCTGCTCGAGCGCGGCCTGGTCTCGGAGGCGGACCTCGTCCGCGCCGTCGCGGGCTTCGCCGGCATCCGGCGGCGCCTCGACCGCCTCACCCGGACCTCGGCCGTGCCCGTCGTCGAAGGCTTCGGCAGCTCGTACGAGAAGGCCCGCTCGGCCATCGAGGCCATGCTGCTGCACTACCCCACGCGGCCGCTGACGGTGGTGTTCGAGCCGCACACCTTCTCGTGGCGCAACCGCGAGGCGCTGCCCTGGTACGACACGGTGTTCGAGGGTGCGGCCCGGGTGCTGGTGGTCCCGCCGCCGACGCACGGCGCCGACTCCCACCTGCAGTCGAGCTTCGCGGAGATCCTGGCCCGCGCGGCCGCCGCCGGCGTCGCCGTCGAGGGCGTCGAGAGCGCCGAAGCGGCGACCGAGGCGCTCAGCCGCCTGTCGGGCGACGAGGTGGTGCTCTTGCTGTCGTCGGGGCCGCTGCTGGGGCTGCCCGACAGCCTGCCGCCGGTCTTCGACCGGCTCTACGGCGCGCAGGAAGCCGCGGCCTGAACCCAGGGTCCAGGGCCGCGGCCCGATGCGCTAGCGCGACGCGTTGTGGTGCGCCGGGATCGGCTGGACGTAGTCGCTCCGGGCGGCCTTCTCGGCGTCGTTCAGTTCCTTGAAGAACGGATCCGCCCGCTTCGGCCCCAGGTAGCCGAACAGATAGGCGCCCACCTTGCGCATCTGGATCTCCTCCGAGCCCTCGGTGATCCGGTAGCGGCGGTGGTGGCGGAAGATGTGCTCGAAGGGCTTGTGGCGCGAATAGCCGATGCCGCCGTGCACCTGCATCGCCCGGTCGGCCGCCTCGCAGACGAGCCGGTTGCCCCAGTAGTTGCACATGGACACCTTGTCCGAGATCGTCCGCTCGATCTCCTTGTGCTCCATGTTGTCCATCTGCCAGGCGGTCTTGCGGATCAGCAGCCGCAGCATCTCGCACTGGGTCTGCAGCTCGATCAGCGGCCACTGGATCGCCTGGTTCTCGGCCAGCGCCTTGCCGAACGGCTTGCGGGTGCGGGCGTACTTCACGCTCTCGTTGATGCAGAACTGCGCCGCGCCCAGCGAGCTCGCCGCCTGCCGGATCCGGTTCTGGTGCACGAACGACTGCCCGATCCCCAGCCCCCGGTCGATCTGCCCCCAGTAGCTGTCCTCCGGGATCCAGACGTCCGTGAAGCTGATCCGCGGGTGGTCCGTCGGCATGTTGAACGTCCACAGGTACTCCTCGATCTTGAGACCGGGAGAGTTCGCCGGGACGATGAAGCAGGTGATGCCGGTGGCGTCGCCGTCCTTTCCGGACGTCCGCGCAAAGCACATCACGTAGTTCGCGACGTGCATTCCGGTTGTCCACATTTTTTCGCCGTTGATGAGCCAGCCCGGCTTGCCGTCCTTCTCGTGGCGGACGGCGCGGGTTTCCATCCAGGTGGCGTCGGACCCGTGGTTGGGCTCGGTCAGGCCGAAGCCGGTGCGCATGCGGCCGTTCAGCAGGTCGTCGGCGTAGCGGTCGTACTGCTCGTTGGTGGCGAACTCCTTGAACATCAGCACGAACGGGTTGTTGCCGACGATCGAGTGCTCGGTCTGCAGGTCGTTGAAGAGGCCAAGGCCCTTGGCGGCCAGGTGCTCGCGGATGATGGCCATGGCCAGCTGGCTGCCGCCCTTGCCGCCCATCTCGACCGGCCAGGCATATCGCAGGTGGCCCGCGTCGTCGGCCAGCTTGCGGGCCTTGGCGAGAAGCTGCTCCCACTCCGGCCGGGGCAGGCCGTTGTTGTCCCAGTCGGTGCGGGCGTGCTCGCGGCGGTGGTCGAAGAACCGGTCGTTATCGTCCGCGTGCTGGAGCGGCATGATGACGTCGTCGATGAAGCGGTCGAGCTCATCGAGGTAGTCCTGGATGTCCTGGGGGATATTGAAGTCCATGGCCGTTCTCCCAACGCTTCCTTGGGCGGGCTTGACGTCGGGGGACCGTTTACAAGCCGCCCCCGACCCCGCCAGATCGGGGTCAGATTAGACCAACCGGAAGGTTCCGCCGGGTCATGACCGTTGATGTTCGTGCCGCCCTCGAGACGCTCGCCGCGCGGCTGGGCGGGGAGGGGGCGAAGCTGACCGAGGCCCAGCGCCTTTCGGGCGGCGCCAGCATGGAGACGTGGGCGTTCGCCTTCGATGGCGCGGGCGGCGCCGAGCGCCTGATCCTGCGCCGCCGCAGCGTGCCCTTCGATCCCGAAACGGCCCGCTCGGTCAGCCTCCAGACCGAGGCGAGGCTCATCCAGGCTACCGGCGCCAACGGCGCGCGCGTGCCGACCGTGCGGCACATCTGCGACGAGCAGGACGGGCTCGGCGAGGCCTACGTCATGGTCCGCGTCGACGGCGAGACGCTGGGCCGCAAGATCACCTCCGATCCGCGGTTCGACGCCGTGCGGCCGGCGCTGGCGCGCCAGTGCGGCGAAGCGCTCTGGGGTATCCACAAGACGCCGCCGCCCGCCGACATGAACCTCAAGGTGGTCGACGGGACCATCGAGCTCGACCGCTACGAGGAGGTCTACCGCGCCACCGGCGCCCAGCGGCCCATCCTGGAACTGGCCTTCCAGTACCTCCGCAAGCATGTGCCCGCTCCGGTGGAGCCCACCCTGCTGCACGGCGACTTCCGGAACGGGAACATCATGTTCGACCCGCAGGCGGGCGTCGCCGCGGTGCTGGACTGGGAGCTGGCCCATGTCGGCGACCCGGCCGAGGACATGGGGTGGATCTGCACCAACTCCTGGCGCTTCGGGCGTCCGGACCGCCCCGTCGGCGGCTTCGGCGACTATGCCGACCTGCTGGAGGGCTACAGGGCGGCCGGCGGCCGGGCGATCGAGCTGTCGCGCGTGCGCTTCTGGCAGATGTTGGGGTCGCTGCGGTGGGGCGTGATGTGCCTGACCATGTACCTGTCGTGGCGCGACGGCATGGTCAAATCCGTGGAGCGGCCGATGATCGGCCGCCGCGTGTCGGAGACCGAAGCCGACCTGGTCGTGCTGCTGGAGGAAGGCCTTTGATCACCCATCCCCGCACCGAGGAACTCGCCGAGTCGGTCCGGCTGTGGATCGACGAGATCCGGCCGACGCTGGATCCCCGCAACGCCTTCCTGGCCCGCGTCGCGGCCAACGCCATGGCGACGATCTACCGCGAGCTGACCCAGGGACCGGCCGCCGAAGCCCGCGCCGTGGAGGGTATGCGGGAGGTGCTGGGCAGCGACGGCGACTTCGCCGCGCTGAACGCCGAGCTCTGCGAGCGAATCCGGTCGGGCGAACTGGGCGTGGAAACGCCCGGGCTGCTCCCGATGCTGGCGGCCATGGCCAGGGACCAGATCGCCATCGACCAGCCGAGCTATCGGCCCGAGGGCACGCCGCCGCCCGCGGCGTGAGCCGAAGCCCTAGGCGGCTTCGAGCACCCGGATGATCTCGCTCTCGCGCTCGTTCCAGAGGATCGCGACGCGGGCGGCGCGGGATGCGTCCGCGCCCAGGGCCGAGGCCACCTCGGGCTCGCGCATGCGGCGTTCCGAGAGGCGCAGCAGGGTCCGCTCGCCGCCCTGGTCGAGCTCCACGTCGTGATAACGCAGCACCGCGTCCACCAGGGCGGCCGGAGGCGGCGGCCGAACCGGCGGCGGCGCCTGGACCGGCCGCGGATGCGTGCGGCCCGGTGACGACGCGAAACGGTCGCCGATCAGACGGCCCTGGGTGAAGGTGGCGCGGCGGGGCTGGAAGCGGGAGGCCATCGGTCCGTTCTCCATTGCGGAAAGTCGATGGTTCTGGTTTTGTCTGTCAGCTACGACAAAATCGGACGCACGTTCCCATGAGGCACGAAAAAGGCGCGCGACTGCTGGAGCTCGCGCGGATGCTGGCCGGGACGGCCGAGGGCCTCACGCTCGACGAGATGGCCGAGCGCCTGGGCGTGGCGCGGCGGACCGTCGAGCGGATGCGCGATGCGGTGGCGACCGTGTTCCCCGCCATGGAGGTGGTCGAGGATGGGCGCGAGCGCCGGTTCCGGATCCCGTCGGGTCTGGACGGCCTCTTTCAGGCTCCGACGGCCGAGGAGCTGGCCGCGCTGACCGCCTCGGCCGAGGCGATGGACCGGCAGGGGGCGCACGCCCGCGCCGCGGCCCTCCGTGCGCTGGAGCAGAAGGTGCTGTCGGCCATGCGCGCCTCGGCCCGCCGCCGGCTCGCCCCCGACCTGGAGGCGCTCCTGCAGGCGGAGACCATCGCCGTGCAGGCCGGTCCCCGGCCGTTCGAGGAGGAGACCGTGCTCGCCGCCGTCCGCGAGGCGCTGAAGGCGCTCTCGACGCTGAGGTTCCGCTACGAGGGGGGCTCCCAGCCGGGCCGTGTCCGGGAGGTGACGCCCTACGGCATCCTCTTCGGTCGCTCGAACTACCTCGTGGCCGAGGAGGTCGGGGCGGGCACGGGTCCGCGCAACTGGCGGCTGGACCGGGTCTTCGAGCCCGAGGTGACCGGACGAGCGGCCGACCGGCCCGAGGACTTCTCCCTCCAGGCCTATGCGGACGAGAGCTTCGGCATCTACCAGGACGACACCGAGGACGTGGTCCTGCGCGTCACGCCCGAGGGTCGCGAGGACGCCCTGCGCTGGCGCTTCCACGCCCGTCAGAAGGTGGAACCGCAGGCCGACGGGTCGACGATCGTCCGGTTCCGGGCCAGCGGGATGCGGGAGCTCGCCTGGCACCTGTTCACCTGGGGCGACAAGGTGGAGATCGTCGAGCCGTCGGCGCTGCAGGCGATGATGCGCAGCGAACTCGAGGCCGCCGTGCGGACACACGTCCGGAATTGACGTAGGTCGGCCTCAGGGTCGTGTCCAGCAACGGAGACGACCCATGACCACGCTCGATTACGCGACCTTCTTCGAGACCCAGGTGCGCCCGCGCCGCCGCCGCCGCCGGCTGATGCTGGGCCTCGCCGCCGTGATGGTCTGGGTCCTGCCGGTCGCCTACGTCGGCCTGATGGTGGGGCCCTGACCGCGTCGCCGGTCGCGACGCGCGAACCCTGCCGAAAAGGCGAGAATTTCCCGGGCCTGTTGGCTAGAAATCGAGCCGGCATTCACCGCGTATCGAGTTCGGGGAACAATCATGCTGTTGCGCGCCGTCGCGACCGTCCTGGCCGGAGCCTTTCTCATGGGGGCCGCTGCGCCTGATCACGACCCGTACACCTGGATGGAGGAGATCGAGGGCGCGCGGGCGCTGGAGTGGGCGAAGGCCGAGAACGCCCGCTCGCTCCCGCAGCTGAAGAACGACCCTCGCTATGCGGGGCTCTACGCCGACGCGCTGAAGATCGCGACCGCCAAGGACCGGATCCCCAGCATCTATTTCGCTGGCGACGGCGCCCTGCGGGACTATTGGCAGGATGCCGAACACGTGCGCGGCGTGTGGCGGACCACCTCGGTCGAGAGCTACCGCGCCGGCGCCCCGGAGTGGCGCGCGATCCTGGATCTCGACGCGCTTTCGAAGGCCGAGAAGGCGAACTGGGTCTGGAAGGGCGCCGACTGCCTGCCGCCGGACGACCGCTACTGCCTGGTCAGCCTGTCGAACGGCGGCAAGGACGCGGTCGAGGTGCGCGAGTTCGACACCCAGACGGGCCGGTTCGTCGAGGGCGGCTTCCGCCTACCGGAGGGCAAGCACCGCCTCGACTGGCTCGACAAGGACACGCTGATCGTGGTCGCCGAGTGGAAGAAGGGCGATGTGACGACGTCCGGGTATCCCTTCATCGCCAAGATCCTGAAGCGCGGCCAGAAGATGTCCGAGGCCCTGGAGGTGTTCCGTGGGCGCAGGGAGGACGGGGGCTACGGCGTCTCGCCCATCGTGCTGCGCGAGCCCGACGGCCGGCTGCAGGCGGTCCTGATCCAGCGTCCGCTCGACACCTTCAACGCCGAGCACTACCTGCTCGCCGATGGCGGGCCGCGGAAGCTGGACCTGCCGACCAAGTCCTCGGTCCAGGGCTACCTCGCCGGCCGCCTGGTCGTGAGCCTCGAGGACAACTGGACGGGCAAGGGCTTCCGCGAGGGCGACCTCGTGGATTTCGACCTCGCGGCCGTCAAGGCCGATCCCTCGAACATGACCCCGGCGCTGATCCTTCGCCCCACCGAGACCCAGGCCGTGGAGCAGGTCACCACCACCCGCAACCGCCTGGTGATCGCGCTCTTCGACAACGTGAAGGGCCAGGTCATCTCCTACCGCCGCAGCGGCGAGGGCTGGACCTCGAGCCGGCTCGACCTGCCGAAGGACTCGACGATCAGCATTGGCTCGGCCGCCGACCACAGCGACGGCCTGGTCCTGAACGTGACGGGCTATCTGACGCCGTCCAGCCAGTGGCTGGCGGACGCCGAGGCGGGCAAGGCGCAGCAGGTCCGCACGCTGCCGCCGCGCTTCGACGCCTCGAACATGGCGGTGGAGCAGTACTGGGCCGCGTCCAAGGACGGCACGAAGGTCCCGTACTTCGTCGTCCACCGGAAGGACATGAAGCTGGATGGCTCGAATCCGACGCTGCTCTACGCCTACGGCGGCTTCCTGGTCAGCCAGACGCCGAGCTACGCCGCGACCGTCGGCAAGCTCTGGCTCGAGAAGGGCGGCGTCTATGTGGTGGCCAACATCCGCGGCGGCGGCGAGTTCGGCCCGCGCTGGCACAACGCCGGCCTGAAGCTGAAGCGGATGGCGGTCTACGACGACTTCTTCGCCGTCAGCGAGGACCTCATCGCGCGCAAGATCACCAACCCCAAGAAGCTCGGCATCATGGGCGGCTCCAACGGCGGCCTCTTGATGGGCGTGGCGCTGACCAAGCGGCCCGAGCTGTACAACGCCATCGTCATCCAGGTCCCTCTGTTCGACATGATCGGATACGACCACATCGGCGCGGGTGCTTCCTGGATCGGCGAGTACGGCGACCCCAAGGTCCCGGAAGAGCGCGCGATGCTGATGAGCTACTCGCCGTACCAGAACCTCGCGAGGGGCAAGCCCTATCCGCGCGTGTTCATCGAGACGTCCACCAAGGACGACCGGGTGCACCCGGCGCACGCCCGCAAGGCTGCGGCGCGCCTCAAGGAGTACGGCTACGACTACCTCTACTACGAGAACATCGACGGCGGTCACGCCGCCGCCGCCAACCTCAACGAGCGGGCGATGCGGCAGGCGCTGGAGTACACCTATCTCATGCAGCGCCTGATGGATTGATGGCGCCGCGGGTGGTCAGCGCGGGCGTGCTGGCCTGGCGACGCCGCCCCGGGGGGCCCGAGTTCCTGCTGGTCCACCCGGGCGGGCCGTACTGGGCGAAGAAGGACGCGGCGGGCTGGTCCATTCCCAAGGGGCTGGTCGAGCCCGGCGAGGAGGACTGGGCCGCCGCCCGGCGGGAGTTCCGCGAGGAACTGGGCCTCGAGATCGCCGGCGACGCCCAGCCCCTGACGCCGGTCACGGCCTCGGGCAAGACCATCCAGGCGTGGCTCGTGGAGGCCGACATCGACGTGAGCCGCATCGAGAGCAACCGGTTCGAGATGGAGTGGCCGCCCCGCTCCGGGCGGCGCGCGTCCTTCCCGGAGGTCGATCGCGCGGCGTGGTTCGACGCCGCGACGTCGGCCGTGAAGATCCACAAGGGCCAGCGCCCGATCCTGCTGGAGGCGGTCGGGCGGTTGCGCACGGCGTGACCGGCCCGGCCGCGACGTTCCTCACGGCGTCTGTTCGTTCACCCCCCGAGCCTCGGCGGCGGCGCGCGCCAGCTGCACGAATTCCGCGCGCTCGCCGAAGGGATCGGCGCCGCGGGCGGTCTGGGCGAGCCTCACCACCTCGTCCCAGCCGAACGCGTCCGAGACGCGGGGGTCACGCCTGAGCTTCTGCCCGAAGCCCGCCACCGCCACCGCCCAGCGGGTGGCCTCCGGCGCGGTGTTGAGGGTCGCCGCAGCGTCGTCGGCCCCGATCGGGCGCTCGATCAGGCGCGACCTGCGCTCGCCGGGCAGCTTGTAGCGGATCTTCAGGTAGGCCAGCTCGCCGCCCGCGGCCGGCGCCGGCGCAGCCCGGCCATAGCGCAGAGGATCGGCCGATCCCGGCGCGCCCGCCGGCGTGATCTCGTAGAGCGCCGTCACCGACGCGCCCGCGCCCACCTCGCCGGCGTCCACGCGGTCGTTGTTGAAGTCCTCGCGCGCGAGCATGCGCGTCTCGTAGCCGATCAGCCGGTACTCGCTGACGCGGGCGGGGTTGAACTCGACCTGCACCTTCACGTCGTCGGCGATGGGGAACAGCGACTTCGTGAAGTCGGTGCGGAACACCTTCCGCGCCTCCTGCAGGCTGTCGATGTAGGCCGCGGTCCCGTTCCCGTTCTGCGCCAGCGTCTGCATCATCACGTCGTTGTAGTTGCCGCGGCCGAAGCCGTAGACCGACAGGTAGACGCCGTCCTTGCGCTTCTCGGCGACGAAGTCCTTCAGCTTCGCCGGATCGGCGACGCCGACGTTGAAGTCGCCGTCGGTCAGCAGGATCACGCGGTTCACCGCCTTGGGGTCGAAGTGCTCGCGGGCGAAGGCGTAGGCGAGGGCGAGGCCCTGGCCGCCGGCGGTGGACCCGCCCGACTGCAGGGCGCCGACCGCACAGCGGATCCTGAGCTTCTGAGCCCCGTCGGTGGGGGCCAGCACCGCGCCGGCCGAACCCGCATAGGCGACGATCGAGACCCGGTCCTCCGGGCGTAGCTGGTCGACCAGCAGGTTGAGGGACTTCTGCGCCAGCGGCAGCCGGTCGGGCGGCATCATGGAGCCCGACGTGTCCACGAGGAACACCAGGTTGAGCGGCGGCGCCGCCGTCCGGGGCAGGTCGAAGCCCTGGATTCCGATGTGCAGGATCTGCCGCTGGCCGGCCCACGGCGAGGGGGCGAGCGAGACATGCGTGCTGAACGGCGACGCGCGGTCGCGCGGCGGCGCGTAGCCGTAGTCGAAGTAGTTCACCAGTTCCTCGACCCGCACCGCGTCGCTGGGCGGCCGAGCTCCGTCGCGCAGGAACCGGCGCACGTTCGCGTAGGCGGCGGTGTCCACGTCCACAGAAAAGGTCGAGACGGGGTCCGCCGCGGTCTGCCGGATCGGATTGGGGCCGGCGTCCGGATAGCGCTCGGTGTCCAGCGGTTGCGAGGGGAAGCGCTGGTAAGGCGCCGGCGCGATCCTGCGGCCGCCGGTGACGACCAGCTCCTCGAGGGCTGCGGCGGGCGCCTGGATGCGGGGCTGTCCGATGCGCCGCTCGACGGGCGGAACGGGGAGCGGCGGTATGCTGGGAGGCGCGCTCACCTGGCCGGCCGGAGGCGGTGGGGGCGGCGGCGGTGGCGGCGGCGGCGCCCGATAGGCGCCGCCCGCGCCAAATCTCGCCTGGGGCGGCCGGACTTCGCGCTCCGGCGTGGGGTTGTAGCCGAAGCGGGCGCAGGCGTCGGGACTGACGCCCGGCTCCACGTACCGGGAGGGCTGGGCCGGGACGGACGCCGGGGCGGCGGCGGTGAGGCAGGCGAGCCCGAGGGCTCCAAGGCGGCGGCGCGTCATCGCAGGCGTACTCCGATCGTGGTCCTGTCGGGAATACGCGGGGCAGGATCGCGGAGGGTTCGACGCGGCGCAGAAAATCGAACGACGCGCAGGCTCGCCTAACGCACGAAGCTGGCGCCGTTGATGTCGAGGACGGCGCCGGTCATCGAAGCCGGCGCCTCCAGGGCCAGGTAGGCTGCGGCGTTTGCGACCTCTTCGGCGTCGGCCACGCGTCCGAGGGGGATGTCCGCCAGAAGCTTCTCGCCGCCGCGGCTGGCCAGGTAGTCCTCGGCCATGCCGGTCAGGGTGAAGCCGGGACAGATGGCGAAGGCCAGGATGCCCTCGGCCGCATAGCCGCGGGCGATCGACTTCGTCATCCCCACCATGCCGGCCTTGGAGGCGGCATAGTGCCAGTGCGCCGGGCTGTCGCCGCGATACGCCGCCCGGCTCGCGACGTTGACGATCCGGCCCCCCGAGGCCCGCTCGCGCCAGTGCAGGATGGCCCGGCGGCAGAGGTCGGCCGAGGCTTGCAGATTGATCTGCAGGGTGCGGGCCCAGGCCGCCTGCCAGTCGGCCGCGGCGGTGTCGACGCCGACCGCCTCGAACACGCCGGCGTTGTTGATGAGCACGTCGATCCGGCCGTCCAGGCGCGCCAGCGCCGCATCCCAGAGGCGGTCGCCGGCGCCGGAGGCCGACAGGTCCGCGCCGATCGCCAGCGGGCCGTCGTCGCGGCCGTGGCCGACCACGCGCGCCCGGCCTTCGAGCGATGCGAGGATGGCGGCGCCGATACCGCGGGTGGAGCCGGTGACCAGGACGTGGGGCGTTTCGCGTGTCATGGCTCCGGGTAGGGCGCGCGGTCCGCGGGTTCAAGCGTCTGGCGCCGAACCGCCCGCGCGACCATCTGCATCGCACCAGCCCACCGACTTCCGGGAGCCCGGCATGTCCGCCAGGACCATCACCCTCGCCGCCGCGGCGGCCCTGATCGTCGCGGCCTGCGAGCGGCCCGCCGCGCCGGCGCCCGAGGCCGCCGCCGCTTCGCCCCCGGTCGCCATCCCCGCGGGCGCGGCGCAGGCCCCGGACTCCTTCGCCCCGATCATCCGCCGGGTCGCCCCGGCGGTCGTGTCCATCGACACCCTGGCGGTGGGCGGCGCCTTCACCGATGACGGCCGCATGCTGCCGCCGGGCGTGGTCCCCGGCTTCGGGCCTCGCCCGGTCCGGCGCGGCGCGGGCTCGGGCTTCCTGATCAGCGCCGACGGCTATGTGGTCACCAACAACCACGTGGTCGAGGGCGCGCAGGAGGTGGTGGTCAGCCTCTCGGACGGCCGGCAGTTCCGGGCCCGCCTGATCGGCCGGGACCCGCCGACGGACATCGCCGTCCTCAAGGTGGACGCCCAGGGGCTGCCGTATGTGAGCTTCGGACGCCAGGCCGCGCCGCAGGTCGGCGACTGGGTGGTGGCGGTGGGCAATCCGTTCGGCCTGGGCGGCACGGCCACGGCGGGCATCGTCTCGGCCTACGGCCGCGAGATCGGGGAGGCCTACGTCAGCTACCTGCAGATCGACGCCCCCATCAACGCGGGGAACTCGGGCGGCCCGTCGTTCGACCTGCAGGGCCGGGTGGTCGGCGTGAACACCGCCATCTTCTCGCCGTCCGGCGGCTCGGTCGGCATCGGCTTCGCCATCCCCGCCGACCTGGCGGAGGACGTGAGCCGGCAGCTCATCCAGTCGGGGCGCGTAGTGCGCGGCTACCTGGGCGTCAGCGTCGCCGACCTGACGCCGGCGGTCGCCGCTCAGCTGGGCATCGGCGGCCAGCGCGGGGCGCTGATCGCGGGCATCGTGCACGGCGGCCCGGCCGCGGCTGCGCTCCGCCCAGGCGACGTGGTGACGGCCGTGAACGGCGAGGCGGTCACCGGAGCGGGCGGGCTGACACGGCGCATCGCGGGCGCCAAGCCCGGCGACACGCTGCGCCTGCGGGTCATCCGCGACCGGCGCGCGGGCGAGGTCAGCGTCCGTACGGTCCGTCGCCCGGACGAGCTCTCCGGCTAGCCGCGCGCCGGAGCGGGCAGGGCCCGCCGCCGGTTCGCGCGGAGGGCCGAGCCGGCGGCGCCGAAGCCCAGGATCATCAGCGCCCAGGTCGAAGGCTCCGGCACGATTCCGCCGCCGCCGGCGCGGACGGTCCGCGTGAAGTCGCAGCTCAGGTCGTCGCCGTTCGGGCAGGTGTCGGCAAGGGTGAAGCGGGCCTCCTGGTACGGGCCGTTCTCGGGAATCCGATAGGCCACCACCTGCAGCTGGGCGCTGTAGAAGTTGTAGATCCCGGGGGCCGCCGTCCCGCCGTTCGGGGAGAGGCGGCCGAACAGGAAGTCCACGCTTTCGCCCGGTTGCAGGGAAATGTTGCTGAACCCGAACCCGAAGTTGAAGGCATACGGGCCGCCGCAGTTGCCACCGAGGAACGAGCCGCTGCACCCGGCCGAGTAGGAAATGGCTGTGGTGTAGGGCGTGTCGACAGCGAACCCGCGGTCGAGCAGTTCCTGTTCGGACGGGCCGCCGGCCGTGACCAGTCCGTCCGCATCCACGGCGAAGGGATCGGAGTCTTAGCTTAGCGTGAATCGCACGACGATGTCGATGACGTCGGAGGCTCCCGCCGTCCCGTCCGGCTGGACGAACGAGAGCGTGCCGAAGGGAAGCGCCGCATGGGCGCCCGAAGCCGCGGCGCCAAACAGGGCGGCGGCGCCCAGGATGGTTGCAAGTCTGCTCATGGTGTGACCCCTGTCTGATGCTGTCCGGCCCGCCCGCCAGAATTCCCCTGACAGGCGAAAAGCCAAATTGTTTCAGGCAGATGGTAGGTCCGCGGCGGTTGCCGCTCCATGGCGCCGATGCACCCCAAATCGGGCTGCGGCGGGGCGCGGGGCGGCCCCCGAAGCTTCACAATGATGCATATGCTCTATGGGCGCGGCGCGACGGCCGCCTATGCTGCACGCCGGCCCTGGAGATGGGAGAGGTCGCAGTCGCGTGGATTTTTCCCGACGCATCAATAGCGCCGCACTGGACATTCACGACGCCGCGCCGCTCCGCCCCTTCGCCACCTTCCGCGAGGGCTGCCTTCAGCGGCTTCGCGAGCTGATCCCCTTCGACTCGGCCATCTGGGGCTCCGGGGTCCAGGAGCCGATGCTGATCTTCGGGATCGCGGCGGTGGATTTCTCGCCGGAACGGCTCGTGGAGTACGGCGTACGCTGGCAGGCCCACGACCTGCTGCGCAGCGCGGTCGCCCGACGCCCCGGAGAGGCTCTGCGCAACGAGGACATCCAGCCGCTCGACGCCCACTATGAGTCCGAGATCTACCAGGCCTTCTGTGGTCCCGGCGGCATGGAGCATGCGCTGGGCGTCACCGCGATCGACCCGGTGACGCAGGTCGGCGAGCTGGTCTACCTCTTCCGGGCGGACCGCCGCGCGGTCTTCCGCGACGACGAGCGCGATGCGCTGGAGCTCCTCATGCCGCACCTGGCGGCGGCCTGGAGACACCGTCTCCTGTGGCATGTCGCGCGGGGCGGCGAGGCGGGCGGCCGGGCCCCTCCGCCGCTCCCGGACGGCCACGCGGTCGTCGACGGCCTGGGCCAGGTCCATGCCTCGGACGCGGCGTTCGGCCTGCGGATGCAGGTCGTCTTCGCCGGCTGGGTCGGCCCGCTGCTGCCGCCGCCCCTCCGTGCGCTCGCGGCCGGAACGGATGACCGGACCGACGTCCGCGGGCAGGGGTTCCGGCTGCATCGTGGCGACGACCGCCACGTCCTGACGTTCGCCGACGGCGCCGCCGACCTGCCGCTCTCCCCGGCAGAGCTGCGCGTCGCGATGGCCTTCGCGCGCGGCCTCACGGCGGCCGAGGCGGCGGCGAGCCTGCGCGTCAGCCGAGCGACCGCGCGAAACCAGCTGGCGGCCGTCTACGCCAAGCTGGGCGTGCACTCGAAGCTCGAGCTGGCGCGGCGCCTCGACGAGGCCGGCGTCTGACCGGAAGGGGCAGGGGGGGTAGGTTGGAGGCCTGACCGAGAATCGAACTCGGGTGCACGGATTTGCAGTCCGCTGCGTCACCACTCCGCCATCAGGCCGCCGAAGGTGAGGGGCGGGGACTAACAGAACGGCTCTTGCGCCGCAATTGCCTTCCCGCCGCGGGCGCCTATAACCGCCGCCACGGACTTTCTCCCGCGCCCAAGGATTCCCGATGGCCGACTTCGCCGCCGCCCGCCTCAACATGGTGGAGAGCCAGGTGCGAACGCAGGACGTCACGGACGTCCGGATCCACGACGCCATGCGGAAGATCCCGCGCGAACGCTTCCTGGCAGCCGACCAGGAACACCTCGCCTATACCGACATCGAGGCCGAGTACGCGCCCGGGCGCTGGCTCCTGAAGCCCCGCGATGTGGCCAAGCTGGTGCAGGCCCTCCGCCCCATGCCGGGCGAGCGCGCCCTGGCGATCAGCGCCCCCTACGCGGCGGCGGTGATCGAGGACCTCGGCGTCGAGGTCGTCCAGGCGCAGGCGGGCGACGCCCTTCCGGGCGGGACGTTCGACATCGTGGTCTGCGAGGGCGCCGTCTCGCGCGCGCCGGACGCTTGGATCGCGGCGCTTGCGACGAACGGCAGGCTGGGCGTGGTCGAGCGGGATGGTCCGGTGGGCAAGGCGCTGCTTTACGTCCGGTCCGCCGAGACCGTCGGGCGGCGCGATCTGTTCGACTGTTTCGCGCCCGTCCTGGCGGGCTTCGAGCCGAATCACGGTTTCGCCTTCTAGTTGCCGCTGAAACAGCGTGGAAACGCGGCGGTGTGAAAAAAGCTTAAGGTGACGCAGCTTGGCCCACGCGGCAGACGTCGTCATACAAGCCGGCGTCTCTCGCGAGATCGGGGATAAGAAAATGTCGATGAAACTCCGCGGCCGACTGCTGGCCGCGACCGTGTGTTCCGGCGCCCTCTGCGCCGTGGCCGCCCCGGCCGGCGCGGAGACCCTCGCCGACGCCGTCGCGCTCGCCTACCAGAACAACCCGACGCTCCAGGCCCAGCGCGCACAGCAGCGCGCGCTCGACGAGACCTACGTCCAGGCCCGCAGCGGCTGGCGTCCGACGCTGGGGGCCCAGGTGACGGCCCAGTGGGCCGAGACGCAGACCCCGATCGCCGGCCGCGGCGTGGACCTCACCGGCGACGGCGTGCCGGACAGCTTCGGCGCCGGCGGCGTCCGGCGAAGCAATCGCGGAACGGGCGGCCTGCAGTTCACCCAGCCGATCTGGACGGGCGGGCGCGTGGCCGCGTCCGTGAACGCGGCCAACGCCGACGTGCTTGCCGGCCGGGAGAACCTGCGGCGCGTGGAGGCGCAGGTCCTGGTTTCGGTGATCCAGGCCTATTCCGACACCCGCCGCGACCAGGAGGCCCTGCGCATCCGGCAGGAGAACGTGGCGGTCCTGAGCCGGCAGCTCCAGGAGAGCCAGGCCCGGTTCGACGTCGGAGAGGTGACCCGGACCGACGTGGCCCAGTCGCAGGCCCGCCTTGCGCAGGCGCAGGCCCTGCTGCAGCAGGCCGTGGCGCAGCTGGCGATCACCCGCGCCAACTACGCAACGCTGGTCGGCCAGAACCCCGGCGAGCTCGCACCCGAGCCGTCCCTCGCGTACTTGCTGCCCGACGATCCGGACGAAGCCTACCGCGTCGCCGAGCAGTTCAATCCGCAGCTCCGGGCCCAGCGCTTCGCCGAGCAGGCGAGCCGCGCGCGGGTTGCGGGCGCAAAGGCGGAACGCATGCCCACCGTGTCGGGCACCCTGTCGGTCCAGCACAGCGGCCTCATCGATCCCTACGATCCGCGCGACAACTTCGGCCGCAGCGTCGCGGCGCAGATCACGGCGACGGTCCCGCTCTTCACGGGCGGCCTGACCAGCTCCCGCGTCCGGCAGGCCGTGGAGCGCAACAACGCCGACCGCATCACCATCGAGGGCGTGCGGCGCAACGTGCTCCAGGGGGTCACCCAGTTCTGGAGCCAGCTGATCGCCGCGCGCTCCAATATCGCGTCCAGCGAGGAGCAGGTGCGCGCCGCCCGCATCGCCGCCGAAGGCACGCGCGAGGAGCAGAAGGTGGGCCTGCGCACCACCATCGACGTGCTGAACGCCGAGCAGGAGCTGCGCCAGGCCGAGCTGAACCAGGTCTCGTCGCGCCGGGACGAATACGTGGCCGCGGCCAACGTGTTGGCGACGATGGGCCGGCTGGAGGGCAAGAACCTCGTTCCGACGATCCAGCAGTATGACTCGGCGAAGAACTTCCGGAAGCTGCGGATCACCTGGGGCTGGGTGCCCTGGGAGGAGGCCGTCGGCGTGGTCGACCAGCTGGCGACGCCCTATCCGGCGCCGAAGCCGGCGGACAAGCCGCTGGAGAAGCCGATCCCGCCGGGCCTGCAGCCGCCGCCTGCGGTTCCGCCTGCCTCGCGGTAGTGCAACGAAGGGCGGCGCTTTGACGCCCGGTGATCGGGGAAATTGCAGGATCGCCGCGGGCGGCCTAGGGTCTAGCCGCCTGGATTCAATCGCAGCGGCAGGGTCATGAGCGAACAGAGTTCCCAAGAGCCGACGATGGAGGAGATTCTCGCCTCCATCCGCCGCATCATCTCGGAGGACGAGACCCCGAGCGAGGGCGCCGCGGAGCCCGCGCCGGCCGCCGAGCCCGTCGCCGAGGCCGCCGAATCACCCGCGCCCATTCCTGAGCCGGAGCCCGAGCCGGAACCTGTCGCGGCCGCGCCCGAGCCCGAGGCGGCGACCGAGGAAGAGGAAGAACTCGAGCTCACCCAGAAGGTCGAGACGCACGGCGACCTCGACTTCGTGGAGGTCGAGCCCGCGCCCCCGCCGCCGGTCGCCGAGGCGCCGCCCGAGCCCGAGCCGGCCGCGCCGACGCTGGTCAGCGAGCACGTCGCCGCGGCGGCGGCGGCCACGTTCAGCAAGCTCGCGTCGAACCTGTTGGTCCCTCAGTCCGACCGCACGCTCGAAGACGTGGTCCGCGACCTGCTGCGGCCCATGCTCCAGCAGTGGCTGGACGAGAACCTGCCTACGATCGTGCAACAGGCGGTCGAGGCCGAGGTCGAGCGCATCGCCCGCAGCCGGGTACGCTAGCGGACCGCCGCGGCTATCCCCCGGTTCGTCCGGAGGGATCCTTCGACGCCCAGCCTGCCCTTGGCAGGGGGGGGCCGGACAAGCCGGGGGATGACGGCCGGGGACGACAGGTCCCGCGCGCGTCCGTGCGTCGCCGCATATCTCCGTGGACCGGGCGTTCGGACACCGACCGCGAAGGCGGCGAAAGGTGACAGCCCTGCGCGGCGCCGATAGCTCTGCCCCGACCCGGACGGACCTGCTAAACGCACCGGCTCAGCCAGAAACAAGACGATGCTCGACAAGACCTTCGATCCCAAGACCGCCGAACCGCGCCTGTACCAGGCCTGGGAGCAATCCGGCCGCTTCGCCCCGGTGGACGACCCCGCCGCCGAGCCGTTCTCGATCGTCATCCCGCCGCCGAACGTTACCGGCTCGCTCCACATCGGGCATGCGCTGAACAACACCCTGCAGGACGTGCTGATCCGGTTCGAGCGCATGCGGGGCAAGGCTGCGCTGTGGCTGCCGGGCACCGACCACGCCGGGATCGCCACCCAGATGGTGGTCGAACGCCAGCTGGCCGAAAGCGGCAACCAGAGCCGGCGCGACATGGGCCGCGAGGACTTCGTCGCCAAGGTCTGGGAGTGGAAGGCCAAGTCGGGCGGCACGATCGTCAACCAGCTGCGCCGGCTGGGCGCGAGCTGCGACTGGAGCCGCGAGCGGTTCACCCTGGACGAGGGCCTGTCCGCCGCCGTCCGCAGGGTGTTCGTCCAGCTCTACAAGCAGAAGCTCATCTACCGCGACAAGCGGCTGGTGAACTGGGACCCGCACTTCCAGACGGCCATCTCGGACCTCGAGGTCGAGCAGCGCGAGGTCGACGGCCACTACTGGCACTTCGCCTATCCGCTTGAGGACGGCTCGGGCGAGATCGTCGTCGCCACGACGCGGCCGGAAACGATGCTGGGCGACACGGCGGTCGCGGTCCACCCCAGCGACGAGCGCTACAAGGCGCTGGTCGGCAAGGCCGTGCGCCTGCCCATCGTCAACCGGCCGATCCCGATCATCGCCGACGAGTATCCCGACCCCGAGAAGGGCTCGGGCGCGGTGAAGATCACGCCGGCCCACGACTTCAACGACTTCGCCGTCGGCAAGCGGCACAGCCTGCCGATGATCAACGTCTTCGACGACTTCGCGCGGCTGAACGACAACGTTCCTCCCGAATACCGGGGGCTGGACCGCTTCGCCGCCCGCAAGAAGGTGGTCGAGGCGTTCGAGGCGCTGGGCCTGCTGCGCGAGATCGAGAAGACGAAGCATACGGTCCCGCACGGCGACCGCTCGGGCGTCGTCGTCGAGCCCTACCTGACCGACCAGTGGTACGTCGCCGCCGACGTCCTGGCGAAGCCCGCCATCGCGGCGGTCGAGAACGGCGACACCGTCTTCGTGCCCCGGCACTGGGAGAAGACCTACTTCGAGTGGATGCGGAACATCCAGCCGTGGTGCGTGTCGCGCCAGCTGTGGTGGGGCCATCGCATCCCCGCCTGGTACGGCCCGGACGGCAAGGCGTTCGTCGAGGAGACCGAGGCCGAGGCCCGGCGGCAGGCCGAGGAGCACTACGGCCGACCCACCGAGCTCAAGCAGGACGAGGACGTCCTCGACACCTGGTTCTCGTCGGGCCTGTGGCCCTTCTCGACGCTGGGCTGGCCGGACCAGACCGAGGACCTGCGCCGCTTCTACCCGACGCACACCCTGATCACCGGCTTCGACATCATCTTCTTCTGGGTCGCCCGGATGATGATGCAGGGCATCCACTTCACCGGCGAGGTCCCGTTCAAGCGGGTCTTCATCAACGCTCTCGTGCGCGACGCCGAGGGGAAGAAGATGTCCAAGTCCAAGGGCAACGTCATGGACCCCCTAGAACTGGTGGACGAGTACGGGGCCGACGCCCTGCGCTTCACGCTTACGGCCATGTCGGGTCAGGCGCGCGACATCAAGCTCTCGCGCCAGCGGATCGAGGGCTATCGCAACTTCGGCACCAAGCTGTGGAACGCCACGCGCTTCTGCCAGATGAACGGCTGCGCCCGCGCGGAAGGGTTCGACCCGGCCGCGGTCAGGGCCCCGCTGAACCGCTGGATCGTGGGCGAGACGCAGCGCACCGCGGCCGCGGTGACCGAGGCGTTGGCCGACTGCGGCTTCGCCGATGCGGCCGAGGGGCTCTACCGCTTCATCTGGAACCAGTTCTGCGACTGGTACGTCGAGCTGGCCAAGCCGCTGCTGAGCGGCGCCGATGCGGCCGCGAAGGCGGAGACCCAGGCGACGGCCGCCTGGGTGCTGGATGTCATCCTGAAGCTGCTGCACCCGGTGATGCCCTTCATCACCGAGGAGCTCTGGGAGAAGACCGCCGACCTCGGCGCGCCGCGCCCGCAGGGCGGCTTCCTGATGACGGCGGCGTGGCCGGATCTGCCCGCCGCCCTGATCGATCCCGCGGCCGACGCGGAGGTCGCCCTGATCGTCGAGACGATCACCGAAGGCCGCTCCGTCCGCCAGGGCCTGAACGTGCCGCCCTCGGCTCAGCCGCCGCTGCTGGTGGTCGAAGCCTCGGCCGAGCAGCGGCGGGTCCTGGAGGCCAGCGCCGCCCTGGTGCAGCGCCTGCTGCGCGTCGCCGAGGTCCGTTTCGTGGACGCCGCGCCGCCGGGGTCGATCCCCTACGTCGTGGCCGGCGCGACGCTGGCATTGCCTGTGGCCGACTTCATCGACATCGCCGCCGAGCGGACGCGCCTGACGAAGGAGGTGGCCGCGCTGACGGCCGACATCGACCGCACCGCCAAGAAGCTCGCCAACCCCGACTTCGTCGCCCGGGCGCCGGAAGAGGTGGTCGAGGAGAACCGCGAACGGCTGGCCGAGGCCGGGGCCGCCAAGGCCAAGCTGGAAGAGGCGCTCACCCGTCTGGGCGGCGCGGCGGGCGCTTGAGGGGCGCAACGCTTCTCGTCGTCCTCGCGCTCGCGACGCCGGCGGCTGCGGCGCCTTTCGCCGTGACGTTCCGCAACCCCGAGACCGTTCAGCTCGTCGATCTGGGCACGCTCAGCCGCTCGCGCGCCAGGGTCAGCTACGACCACATCATGATCGTGCGCCCGAAGGCCGAGCTGGCCGAGGGGCGGCTGAGCCACCTGCTTGAGCGGCATGAGGCGGACTGCGCGGCCGGAACCGTGCGGCGGCTGTCCATGGCGGCGGTCATGATCGATGGCGACCCGGATGCTCCGGCCATGACGATCGAGGACGACCCGTGGACGCCGGGTGAAGCTGGAGAGCTGGCGGCGGTGTGCGGCGCGGCGGCGAAGGCCGCGGAAACCACGGCCACGATCGAGGACGCCCGTCGGTTGCTGGACAGGCCGCCGGGCTAGCCGGCCCTGGCCGCGGCCTGCCGAACCCGGCGGCGCGTGGGAAACAGCTTCCGCCGGTAGGATTCCGCGCCGTAGAGGCTGAGCGCGATCAGCGCGAGACCCGCGGCGAAGGTGACAGCCTTCCACGCGACGCCGCCGACCTTGGAGGCGTGGATGGGCCAGAAGGCGTTGTAGGCCCTCTGCGCGGGAGCATATGCGAGCGCATCGTCGACGCGCGCGATTCGGCTTGTGGCCGGGTCGATCCAGACCACGGTGCGGCCATTGGCATGCCACTCCGCGGGTTGGCGCAGGCGGATCGAGGCGGGCTTTCCGGGCGCCGCGGGCAGGATGGCCATGCGGATCTGGGCGTCGGGGAAGCGGGCCTGGGCGGCCGAAAGCGCCCCGAGCCAGTCCACATCGCCGGAACCCACCGCGGGTGGCCGCGATGGCTGGAAGCCCATCACGCGGGCGGCCAGCGCGTCCAGGTTCAGGGCCGCGCCCGTCAGCGTGATGACGACCAGGACCGGGGCGGCCATGAGGCCCAGGTCGCGGTGCGCCGCGAGCCAGCCCGCGCGGCCCGCGCCCGGCGCGATCCGGCCCCTGAAGCTGCGCCAGGCGGGCGCCCAGACGATCAGTCCCGTCACGACCATCAGCGCGGTCGCCAGACCGATGGCGCCGGCGACCGTGGCGCCGGTCTCACCCGAGAGCAGGTGGTGGTGCAGGTCGAACAGCCAGTCGACGACGCGGGCGTTCCTGTCCCATCCCTGGATGACCTCGCCGTCGGAGGTGAGGTAACCGCCGCCGCCGTCGGCGACGTAGGCTTGGTGAAGTCCGACCTCGGGCCCAGCGAAGGTCACGCTACGCAGGCCCGGGAAGGCGGCCTGGGCCGCGGCGAGGGCCTGGGCCGCGGTGTCCGCCGTGACGGTCGGCGAGGCGTCCGCGCCCGGGACGGTGGCGCGGATCCACTGCGGCTTGAAGACCAGCAGGACGCCGGAGACGGCCAGCGGAAGGACCAGCAGGCAGAGCGCGAGCCCCGCCCAGGCGTGGACCTTGCGCAGGACGCCCAGCATCAGAACGCCCGGGTGACGGCGAACTTCACCGTCCGCGGCGCGCCGACGCCCAGCAGGTTGTTGCCGGCCGAGTTCCAGTAGCTCTTGTCGAACAGGTTCTCGACGTTGACCTGCAGGGTCGTGGAATGGCCGGCGATGTCGCGCTGGATGCGCAGGCCTGCGCTGGCCGTGACGTAGCCGTCCACGAACGCCTGATTCAGCGGATTGACCGCCCGCTTGCCCACGTAGAACAGGCCGGCGTTCACGGAGAGACCCTCGACGGCGCCGATGCGATAGTCGGCGAAGAGGCTGCCGGTCCACTTGGGCGTGTTCTCGGGTCGCTTGCCGATGAGGGCGAGGTTTGCGGCGCGCTCCAGGCTCGCATCCAGCCAGATGCCCGAGGCGACCAGCGACAGGCTGTCGGTGAGTTCGCCCGCCGCCATGAACTCGACGCCGCGGTACTCGGTCTCGCCGTCGAGGCCGAAGACGTTCTGGGCGTTGGTGAAGGCGGACGGACGGGTGATCTCGAAGTAGGCGACGGAGGCCACCACGTCGTCGCCGAACTCGGCCTTGGCGCCGGCCTCCCACTGCTTGGACTTCGCCGGCGGCAGGACCTCGAAGGCGTTGACGTTGTTGGCCGGCGCGATGCCGCCTTCTTCCAGGCCTTCGAGGTAGGTCGCGTAGAAGGCGAGCCAGGGCCGCAGCTTGTAGACGGCGGCCACCGCCGGGCTGAGCTCGTCGGCCTTGTAGGTGCGCGCGGCGATGCTCTCGTAGTCCGACCAGCGCAGGCCCGCGAGCACCTGCAGCGGTCCCCAGGTCATGCGGTCGAAGACGTAGTAGCCCTGGTCCTTGATCTTCGACGGGGCGATCGTGTTGATCGGCGAGAAGGCCACGGGGCCGAAGCGGACGGGGCTGTAGAGGTTCTGTGCGATGGTCCGGTTCGGGGCGTTGAAGCCGCGCGAGCGGCGCTCGTTGGCCGTCCAGCCGAAGGTGAGCTCGTGCTCGAGGGGGCCGGTCTGGACGAGGCCGGTCAGTTCGAGGCGGCCGTTGCGGTTCGTGAACCGCTGGTCGCGGGTGAGGCCGATCTGCAGGGTCCCGGCGCCGGTCGCCAGGTTGTAGTTCTGGAACTGCGAGAAGAACCGGTCGCGCTCGGTGATGGCCTCGCCGACCTCGGCCTTGAGCGCCCACCGGTCGGACAGCCGGTAGTCCGCCCGCACCAGCACGTTCTGGGCCCAGGCGTCGTAGCGCTGCCACTTGTCGCCCAGGTTCAGCTTGGGATCGGGGATCGCGGGCAGGGTGATGACGCCGCTCACGGCCGGCAGCAGCGCGATGGCCGGCGGCTCCGAGATGTCCTTCTCGATGTACTCGTAGTCGAACTTCACGGAGAGGCGGTCGGTGACGTCGACGTCCACCGCCAGGGCCGCGAGCGCGCGCTCGCCCTGGACCCGCCGGATGCCCGTCTCGACCTCGCCGTGCGCGAGGTTGGCCCGCACGCCGATACGGCCGTCGGCGAACCGCCGCGACAGGTCGGCCGAGACGATGAAGGTCCCGTGGTCGTCGCCCCGCAACGTGACCTCCGCGTGCGGCTCGGCGCCCGCCCGCTTGGTGGTCATGTTGATCACGCCGGACGGCGGCACGAAGCCGTAGTAGAGGGCGGACGCGCCCTTGAGCACCTCGACGCGTTCCTTGTCCTCGAGCGGCTGGTCGACGAGGTTGATCACCGGCAGGGCGCCGTTGAGCCGGTAGTTGCCGCGGTTCTCCACGAGGATGCCGCGGATGGCGATGTTGTCGTAGGTCGCGCCGTTGAGCTGCGAGCGGGTGACGCCGGCGGTGTTGCGCAGGGCGTCGTGCAGCGTCAGCGCGCCCTGGGCGTCCAGGACGTCGCGGGAGATCACGTTGACCGTCAGCGGCGTGTCGATCACCCGCGCATTGCGGAAGGCGCCCACCTGCACGGTCCGGGCCGCGAAGCCGCGGTCGGCGGTGACCACCAGCTCCTCCAGGACGCGCCCGGAGTCGGCCTCTTCGGCCGCCTGGGCGTAGCCGGCGGCCCCCGCGAAGGCCAGGGCGAGGGGGAGGAGGCGTGGCGCGGTCAAGGGATCTGTCTCGAGTGAAATTGCGAATTAGTCGCAAGTATCGCCTGACGCCGGCGCCGTCAACGGCCTCGGATCGCCTTGGCACGGCCCGCCGGCGTCGGGGCCGCCGGGTCCGTTTGCCTCGCCCGTGACGTTGTGCTTGATCACCCGCCGTCAGGCGCGGGCGTTACCTTGCGCCACAAGGGAGATGCGTAGATGTCCGAGGCTCCGTCGCCGGCCGCCTGGCCCGCCATGTCGATCGCCCAGGCGCACGCCTTGCTGGGCGCGCCGGGCTCTCCCCTGGAGATCGACGAGGTCGAGATCCGCGGCGTGCGCACCAAGGTGTGGAGGAACCTGCCGCCCTCGCTGCGCGCCGTCGTCGAGGCCAGCCGCGCCCACGGGGAGCGCGTTTTCCTGGTCTATGAGGACGAGCGCGTCTCGTACGAGGCGTTCTACCGCGCCGTCTCGGCCTTCTCGCGCGAGCTGCAGGCGCAGGGCGTGGCCAAGGGCGACCGCGTCGCCATCATCATGCGCAATCTGCCCGAGTGGGTGGTGGCCTTCTATGCGGCCGCCAGCCTCGGCGCGATCGTGACGCCCCTGAACGCATGGTGGACGGGGGCCGAGCTGGAGTACGGGCTGACCGACTCGGGCACGAAGGTCGCGGTGATGGACTACGAGCGCTACGAGCGCCTCGTCGAGCACCTGCCGAACTGCCCCGATCTGCGTCGTGTCTACGTCAGCCGCACGCGGGACGAGGAACTGGCCCACCCCTATGTGACCAAGCTCGAGGCGGTCCTCGGCGGCGCCGAGGCGTGGGGGAGCCTGCCTGACCAGCCGCTTCCGCCCGCCGAGGTGGGGCCGGAGGACGACGCCACCATCTTCTACACGTCGGGCACGACCGGGAAGCCGAAGGGCGCGCTCGCGACGCAGCGGGCGGTGAACTGCAACATCCTGACGGCCGCCGCCGCCTCGGCCCGCAGCTTCCTGCGCAAGGGCGAAGCGCCGCCCCAGCCCGATCCCGCGGCGCCGCAGCGCTCGGCCCTGCTCAGCGTGCCGTTCTTCCACGTCACCGGCTGCTTCGCGGTGCTCAACCCCACGCTCTTCTCCGGCGGCAAGCTGGTGATGATGCACAAGTGGGACGTCATCCGCGCCTTCGAGCTGATCGAGCGCGAGCGGATCATGCTGGCCGGCGGCGTGCCGACCATCGCCTGGCAGCTCATCGAGCACCCTGCGCGGGCCAACTACGACCTTTCCTCGCTGGAGAGCGTCTCGTACGGCGGCGCCCCGTCCGCGCCCGAGCTCGTGAAGCGCCTCGCCGAGGTGTTCCCGAAGTCCCAGCCGGGCCAGGGCTGGGGGATGACCGAGACCTGCGCGACGGTGACCTCCAACGGCGCCGAGGACTATCTCCACCGCCCCGACAGCTGCGGCCCGGCCGCCGCGGTGGCCAGGATCGAGATCCGCGATCCGGCGGACGGCCGGACGGTGCTGGGCCCGAACGAGGTGGGCGAGCTCTGGTCGTTCGGTCCGATGAACTGCCGGCTCTACTGGAACAAACCCGAGGCGACGGCGCAGACGTTCGTGGACGGTTGGGTGCGGACGGGCGACCTGGCGCGGATCGACGAGGAGGGCTTCTGCTTCATCATCGACCGGGCCAAGGACATGCTGATCCGGGGCGGCGAAAACATCTACTGCGTCGAGGTGGAGAACGTCCTCTACGACCATCCGGCGGTCATGGACGCCGCCGTGGTGGCGCGGCCGCACCGGACTCTCGGCGAGGAGCCCGCGGCGGTGGTCACGCTGAAGCCGGGTGCGCACGCCACCGAGGATGAACTCCGCGCCCACGTGGCCGGCCGGCTGGCCGCCTTCAAGGTGCCGGTCGAGGTGCGGTTCTGGAACGAGGTCCTGCCGCGCAACGCCAACGGCAAGATCCTGAAGAGCGAGCTGAAGAAGCTCTTCCAGGACACCGGCGCCTGAAGACCCGCGCCGACCTCCTGCTGGTCGCGCGGGGGCTCTTCGAGAGCCGCGCCAAGGCCCGCGCGGCGATCGAGGCCGGCCAGGTCACCGCCGACGGCCGGGCGATCGCCAAGGCCTCGGACCTGATCGCCGACGATGCGGTGGTCGAGGCGAAGGCGGCCCATCCCTGGGTCGGCCGCGGCGCGCTGAAGCTGGCGCATGCGCTTGATGCCTGGCCCATCGCCGTGGAGGGCCGCGTCGTGCTGGACGTGGGCGCATCCACCGGCGGCTTCACCGAGGTCTGCCTCGCCCGCGGCGCGGCGCGGGTCTACGCCGTGGACGTCGGCCGGGGTCAGCTGCACCCGCGGGTGGCCGCCGACGCGCGCGTCGTGAACCTGGAGGCCACGGACGCGCGGCGCCTGACGCCCGACACGATCGACCAGGCCCCGGGCCTGATCGTCGCCGACATCAGCTTCATCTCGCTGGCCAAGGCGCTGCCGGCCGCGCTGGCGCTGGCGGGGCCGGGCGCGGATCTCGTCGCACTCGTGAAGCCGCAATTCGAAGTGGGGCCCGGTCGCGTCGGGAAGGGCGGCCTGGTCACCGATCCGGAGGCCCATGCCGCGGCGCTGGCCGGCGTCGCCGCGTTCCTGGCCGGCGAGGACTGGACGGTTCAGGCGACGGCCGACAGTCCCATCGGGGGCGGGGAGGGCGCGCGGGAGCACCTGCTCTGGGCGCGGCGGTGACCCTGGAAAGAAGCGGGGCCGGCCCGATACGCAGGCGCGGCCCCAGGGTTACTGGCCTGGAACCTGATCAGTCGACGACGGCGTACTTGCCGCTCGCGTCGCGGCAGACGCGGACGAAGCGGGTCTGGGTGCGGCCGTCGGGCATGTAGATGGGGCTTTCCGCGAGCGTGCAGCTCTCGGCGTCGGGCCCGCGGTCACTGGCCAGCGGGCGGCGCTCGTCGACCCAGGCGTCCTCGCGGGCGTCGCGGTCGGCCCGGTCTGCGTAGGCGTCGCGCTCGTAGTAGGCGGGCGCGGGCGGCGGCGGAGGCGGGGGCGCCGACGCCGTCGAGGTGTAGCGCGTGGAGGACGTGCAGGCGGCAGTCTTGTTGCCGATGACTCCGCCCGCGATCGCGCCCAGCAGGCCGCCCAGGAGGGCGCCCTCGGTGCGCGCGTTGCGCGCGGCGGCGTTCGAGCCGATCACCGCGCCCATGCCGCCGCCGATCAGGGCGCCGGCCGTTCCGCGCTGGTTGGCGTCGCGGCGGCAGGGGTCGTAGTTGTAGCCCGGCGAGCCGGGTCCGGCCGCGGGATAGGACTGGGCCTGGGCGGCTCCCGAGGCGAGGGCGATCGCGCCGGCGATGGCGCAGGCTCCGGCCTTGGCGATGGCGACGCGGGTCTTCATTGGGTATCCCTCGATCAGATGCTCGTGCCCGCCTTACGGCGGCGCTTGTTGCGAAGATGCGCCGGCGAACCTGAACGGGCGCTAAGAAAGTGGTTCATGTTCGTTCATCCAGAGTTAACCGCACGCCGCGTTCCGGAGGCGCCATGAGACCGCCGAAACGCCGCTTCAAGGGCCGTCCCGACCCGCGACCGCCGCCGGGCCCGCCCGAGGAATTGCGCATCGTCCAGGTGGGCGGCGAGGGCGATGGCGTCGCCGACGGCCCCGTCTTCGTGCCCTTCAGCCTGCCCGGCGAGGGCGTGCTGGCGAAGGGCTCCGGCGAGCGGCGCGAGCTGGTCCAGGTGCTGGAGGCGAGCCCCGATCGCGTCGAGCCCCCGTGCCCCCACTTCTTCGCCTGCGGCGGCTGCGCGCTCCAGCACTGGGCGCGCGAGCCCTACCTCGCCTGGAAGGTCGAGCGCCTGCGGGGGACCCTGGCGCGGCAGCACATCGAGACCGAGATCCTGCCCGCCTTCGCCGCGGGGCCGGGCGAGCGGCGCCGCGTGGGCCTGCACGCCCGCCGCGGAACCGCCGAGGCCGCACGGCTGGGCTACAAGGCGCGCCGGTCGTGGGACCTGGTCGACATCCGGGTCTGCCCGATCGCGGACCCGGCGATCGAGGCCGCCATCCCCGCGCTCCGGACGCTGGCCGCGCCGCTGTTCGAGCATCCGAAGTCGGCGCCGACGCTGCATGTCACCGTGACCGACGCCGGCCTGGACATCGACATCACCGGAGTGGAGGCCAGGAGCGGCGGCCTCTCCGCGGACGCCCGCATGCAGCTGGCCGAGCGCGCCGCGGCCGCCGACCTGGCGCGGGTCACCCTGGCCGGCGAGATGGCGTACATGGCGCGCCAGCCCACCGTGCGGCTCGGACCCGCGCGGGTCGCCTTGCCGGCGGGCGCCTTTCTGCAGGCCGTGCCGGGAGCCGAGGCCGCCATGGCCGGCTTCGTGGCCGACGCGGCGGCGGGCGCGCACCGCATCGCGGACCTCTACTGCGGCGTCGGCACCTTCACCTTCCGGCTGGCCGAGATCGCGCCGGTGCATGCGGCGGACTTCGGCGCCGAGGCGGTGGCGGCCCTGATCGCGGGGCTCGCGACCGCCCCGGGGCTGAAGGGGGTCACCGCCGAGGCCCGCGACCTGGCGCGGCGTCCGGTGCTGGCCGACGAGCTGAAGAAGACGGACGTCGTGGTCTTCGATCCTCCGCGCGCGGGGGCCGCCGAGCAGTCGGCGGAGCTGGCCCGCTCGGCCGTGTCTCGGGTCATCGGGGTCTCCTGCAACCCGGCCACCTTCGCCCGCGACGCGCGCACGCTGATCGACGCCGGCTTCCGGCTCGAGCGGGTGCTGCCCGTGGACCAGTTCCTGTGGTCGCCGCACGTGGAGCTGGTGGGCGTGTTCAGCCGCTGATGTGTGTGGGCCCCCCCGGCGGAGCACCGCTCCCCGATCCGCACCACGTGCAGCTGGACCGCCGGGAGACCCGGCCCGCGCCGGACGGAACTCAGCGCCGGGCCTTACCCTCCGATCGTCCCGGCGAATGCCGGGATCCAGATCCACGCCGCGAGGTTCTGACAGGAAGGACTCCGAGCTTCTGGAACGCGCTTCAGAGCAATTCCATCTGGGTCCCGGCATTCGCCGGGACGACCGGGGTTCAGGGTGGTCAGGCGGACATGCGGCGGCGCGGCGGGGAGGCGATCCCGGCCGTCCGTCGCGTCTCGTGGCGTCAGGGAGGTCTGGAAGGGCTTATCGCCCGGGTCCGGCGCGCGGCGTGGGGCGCCGGCGGGGGGTCAGGAGCTGTTGAAGACCACGCCGTGGCGCATGAGGATGCGGCGGCGCTCGTCTTCGGGCAGGTGGGAGATGTCGCCGGACTCCTCGTCCAGTTCGCCCTCGAAGGGGGCGTCGGCGCAGGGCAGGTCCACCCAGCCGGCGGTGGTCTCGCGGCTGAGCCCCAGGGTGTCGGCGATCTCCAGCAGCTGGGCCTGGAACGGCCGGTCGGCCATGTCGCGGGGCCCGGTCTCGGGATCGATCAGGTCTTCGAGGGCGTCCAGAAGCTCCAGCCGGTCGGCCGCCTCGGCGCGCTCGGCGCAGATCACCCGGCGCATGGCCCCGCGCAGCGCATGCGCGCGCCGTTCGCGCCGGCGCAGGGCGACATCCTCGGTCTCCCTGGCCTCGGCCCGGCGGGCGCGCTGCTGGCGTTCGAGCATCAGCAGGTGCTGTCGCATGGACCGCTCGGCGCGGTCGCAGGCGCGCGAGGCCTCGGCGGCCTCGGCCACGGTCTCGGCCGCCAGGCAGAGGGCCTGCATGTGCTCGGCGCGCGCGAAGGCGTTCTTCGCGGCGCGGGCGAGCATGAGGTCGGCGTCTTCGAGCTCGGGCGGCATGTGAACAGAACGGGAACATGGATGGCGCGAGGAGTCAAGTTTTTCGGCGTTTGGGGGTGGCGGCGAGGCCGCGAGGGTTTGTCCACGGAAGAACGCGGAAGGACCTCCCCCTTTTGTCATCCCGGTTTCGCCGCAGGCGAAGACCGGGACCCATAGACTCCGCGGCTCAGGCAAACCCCGGGGCCGTGCCGCCGCGCCAGGACCTCGAACGCGGGCGCGTATGGGTCCCGGTCTTCGCTTTCGCGAAACCGGGATGACAGCCGTGGGGGTGGTGGTGTGGGGGGGGGACCACGAATGGACACGAAGCACACGAATGTGTCCGGGGGGCGATGAGGTCCGGGGCCCATTAGGCGGCGATCGGCGCCGTCCTCCTCCTTTTGTCATCCCGGTTTCGCCGTAGGCGAAGACCGGGACCCATACGCGCATGCGCCCGAAAAGACCGGCTGGGCGGCGCCGTCGCGGGGGCTCCTGCGACGCGGAGTCTATGGGTCCCGGTCTTCGCTTTCGCGAAACCGGGATGACAGCCGTGGGGGTGGTGGTGTGGAGGGGGAACCACGAATGGACACGAAGGACACGAATGTGTCCGGGCGCCGTGAGGCCGGGGCCTATTCGTGTTCTTCGTGTTCATTCGTGGTTGAAATCGCGGACAACGAACCGAGTGCGAGCCCTATTCCCCGCGGAACAGGTCGATCTGGCCGCCGGGTTGCGGGGGGATGCGGAAGCGGTCGCGGGGGAGGGCGGTCCAGCCCTGGTCGAGGCCATAGCGCCGCTTCGCGGCGGCGAAGCGGGCGCTCATGAGGTCGGCGACGGGGCCCTGGCCCTTCATCCGGCTGCCCCACTGGGCGTCGTAGTCCTTGCCGCCGCGCATCTGGCGCACGAGCGACATCACGCGGCGGGCCCGGTCGGGATGGTCGGTTTCGAGCCATTCGCGGAAGAGGTCCTTGATCTCCCGCGGCAGGCGCAGGGCCACGTAGCCCGCGCCCGTGGCGCCCGCCTCGGCCGCCCGCTCGAGCACCGCCTCCATCTCGTGGTCGTTGAGGCCCGGGATGCAGGGGGCGAACATCACCATCACCGGCACGCCGGCGCGGGTCAGGCGCCGGACGGCGTCCAGCCGCCGCTCGGGCGTGGCGGCGCGGGGCTCCATCGAGCGCGCCAGCCTGCGGTCCAGGGTGGTGATCGAGATCGCCGCGCGCGCGAGGCCGAGGGCGGCGGCTTCGGCCAGCAGGTCCAAGTCGCGGACGATCAGCGCGGACTTGGTGATCACCGAGAAGGGATGCCGGAAGCGGACCATCACCTCGATGACGCCGCGGGTGACGCGCAGCGTCCGTTCCTGGGGCTGGTAGGGGTCGGTGTTGCCGCCGATGTGGATGGTCTCGGGCTGGTAGCCGGGACGGGACAGCTCCTTCTCGAGCAGGCGCGCCGCGTCGGGCTTGAAGAAGAGGCGGCTCTCGAAATCGAGCCCCGGGGAGAGCCCCATGTAGGCGTGCGCCGGGCGGGCGTAGCAGTAGATGCAGCCGTGCTCGCAGCCGCGATAGGGATTGATGGAGGCCGAGAAGCCGACGTCGGGGCTGTCGTTCCGCGAGATGATGACCTTGGCCTTCTCGGGCGCGACGGTGGTCTGCAGGCGGACCGGCTCGGCGTCGTCCGGGGTCCAGCCGTCGTCGAACGCCTCGCGCTGCTGGGCCTCGTAGCGGCCGCTGGCGTTCGACCGCGCGCCGCGCCCGCGGGCGAACTCGGAAGGTCGTGGATCGAACGCGCTGGACATGTCGCCAGCATAGGGTAGGGTTCGAACAAAACAAGAACATATGAGGAGGCCGGCCGAACGGGGCGGCCTTGGACCGAGGTTGTCGATGCGAGCGGTCGATGCGGAGCACTACTGGATCGCGGCCCGGTTCGAGCGGCGCGAGGGTTGGGACGCCGGCGACTATCCGTTCAATCTTCCCGTGGTCCGCAACCTCGACGAACTGGAGTTCCATCCGAAGGTCACCTTCCTCGTGGGCGAGAACGGTTCGGGCAAGTCGACGCTGATCGAGGCGCTCGCCGTGGCCTGGGGCTTCAACGCCGAGGGCGGGACCCGGAACTTCAACTTCAATACGCGCGCGTCGCACTCGCCGCTGCACCGCTTCGTCAGGCCCGTCCGGTCGGCGCGACGGGCGACGGACGGCTATTTCCTGCGCGCCGAGTCGCACTTCAACGTCAGCACCCAGATCGACGAGCTGGGCGTGGTCCAGTCCTATGGCGGCGTCTCGCTGCACGAGCAGTCGCACGGTGAATCGTTCTTCGCGCTGATCGACAACCGCCTGAAGGGCGGCGGCCTCTACATTATGGACGAGCCCGAGGCGGCGCTGTCGCCCAACCGGCAGCTGAGCTTCCTGGTCCGGCTGCACGAACTGGTCCGGCTGAGGTCACAGTTCATCATCGCCACGCACTCGCCGATCATCCTCGGCTATCCCGACGCCTGGATCTACCAGACCACGCCAAGGGGCCTGGAGCGCATCGCGTACGAGGACACCGACCGCTACCAGGTCACACGAAGCTTCCTGAACCGGCGCCAGACCTTCCTCGACACCTTGCTGGCCGACGACTGACGGCTTGCGGGATCGGCGTCGGCGGGCGAAGCAGCGGCCATGCTCAGCGTGATCATCGACGCGCGGCGCGACGCCGACCGCCTGCCGGCGCTGCTGACCCAGCTGACGGCCGGGGCGGTGGACGGGCTGGTGCGCCAGGTGGCGATCGTGGCGTCGCCGGGACAGGCCGGCATCGACGCCCTTTGCGAGGACATGGGCGCAGACGCTCACCCCGGCATCGCGGCGGCGGCGCGGGCGGCGCGCCAGGCGCAGGTGCTGCTGCTGCCGGCCGGCTTCCGCCTGCGGGACGGCTGGATCGCAGCGCTGGACGCGCATGTCGCCGCCGGGGGCGCGGACGCCGTGGTGGCGGGGCTGAAGGACGGCGGCCTGCTGAGCCGCACGCCGACCGCGCTGCTAGTCGAGCGAGGCCTTCTCCAGCAGTTCGCTGATGGCGTCGACCTGGCGGACGTCCGTCGCATGCTGCGGCTGAGGGGCGGGCGGCGGATAGGCTAGGTCCATGCGCACGTCGATGCGCTGGGCGCCGCCGGCGAGGGCGTCGAGGGTCTTGGGTTCCTCGCCGAACATCCGCTTGTAGGTCCAGTAGCCGGCGACGACCTTCTCGACATAGTTGCGCGTCTCGAGCGCCGGCAGGCACTCGACCATCAGGAACGGGTCCTGGTCGCCGACCTTCTGGACCGTCTTCAGCACGGCCCCCGGCCCGGCGTTGTAGGCGGCGACCATCTTCAGCAGGTCGGGCCCGACGCCGCGGTCCATCAGGTAGGCGAGGTAGTCCTGGCCGACCCGCAGGTTGGTGGCGGGATCGAGAAGGGTGCGCGGCTTGCGCTGGTAGGTCTTGTCGCCGGTGGCGAGCGCGGCCGAGCCGGGCAGCAGCTGCATCAGGCCCAGCGCGCCGGCGTGGCTGCGCGCCGCCGGGTTGAACGCGCTTTCCTGGCGCACGATCGCATAGACCAGCGCGCGGTCCATGGTGAAGCCGTCCTTCGGCGCCAGCGGCGGGGCCTGGTAGTCGTAGAGGTTCAGGTACTGCGGCTTCTGCGATCCGGACCCGGGCGGCGCCAGCTGGGCCAGCAGCGACGACCAGGTGTTGCGCTCGTCGGTCGTGCGGGCGAGGGCGAGGCCGGCGCGCAGCTCCTGGCGGGCCTCCTCGGCGCGGCCGAGCTGGGCCAGGGCGGCGGCGCGGTGCGCGCGCGGATTGGCCTCGAGGAAGCGGCTGAGCCGGGCGCCCGCGAGGGGCTCGCTGGGCGCGCTGCGGTAGCTGGCGAGCATGAGCTGGCCGGTGGGCGCCTCGGCCTGAAGGCTGCGGACCTGGCGCTCGGCGATCATGCCGTAGAAGGTCTGCGGCGCCTGGGCGGCCATCCGCAGGAAGCCGTGGGCGGCGCGGACATCGCCCTGCGCCTGCGCGGACCGGGCGGCCCAGAAGGCGGCGGCGGAGCGCTGCCAGGGATCCTCGGCCTCGTCGCGGGCGACCTGGACGAAGTAGTCCTGCGCCTGGGCGTAGTCGCCGAGGCGCCAGGCCGAAAGGCCGGCGATCCAGCGCTCGCCGACGCTGACCGCGAGCTGGAAGGCCGTGCGGGCGTCGCCGGAATAGAAGGCCTCGCGCGCCGGGCGCGTGATCTCGCTGCGGGCGGTGTCGATCAGCGCGACCTCGGGCGTCGGCGGGTTCGGGGCCTCGGCCGGCTTGCGCTTCGCCGCCAGCGAGAAGACCCGGTCGGCGAGCGGGAGGTCGCGGAAGCGCGCCAGCCAGCCCGACAGCTCCTCGAACGAGGCCTTGTGAGCCGTGGGATGCATGAGCGCGCGGAACGAAATGTAGCCCGCGAGCGATTTGTCCTTGATCTCGGCGGCCGTCAGCTCGGCGCCGACGAAGTCGCCCTGGTCCACGGCCTCGAAGGCGGCGGCATAGGCGCGGGCGTCGGACTCGGAGAGGGCCTTCGGCGATTCGGCGGCCGCTACGCTGGCCATCGAGACTCCGGCGACGAGGGACAATACCCCGACGCGCAGGCGCTGTTTTAGCGTCATGCCGCCTTATCCGCGCACCACGACTAACGCGAGGTTGAGCGCGAACCCCTTATTTTTCCACTGTCCCAGCGGCAAAGGCTAAGGCGAGCCTGCCGGAGGATCAAGCTCGCGATTGCCGCAGACTTTGCTCGCCGACGGCGTCTTCGGGGCGTTATCCACAGTCTTTAGAAGGTCTTGGCTGCCGACGATCCGGGATCAGCCCTCGCGGGCCGGCCGGTCCAGGCGCTCGCTCAGGGTCAGCAGGTCCTGCCACGCGCGCTTCTTCGCGCCCGGCTGGCGCAGCAGGAAGGCGGGGTGCAGCGTCGGCAGCGCGGGCAGGGCGGTGGCGCCGTCCGTGGACGTCCACTCGAACCAGCGTCCGCGAAGGGCCAGGATGCCCTCCTCGCGCTTCAGGAGCGACTTGGCCGAGGCGCCGCCCACGAGCAGCAGCATCCGGGGCTGCGCCAGCGCGATCAGCCGCTCCAGGAAAGGGGCGCAGACGGCCTGTTCGGCGGGGGTCGGGGTGCGGTTGCCCGGCGGCCGCCAGAACACGGTGTTGGTGATGAGGACCCGCCCCTCGAGCCCCGCGGCGGCCAGCATCTTGTCCAGAAGACGCCCCGCGCGTCCCACGAAGGGTTCGCCCCGCGCGTCCTCCTCCGCGCCCGGACCTTCGCCGATCACCATCAGCGGCGCGCCCGGGGTCCCGCGGTAGACCACGGCCTGGGTGGCCGCGCCTTCGGTTCGCAAAGAGCAGCCCTCGAACGCGGCGATCGCGGCGACGAGCTGGCCGATGTCGCCCGCGGCCGCGGCGGCGGCCTGGGCCTGGGCGATCGCGCCCGAGATGTCGGCCTGGAGCGCGGCGCGGGGGCCGGGCTGGGGCGCCAGGGCCAGCGCCGGCGCGGGTCGGGGCGGCGGCGCGACGCGGCCGGCCTCGATGCGGTCGAAGGGCTCGTCCAGCATCATCGCGTCGACGCCCGCGTCGGCCCAGAAGGCGAGCAGGCTCTCGGCGAGCTGCGCGGGCGTGGCGTCGGCGGCGGCCGGCATGGGCGTGGGTTCACTCCGGCGTGAGGCTGGTCCACTCTTGGCGCGAAGCACCGGGCTTGTCAGCCCGCTATTCCGCGGGGGGAGGGGCGCATGAGGAGACGCGTGGCGATCATGGCCGCGGCCGTGGCGCTGGCGGGGCTGCCTGCGGCGGCGCAGCCAGCCCGGGAGCACACCGAACTCGTGGCGCAGCTCGGCGGCGTCTACACGGGCCCGCAGGCCCAGTACGTCTCGCGCGTGGGCCAGCGGATGGCGGCGGCGGCCGGGATCCGGCAGCGGTGTTCCTTCACGCTCCTCGACAGCGAGGTGGTGAACGCCTTCACGGCGCCGCCCGGCTGTTACGTCTATGTGACGCGCGGCCTCCTCTCGATCATGAACTCCGAGGCCGAACTGGCGGCGGTGCTGGGTCACGAACTGGGCCACGTGACCGCGCAGCATGCGCAGCGGCAGCGCAACGCCGAGGCGCTGTCGGGCCTGGCCGCCTCGCTCATCGGGGCGGCGACCAAGTCGAACCTCGCCGGCCGGGTGGCCAGCGGCGTGGCGAAGCTGGGCGCGCTCAGCTACTCGCGCAACCAGGAATACGAGGCCGACTCCCTGGCGCTGCGCTACCTGCCGCAGGCCGGCTACGCCCCGGACGGCCTGACCGGCGTGCTCGCCGATCTGCAGCGCGAGGACGCGTACTCGGCGCGGGCGAGGGGCGCGGGCGGCGAAGTCCCGGTCTGGGCGCGCACGCATCCGCTGACGGGCGACCGGATCGCCCGCGTCCAGGCGGCGGCGGCGGGCATTCCCCGGGACGGGCTGCGCCTGGAGGAGACGCCGTTCCTGCTGGCCATCGAGGGCATGTCCTACGACGCCGACCCCGTGCAGGGCCTGGTGCGCGGCGGCGCGTACATTCACCCCGGGCTGCGGATCCGGTTCGACGCGCCGCGCGGCTTCGCCGTGGCGAACGCGCCCGAGGCGGTGCGCGTCACGGGCCCCGAGGGGCTGCTCGCCGAGTTTTCGGGCGGGACGGCCACCTCGCGCCAGCTCGCCGGCTATGCGGAGAACGTGCTGCGGGCGGTGATCCGCCAGGGCCGCCACGAGATGGGCCTGCCGGAGCGCGTCACCATCAACGGGGTCGAGGCGGCGCAGGTGCAGGCGCGCGCGTTCTCGGGCGGCCGGCCGGTGGACCTGATCGCGGTGGCCTACAACCTGGGCGGCGACGAGACCTACCACTTCGTCGCCATGGCGCCGGCCGGCCGGCTGGACAGCTTCCGCCCCATGTTCGGCTCGTTCCGGCGGCTCAGCGAGCGGGAGGCGGGGGCGGCGGCGGGCCGGCGGATCGCGGTGGTGACGGTGCGCGCCGGGGACACGACGGAATCGCTGGCGGCCCGCATGGCGGCGGACACCGACCGCCTGGAGCTGTTCCGGATGCTGAACGGCCTCGCGCCCGGAGAGGCGGTACGCCCGGGCCGCCAGGTCAAGCTGGTGGTCGACGGGCCGCGCTAGCGCGCGCCTTCCCGCTTGACCGGCGCGGCGTGACGTCCTGATAAGACCCCCACGGCGTCGGACGGGGGCCGTGACGCGAGCTTGAGAGGACGACGATGAGCGAAGCCATCCAACGGGAAGCGATGGAGTACGACGTCGTCGTCGTCGGCGCCGGCCCCTCGGGCCTGGCCGCCGCGATCCGCCTGAAGCAGCTCAACGCCGAGCTGACCGTGGCCGTGATCGAGAAGGGCGCCGAGGTGGGCGCCCACATCCTCTCGGGCGCGGTGATCGATCCCAAGGGCCTGAGCGAGCTGATCCCCGACTGGAAGGCGAAGGGCGCGCCGCTCGAGACCGCCGTCACGGCGGACAAGTTCGTGGTCCTGGGCCCGCAGGGCAGCCTGGATCTGCCGGTTTGGGCCATGCCGCCCTTCATGAACAACCACGGCAACTACATCGCCTCGCTGGGCAACGTCTGCCGCTGGCTGGCGGGGCAGGCCGAGGAGCTGGGCGTCGAGATCTATCCGGGCATGGCGGCCTCGGCGCCCGTGTTCGAGGGCGATCGGGTGGTGGGCGTGGTCGCCGGCGAGTTCGGCCTGGGCAAGGACGGGCAGCCCGGGCCCAGCTACGAGCCCGGCATGGAGCTGCGCGGCAAGTACGTCTTCATCGGCGAGGGCGTGCGCGGGTCGCTGGCCAAGGTGCTGAAGGCCAGGTACGGCCTCGGCAAGAACGCCAACCCCGAGAAGTACGGCATCGGCATCAAGGAGCTGTGGCAAGTTCCCGACGCGGTGTTCCAGCCCGGCCTGGCGATCCACACCCTGGGCTGGCCGCTGGACGACAAGACCGGCGGCGGCAGCTTCATGTACCACTTCGGGGACAACTACGTGGCCACGGGCTTCGTGGTGCACCTGAACTACAAGAACCCCTGGCTGTCGCCGTTCGACGAGTTCCAGCGCTGGAAGCACCACCCGGATGTGGCCAAGCATCTGGAAGGCGGCAAGCGCATCGCCTACGGCGCCCGCGCCATTTCCGAGGGCGGCCTCCAGTCGATCCCCCAGCTGTACTTCCCGGGCGGCGTGCTGCTTGGAGACAGCGCCGGCTTCGTGAACGTGCCGCGGATCAAGGGCAGTCACAACGCGATCAAGAGCGGCATCATGGCCGCCGAGGCCGCCGCCGCCGCCATCGCCGCCGGCCGGGCGGGCGACGAGCTGGTCGAGTACAAGCAGGCCTTCGACGCCTCGTGGGTGAAGAAGGAGCTGAACGTCGTCCGCAACGCCAAGCCGATGCTGTCGAAGTTCGGCACGATGCTGGGGACGGCCTTCGCGGGCTTCGACATGTGGACCACCCACCTGCTGGGCGGCCTGTCCCTGTTCGGCACCCTCAGGCACGACAAGAGCGACGCGGAGTCCACGGGCAAGGCGTCGGACTACAAGCCGATCGTCTATCCGAAGCCGGACGGCGTGCTCTCGTTCGACAAGCTGTCGAGCGTGTTCCTGTCGGCGACGAACCACGACGAGAGCCAGCCGGCCCACCTGCGGCTCCGCGACCCGTCGGTCCCGATCGACGTGAACCTGCCGAAGTACGGCGAGCCCGCGCGCCTCTACTGCCCGGCGGGCGTCTACGAGGTGCTCTACGACGAGGCCGGGAACAACCCGAAGTTCCAGATCAACTTCCAGAACTGCGTCCACTGCAAGACCTGCGATATCAAGGATCCGTCGCAGAACATCGACTGGACGACGCCGCAGGGCGGGGACGGGCCGAACTACCCTAACATGTAGGCCGGCGGGCGGCCATGTGGCCGCCCTGTGACCTCTGGGCGCTTGCGGAGCCGCCTCCGCGCGCCCATGACTAGCGTCTGATGCGTCGCTTCCTCCTCGCCGTCTGCGCGCCCGCGGCCCTGCTGTGCGCCTGCGCCACCGTCCCGTCCGCTGACCTGGAGCCGGCCGCGCCGGCCGCCGCCGACAGCGCCTATGGCATGTTCCTGGCCGGCAACGCCGCGCTCGCCGAAGGGCGCAGCGCCGAGGCCGCCCGCTTCCTGGAGCTGGCCCGCGGCGAGAGCGGCGACAACGCCACGGTCGCCGAGCGGGCGTTCACCGCCGCGCTGATGGCCGGCGACGTCCAGAAGGCGGCGCTCATGGCCCCAGTGGGCCCCGACGCCGGCGAGCCGGGCAAGCGGCTGGGCCGTCTCGTCAAGGTCGTGGCCGCGCTGGCGGACGGCAAGGGCAAGGTCGCCAGGGCCGAGCTGGCGAGCGACGGCATCGGCTTCCCCCACCGGGGCGCCGCCGCGCTGCTGGGTCCCTGGGTGTCGGCCGCCGCCGGCGACGTGGAAGGCTCGTTCGTGCGGCCCCAGCTGCGGGGCGACGGGGCGGTCGACTACTTCGGCCAGATCGGCCAGGCCCACCTCTTCGAACGCGCCCGCCGCTACGACGAGGCCGAGACCAACTTCAAGGCCGTGACCAAGGGCGACAGCCCCAGCGAGATCTCCGTGCTGGCGTACGGCGCGTTCCTGGAGCGCCGCGGCCGCCGGCCCGAGGCGCTGGCCTACTACGATGGGGCCCTGCGCCGGAATCCGATGAGCCTGGCGCTGAAGGCCGCGCGTGCGAGGGCCGCGTCGGGCAAGGGCGCGCCGGCGGCCCCAAGCATCCGTGAAGGCGCCGCCTTCGCGCTGCTCGCGCCCGCCGCCACCATGATCAGCGCGCGGCAGGAGGCCACGGCGCTGGCCTACATCCGCCTGTCGCTGGCGCTCGACCCCAGCCGCAACGACGCCTGGCTGATGCTGGGCGACCTCATGCAGCAGGCGGGCGATGTCGAGGGCGCGCGGACCGCCTACCTGAAGCCGAAGCCGGGGGCGCCGGAGTTCGCGGCGGCGCAGGCCAAGCTCGCCTGGAGCTACCAGGCCGCGGGCGACAAGGAAGGCGCCTTGCGCATGGCCCGCGCCTCGGCCGCCACCGGCGACCGCGAGGGCCGGCTGACCCTGTCCGACCTCCTGCGGGCCAACGAGAAGTACGACGAGGCGATCGGCATCCTGAACGGGCTCATCGCCGAGTCGAAGGACCCTGAGTGGACCCTCTACTACGCCCGCGGCCAGGCGCTGGAGCGCTCGGGCCGCTGGAAGGAGGCCGAGGCCGACCTGCAGCAGGCGCTCAAGATGCGGCCGGACGAGGCCGAGCTGCTGAACTACCTGGGCTACGCCTGGATCGACCGCGGCGAGCGGCTCCAGGAAGCCATGGGCATGGTCGAGAAGGCCGTGGCGGCGAACCCGCGCTCGGGCGCGATCATCGACTCCCTGGGCTGGGCCCACTACCGGCTCGGCAACTACAAGAAGGCCGTCGAACTGCTGGAACAGGCCGTGGAGATCGAGGCCGGCGATCCCGAGATCAACAACCACCTGGGCGACGCCTACTGGATGGTGGGGCGCAAGGACGAGGCGGGCTTCCAGTGGCGGCGCGTCCTGACCCTGAAGCCCGACGACAAGATCAAGGCGGACGCCGAGAAGAAGCTGGCCGAGGGCCTGGGGCCGCCACGGCTGGTGGCGGGCCAGTAGGGCCGTGCCCGAGGCGCTCGCGCCCGCCAAGGTCAATCTGTTCCTTCACGTGGGCGCGCCTGCGGCGGACGGCTACCACCCGCTCTGCAGCCTGATGGTGTTCGCGGACTTCGGCGACGTGGTCGGCGCGCGGCCGGGCGAGGGCGCCCTGATCGTCCGCGGCCCCTTCGCGAAGGGCGTAGGGCCCGAGCGGGACAACCTGGTGTTCCGCGCCGTGCGCGCCTTCGTGGCCGAGCTGGGCCGTGAGATGGGCGAACTCACCTTCACCCTGGAGAAGAACCTCCCGGTGGCCAGCGGCCTGGGCGGCGGATCGTCGGATGCGGGGGCCGCGCTGCGCCTGATCCGGGACGTCTACGCGCCGGGCTTCGACGACGCACGGCTCGAGCGGGTGGCGGCCGCCCTGGGCGCCGACGGTCCCGCCTGCCTCTGGGCGCGGCCGGTGATCGCCGAAGGCCGGGGCGAGCGGCTCGCCGCCGCGCCCGGGCTTCCGGTGCTGAACGCCGTGCTGGTCAATCCCCGGGTCCCGGTCTTGACGCCCGCCGTCTACCGCGCTCTCGACGCGGGCGGCGCATTCGGCGACGTGACGCGACCGCCGATGCCCGACGCCTTCGAGGACGCCGCCGAGCTGGCGGCCTGGCTGGCGACGCAGCGCAACGACCTGGAGGGGCCGGCCGTGGCCGTCGCGCCGGAGGTGGGGGCGGTCCTGGACACCCTGCGGGACGAGCCGGAGGCGTTGCTGGCGCGCGTGTCGGGCTCGGGCGGGACGTGCTTCGCGCTCTGCGCCGACGACATCGCGGCCGAGACGCTGGCCGAACGCATCGAGGCCCTGGCTCCCGACTGGTGGGTGAAGCGCTGCCGGCTCGGCGGGCCCTGGTAGCCCTCGCCTGGGCGGCAAGAACCGTACCTATTCTTGAAGGATAGGCGGATGCTCGACCCAACCCTCCGTGTCCGCGTCGCCCGGGAAGTGGCTGGCGCCACCCTTGCTGGGTTCGCCCATGTAGTGGCGCGCGGCGAGCGCAATGAACTCAGAGCGGTTCACACCACGCCTTCTGGCATGCCGGTCCATTCGATCAAGCAGCCCCTTGTTCAGGTACACGTTCACCCGCTCGGCTGCGTCGGGAGCTTTAACCTCCACGCCCACGTACACCGTAGGCTCGCGCCGCTCGACGTAGGCTTCCGCAAGTCTTCGCGCGACAGCTTTGAGATCTGAGGGTGACGGAATCTCCAGTCCTTCCTCAGCCATCCCCTCCAAGTGTAAAGACAGTGCCTCGCGGGCATTCTCTAGGGCCTGGGTCTGATCCGCACCCCAACTGATGCACCCCTCCAGATCGGGGAACGACACGCCGTAGCCGTCGTCTGTCGCCTCCAAGAACGCGATGTAAGTCACCTTCGCCATCCGACCCTCCATGCTCGGACCGCCTCTGCGTCAGCGGAGGCTTACGCCACTCTGTCGTTCGATACTGCGAAGGGTCCCAATAGGTAGGTCTCCGCCATGAACCGAGATGGTCACGAGGCCGGACTTGGTCGGGTGGCGGAACTGCTTGTGCGAGCCGCGCTGGCGCACCTCGTACCACCCGTCCGCCTCTATGGCCCGGATAACCTCTCGGCTGTTCATGTGTGTGTTCTAGAACACAATCACAAGTCCGACAACGAGACTTGTGTGTTTCAAACACACATGAGTGTCGGCTCTCCTGCGTGTCCCTTGCCCGAACGAAAACGGGGGCCCCGAAGAGCCCCCGTTCCCGTTGCGGCGCCGGGTCAGCCGGCGCCGCGATCACTGTCCGCGACCTAGCTGTGGTAGGCGCGCTCGCCGTGCTCGACGATGTCGAGGCCTTCCTCCTCCGCTTCGGGCGAAGACCGCAGCCCGAGCGTGAACTTGATCAGGAAGAAGACGATCGAGCTGGCGACGGCCGACCAGACGACGGCCAGGGCCACGGCCTTGACCTGGGCCATGATCTGCACGCCGGCGTCGTAGCCGACGCTGCCGTTGGTGAAGTCCACCACCCCGGCGCCGCCCATGGCCGGGTTGACCAGGATGCCGGTGGCGATGGCGCCGACGATGCCGCCGATCGCGTGGATGCCGAAGGCGTCCAGGCTGTCGTCGTACTTCAGCGCGTTCTTCACCACCGAGCAGAAGATCACGCAGATCGGCGAGACCACGAGGCCCAGGATGATCGAGCCCACGGGGCCGGCGAAGCCCGCCGCCGGGGTGACCGCCACGAGGCCCGCGATGAGGCCCGAGGCCAGGCCCAGCATCGAGGCCTTCTTGCGGGTGAACCACTCCACCATGGCCCAGGAGAAGCCCGCCGCGGCGGTGGCCAGGAGGGTGTTGATCATCGCCAGACCGGCGTAGCCGTTGGCTTCCAGGTTGGAGCCGGCGTTGAAGCCGAACCAGCCCACCCACAGGAGGCCCGCGCCCACCAGGGTCAGGGTCAGCGAGTGCGGGGGCATCGGCTCCGAGCGGTAGCCCTTGCGCGGCCCGAGGATCAGGGCGCCGACGAGGGCTGCGATGCCCGCGTTGATGTGCACCACGGTGCCGCCCGCGAAGTCGAGGGCGCCGAAGGCCCAGATCTGGCCCGCGCCGGCGACCAGCTCCTCGGCGGTCTTGCCGAAGGCCGAGGTCGCGCCGGCCCACCACCAGGTCATGTGCGCCATCGGGTAGTACGAGAGCAGCGGCCACAGGAGGGCGAAGACCACCACGGCGCCGAACTTCATCCGCTCGGCCACGCCGCCCAGCACGAGGGCGGCGGTGATGCAGGCGAAGGTCATCTGGAAGCAGACGAACACCACCTCGGGGATCACCACGTCCTTCGAGAAGGTCTCGACGTTCGTGAAGGCCGCGTCGGCGTTGTAGACGGCGCCGTTCAGGAACAGCTTCGAGAAGCCGCCCACGAACTTGTTGAGCCCGCCGCCGTCGGTGAAGGCCAGGCTGTAGCCCCAGAAGGCCCAGGCCATCATGCCGATCACGGTCACGATCGAGACCTGCATCAGCATGGACAGCATGTTCTTCTGCCGGCAGAGGCCGCCGTAGAAGAGGGCGAGGCCCGGCAGGATCATCAGCAGCACCAGGACGGTCGAGACGAGCATCCAGGTGGTGTCGCCCTTGTCGGGCGTCGGCGCGGGAGCGGCCTCGGCGGCCGGAGCCGCCTCAGCGGCCGCCGGAGCGGCGGCTTCCGCGGCCGGCGCCGCGGCCTCGGCGGCGGGGGCCGGCGCAGCTTCCGCGGCGGGCGCGGCGGCGGCGGGGGCCGGCGCTTCCTGCGCCAGGGCAGGCGCGGCCAACGGGGCGCCTGCCATCGCGGCGGCGAGGGCGAGCCCTGCCAGCCGCGTTTTTCCGAAGAATTTCATCAGCATATCCCCTTGTTCCCCTAGAGCGCAGCCGCGCCGGTCTCGCCCGTCCGGATGCGCACGGCTTCCTGGACGTCGAGCACGAAGACCTTGCCGTCACCGATCTTGCCGGTGGCGGCTGCGGCCTTGATGGCCTCCACCGCCTTGCCCGCCTGTGCGTCGTCGACGACGCACTCCAGCTTCACCTTGGGCAGGAAGTTGATCTGGTACTCCGCCCCCCGATAGATCTCGGTCTGGCCCTTCTGACGGCCGTATCCCTTGACCTCCGAGACCGTCAGACCCTCCACGCCGGCCGCGACGAGCGCTTCGCGCACGTCGTCCAGCTTGAACGGTTTGACGATCGCCATGATGAGTTTCATCCGCTCGCACTCCGCGTCCGGCCCTCCAGGCGGGCCCGCCCCTATCGATCGTTCGAAGACCGCCGCGCTGTTTCTTTCCCCTCGCAGCGGTCGGGCAGACGCTATGTCGGGGGGCAGCGAGCCCGAGCGCGGGCACTGCGGCGGTTCCGCAAGAAGCCGAGGTGCGCCCAATTTCCGGGCGCCGCCCAGGCGAGGCGCCGCGAAAATGCGCATCCTGACCCCACGGGAGCGGCTCCGCGGCGCTTGACCTGCCCGGAACTCGTCGTAAATCCGGCGCTTTCCTTGCCTAGTCTCGCCAGGACCGCGGGACTGAAGTCACCGACGACCTACCCGCGCAGCCATCCGCGGCCTCGCCGAAGAGGCCGCCGCAGCCTCGAAGGAATCCAGTATGACCCGCGTGTTCCTCGCCGCCGCCGTCGCCGCCCTGGCCGTGACACCGCTCGCCGCCCAGGCCCAGACCCCGGAAGCCGCGGCGCCCGCCGCGGCGGCGCCGTCCGCCACGCCGGCCAAGCCCGTGGCGGTGAACGGCGACCTCGTGGACACCCTGAAGCTCAACGGCCAGTTCACGATCTTCACCAAGGGGCTGACCGACACGAACCTCGCCGGCCTGCTGAAGACGAACGGCAACCTGACGGTGTTCGCGCCGACCGACGCGGCGTTCCAGGCGCTGCCCGCGGCCGACCTCGCCAAGCTGCAGTCGGACAAGGCGGCGATGCAGCGCTTCATCCTGCACCACATCGTCAACGCGCCGGTGGGCTCGGACAAGATCAAGGGCGCCAAGGGGCCGATCCCGTCGGGGGCGGGTGACACCATCCTGCTCGACGGCAGCGACGAGGCCGGCGCCCTCAAGGTCGACGGGGCCACGATCGTGCAGGCCGACGTGAAGACGGGCAGCGGCCTGCTGCACGTGGTCGACAAGGTCCTGGTCGCGGGGCAGGGCGGGACCGCGGAAACGCCGACCGCCGCCGCCCCGGCCGCGGCCCCGGGCCAGTAGATCGCGGAAAACCTGCGGCTCGGGCGGGAACCAACCCCCGCCTGAGCCGTAGAGCGTCGGCACATCGAGGTAGGGGCGCAGATATCGCGCCACAAACCTGGAGTTCTGACGATGAAGCTCGCTTATTTCGCCACTGCCGCCGCGGCCCTGACTCTTGCCGCCGGCGCCGCTTCCGCCCAGCAGAGCCAGACGCCGACCAGCCCGGAGCCGGCGACCGCCGAGGCGACCCCTTCGACCACAGACGACGCCACGGCGCAGACCGACGCGACGGCTGCGCCGAGCAGCGACGTGACGACCTCGGTCGCGCCCACCGCGTCGGCCGCCACCACCACTGCCACCGATACGTCCGCGACCTTCACGAACATGACGGTCACGAACGGGCCCGTGCCGGACACCCGGGAGAACCGTGCGAAGTACGGCGCGCCCATGTCGCGGGCCGGCAAGATGACCGCGCCGCGGGGCAACTGAGCCCTGCGAACTGAGCCCGCTTGCGCGGGTTGAAGCCAAGGTCGGCGGGCCCTATGGTCCGCCGACTTTTTTTGCGCCTGCGAACAAGCTTTCCCCAATGCCCGACAAGCCGCTTTCGTTTCAGGGCCTGATCCTGAAGCTCCATGACTATTGGAGCCGTCAGGGCTGCGCGATCCTGCAGCCCTACGACGTCGAGGTCGGGGCCGGCACGCTGTCGCCCATGACCGTGCTGCGCACGCTGGGGCCGAAGCCCTGGAAGGTGGCCTATGTGCAGCCGTCGCGGCGGCCCGCCGACGGTCGCTACGGCGAGAACCCCAACCGCCTGCACCAGCACCACCAGTACCAGGTGATCCTGAAGCCGAACCCCGAGAACCTGCAGGAGCTCTACCTCGGCTGCCTGGAGGCGATCGGAATCGACCCGATGCTCCACGACATCCGCTTCGTCGAGGACGACTGGGAGAACCCCACCGTGGGCGCCTGGGGCCTGGGTTGGGAGGTCTGGTGCGACGGCATGGAGATCACCCAGTACACCTACTTCCAGCAGGTGGGCGGGCTCGACGTGTTCCCGGTGGCCGGCGAGCTGACCATCGGCCTGGAGCGGCTGTCGCTCTATCTGCAGGACAAGGAAAACGTCTACGACCTCGCCTTCAACGACGAGTTCACCTACGGCGACATCTACCTGGCCAACGAGCAGCAGTTCTCGGCCTTCGAGCTGGAAGCCGCCGACGTCGAGACCTGCAAGCGCCAGTTCGAGGACATGGAGCGCGAGGTTCCGCGCATCCTGGCCAGCCGCGGGCGGCAGGGCCAGCCCCTCGCCCTGCCGGCCTATGACCACGTTCTGAAAGCCAGCCACCTCTTCAACATCATGGACGCCCGCGGCGCGATAGCGGTGGCCGAGCGGCAGAGCTACATCGGCCGCATCCGCGACCTCTGCAAGATGTGCGCGGAAGCCTGGGTCGAGAGCCAGGGCGGGAACGCGTGATGGCCATTCCGATCCACCCCCCGCTCCTCCCCCGGCGCAAGGCCGGGGTCGGCGGGCGGTCCCCCTCTCCCGCTTTGCGGGAAAGGACGTAACCGATGCCCCAGCTGCTTCTCGAACTGCTCTCCGAAGAGATTCCCGCGCGCATGCAGGCGGGCGCGGCGCGCGACCTGGAGCGCCTCGTGCGCGAGAAACTCGCCGCCGAAGGCCTGTTGCCCGAGGCCCTGAAGACGTTCGCCGGATCGCGGCGCCTGACGCTGGTGGCCGAGGGATTGCCCGAGGCGCAGAAGGACCGCTCGGAGGAGCTGAAGGGCCCGCGCACCAGCGCGCCCGAGCAGGCGCTCGAGGGCTTCCTGCGCAAGACGGGGCTTTCGAAGTCCGATCTCGTCGAAAAGGACGGCGTCTGGTTCGCCACGCTCAGCCGGAAGGGCCGGCCGACCGCCGAGATCCTGGCCGAGATCATCCCGGCCGTGGTGCGCGAGTTCCCGTGGCCGAAGTCGATGGTGTCGGGCGTGTCGCGCCTGCGCTGGGTGCGTCCGCTGCGGCGGATCCTGTGCGTGTTCGACGGGCAGGTGGCGTCCTTCGACATCGAGGGGATCGCGAGCGGCGACACCACGGAGGGCCACCGCTTCATGGGCTCGGGCCAGCCGTTCACGGCCCGCGACTTCGACGCCTACGCCGAGAAGCTGGAGAAGCACTTCGTCGTCCTCGACCCGGAGGAGCGCAAGCAGCGCATCCTGGCCGACGCCAAGACCCTGTGCGCCGCGCGGAACCTGGAGCTGGTGGAGGACGCCGGGCTGCTGGACGAGGTCGCGGGCCTGGTGGAGTGGCCGGTCCCGGTGCTGGGCGACATGGACCCCGCGTTCCTGGACCTGCCGCCAGAGGTGATCCGCACGTCCATGCGGGTGCACCAGCGCTACTTCGCCGTCCGCAATCCGGCGACGGGCAAGCTCGCGCCGCACTTCCTGGCGGTGGCCAACATCGCGGCCAAGGACGGCGGCGAGATCATCGCCCGCGGCAACGCCAAGGTGCTGGCCGCCCGCCTGTCGGACGCCCGGTTCTTCTGGAACGAGGACCTTAAGGTCAGGCTCGAGGACCGGCTGGAGAAGCTGAAGGGCGTCACCTTCCACGCCAAGCTCGGCTCGATGTACGACCGGGTGCAGCGGATCGTGGCCCTGGCCGAGACGCTGGCGCCGTTCGTGGGCGCCGGCGACGCGGTCCGGTCGAAGGCCGTGCAGGCGGCGAGACTCAGCAAGGCGGACCTGGTGAGCGGCGTCGTGGGCGAGTTCCCCGAGCTGCAGGGCGTGATGGGCGGGTACTACGCGCAAGGCGAAGGGCTCGATCCCGACGTCGTCGAGGCGGTCCGTGCGCACTACAAGCCGCAGGGCCCCAGCGACGACGTCCCGGCGGCCTCCGTGGCCGCCACGGTCGCGCTCGCGGACAAGCTGGACACGCTGGTCAGCTTCTTCGGCATCGGCGAGAAGCCCACGGGCTCGCGCGACCCGTTCGCGCTGCGCCGCGCCGCGCTGGGCGTCATCCGCATCGTGCTCGCCAACCGGATCCGGCTGCCGCTGCGGTCGCTCTGCTCGGCCGACCTGCTGGCCTTCTTCGCCGAGCGCCTGAAGGTGCAGCTGCGGGACGAGGGACAGCGGCACGACCTCGTGGACGCCGTCTTCGCGCTGGGCGACGACGATCTCGTGCGCATCGTGGCGCGGGTGCAGGCGCTGGGCGCGTTCCTCGCCACCGAGGACGGCAGGAACCTGCTCGCCGGCTACAAGCGCGCGGTGAACATCCTGCGCGCCGAAGAGAAGAAGGGGCCGCTGCCCACCGGCGACGCGCGCCGCATCCAGGGCGCGCCGCCCGAGGAGCTGGCGCTGGTGGATGCCGTCGCCGCCCTCGAGGCGCGCCTGTCGGCGGCGCTCGCCGCGGAGGACTTCGAGGCCGCGATGCGCCTGCTGGCCGGGCTGCGCGGGCCGGTCGACGCGTTCTTCGACGAGGTGTTAGTGAATTCCGACGATCCTGCGGAACGGGAAAACCGCCTTCGCCTCTTGGCGAAGGTCAAGGACGCCATGGGACAGGTGGCGGACTTCTCGCAGATCACGGGCTAGACGAGGACGGGTGACGCTATGGCCGATGCGACGGTGAAGACGCGGTGGGTCTATGCCTTCGGCGGCGGGTCGGCGGACGGCGACGCCTCGATGAAGAACCTGCTGGGCGGCAAGGGCGCGAACCTGGCCGAGATGAGCGCCCTGGGCCTGCCGGTGCCCCCCGGCTTCACCATCACGACCGAGGCCTGCAACCGGTACTACGACGACGACAAGACCTATCCGCCCGGCCTGAAGGACCAGGTGGCCGAGGGGCTGCGGCAGGTGGAGAAGATCACCGGCAAGGCCTTCGGCGATCCGAAGAACCCGCTGCTGGTCTCGGTGCGCTCGGGCGCCCGCGCCTCGATGCCCGGCATGATGGACACGGTGCTGAACCTCGGCCTCAACGACGAGACGGTCGAGGGCCTGGCGAAGCTGTCCGGCGACCGGCGCTTCGCCTTCGATTCCTATCGCCGCTTCATCCAGATGTACTCGAACGTGGTGCTCGACCTCGACCATCACATGTTCGAGGAGATCCTCGACGACCATAAGGACCGCCTGGACATCCACGTGGACACGGGCCTGTCCGCCGAGGACTGGGAGGAGGTCGTCGCCGACTACAAGCGCGCCGTCGAGGACGAGCGCGGCGAGCCCTTCCCGCAGGACCCGGTCGAGCAGCTCTGGGGCGCGATCGGCGCCGTGTTCGCGAGCTGGATGAACGACCGCGCCAAGTTCTACCGCCGCATGCACGACATCCCGGAAAGCTGGGGCACGGCGGTGAACATCCAGTCGATGGTGTTCGGCAACATGGGGGAGGGGTCGGCCACCGGCGTCGCCTTCACCCGCAACCCGTCCACCGGCGAGAACCGGCTCTACGGCGAGTTCCTGATCAACGCCCAGGGCGAGGACGTGGTCGCCGGGATCCGCACCCCGCAGCCGCTGACCAAGGTGGCCCGCGAGGAGATGGGCGAGAAGAACCCGTCGATGGAAGAGGCGATGCCCGAGGTGTTCGCCCAGTTCCGCGACGTGGTGGGCAAGCTCGAGCGCCACTACCGCGACATGCAGGACATCGAGTTCACGGTCGAACAGGGCCGGCTCTACATGCTGCAGACGCGCAACGGGAAGCGGACCGCCAAGGCCGCCCTGAAGGTGGCCGTGGACATGGCCAGCGAGGGCCTGATCGACAAGACCGAGGCCGTGATGCGTGTCGAGCCCGGCAGCCTCGACCAGCTCCTGCACCCCACGATCGACCCGTCGAGCCCGCGCGACGTGGTGGCCACGGGCCTGCCGGCCAGCCCCGGCGCGGCCACGGGCAAGGTGGTCTTCACGGCCGAGGAGGCCGAGAAGCTGGGCGGCCTGGGCGAGGCGGTCATCCTGGTGCGCGAGGAGACCTCGCCCGAGGACATCCGCGGCATGGACGCGGCCAGGGGCATCGTCACCGCCCGCGGCGGCATGACCAGCCACGCGGCCGTGGTGGCCCGGGGCATGGGCCGTCCCTGCGTCTCGGGCGCCGGTGAGATCCACATCGACGGCCGGGCCGGGGAGTTCCACGCCCGCGGCAAGACCGTGCGCGCCTACGACGTCATCACCATCGACGGCTCCACCGGCGAAGTGCTGCTGGGCGCGGTGAAGATGATCGAGCCCGAGCTCTCGGGCGACTTCGGCACGCTGATGGGCTGGGCCGACGAGGTGCGCCGCCTGAAGGTCCGCGCCAACGCCGAGACCGGCCTGGACGCCCGCACGGCCCGGCAGTTCGGCGCCGAGGGCATCGGCCTCTGCCGCACCGAGCACATGTTCTTCGACCCGGCGCGCGTCGCCGCCGTGCGCGAGATGATCCTGGCCGACGACGCGGCCGGCCGGAAGCAGGCGCTGGACAAGATCCTGCCCATGCAGCGCAAGGACTTCGTCGAGCTGTTCAAGATCATGGAGGGCCTGCCGGTCACCATCCGCCTGCTGGACCCGCCGCTGCACGAGTTCCTGCCGCACAACGAGGAGGACGTGCAGGCCGTGGCCGAGGCCACCGGGCTCGATCCGGCCAAGCTGCTGCGCCGGGCGCAGGAGCTGCATGAGGTGAACCCGATGCTGGGCCACCGCGGCTGCCGCCTGGGCGTCTCGTACCCCGAGATCTACGAGATGCAGGTGCGCGCGATCATGGAGGCCGCCTGCGAGGTGGCCGCCGAGGGCCGGCCCGCGCCGATCCCCGAGATCATGCACCCGCTGGTGGCCAAGGGCGAGGAGATGCGCTTCCTGCGCCAGCTCACCGACCGCGTCGCCAAGGCGGTGATCGCCGAGCAGGGCCGCGAGATCGAGTACGTGGTCGGCGCCATGGTCGAGCTGCCGCGCGCCGCCCTTCGCGCCGGCGATCTGGCGCAGAACGCCGAGTTCTTCTCGTTCGGCACCAACGACCTGACCCAGACGACGTTCGGCATCAGCCGCGACGACTCCGGCCGCTTCCTGAACGCCTACATCGAGAAGGGAATCTTCGAGAAGGACCCCTTCGTCAGCCTCGACCAGGAGGGCGTCGGGGACCTCATCGCCATTGCGGCCGAACGGGGCCGCGCCGCGCGGCCGGGCGTCAAGCTGGGCATCTGCGGCGAGCACGGCGGCGACCCCGCCTCGATCCAGTTCTGCGAGAAGATCGGCCTCGACTACGTCAGCTGCTCGCCCTACCGCGTCCCCATCGCCCGGCTCGCGGCCGCCCAGGCGGCCATCGGCGAGCGCGAGAAGGACCGGTAGCGGCCGCCTCAGCCGCCCAGCAGGCGCCAGCCGATGAGGCCCAGCGCCGCGGCGCTGAGCAGCAGGGCGACCAGCACGACCAGGCCGTCGCGGGCCACCAGGCCGAGGCCGAAGGTGAAGATCGCCAGCGACGGGATGAAGGCCGCGAAGGGCACGAGCTCCAGCGGCGGGACGGCGAGGGCGACCAGGACGCACGCGGCCGCGACGAGCCGGTCGGCCAGCGGCGAGGTGAGGGCGTGGAGCCGCGGCCGGACCACCTTGTCCACCCAGCGCGCGGGCTTGCGCGAGACGCGCACCGCCTTCTCGATCTTGTCCGCGGCCACCGACAGCTTCGCGATGAAGCGCGGGATCCAGATCGCTTCGCGGCCGAAAACCATCTGGCCCGCGATCAGGATCGTGATGACGGCGAGGATCGAGGGGACGCTGGGGATGCCCGAGACGGGCGTCATGCCCAGGAGGCCGCAGAGGAGCAGCAGCGGACCGAACGAGCGGCGGCCGAACGTCGCCAGGATCTCGTCGACCGAGACCTTCGCGCCCTCGCCCTTGGCGGAGCGGTGCAGCGCCTCCAGGACGTCTTCGAGATCGTGCACCTTCGCCGCGATGCGACCTCCTGCGTGGAGCGTCAACGCGCACGGGCGGCTCGGGTTTGCGGCGTGGTCGCGAGCCTAGGCGGACGGAGCGGTCTGCGGCGCCTCGGCGTCATCCAGCGCCCGGCCCACCGTCTCCGCGAGCTCAGCCACGACGAACGGCTTGCGGAGGACGACGGCGGCCTGGGCGGCTGCATCCAGGGCGGCGTTGTCCATGTGTCCCGACACGAACATGATCCTCTGGCCGGGGCGCAGTTCGCGGGCCCGAACGGCCACGTCGGCCCCCGTGAGGCCGGGCATCAGGAAATCGACTATCATCAGGTCCGGCGCCTCGCGCTCGAGCATGGCGAGCGCCTCGGCGCCGCTCGCGGCCTCGGTCACCTGGAAGCCCAGGAGCCGCAGCTCGTCGACGAGGATGCTTCGGACGCCCGCGTCGTCGTCGACGACCATCAGCCGGCGGTCACGTCGCAGGCTCGCCGACACGGCGTCCTTGCGGGCCTCCACGTCGTCCGGCCCGGCGAGGGGCGGGGGCGCCGCGGGCAGCCGGAGGCGCACGCGCGTCCCCTGGCCGGGGACGCTCTCGATGACCGCCTCGCCGTCGGACTGCCGCGCCATGGCGTAGACCTGGGCGAGCCCGAGCCCCGTGCCGCGGTTGACCTCCTTGGTGGTGAAGAAGGGATCGAAGGCGCGCGCCGCGACCTCGCGTGTCATGCCTTGGCCGGTGTCGGCGACGACGATCTCGACGCGGTCGTGCGACGAACGCCCCTTCGCCGGCGCGCGCCGCGTGGACAGGTCCAGGCGCCCGCCCTCGGGCATGGCGTCGCGGGCGTTGACGGCGAGGTTCAGCAGCGCCAGTTCGAGCTGGTTCTGGTCGGTGACCACCCAGCGCGCGTCCTCGGCGACGTCGATCGAGATCGCGATGCGCGGTCCCAGGGACTGCTCCAACAGGTCGGTCATGCCCCACATGACGGCCTGCACGTCCACGCGCTCGCGGGCCAGCCGCTGGGTGCGGGAGAAGGCCAGCAGCCTCGAGGTCAGTTTCGCGCCCCGGGCGGCGGCGTCGAGCGCGCCCTCGAGATAGCGCCGGCTCGGATCGCCGGGCGCGGCGCGCTTCAGCGAGAGTTCGAGGCCGCCGATGATCGCGGTCAGCAGGTTGTTGAAGTCGTGCGCGATGCCGCCCGTGAGCTGGCCCACCGCCTCCATCTTCTGGGACTGATGCAGCCGCGCCTCTTCCTGCCGGCGCGACCTCATGCGGCGCACCGCGACGAGGGCCAGACCTCCGGACGCGCCCAGGCAGGCGACGGCGACGACGCCCAGGATCGCCAGCGACATCCGTCGCGGCGTGTCGACCAGGTAGGACGCCACCGCCACATGGGCCGACCAGCCGGTCCGCTGACCCGTGTCGAAAGCCGTGTAGTTCTTGAACCCTTCGTAGGTGACGCCGCGATAGAGACCCCTGCGGCCCTCCGCGATCGCATCACGCACGTACCGCGTCGCGGGTCGCCCGACCCGGCTTTCGTAGGCGACGTTGCGGGCGATGAAATTGCCGGACCGGTCGACCACCGCGACGACGCTGTCCGGCGGCGCCCGCGTCGTCACGAGGGCCTGGATGGCGGCCGTGTCGAGTTCGACGGTCAAGAGGTAGCGGCGGCCCTGGTCGGTGACGACCGGCACGTGAAGAGGCAGGACGTAGACGCCGAGCCGGTCGCGGGTGATATCCGACATCGTCGGGCCGGCGAGGCCGGGCGCGGCGGCCGCGATGTAGTCCGCCATCGGGCGCGGGCCGCCGTCCAGCGGTCGGCGCAGGTCGAAGACCTCGATCCCGCGGGCAGGGTCGGACAGCACGACGGTGCGCCAGTTGCCGCTGAGGGCCATCACCTCCGCCGCGCGCCTGTAGGCCTCGGCCATGTCCTCCCGCGCCAGCGGCGCCGACGAGGCGAGGACCTGGGCCAGCTTGAGTTCGGAGACCGCGCTCGCGTCGACGAGGCTCGCCACCTCCGCCGCGCGTTGTGCGCTGACGACCTCCACGTCCCGGCGCGCGCCTTCGAAGGCGGCGAACACCAGGACGCCGATGAGCACGAACAGGGGCGCCAGCGCGGCGATCCAGAGCGCGTAAGACCTGCTCCAGCGCGGCAAGCGGAACTCCCTGAGGCCGCCCGACCGGCCTGAGCCGGCGCAGTACACCACGGCTCACCGGTGCTTTCCATGGGGCGCGCGCGGCGCGCGCCCGCGCGGGGCCGGCTAGCGCTTGCGGACGAACACCGTGCCCGCCGAGTAGCCCGCGCCGAACGAGCAGATCAGGCCCGTCTCGCCGGGCGTGAAGTCGTCGCTGGCCTTGTGGAACGCGATGATGGAGCCGGCCGAGGAGGTGTTGGCGTACTCGTCGAGGATGATGACGTTCTCCTGCGCGGTCGGATCGCGGCCGAGGACGCGCTTCCCGATGAGCTCGTTCATGTTGATGTTGGCCTGGTGCAGCCACATCCGCTTCAGGCCATGGGGGTCGATGCCCAGATCGCCCGCGTGCTCGACGATCATCTCCGAGACCATCGGCACCACCTCGCGGAACACCTTGCGGCCTTCCTGGACGAAGAGCTTGTCCGGGGCGCCGACGCCCTCGGGCGCGCAGCGGTTGAGGAAGCCGAAGTTGTTGCGAATGTTGTTGGAGAACCGGGTCTTCAGCCGCGTGCCGACGATGTCCCAGCCGCCCTGAGCATCCTCGGCCCGCTCGACGATCACCGCGGTCGCGACGTCCCCGAAGATGAAATGGCTGTCGCGGTCGCGGAAGTTCAGGTGGCCCGAGCAGATCTCGGGATTGACCATCAGCACCGCCCGCGCCGAGCCGCTGGTCACGAAATCGGCGGCGGTCTTGATGCCGAAGGTGGCGGACGAGCAGGCGACGTTCATGTCGAACGCGAAGCCCTCGACGCCCAGCGCCTGCTGCACCTCGATCGCCATGGCGGGGTAGGCGCGCTGCATGTTGGAGGCGGCGCAGATGACCGCGTCGATCCGCGAGACGTCCTTGCCCCAGGCCGCGATCGCGTCCTTCGCCGCTTCCACGGCGATCTCGGCCAGCACCGAGATCTCCTCGTTCGGGCGCTCCGGGATGTTGGGGGTCATGCGCTCGGGATCGACCAGGCCCGTCTTGTCGACCACGAACCGCGACTTGATGCCTGAAGCCTTCTCGATGAACTCGGCCGACGAGGGCGTCAGCGCCTGGATCTCGCCGGCCGCGATGGCGTCCGCGTTGGCGGCGTTGAAGCGCTCGACGTAGGCGTTGAAGGTCTCCACCAGCTCGGCGTTCGAAAGGCTGTTGGGCGGCGTGTACAGCCCCGTCGCCGCGATCACTGCCTGGGTCATCTGGAACACCTCCCCGAAAGAGCGCCCCGTTTAGCACGGACGCGGGAGGCGTCAGCCGGTCATTGTGACCCACAAGCCACATGCCGCTTCCAAACCCAGCTTCGCCATAGAACCGCCCGTAGCCCGCCGCGTTTGGCTCCCCATCTACGCACCCCTGGGCGGGCTGTTCAGACCCAAGTCGGAGTTCAATTCCCAAAAATGAAAACTGCTCTCATCGCCGCGGCCTCGCTGGCCGCGATCGCCGCCGTCATGCCCGCCGCCGCTCAAGCCCAGGTCGCCGCGGGCGACAACGTCGGCGCCTATGTGAACCTCAACCTCGGCATCGCCGACGCCGGCGGCGCCGACATCAAGGCCGTGCAGGGCCGCGTGGGCTACCGCTTCCACCCGAACCTCGGCGTCGAAGGCGAACTGGCCACGGGCCTGGAAAGCGACACCGACACGATCGGCGGCGTGCGCGTGAACCAGAAGCTGAAGCACCAGGCCGCCGGCTATGTGGTCGGATTCCTGCCGATCATGCCGAACACCGACATTCTGGCCCGCGTGGGCTACGGCACGACGAAGATCCGCGCGCGCGCCGCGGGCGTGTCGGCCTCGGGCTCGGAAGAGTCCTGGAACTTCGGCGTGGGCGCCCAGCACCACTTCGACGGCGTGAACGGCGTGCGAGTCGACTACACGCGCTATGAGTTCGACGGCGGCCCCGGCGACGCGGACGTCTGGACCATCGGCTACTCGCGCAAGTTCTAAGCCGCGAAGGGCAGGCGGAGATTTCCCCCGACTGCTCGTCGAAGACCTGCGAAACAGGAAAGGCCACGCCCCCGGGCGTGGCCTTCTCCGTATTAAATCTTTGTCATACGACCTTGGATTCAGGTGTTTTCCTGGGGCGTGTCCTGGCGGCCACAGGGGGGTTGTGGTCTGTGAATCCCACATGCTAGGCGAGCACAGCTTCACCGGAACAAACCGGTGACGGACTCGCCGCCGCTGACCGGCCGTCCGCCAAGGGGGGAGCTCCAGTTCAGCCAGGAGAGACTACCAGTATGAAGCTTATGATTGCTGCGGCCACGGTCGCCGCCGCGCTCGCGTGCGCGCCTGCCATGGCCCAGGCTCAGGACGCCGCCGGCGCTCCGGGCGCCTACGTCAACATCGGCGGCGCCTACTCCAGCCAGAGCGGAATCGACCTCGGCGCCATCCAGGCCAAGGTCGGCTACCGCTTCTCGCCCTACCTGGGCGTCGAGGGCGAAGCGGCCTTCGGCGTGGACGACGATTCGCTCCGCGTCGGCGCCACCCGCGCCAAGATCGAGCTGAAGCACCAGTTCGCGGCCTATGTGGTCGGGTTCCTGCCGGTCGGCGCGAACACGGACCTGCTGGCGCGCGTGGGCTACGGCACCACCAAGATCGGCGCCTCGGCCGCGGGCGTGGGCGTCTCGGGCTCGGACGAGTCGGTCAACCTCGGCGTGGGGCTGCAGCACCACTTCGACGGCGTGAACGGGATCCGCGTCGAGTACCTCCGCTCGGAGTACGACGACGGCGGCGACTCCGACACCTTCGGCGTGTCGTACGTCCGCCGGTTCTAGCCGGAACAGCCGGACACGGCAGGAGGGCCGCGCGTCTTGCACGCGCGGCCTTTTCCTTGACCAGGCCTCCCGTCCCGCCCACGCTTGCGGCGACGAGTGGGAGGGACAATCGTCATGGACGCGGGCTTCTTCGTTCAGCTCGCCGCCTCGGCCGCCGCCGTGGGCGTCCTCGTGGCGATCGCGGCTTGGGCCAAGATCGCCCGGCCGGTCGCGCCCCTGGACGAGCATCGCGCGCGGGCCATCCTCGCCGAGGAGTTTCCGGGCCGCGCCGTCGAGGCGGTCTGGGTCGCATCGGACGGGGCCGGCGCCCTGGCGAAGTCCGGCGGCCTCGCGCTGGTGGTCTGCCGGGTGGGCGACGGCTTCGCGGCGCGCCAGATCCCCTGGCCGCAGGCGGTGAGCGCCACGTTCCGGAACGGCCGCCTCTCCATCGACCTGGGCGACATCGCCGCGCCGCGGGCCGTCATCACCCTGCCGTCCTGGCCGCCGAAGAGCTTCGACGGAGACCTCGCCGCGTGAGCCTGCCCGATCCGATCCACGCGGCGCTGAACCCCGTCGCGCTGGCCACGCCGATCTTCATCGTCACCGTGCTGGCCGAGATCATCCTGGCCCGCATGGGCAAGATCGAGGCCCGCTACGAGGGCCGCGACACCGCCGTGTCCCTGGGCATGGGGCTGGGGTCGAACGTCGCGGGCCTTCTGTTCGGGGCGATCTCGTTCACGGCCGTGGTCTGGGTCTGGCAGCACTGGCGGATCTTCGACATCCCGATGACCGCCTGGTGGGCCTGGGTGCTCGTCTTCCTGGCCGAGGACCTGGCCTACTACTGGTTCCACCGGCTCAGTCACGAGCGTCGCGTCTGGTGGCTCAGCCACGTCAACCACCACTCCAGCCAGCACTACAACCTCTCGACGGCGCTGCGGCAGACCTGGACCGGCGCCCTGAACGGCAGCTGGAGCGTCTACCTCGTCCTGTCGTTGCTGGGCTTTCCGCCGGCCATGGTGGCGATCCAGAAGGGCGTCAGCCTGGTGTACCAGTACTGGATCCACACCGAGGCGATCCGCCGGATGCCGGCCTGGTTCGAGGCGGTGTTCAACACGCCCTCGCACCACCGGGTGCACCACGCCCGCAACGCGGTCTACCTGGACAAGAACTACGCCGGCATCCTGATCGTCTGGGACCGCCTGTTCGGCACCTTCCAGCCCGAGCTGGACGCCGAACCGTGCCGCTACGGCCTGGTGAAGAACCTGGCGACCTTCAACATCGTCCGCGTGGCGTTCCACGAGTGGATCGCCATGGCCCAGGACGTCGTGCGGCACCCCCGCCATGCGCTGGGCTACATCTTCGGGCCGCCCGGCTGGAGCCATGACGGCAGCCGCGAGACGAGCGCGATGATCAAGGCGCGCGCGGCCGGGGGCGGCGAGGCGGCCTCGACCGGCGCCGCGGAGCCGGCGGTCAGTCCCGCAGCAGCGGCAGGCTGAGGCCGCTCACCGGCCGCGCGCCCAGGATCTCGCGCCGGAAGCGGAACAGCTCCGCCGGCCGCCCGCCCGTCTCGGCGTCGAGGCGGCCCAGGCCCTCCACCAGCTCGGCCCGTTCCAGCGCGCGGCGGAAGTTCTGCTTGTGCAGCGGCACGCCGGCGATCGCCTCGACGGTGCGCTGCAGCGCCGAGAGCGTGAAGGCGTCCGGCATCAGTTCGAAAACCACCGGGCGGTACTTGAGCTTGCCCCGCAGGCGGCCCAGAGCCGTGGCCAGGATCCGGCGGTGGTCCGAGATCATCGGATCGCCCAGGGCTGCGGTGAGCGCATCGGGGCGGACGGGCGCGGCCTCGCCACGGTCGCGGGCGGCCTCCTGCACGAGGCCCGCCTCGTAGAGCAGCTCGTAGCGTTCGAGGACGCGCTCCTCGTTCCAGGGGGCCTGGTCGAGGGCGAACAGCAGCCGCGCCCGGGCCAGCTTCTGCGCGTCGCCGTCGGCCCACCCCCGGAGGGCGGCTTCCACGGCGTCCATGGCCGCGGGACGGCCCGCGCGCCAGTCCTCCCAGGGGAAGGTGCGCGACCAGGGGCGCCATTCGCTGCCGGCGAAGTGGGTGTCCACGGCGGCGGGCGCGAGGGCGAGATAGCCCACCGAGATCACCCGCGCCGCGCCCGCGCCGTCGCCCAGGTCGGCGAGCGGCGCGTCACGGCCCTTGTCGCCGAAGGTGTAGAGCTGCTCGACGTACCCGAGGTCGAACCGCGTCTGCTCGGTCACGAACGCCCGCAGGGCCAGCTCGAAGGTCCGGTCGGCGTCGGGGTCGAACGGGCCGAACGGCAGGCCGGTGAGTTCGTTGTGCCGCACGGTCAGCGTCACCGCCTCGCCGTCCTTGATGGCGAGCACCACCGCCGAAAGCCCGATGACGACCGCGCTGGTCATTCCGTGTCGAACGCCTGGTCGTGGCTGCGGTAGCCCGCCGCCTCGGAAAGCACCTCGAAGCGGCGCAGGTAGTGGGCCTGGGCCTCGGCGGGCGCCTGGGGTTCGATGTGCAGGTCGTAGCCGGCCGGCGGGGCCCCGAAGAAGTCGAGCGCCTCCGCCCGCGCGAAGCCGGCGAGCTGGGTGGCCTCGAAAAAGGCGCAGGCGCGGTCGGCCTGCTTGATCAGCTTCTTGACCGCAGGCGGCGTCTTGGCCGGCAGGCCGAACCGGACGTGGATGGCGTTCTCGAGACGCTCCTCGAAGAGCCGGTAGTCCACGCCGAGGGCTGCCTTGAACGGACTGATCATGTCGCCGATCACGTATTCCGAGGCGTCATGCAGCAGCGCCGCGAGCCGCCAGCGGGGCTCCACGTCGGGCTGGATGTGGGCCACGATCTCCTCGACCACGACCGAGTGCTGAGCCACGGAGAAGGCGTGCGCGCCCGTGGTCTGGCCGTTCCAGCGCGCCACGCGCGCGAGTCCGTGGGCGATATCCTCGATCTCGATGTCGAGCGGGGAGGGGTCGAGCAGGTCCAGCCGGCGCCCCGAGAGCATCCGCTGCCACGCCCTGGGCTCGGCCTTACCGCGACGCAGCCCTTTCCTCACCCGGATATTCCTTTCACAGTCGAGGCTGAGGACTGGCCCAGGACCTGACAAAGATCAATCGGGTCGGCATGGGTTAGGATAAGTACCGAACCTTGAGAGGGATGCACCGATGAGCTGGGCTCGCATCATGGCGCCCTTGTCGGGAGGGCAGGGGGACGCGGCCGCCGTCGCGGCGGGCCGGCGGATCGCCGAGCCGTTCGGCGCGGAACTGGCCTGCGTCTACACCCCGGCCGACGTGGCCGACGTCATGCCCTGGATGGGCGAGGGGTTTCTGGGCGGCGTGCAGACGACGGCGCTGGAGTCCCTGAAGGAAGCCACCGCGGCCGGGGAATCGAACGCGCGGCGCGCGGCGGAGGGCGCCGGCTACGCCAAGACGCGCTTCGTGTCCCTGCAGACGCCGGTCTGGGCCGGGCTCTCCGCCGAGAGCCGGCTGTCGGACGTGGTGGTCTTCACCGCCGATCCGTCGCGCGGCCGCGGCCCGCTCGCCGAGGCGTTCCAGCAGATGGTGGCCGACGAGCAGCGCCCCGTCGTGATCGCCAAGGGCGAGCTCAAGATCGATGGGACCGTCGCGGTGGCGTGGGACGGCGGCAAGGAAGCCTCGCGCGCGGCGCGCCTGGCGACGCCCCTGCTCGAGAAGGCGCGCCGGGTGGTGATCATCGCCGCGCCGAAGGCCAGCTCGCGGACGTTCGATCCCGTGCGCCTGTGCGGATACTACGCCGCGCGGGGCGTCGAGGCCGAAGTGCAGGTGCTGACCGACAGCGGGGACGCCGCGCCGGCGATCCTCGGGGCGGCTTCGGCGGCGGGCGCGGACATCCTCGTGGCCGGCGCCTTCGGACACCCGCGCCTGCAGGAGTTCATCTTCGGCGGAACCACCCGGACGCTCCTGAACTCCGATAGTCCGTCCCTGTTTCTCTCCCACTAGCTTGCCTGAGTGACCTTCCTGGAGGCCCGAACATGTCCCTGTCGCGCATCGTGATGCGTCTTGCCCGCAACCCCGGCACAGAGTTCGCCGGGGGCGACGATCACCGCGGGTATTCGCTCACCGCCCCTCTGACCGCCGACGGCCACTTGGACGAGGGCGCCTACGCCAAGGCGCGCGACGCCTGCACGGTCCGCCGCTTCGCGCCCGACGAGGATCCGGTGGACGGCCGCCTGGCGCGCAAGGGCCAGCGCTGGTTCTTCGACTACGACGCGGACGACTCCGCCGACGACGAGCCGGTCCACCGCCTGGGCCAGCACCGGTTCGCGGTGGGCGAGTACGTCACGGTGACCGACGAGGACGGCCGGCCGCTCACCTACAAGGTCGTGGAGGTGCAGCCGGCGGGCTGACGACCCGGACCCTGTTCAGCCGGGGACGGCGGCTAGACGCCGCCGTTCCGCCGCACCAGCTTCTTGACGTCGTCGTACACGGCTTCCGCGTCGCCGCGGTCCAGCTTCGACTTCACCACGGCGATGGTGAACGGCCCCTGCTTGGGCCCGCCGGCCTCGTATCCGACGGCGCGATACCCGGAGGGGAGGTCCTTGCCGGTGTAGATGAAGGTGGCCCGGAAGCCCCGCTGGTCGGGATTGAGCGCCTCGCCACGCAGGCGGACATCGCGGCGCATGCGGATCGTCGCGCTGTCGCCGCCGGCGTCGATCTTGATCGGGCCCACCTCGACCTTGGCGCTGTCGTCGTTCTCGTTGGCGACGATGTGGATGCCGGGCAGGTTGATCCGCGTCGTCCCGTCGCCGGACTCGGTCACGACCGTCTTGCCGTCCTTGGTCTCGACGTTCACGGCCTTGGAGTCGTTGCCGTCCACCTTGACATGCACGCCCTTGCCGTCGGCGCCCGCCTCGATCCGGACGCCCGTCTGGCCGGCGTCGAGACTGGCCTGGGCCTCGGCCGCCTTGGCGGCCGCGCCGGCCGCGGCCGCGCCGGCGTCGTCCGCGGCCTTGGCCTTCGCATCGCCGCCCTCGGCGGGCGCAGGGCTTCGCTGGGCGAGGAGGTTCGTCTCGAAGGTCTGGAGCGTGTCGTCCACGGTGCCTCGCACCGACACGAGCTGCAGCGTCACCTCGCCGCCGTCGGCGGCCACGTAGGTGCAGGCCTTGCCGTCCGGCGTCGCGGACGTCCGCGTCAGTTCGCCCTCGGTCGCGGGGCAGTCCAGCGCGGCGCGGACCGGCGGCGTCTTGGGGCCGCAGGCGGCGGCGGTCAGGGCCAGGGCCGAGGCGGCGAAGAGGTGCAGCGGCTTCATGCGAAAAGGGCTCCGTCCGTTCGCGTGGAACCTGAGCGGAGCCCTTCGAAAAGGCGAGTGAATTCGCGGTAAGTTACGCCCGGATGTTACTCCGGGCGCAGCCGCTACTGCTGGCCCGGCCGCGCCGCGCCTTCGCGCCGGGCGAGGAAGGCCAGGCGCTCGAACAGGTGCACGTCCTGCTCGTTCTTCAGAAGGGCGCCGTGCAGCGGCGGGATCAGCTTGGTCGGATCCTTCTCGGCCAGCGCGTCCCCGTCGATGTCCTCGACCATCAGCAGCTTCAGCCAGTCGAGCAGCTCGGAGGTGGAGGGCTTCTTCTTCAGGCCCGGCACCTTGCGCATGTCGTAGAAGATGCGCAGCGCCTCGGCGACCAGCTTGCTCTTGATGCCCGGATAGTGGACGTCGACGATCTCCTGCATCGTCTCGGAGTCCGGGAAGCGGATGTAGTGGAAGAAGCAGCGGCGCAGGAACGCGTCGGGCAGCTCCTTCTCGTTGTTGGAGGTGATGATCACGATGGGGCGGACGGCCGCCTTGATCGTCTCGTTGGTCTCGTAGACGTAGAACTCCATCCGATCGAGCTCCTGCAGGAGGTCGTTCGGGAATTCGATGTCGGCCTTGTCGATCTCGTCGATCAGCAGGACGGGGCGCTTGGGCGCCTCGAACGCCTCCCAGAGCTTGCCCTTCTTGATGTAGTTCTTGACGTCCTTCACGCGCTCGTCGCCCAGCTGGCTGTCGCGCAGGCGGGTCACGGCGTCGTACTCGTAGAGGCCCTGGATCGCCTTGGTGGTCGACTTGATGTGCCAGGTGATCAGCTCGGACCCGAGGGCTTCGGCGATCTCATAGGCCAGGACCGTCTTGCCGGTGCCGGGCTCGCCCTTGATGAGGAGCGGCCGCTCCAGGGCGATGGCGGCGTTGACCGCCACCTTGAGATCCTCGGTGGCGACGTATTTGTCGGTCCCTTCGAAACGTTGGCTCATTCGGGCTCCCCATGCGAGCCGAGCCCGCATTCGAACAGTTGTTTGGCTGGGCGCAGCCTATAGGTCGGGGCGCAAGGATCAAGCGCCATCGCACGTCTGCGGCGATGGCGCCTCTCGCGACGGCGCCGGCGCATGGCGCCACACTGGCGTTCGATTCGCGGCGAGGCCCTTCGGTGAACCTGGCGATCCTGCAGGCGCGCATGTCCTCCACCCGGCTGCCCGGCAAGGTCCTGGCGCCGGTGCTGGGCCAGCCCATGATCGCCCGGCAGATCGAGCGCCTGCGCCGCAGCCGCCGTCTCGACGACCTGGTGGTGGCCACCAGCCTCGACCCCAGCGACGATGCGCTCGCGGCCTGGGGGGAGGGCGCGGGGGTCTCGGTCTTCCGGGGCGACCTGCACGACGTGCTCGGCCGCTTCTGCGCGCTGCTCGAGGGCAGGCCCGAGGCCGGAACGGTCCTTCGCCTGACCGCCGACTGCCCGCTGGCCGACCCCGGGGTGATCGACGCCCTGGTCGAGCGTTTCGAAGCCGAGGGCGCGGACTATGCGAACAACGTCACCCCGGACCGCACCTTCCAGCACGGGCTGGACGCCGAGGTGATGCGCCGCGACGTGCTGCTGGCGGCCGGGCGGGAGGCCCGCGACGCCTACGAGCGCGAGCACGTGACGCCCTTCATCTACCGTCATCCCGAGCGGTTCCGGCTGGCGTCCCTGACCCGGTCGCCGTCTCTGGCCCATCTGCGCTGGACGGTCGACCTGCCCGAGGATCTGGCGTTCGTGCGGCGCGTCTACGAGCGGCTCTATCCGTCCAACCCGGCGTTCAGCAGCGACGACGTCGTGGCGCTGGCCGAGAACAGCGCGCCGATTCCGCCATGAGGTTGCGGCGGGCCACGGAGGCGGACTGCGTCGACCTCTGGCGCTGGCGCAACGATCCGGTGACGCGGGCGATGTCGCGCACCTCGGACGAGGTCGACCTGGCCGCGCACACCGCCTGGTTCCGGGGCGCGCTGCTGAACCCCGCGATCACCCTGCTGATCGGCGAGACCGACGACGGGAAGGTCGGGATGGTGCGGTTCGACCACCGTGACGAGACCGAGGTCTCCATCAACCTGAACCCGGCGTTCCGGGGGCAGGGGCTGAGCACGACGCTGCTGGGGCAGGCGCTGGGGTCGGTCGACGGCGCGGTCTTCGCCGAGATCAAGGACGAGAACGCCGCCAGCCGCCGCCTCTTCGAACGCGCCGGCTTCCGCCGCATCGGCGGCGGCCAGGGCCTGGGCCGGTATCGGCGAGGCTGACCTGGGGGCGCGGCGTCGCCGCCGCCGTCACCGGTCGGGCTTGGCCACCGTTTGGCCGTCCCGATCCTCGGAATAGCCAAGTTCCTTCAGGTCCTCGTCGCCGAGGTTGCGCGCCTGCAGGTCGGTGAAGTCGTCCTCGCCGCCCTCGGCCTCGTCGGCGTCCCGGACCTCGGAGAGGCCGTCGATTTCGGAGCGGGCGATCCGGTCTTCGTCGAAGCCGTCCTCGGGGCCCAGCCCGTCGATGTCGTCCTCGCGCTCGGCGGTCGCGGCCCTGTAGTCGAGCTCGTCGTCCTCCTCGAGGTCGCCGTCGTCGATGGCGTCGGGGTCGAACTCGTCGGCGTCGAGGGCCAGCGCCTCGTCGTCGTCCTCGTCGCCGTCGGCCACGGTCAGGTCCTCCACCTCGGGCAGGTCCTCGAAGGTCCTGCGCTCGGCCGCCTCGGCGTAGCTCCGGCCTTCGCCCACGTCGCCGCCGTCGGTGAAGTTGGTCTCGTCGAACGCCTCGGACTGGTCCTGCGGATCGTAGCCGTCGGCGTCGTTCTCGAAGTCTGTTCCGGGCATGGGGAGCTCCTGGCTGGGTGCTGCGTGAACACCCGGCCGTCCCCGCCGTTCCGCGGCTAGGTCCGCTCGGCGACGAATTCCGAAAGGGCGCCCGCCACGTCCTCCATCAGCGCGTCCCACTCGCCGAAGGCCGGCGGGGCGAACGTGCGGACGTGCGGGTACCAGGGGTAGGCGTCGCTTCCGAGCCGGGTCCAGATTCCGGGCGTCGTCAGCAGCCAGGCCGGAGCCCCGCAGGCCGCGCCGATGTTCAGCGTGGCGTTGGAGAAGCCGATGGTGACGTCCATGGCGCAGCAGAGCGCCGCCACGTCGTCCAGGTCTTCCTTCAGGTCGATGCCGGGCGGCTGCCAGATGGTGACCCCGAACTCGCGCTTCGCCCGCTCCAGTTCCTCGGAGCAGTCGCCGTACTGCAGGTTCACGAAGCTGGCCCCGGGGGTGGCCAGGACGCGCCGCCACTGGTCGAAGGGCGAGAAGAACCGCGTCCGCCCCTTGCTGATGTTGCTCTTCCAGAGGAGGCCGACCTTGGGCCCGGCCGGCGCGGTCTTCAGGACCTCGCGCCAGTGCGCGATCCGCTCGGGATCGGGGCGCAGGTAGCCCTGGTGCTGCGGGAAGGCCTCGAGCTTGCGCCGGTACTGGCGCATGAGGCTGGCGATGGGCGTCCAGAGGTCCACCTGCGACTGGTCGATCTCGGGCACGCGGCGGACCACCGAGGCGGCCACGACGTTGGTGATGTGGCGGCTCACCTCGGCCGTGGGGAAGCTGCGCTGGAACAGCGTCACCAGGCGCCGCTCGACGGCCAGGATCAGCTTGCCGTCGGGGCCCAGCTGGTCGAGCACGTCGGGCAGGACGTTGGCGAACATCACCTCGTCGCCCAGGCCCTGTTCGGTGCAGACCAGGAAGCGCTTGCCCCGCAGGTCGCCGCCGGGCTTCCAGCGGGGCCGCTCGATGGCGAAGTGCGTGACCCCCGCGAACTGCGCCGAGAGCCGGGCCTCGTAGTCGTCCCAGCCCGAACCGATCCGGCCCAGGCAGAGCTGATAGGTGGCGCGCGCCAGGCCCATCATCTGCTTGTCCTCGGCGGTGTTGGTGCGCCGCAGGGCCGCGTCGCAGTCGGCCATGGCGCCTTCGTTGTCGCCCAGACCGTGCTTCACCTGGCTGAGGTTGTAGCGCGCCTTGCCGAACTTGGGGTTCAGCCGCACCGCCTCGCCGAAGAAGGTGGCGGCGTTGTGCAGGTCGCCCTGGTCCATCACCACCGAGCCCAGGGTGTTCCAGAGCATCGCTGACTCGGGATGGCGCTGGATGGCGGCGCGCAGGAGCTCGATCGTCTCCTCGGTGCGGCCCTGCTCGCGCATGACGCTGGCCAGGTTGTTCACGCCGTCGGCGCGCTCGGGCGCGTGGTCGATGTAGTGGCGGAACAGCTTCTCGGCCTGCTCGTGCATGCCCATCCGGAAGGCCAGCCGGCCGAGGTCGTTGGCCACCTCGGCGTGCTCGGGCAGCAGGGCCAGGGCGGCCTCGTAGGCGCGCACCGAATTGCCGAAGTCGCCCGCGCGTTCGCGCGCGATGGCCAGGAGGTACCAGCCGACGCCGTTGCGCTCGTCGATCTCCAGCGCCTTCACGGCCCATTTGCCGCCGTTGACGAAGTCCTCCCGGTTCAGGAAGTCGATCGCGCGGCGCAGCACCGGCGCGGCCGCGACCGCCCTCAGTTCGCCGACGGCGCTGTTCAGCCGTGCGAGGGAGTCCTTGCCGCCGGCTTCGCCCATCTCGGCCATGGACTCGGGGACGCTGGGTTGGGCGCCGAGCTGCGCGCCGTCAGGATAGGAAGCGCTGTCGAGCGCCGTCTTGGCCATTCTCGCGACTCCTCGAGGCGGGATGCTCCTGTCCTGCCGCCTTATGGTTAACCTGCCGCTAAGCCTGGCGCACACGGCGGCGCCTGCGACGGCGGCAATCGGCCGTTAACGGGTGGCCCGCTAAGCGTGGGGTGCGTTCGGCCGCGCCTCGCGCGATTATGGCTTTCGTCAGATTCGCGCTCCGCGGTCGCCAACGCAGACGAGGAACGAACTTGCCGCTCAAACTATCGCTGAAGCCGGGTGAGAGGTTCGTCCTGAACGGCGCCGTCGTCCAGAACGGCGACCGCCGGGCGGTCCTCGTGCTGCAGAACAAGGCCTCGGTCCTTCGCGAGAAGGACATCATGCAGGAGGAGGATGTCCAGACGCCCGCGCGTCGAATCTACTTCCCGGTGATGATGATGTACCTCGATGAGGGGAACGCCGAGAAATACTACGGCGAGTTCGTCCAGCGGATGACCGAGTTCATGGGGGTCATCGCCAATCCGGACGTGCTGGCGGACTGCGTGGATATCTCCAAGCACTGCATGGAGCGCGAGTACTACAAGGCGCTGATGCTGTGCAGGAAGTTGATCGAGTACGAGAACGAAAGGCTGGGCTATGTCCCTTCAGGCTTATCAGCAGGCGGCGACGCGGGCTGAGAGCCCGCGCGACCTCGAGTACCGCCTCTTCGCGCAGGTGACCCGCGCCCTGATGGACGCCGCCCAGCTGGACCGCTCCGAGTTCGGCAAGCGGATGGACGCGCTCGACTGGAACAAGCGCATGTGGACGGCGCTGGCCGGCGAGTGCCAGCGCAGCGACAACGCGCTGCCCGCACCCCTGCGCGCCTCGATCGTCTCGCTCAGCATCTGGGTGGGCAAGCACACCAGCCTGGTCATCCGCGGCCAGGAGGAGTTCGAGCCCCTGATCGAGATCAACCGCCTGATCATGCAGGGCCTCGCGGGCGGCGCTCAGGCCGCCGCCTGATCCCGGTGCGCCGCAAGCGCAGAGGTCCCGGGCCGCCCGTGTCCGCGCGCGCTGCAGGACGCCGGGTTTAGTCGGCAGGATGTGCCGGGCGGCAGGATCGCGCCGCGCCCTACCCAGATTGAGCGAACCGCACTCCGCGGAAAAACGTGTGTTTTCAGCGGCATGAGCTGAGCGCCGCCCACGCGGGGCTGGCATTCCGATTGCGACGCGGGATCCGGCGGAAAATCCGCCAAGCCGGCAAAAGGCCCGGCTCACTTCATTCCAGAATGGAAGGATCAACCGATGCCCAATTCGGTGAATACGAACCTTGGCGCGCTCGTTGCGCTCCAGAACCTCAACGCCACCAACGCGGAGCTTGCCACCACCCAGACACGGATCAACACCGGCAAGAAGGTCGCCTCGGCGAAGGACAATGGCGCTATCTTCGCCATCGCCCAGAACCAGCGTGCGACCTCGAACGCCCTGAACTCGGTGATCTCCTCGCTGGAGCGGAACCAGTCGGCGGTGGAAGTCGCGATCTCGGCCGGCGAGACCATTTCCGACGTGCTCCTGCAGCTCAAGGAAAAGGCTCTGGCCGCCCGTGACTCCGGCCTCGACACGGCCAGCCGCACGGCGCTGAACGACGAGTTCAAGTCGCTGCTCGGTCAGATCACCAAGGCCGTCGTCAACGCCGACTTCAATGGCGCCAACCTGATCAAGCAGGCGGGCACCACGGTGAAGGCGATCGCCAACGCGGACGCGACGTCCGTGATCACGGTCCAGGCCCAGACCCTGACCCTGTCGGCGCTGTCGATCAACGCCAGCACCCTCGGGACCACGGCGGCGGCCTCGCTGGCGATCGCGGCCGTGAATGCGGCGATCACCGAGGTGTCGAGCAAGCTGTCGTCGCTCGGCACCGGCGCCAAGGCGCTCAACAGCCACCTGAACTTCGTCAAGAAGCTTCAGGACACGATCGACGTCGGGGTGGGCAACCTCGTCGACGCCGACCTGGCGAAGGAGAGCGCAAAACTCCAGGCGCTGCAGACAAAGCAGCAGCTCGGGGTCCAGGCGCTATCGATCGCCAACCAGTCCTCGACGATCCTGTTGGGTCTGTTCCGCTAAGTGCGCGAAACCGTCGGGCGGGCTTCGGCCCGTCCGGCGGGCTCCTTTCCCGGCCGGCGATTCTTGCCGGGCCCGGTAGGCAACTTGTGCCCAGCCCTCCGGGCGGTGGGCAATAATTGCCGGGTCGAGGCAACCATAATGCCTCCTTAATGCTGCAAATTCAGAGACATAACGGGACCTTCGGTAAGGTTTGGCTGGCCCGCGGCTTGCTGCGTGGGGGGCGGGCAAAACGCCCCCGGCCATCAGAACGACGGCTGGACCTTTTGAACGAAGGACCTACCGATGCCCAATTCGGTGAACACCAACCTTGGCGCGCTCATCGCGCTCCAGAACCTGAATGCCACGAACTCGGAACTGCAGACGGTGCAGTCCCGGATCAACACCGGCAAGAAGGTCGCCTCGGCCAAGGACAATGGCGCTATCTTCGCCATCGCCCAGAACCAGCGCGCCACTTCCAACGCCCTGAACTCGGTCATTTCGTCGCTCGAGCGGAACCAGTCCGCCGTCGAGGTCGCGATCTCGGCCGGCGAGACCATTTCCGACGTGCTGCTGCAGCTCAAGGAAAAGGCCCTGGCCGCCCGTGACTCCGGCCTCGACACGGCCAGCCGCACGGCGCTGAACGACGAGTTCAAGTCGCTGCTCGGTCAGATCACCAAGGCCGTCGTCAACGCCGACTTCAACGGCGCCAACCTGATCAAGCAGGCGGGCACCACGGTGAAGGCGATCGCCAACTCGGACGCCACGTCCGTGATCACCGTGCAGGCCCAGACCCTGACCCTGACGGCGCTGTCGATCAACGCCAGCACGCTGGGGACCACGGCGGCGGCCTCGCTCGCCATCGCGGCGGTCAACGCGGCGATCACCGAAGTGTCGAGCAAGCTTTCGTCGCTCGGCACCGGTTCCAAGGCGCTCGGCAGCCACCTGAACTTCGTGAAGAAGCTTCAGGACACGATCGACGTCGGGGTGGGCAACCTCGTCGACGCCGACCTGGCCAAGGAAAGCGCCCGACTGCAGGCCCTCCAGACCAAGCAGCAGCTTGGCGTGCAGGCCCTGTCGATCGCCAACCAGTCGTCTTCGATCCTGCTGGGCCTCTTCCGTTAAGGCCCGCGCGCCCGCGAGGCTCTCGCAGCCTCGCGGGCGGCAACTCGCGTCCGGCGGACGGGTTCGCCCGTCCGCCGTTCGCCTCACGTGGAGCGCTGCACTGACGTTCAGCGAAAGGAGACATGGAAACCAAGGTCGCGGCCACGTCGCCCGCGCCCGAGCCGAAGAGGGTTCAGACCGCCAAGCCAGCCGACGCCCCCGCCGCCAAGCGCGGCGCGAAGGCCCAGGCCCCGGCTCCGGTCCCCGTCGCGGCTCCGGTCGAAATGCGACTGGTGATTGAAATGGACCAGGCCAGCGGGTCGTACGTCTACAAGACGGTGAACCGCCTGACCGGCGAGGTCGTCCAGCAGCTGCCCCGGGCCGAGGTCCTGAGGCTGAAGGACGAGGCTCAGTACGCCGCCGGATCGGTGATCAGCACCGAGGCCTGATCGACGGGCGCGCCCGCGCGCGCACGAGGACGCTTGTCCCCACCGCCCCGGAGCCCTCCGGCGGCGGCGCCATGCTTTATGCGTGTTAACCATATGAACACCACGCCTTCCTAGCTTCGAGGCGAGGCGAAGACGCGAGTCGGCGCCGGGGAGCCCCGCCAGGAGAGCGCGATGGTAATCAGCGTCAACACGAACAAGGCTGCGCTGACGGCCCTGCAGAACCTCAACAAGACCAACGACCAGCTGGCCAGCGTCCAGGACCGGGTGAACACCGGCCTGAAGATCGGCAACGCCAAGGACAACGCCGCGATCTGGGCCATCGCCCAGGGTCAGCGGGCGGACATCGGGGCGCTGGGCGCGGTGCGGATCAGCCTGGAGCGCGCGAACTCGATCGCCGAGGTCTCGCTGGCGGCCGGCGACACCGTCTCGGACCTGCTCGTGCAGCTGAAGGAGAAGGTCGTCGCGGCGATGGACACCTCGCTCGACACTAACTCGCGCACGGCGCTCAACTCGGACTTCCGCGCGATCCTGCGCCAGATCACCCAGGTGGTAACGAACTCGGAGTTCGACGGGGCGAATCTCTTCAGCGGCACCGGCGGGAACATCCAGTTCCTGGCCAACGCCGATGCGACCTCGCGGCTCACGCTCTCCACGCGCACCCTGGCGCTCGGCGGCAGCAACATCACGATCACGGCCAACGCGAACATCACGACGGTGACGATCGCCACCACGGTGCTGGCGCGCCTGAACGCCTCGATCAGCAACGTGAACCAGGCGCTGGGCAACCTGGGCTCCCAGGCCAAGCAGGTGGACGCCCACCTGGACTTCGTCTCCAAGCTCACCGACGTGCTCGAAGCCGGGGTGGGCAATCTCGTCGACGCCGACCTCGCCAAGGAAAGCGCGCGCCTGCAGGCGCTGCAGGTGCAGCAGCAGCTGGGCGCCCAGGCGCTCTCCATCGCCAACTCCGCGCCGCAGATCGTGCTGCAGCTGTTCCGCGGCGGCTAAGGTCCCGTTTCGTTGGGGCGTCGAAGAACCCCGGGCGCTGGGACGTCCGGGGTTTTTCCATGTTTTACAGGCTGTTGTGCGCTTGCCTTCCGAGTCGCCCTGCGCGCGATTATTCCGCCGCCGGCGGCGCCGGTTAACGGCCGGTAAGGGCTGGTCCGGCAAGGTGATTTCCTGATGGTGACGCCGCTCGACCCGAACCTGCTGCTGAACCTGTTTCAGTCACGCGCCGGTCAGACCGCCGCGGGCGCCGGCGCGGGCGCGACGGCCGCCAAGAAGAAGACGATCCCGACGGCCCCCTGGAACCAGCCGGCCGCCTCCGCCATCACCAACGAGGCCGTGAAGGCCGCGCTTTCCGGACGCCGCTTCGTCAGCGAAGGGGCGACGCGCCTCGACGTGCCCGGCGCGAGCGCCGACTACCGCAAGCTGTTCGCGCTGTACCAGGGCCTGGGCGCCCTGATGGGCGTCGCCGAACAGTCGACGGCGAAGAACCTGGCGGTGGCGGACCGCACGCGGATCAACCAGGCCTTCGACCGCGGCCTGAAGGAGATCCTCGGCTACGTCGACACCCTGCAGCTCGACCAGGTCCGGGTGATCCAGGGCGAGGTCTCCACCTCGGCGGCTTCGGCGCTGGGCGTGCCCAAGGCCAAGACGGAGTACGTCACGCGTCCGCTGGCGTCCGGATCCAGCGACACCGCCGCCGACGCCTTCCAGGGCGCCGTGCAGTTCACCGTGACGGTGAAGCGCTCGGGCCAGACCTTCAACGTGCCGATCGACCTGGCGGGCATGGGCGCGACGACCCGCTCGGTCGGCAATGTGGCCGCCTACGTCAACCAGCAGCTCGAGGCGGCCGGAATCGAGAGCCGATTCGCCTCGCAGCGGATTCCGGGCGGTCCCAAGACCACCACCATCGGCGGCAAGACCGTGACCGTGGGCACGATCCCCGATCAGTACGCCCTGAAGATCAAGGCCACGCTGGGCGAGACGATCAGCTTCTCGGCCTCCGCGACCGCCGGCGCGGTCTACGTGGCGCAGAACGCGGGCAACCCGGACCCCGACGGCAAGGCCGACACCAAGGATTCCACCGAGGCCGCGCAGTTCCTGAAATTCCAGACCGACACGGTCTCGGTGCCGGCGCCGCTGCAGCGCCCGGGCGAGGCGAACTTCGTGGATGGCCGGATCTTCGGGCAGACCCTCGGGCCGGAGGTGAAGACCGTCCGGGAGACCCGCGTGGCGGCCGACGGCTCGGTCTACATGCTGGCCGACGTCGTCGAGAAGACGGCGGGCCAGGCGCTGCGCGGCGAGCAGGACGTGGCGCTCCTGAAGTATGACGCCGCCGGCCAGCTGATCTTCGCCCGCACGCTGGGCGCCGCGGACGAGGCGACGGGCCTCGGCCTCGCCATCGCCGCCGACGGCAAGATCGCCGTGGCGGGCTCGGTCAAGGGCGTGCTGAACGGCGCCGCGGACGGGCCGCTGAATTCCACGGGCGCGTTCGACGGCGTGACCGACAGCTTCGTCACCCTCTACGACGCCGAAGGCCAGGAACTGTGGACGCAGCGCCGCGGGGCGCGGCAGGCCGACGAGGCGAGCGAGGTGGCGTTCGGGGCGGACGGCACGGTCTATGTCTCGGGCCGGACCACCTCGACCCTGCCAGGCGCGGCGACGATCGGCGAGGCGGACGCCTACCTCCAGGCGTTCAAGGCCGACGCGGCCGGCAAGGTGCAGACGCTCTTCACCACCACGTTCGGGACCACCGGCGTGGACCGGCCGGCAGGGCTCGTCGTGGACGGGACCAGCGTCATCACCGCCAGCGTCGAGGACGGACGCGCGGTGCTGCGGCGCTACGACGTCTCGGGCGCGGCGCCGGTGCTCACCTCCACACAGGACCTCGGCGACCTGCAGGGCGGCCAGATCACCGGCCTGGCGCTCGACGGTTCCGACGTGGTGGTGGCCGGTTCCACCGGCAATCCGGGCCTGTCCGGCCTTGCGGTGACCCGCGCGCACGCCGGCGGCCAGGACGCCTTCGCGGCGCGCCTCTCGTCCAACCTCGGCGGCGGGGGGGCGGTGGCGTACTACGGCGGGGCAGGGGACGACCGCGCGACCTCGCTGGCCGTCGCGGGCGGCCAGGTGTGGATCGGGGGCTCGGCCGGGACGGACCTCCCGAACGGGCTCGCGCCGGTGGGGACGAAGGACGGCTTCCTGGCCCGCCTGGACGTGAACGCCGGCGCGATCGACTGGGCCCGCCGCTTCACGGGCAAGGACGGCCGGGCCGCGCCCACGGCCATCGCCGTCGACACGACCGGGGCCAGCGTGCTGGATCGGATCGGCCTGCCGAAGGGCGAGCTGGACCTGACGGACTCGGCCCGCATCACCGCCCATTCCGGCCTGCGCGCCGGCGACCAGTTCACCGTCCAGACCGGCCTCGGCATCCGCGGGACGGTGACGATCGAAGACAAGGACACGCTCGACACCCTGGCCCAGAAGATCCGGCGCGCCAGCGGCTTCCAGGCGAAGGTGAGCATCGCCACGAGCAACGGTCTGCGGACCCTGCGGATAGAGCCCAGCACCGATCGCGTGACGCTGGAGTTCACCGCGGGCAAGGCCGACAAGGATGCGCTGGAACTGCTCGGGATCCCCGAGGGCGTGGTGCGCAAGACCCGGGTGGTCGACGGCAAGACCGTGCCGGCGGACGGCAAGTCGGTGATCTACGGCCTGGGCTTCGACTCCGCGCTCTCGCTGGAGAACGACACCGAGCGCAAGCACGCGCTGGCCGAGATCGGCGCTGCGATGGGCAAGCTGCGTCAGGTCTACATCGACCTGAAGGCCGCGGCGTCGCCGCCCAATCCGCTGGCGGCCGCGGCCGCCTCGGGCCCGGTCCCGGCCTACCTCACGAACCAGATCGCCAACTACCAGGCCGCGCTCGCACGCCTGGGCGGCTGAGGCGGCGCCTTGAAAGCGTCCTTCTGCGGGTCTAGCCAGACCGCATGGACACGCCTCCGCAGCCCGCCGAGCCGGCGCCACGCCGCCGTGGCCCGCCGCTCGTCCTCCTGGGCGGCGTGGCCGCGCTGCTCGCAGGCGGCGCCATCGCGTGGGTGCTGGTGCGCGGCGACCGTCCCGAGGCGCCGCCGCCGGCGTCCGAAGGGGGCCTCGTCATCGATTCCAGCGGCGGCGAGGAGGCCGGCCGGATCGATCCGGGCAAGCCGCTGCGCTGCTTCGTCCAGGGCCAGTTCGTCGGCGAGCTGAGCCTGAGCGCCTGCGCCGAGCGCAACGGCGTCGCCACCGATGCGCTCGACGTCGGCCTGGACGAGACCGGCGCGCTGGCCGCGGCCGAACAGGCCGGCCAGGTGCTGACCCCGTTGCCGCCCACGCCGCAGGACGAGATCGCGCCCGATGCGGCGCCCATCGAGCCGGTCGAGGACACCGACGACGCCGCCTCGGCGGCGGCCTCCGCCACCGCCTGCTGGCGCCATGGCGGCGGCCGCTGGCGCAAGGTCGCGGGCGACACCGACCTCGACGCCTGCGTCCAGGCTCTGTTCGCGGGCCGCTGCGAGCGGCCGGGCGCGGCGACCTACGGCCGCTTCGGTCCGCAGACGCTGCGGCTCGTCGCCGGGCGGGTCGAGATCTCGGACGACAACCGCACGTTCCACACGCTGGCGCCGCAGAATGCCGACTGCAGCATTCCGGTCGTGCGTTGACCCTGGTAGGCTGATCTTATGTCTGTAAATCCCCTCCCGATCCTCCTGCTCGCCGCGGCTCTCGCCGTGTCGGGCTGCGCCAAGCGGACGAAGCCGCCGGGGGACGCCGGCATCTGCTACCACGTGGTTCCGCAGAAGGACGGGTCGCTGAAGTACAACAAGCTGGTGGACGCCCCCAGCCTGGAGCGCTGCGCGGCGAACCTGGAGGCCATGCGCATCCAGTTCCTCCGCATGGGCGGCAACCAGCAGGAGATCTACGGCGCCTACCAAGCCAACTTCCTCTTCCTGGTGAAGGAAGGGGTCATGACCTCTACCTCGCTGGAGGGCCCCCGCTACGTGGCGCTGGTCCGGACGGGCGACGGGCGGCTGGCGGTTCCCGGAGCGATGCCGCAGGAGTAGCGGCGATTCAGCTGTGGACGGTCCGGGCCGAACCTGAACAAAAGCGGAACCTTTTGGTTGCTGTCGCCGATCCGGCGCGCTAGCGTGCCGCCAGGGCCGACGAGCCCGCGCACACGGAAAGCAAGGACAGATCGATGGCGGGCAGCGTCAACAAGGTCATTCTGGTGGGCAACCTCGGGGCCGACCCCGAGATCCGCAGCCTTAACTCCGGCGACCGGGTCGCCAACCTCCGCGTCGCCACCTCCGAGACCTGGCGCGACCGCACCAGCGGCGAGCGCAAGGAGAAGACCGAGTGGCATCGGGTGGTGATCTTCAACGAGAACATCGTGAAGGTCTGCGAGAACTACCTGCGCAAGGGCTCGACGGTCTACATCGAGGGCGCGCTGCAGACCCGCAAGTACCAGGACAACTCGGGCGCCGAGCGCTATTCCACCGAGATCGTGCTGCAGAAGTTCCGCGGCGAGCTCACCATGCTGGGCGGGCGCGGCGAGAGCGCGGGGGCCGACGACGGCGGCGGCTATGGCGCCAGCGGCGGCTTCTCCTCCGGCCCCCGCAACGGCGGCGGCTCGCGCCCGAGCGAGGACTTCTCCGCGAGCCTCGACGACGAGATTCCGTTCTAGGCCAGGCGTCTAGAGCCGGCTCCTGACGCTCCACAGCTCCGGGAAACACCGCCGCTGGAGGGTGCGGGCGAGGTAGCTCGCGCCCTCGGTGCCTCCGGTCCCGCGGCGGCCGCCGATGATCCGCTCGACGGTCAGCACGTGCTTGTGCCGCCAGGTGAGCAGCGCGTCGTCCAGGTCGACCAGCTTCTCGGCCAGCTGGTAGAGCTCCCAGTGGCGCGCGGTGTTGCGGTAGACCTCGAGCCAGGCGTCCTCCACCGCCGGGTGCGGCGCGTAGGGCTGCGTGACGTCGCGCTGGAGGACCTCCGGCGGGATCTGCAGCCCGCTGGCGGCCACGCGGGCCAGCGCATCGTCGTAGAGGCTGGGCGCGGCCAGGGCCGCCTCGAGCTCGTCCCGGGCCGCCGAGCCCTCGTCCTGGAACACCATGAAGGCCGCGTCCTTCAGGCCGAGGAGGTATTCCAGGGTGCGGAACTGCCAGGACTGAAAGCCCGAGCTCGCCCCCAGGCCGTCGCGGAAGCTCAGGTAGTCGGCCGGCGTCATGGTCGCCAGGACGTCCCAGGACAGCGTCATGATCGTCTGGATGCGGGAGACGCGCGCGAGCGCCTTGTACGCCGGCTCCACCTCGCCGGAGCGGACCAGGGCCTTGGCCAGCCGCACCTCGTGGATGATCTCCTTGAGCCAGAGTTCCTTCGTCTGGTGGATGACGATGAACAGCAGCTCGTCGTGGCGGTCGCTGGCGGGATGCTGCGCCGAGAGGAGGCGGTCCAGCCCGAGGTAGCTCGAATAGGTGACGGTCATCGGGGCAGGGACCGCCCGCGGCGCCGGGCTGTCAAGCCGGGCGGCGTCCGCCGCGCTCACTCGCCGGCGGGCGTAGAGGACGGCGGGGCCGGGCAGGCGTCGCCGATGCGGCGGGCCTCGGTGGAGGCCTTGCCGGAGATGTCGAGCCCCAGGAACTCGGTGGCGATCTCGGCGGTCAGGTTGAAGCTCGTCGGCGTGTAGGTTCCCTCGCCCTGCACCGCGACCTTGCGACCCTTCTTCGAGACGCAGGCGCCCTTCAGGCGGATCTTGCCGCCCGCGAACACCTTGGTGGGGTAGGTGCAGGCGTAGTGGCGGTTCGACGGGCCCGACATGAACTTCTCGACGTCGGCGGGCGTGATGCAGCGCTTCTCGGTCTTCGTCTGCCGGATCGGCGAGAGCAGGCGATTGGTCGACTCCCAGTAGCCGGGCAGGATGGTCGTCGCGGCCTCCGCGGGGGCGGCGATCGCGAGGACGAAGAGGGCGGGCAGGAGGCGCATCGGAAGACTCTATCAGCCGTTTCCGGCGGCAAGGTGGCTTGCGCCGGTGAACGGAGCCTTAGCTCGCGGCGGCCGCCGAGCTGTTGTCGATGAGCTTGTAGTTGCGCTCGCGGATCGCGTGGCCCGCCTCGTCGTAGAGGAAGGGCAGGAAGGCGTAGCGGCGTCCGCGCGTCACGGGCGTCGCCTCGTGGAGCAGGCTGCAGCAGAAGACGACCGCCCCGCCCGTCGGCGGCCGGTAGGTGCGGGGCCCGAACTCGGGGAAGCGCACGTCGCCGCCGTCGAACGCCTCGGCGTTGAGGTTGATAGAGCAGGCGAAGCGGCGGTGGGCGGTGCCCAGCGTCTCGTTGTCTCGGTGCGGGCGGAAGTAGCCGCCCTCTTCGGCGTCGTAGCAGGCGACGAGGTAGCGCTCGAGGCGCGTGGCGGTGAACTGCAGGCCTCGGCGGATGGCGGGCACGAGGTTCCGCTTCAGGGTCTGGAGCAACTCCTGGCGGAGGTCGGCATCCTCGACCATCACGTCGCGCCGGTTCTTCATGCGGTCGAGCACGCCCACGGTCTTGCCGTCGATGTCGCGCATGACCCCCGACGGCAGGCCGCCGCGCGCCTCGTAGTAGGCGATCAGCCGGCGGCACAGATCGGGCTCGAAGACGCGCGGGACGATCAGCACCGGCGCGACGAGCGGCACGCCGGCGTGGGCCGCGAGCGGGGGCAGGGCGGCCAGCCGGCCGAAGACGGCTCCCGGCTCGCCCAGCGGCGCCCAGGCCAGGATGCGCAGCGCCGGGTCGAGGAGGAACCAGCCACCGTCCTCGGGCGCGACCTGATAGCGCTCGTGGACCTGCCCATCGGCGTCGTAGAACCATCGCAGGCCGGGAACGCGGTCTTGCGGCGCGTCGTCCGTCAGGGGCGCGGGCGTCACGAGGAATGCGGCCAGGAACAGGTCGTCGAACCTTGCCTGTTCGGCCTCCCAGGCCGCCACCGCCTGCGCCCGGCGGGCGGGATCGCGGGGCAGGAAGCCGAGCACCACGTAGCGGCCGGCCACGGTCCGAAAATGGAAGCGCGGGTTCTGTCGCGTGGGCGCGACGAAGTCCGGCGCGAACTCGCCTTCGGACAGCGGCGGAAGGGCCCAGGCGGCGCTCATGCGGACACGGTCTCCGCGGCGGCGACCCGCGCCTGGTAGGCCGCCAGGACCTGTGCGCCGGCGTCGTCGAAGAAGAAGGGCAGGAAGGCGTAGCGGCGGCCGCGGCGGACCGCCGTCGCCTCGTGCATGAGGCCGCACGAGAAGACCACCGCGCCGCCCGGCGGGGCGCGGTAGGTCTGCGGACCGAACTCGGGCAGCCGCAGGTCGCCGCCCTCGAAATCGTCGTTCAGGTTGAGGGAACAGGCGAACTTGCGGTGCGCCGTGCCCTGGGTGGTGTTGTCCCGGTGTGCGTGGAAGACGCCGCCGTCGGCCGCGTCGTAGCAGCTGACCAGGAACCGCTCGATGTGCGTCACCTTGAAGCCCAGCCCCATGGCGATCATCGGATAGAGGCGGCGTTCCAGGCGCGCCTGGATGCCCGCCCTCAGATCGGGATCGTCGATCCAGATGTCGCGGCGCCGCTTGAGTTCGTCCATGACCGCGACCGTGCGGTCGCCCGCGTCGCGCATCACCCCTGTGGCCTCGCCGCCGCTTTCCCGATGCCGCGCGATCAGGGCCTCGCACAGCTCGGGTTCGAACACCCGCGGCACGATGAGCACCGGGGCATGCAGCGGGACCCCCGCGTGCGCCTCGACCGGCGGCAACGCCGCGACCCTGGCGAACACCTCGTCGGCGGCCTCGATCGGCCAGGTCGCTAACGTCCGAAGCGTGGGGTCCAGGAGCAGCCAGTGGGGGGCGGGGCCATAGTGCCGGGTGATCGCGCCGGTCCGGTCCGAGATCCAGCGCAGGCCGCGCAGGTCCCGCACGCCCTGGACCCGGTCCGGCTCCTGCATCACCACGAAGGCCGCCGCCTTGGCGTCGTCGAACAGATGCTGGTGCGTCGCGAGCGCCTTCAGCGCGGGCTGGAGCCGTTCGTCCGTCGGCAGGAACAGCATCAGCACATAGCGGCCGCCGGCCGTGTCGAACACGAACTCGGGCGACGAGACCGTGGGCGCGATGAAGAAGGGAGCCGCCTGGCCGATCGCAAGCATGGCGCGGACCATAGCGTGGCGGCGCGCGTTGTCACCGCCGCGGTGCAGTCCGAGGTCAGGCGCCCTGCGCTGCGGCCGCCAGGTCCAGCATCGGCATCTCGGCCTCGCTCGAGAGGCGCAGCGAGACGGCGCACCGGACGCCTTCCTCGGCGTACTCGACCTTGACCTCCCCGCCGCTGCCCTGCGGGAAGCTGCGCTCGAGCAGGCGGGAGCCGAAGCCGCGACGGCTGGGCGGCTGGACGGCCGGCCCGCCGCTCTCGGCCCACAGGAAGCTCATGCGCCGGCCGCCCTGCTCGTCGAGCGCCTGGTTCCAGTGCACCGAGACACGTCCCCCGCGCCGCGACAGCGACCCGTGCTTGACGGCGTTGGTGGCGAGCTCGTGCAGCACCAGAGAGAGCGACACGGCCTGGTGCACGCTCAGGCGCAACGGTGGGCCCTCGACCGAGAACCGGGCGTCCTCGCCAGTGGTGAAGGGCGCCAGCGCGCGCTCGACGAGGTCCGTGAGATCGGCGCCGGCCCAGTTGTGCTCCATGAGCGCCCGGTGCGCCTGGCTCAGCGCTTCGAGGCGGGCGGAGAGATCGTCCCGAAGCTGGCGGTCCAGGTCGGCCGCGCGCAGGGTCTGTTCCACCAGCGACTGGACCGTGGCGAGCGTGTTGTTGATCCGGTGGTTCAGCTCGTTCAGCAGCAGCACGCGCTGCTCTTCGGCGAGCCGGCTCTGGGTCTCGTCGCGGATGATCTTGATCAGCATCGGCGGCGCGCTGCCGCGGATGGCCATGGTCACGCCGTTGGCCCAGAACCGGGCGCCGTCGCCCCGGACGTGCCAGCGGCTGTCCTCCACGCGCCCGTGTTCCCAGGCATGCTCCAGTTCGCGGCGGTCATCGCCGATGGCCCGGTCCGACTCGAGGAACAGACGCCCGAAGTGTGTCCCGATGGCGGCGTCCTGGGTGATGCCGGTGACCTGGACCGCGCCGGGGCTCCAGGAGCGTACGATGCCGTCGAGGTCGAGCGTCATGATCGCGTAGTCGCGCGCGTGCGCGATCACCAGCCGAGCCGCTTCGCCGTCGATCGCGGGATCGTCGTGTTCCATGGGCCGGAGACGCCTCTGCCGCCAATTGCTCACTCGGTGGCCCTACGAACCACCGGCGTGGCCGCGAGTTCCGGGCGCCGATGGCGCTGGGCACGTCTACGGCCCAGTTCAGGGTGGTGAACGGGCGCTGAACCGGCGTCCCGGACCCCGTTCAGCCAGGCGCGCCTACGGTGGGGACAAGCCAAAGGAGGCCCCCATGAAGAAGACCCTGATCCTCGGCGCCGCGCTCGCCGCCGCGACGCTCGCGGCCGGCGCCGCCTCGGCCCAGCCCTACGGCTATGGCTACGACGGCTACTACAGCGGTCGCTACCATGACGCCGACCGTGACGGCATTCCGGATCGGCGGGAATGGAACCGCGATCGCGATCGCGACGGCCGCCTCGACCAGTACGACCGCTACGACAACCGCCGCCACGGCTATCGCCACAACGGCTACGGCTACGGCTATGGCCGCCGCGACTCCGACCGTGACGGGATCCCGGATCGCGCCGAGTGGAACCGCGACCGCGACCGTGACGGCCGCCCCGACCAGTACGACCGGTACGACAACCGCCGCAGCTGGGGCTGGCGCTACTAGAGCGCCGGCGCCCGCGGGTGTGGGGCGGCGGCCCTCCGAGCATCGGGCCGCCGCCCCTGCACGATCCGAGGGGCGGGAAGACGAAGAATTCACCATCGCCACCACGTAATAGCTCCGACTGAGGTGCTATTCGGGGGCGGCGATGCCGATCACGACGGCGGAGATCTTCGCGGGACTTCACGAGGGCGACGGCTCGCGCTGGATGACGTCGTCCATCACCTTCTCGATCCCGGGGGCGGGGGCCGTCTGGTCCGCGACGTCCTATCCTCCCGGCGACGAACCCTTCAACGCCGCCTACGGCGTGCTCTCAGCGAGCCAGGCGTCCGCGTTCGTCATGGCGATCCAGGCCTGGGACCGGCTGATCAACCTTTCGATCAACCAGGTGCCCGACAACGGCTTCACCCAGGGCGACATCCGGATCGCCTTCACCAACGCCGCGGACTACGCCAGCGCCAATGCCGCGGCCTACGCCTACGGCCCGCCGACGCCCGGGTTCAGCAGCGCCGCGTTCGAGGGGGACATCTGGCTCGACGATGAATACAAGGGCGACGCCGCCGACCCGGGCACGTTCCTCTACGCAACCCTGCTGCACGAGATCGGCCACGCGCTCGGCCTGAAGCACCCCTTCGAGGACGGGCCGCGCCTGCCGGTCGAGTTCGACACGACCCGCTACACGGTGATGTCGTACACGAACTTCGAGGACTCGGTCCTGAGGACCTTCGAGGTCCGCGGCGGCACGCTGTTCGCCAGCGGAGACTTCGTGCAGCCCTCGACGCCCATGCTGCTGGACGTCATCGCCATCCAGGGCCTCTACGGCGCGGCCAGCAACGTGGCGACGGGCGGCGACACCTACGCCTTCTCGCAGGACACCGCGTTCATGGCGACGCTGGTGGACAACGGCGGCGTGGACACCCTGGACCTGGCCGCCCACGCCCGCGCGTCCAGCATCAACCTGACGCCGGGGACCTATTCCTCCATCGCCCTCTTTCCCGTGGCGGCGCAGATCGCCTTCTACACGGCGGCGTTCCCGAGCTTCTCGGCGAGCTTCATCGCCGACTTCCTGAACAAGCCCGACACCTACACCTGGTCCAACAACCTCGCGACGTCGCCCAACACCACCATCGAGAACGTGCTGGCCGGCGCGGGTTCGGACACCGTGATCGGCAATACGGCCGCCAACAGCATCTCGGGCGGCGCCGGCTCGGACTCCGTGGCCGGCGGCGCGGGCGGCGACACGATCACCGGCGGCAACGCCGGCGCGGCGGGCAACTACCTCCGCGGCGACGAGGGCGACGACAGCCTCGTCGGGGGCGCCGACTTCGACGACATCAACGGCAACATGGGCTCGGACACCGTCTCCACCGGCGGGGCCACGGACTTCTGCGTCGGCGGTCGTGACAACGACCTGCTGTTCGGCGGCGACGGCGACGACTTCACCTACGGCAACCTGGGCGACGACACCTGCCACGGCGAGAACGGGGCGGACACGGTGCGCGGCGGGCAGGGGAACGACACCCTGGCCGGGGGCGCGGGCGCGGACTTCGTCTCGGGCGACCGGGGCGACGACACCATGACCGGCGGCAGCGGCGCCGACCTGTTCCACTCCTCTGCGGACGCCGGGATCGACAGGGTCCTCGACTTCAGCGTCGCCGAAGGGGACCGGGTCCTCCTGGACGCCGGAACGCAGTTCACGGTCATGCAGGTCGGGGGCGACACGGTGATCCAGATGAGCTCCGGCCAGGTGATCCTGGTGGGGGTCGCGATGTCGAGCCTGCCGCCGGGATCGATCTTCGGGGCCTGAGCCGGCGTCAGCGGCCGTGACCGCCGTGGCCGTGCGCCCGGCCGCACATGCGGTGGCCGGCCCGGTCCAGGAACATGATCTGCACCCCCGGGCTCCAGGTGAGGGTCCGGACGCCGTCGCTCCAGGTGAGCTTCACCGGCCCGCTGTCGAGGCCCGGGAGGCTGGTCAGGACGTGCGGACCGTCGCCCGCGTCGACGATGGCCACGAACCGCTCGCCGCGGGCCGCGAAGCGGGCCGTGACGTCGCTGCCGTCCTGGCACTTGAACGCCGTGGTCCCCGCTGGCGTCTCGCGCCCGGGCGCGGCGGCGAGCGCCAGCAGCATTGCGGCGACCGCCGCGACGGCCATCTCAGGCGCCCGTGAAGCGCGGCGCGCGCTGTTCGACGAAGTGCGCCACGCCTTCCTTGAAGTCGTCGCTCTTCAGGCTGAGGGCCATCTCGCGGTCCGCGAGCTCGAGCGCCTCGCCGAGGTCCTGGAAGGCCGACTCCCACAGCTGCCGCTTGATCACGCCCAGCGAGCGGGGCGAGACCTCGTCGGCCAGCATGCGCGCATAGGCGCGGGTTTCGGCCATGAGCTCGTTGGTCGGGAACACGCGGTCGACGAGGCCGATGCGGAGCGCCTCCTCGGCGCCCACCTTGCGGGACGAGAGCAGCAGGTCCATCGCCCGGGACTGCCCCACGAGGCGGGGAAGGGTCCAGCTGATCCCGTGCTCGGCGATCAGGCCCCGGCGCGCGAAGGCCGTCACGAAGGCGGCGCTGTCGGCGGCGAACCGCAGGTCGGCGTAGAGCGAGATCACGAAGCCCATCCCGGCGGCCGGGCCGTTGACGGCCGCGATGATCGGCGTCTTCACGCTCGGGAAGTACGCCATGGGGTGATGGAAGTCGCTGCGGGAGGCCGGATCGTAGGGCTCCGGTCCCCGCCCGCCACCGGTCTCGCCGGTCTCGGTCACGGTGGCGAGATAGCCCATGTCCGCCCCGGCGCAGAAGCCGCGGCCCGCGCCGGTGAGGATGATCACGCGCACGTCGGGATCGGCGTCGGCCTTCGCCATGGCGGCCCGCAGCTCCGCCCCCATGGGACCCGTCCAGGCGTTCAGCCGGTCCGGGCGGTTCAGGGTGATCGTCGCGATGTGGTCGCTCACCTCGTACAGGATCGGCGTGTCGGTCATGGGGACTCCGGCGGCGGTGGGCTGGCGGCGTCGGCCAGCTGGCGGATGCGGCGGTCGTACAGGTCGGCGAGCGCCTCGCGGTCGGAGACGCCGTCCCGCTCACCCTTCCACGCCGCCTGCTCGGCTTCCAGCGCGCGCGCGTCGGCGCCCGCCGTGAGCGCGGCCTGGAGCGCGGCCTTCAGAGCCTGTTCCCGCTGCGCGAGACTGGGATAGCCGCAGACCAGCCGGTCCGCAGCGGTGGGCTCGTCGTAGCAGGGGTTGTGCCGGCGTGGCGGCGCCGCGCCACGGGCGGCCGGCTTCGGCGCCGGGTCCGAGAGCGGATCATCCGCCGCGAGGGGGGATGTCGCGAGCGCCACGGCCACCCGCGCCGGCGGCGGCGCCGTGTCGCGGACGGGCGTGACCAGCTGACCCGGATCGACGCTCAGGCCGAGGACCAGGGCGGCCGTCGCAGCGCCGGCGACCCCCGCCGTGACCGCGACCGCCAGTCGCCGCCGAGGGCGGACCCTGGCGGACCGCCTGGCCTCGACGGCAGGCTGACCGAGCGCGAAGGACGAGGGCGATTCATGGCGGCCGATGCGGCCCGGCCACGCCTCGATCTCGGCGGTGAGCCGTGCGACGAGCGCCTGCTGCCCGCGAGCGCGCGCCACCTCCAGAAGCTGCCGCAGCTCCGCCTGACTCAAGGCCGAGATGTCGATACCCAGCACGCCCCGCCTCCCCGCGAGCGTTGAAATCGCCCCAGCCTAGCACGGGTTTGGCTCCCGCGGCGGCAGCCTGGGGCGGGAATCTGCCGCTACCGGCCCGGCCGCTGACGCTTCTGGCGCCACACCTCGGCGCTGCCGGCGCCCAGGGTGACCGGATCGGTCGCGATGGCGTCGGCCTCGGCGTTGGGATCGGTGAACACCAGCACGGGCGGCTCGGGCGGCACGCCGCCGAGTCCTGCGGTCGCCGGATCCACCCCGTCCGTCGAGCGACCAGAGCCGGTCCTCAGCGCGCCCAGGCCCGAGCTGTCGATGATGCGATTGGTGAAGGCGGCCACGGCGAGCGGCCCGCAACCGCCCTGGCTGGCGTCGCAGCCGTTGAAGCGGATGATGCCCGAGCCGCCGCCTTCGACGCTCAGTGAGCCGCCGCGGACCACGCCGTTCACGTCCCGGAACGCGCCCGAGAGGTCGACGACGCTGGCGCGGGCGGCGCTCAGCGACCCGGGAAGCAGGGTCGTGACCAGGATCCCGTTGGGACGCTGCATGGTCCCCGTGTTCTGCTGCACGATCCGGTCGGCCGCGCGCAGCGAGAGCTCGGCCGCGGTGACGAAGACCAGGTTCTCCTCCTCGGGCGTCGGCGCCACGCCCACCGGCAGGTTGCGGACGATGTCGATCGACGACGGCGGGGCCGAGGCCACGAGGCTGATGAAGCGCGGCGCGCCGATCAGCACGTCGTTGCGTGCGTTGAAGTTCACCTCGTCGAAGGCGCGCACGTCGCTGTAGCCCGCGTCGGGAGAGCCGCGAGAGAATCCAACGGCGCCGGTCACCAGGATCCGGCCGGGCCGCCACGGCGAATCGACCGCGGCCTCGCCGATGTTGACGACGCCGCCCGTGACGCCGGGCGCGAGCGTGCCCGGGATGACCACGTCGTTCTGCCCGCCCGCGGCGAAGAGCAGGCGGGGCGTACGGCCCGGGGTCACGTTCAGATCCTGGACCACCAGGTCCCCGCGCGCATCCGACGCCGTCGAGCCGGCGTAGAAGCTGGCCTCGCCGGTGACGGCGATCTGCTGGAATTCGGCGTCGGTCAGGCGAAGGCCCGGCATGTCGGCGGCCGGCGCGCCGGCCGCGCCGCCCGCCGCTCCGCCCAGGGTCATCGCGCCCTGCAGGGACTCGATGCGCAGGTTCGCCGCGGTCAGCGTTCCGGTGAGCTCGAGGTCCGAGGCGCGGACGGTGAAGGTCCGGCCTGCCGAGCTGGGTGCAAGCGTCAGCAGGCCGGGGACGCTGACGGTCACGTCGCGACCGCCGGCGAAAGCCACGTTGGAAGCGCCGGCCAGCGGGGAGCCGGACACGGCGCCGAAGGTGATGTCGGCCGAGGCGCCCTCCGTCCGCAGGATCAGGCTGCGGCCGGCCGGACCCTCGTCGGTCCCCGCGCCGGTGAGCCTGGCCTCGCCCAGCACGATGGAGCCGGCGGCGCCGGTCGTGGTGATGAGGATGTCGTCCGCCGCCAGGGCCGCGTTCACGTTCACCGCCGGGCCGCCGTTCGCCGGCGCGCCGGACGCGTTCACGACCACGCTGCGACCGGAGTTCAACCGGGCGGCCTGGATCGAGCCGGCGTCGATCTGGAGGCGGCCCACCGCGTTCACGGCGCCCGCGACGCTGAGCGCGCCGGTCGTGCGCAGCGTGGCTGCGGCCCCGGCGGAGGCGCTGGCGCGCACGGTGAGGCCCCGCGAGGCGTCGACCGCCAGGAGCCGCCCGGCGTCGAGCCCGCCGGTGTCGACGCTGCCCGCCGCCAGGCCCAGGTCGCGCCCTGCGGCGAGTTGCGTCGCGGTCACGGCCGTCGGCGCAGCGAACCCGCCCAGGAGGTCGCGGGTGGCCGTCACCACGCCGAACGTGGCGGTGGTCTCGGTCGTGGTGTTGACGCGCGTGGCGCCGGGCTGGCGGTTGGAGATCCCCGCGCCGGCGGCGAGGATCACGTCGCCACGGTCGGCGCTCGCCGACTGGGCCGCGATCAGGCCCGGGGCGCTGACCACCGCACTCGCCACATCGGCGCGGTTGACGACGGCCAGATAGACGCTGCCCGCGGCCGTCTGGCCGGCGAGCGTCAGGGGTGTCGCGGAGGCCGTGCCGCCGCCGGCCGGCACCACGAAGTCGACGAGGTCGAGGTCGCCGGGCTGCGGCGCGAACCGAACGGTGTAGTCGCCGGCCGCAGCATAGAGGACGCTCGAGCGGCCGGTTCCGGTGACGGCGGCGCCGCTGGCCGTGGTCACCGCGCCGGCGATCAGGGCGACAGGGCCGCCGCCGCTCTTCACTTCGGCCCCGGCCCGGACGTCGACGCGCCCGGCGCCGCCGCCGGTGAACCCGAAGTTGAAGTTGGAGGGGTCGAGGAAGCCCGCCGTCGCGACCTGGCCCGACGTGGCGAGCAGGCCTCCGACGTTCACCCGCGCGTTGGAGCCGATGACGACCCCGCCGGGCGCGTAGAACCAGACGTTGCCGGCGCCGCGCGCACTGCCGACGAAGGCCTCGATCTGGCCGTCGAGCACCGCCTGGCCGGTGACGCGGTTCAGCACGATCCAGCTGCGGTCGCCGAACCGGTAGACGACCGCCTGGTCCGAGGCGAGATTGAACGTCGACCAGTTGAGGACCGTGCGCGGGGCGCCCAGCGTGATGTCGGCCGTGCGCGCCGTCTGCACGATGGCCGGGCTCTGTCCGCCTTGCGAGACCAGGGTGGCGGCGGCGTCGAGGACGAGTTGCGCGTGCGCCGGCGACGCCGAGACGAGGACGGCGGCGCAGCTGGCCAGCCATCCGACCCGGCGTGCGCGCGGCGTCGGCGCTAGACCGCGCCTGCGTCGGACCACAGGCCGCCTCCCATCAGTTGCGACATGAAGGTCGACAGTTCGAACGGCGCCCCGGCGGCCTCCAACGGACCGGCGCCCGCGGTCGTCACCTTGTCGTCGTTGAGAACGACGCCCGTGATGCTCAGGGTGTTGAGCGCGCCGCCGCCGACGGTGACGACGAAGCTCTCATTGCCCTCCGGCGCGACATCGCCGGTCACCACGACCGTCAGCGTCGCCTGGGAGGCGCCGGCCGCGAAGCTGATCGTGCCGGTGAGGGCGGACTGCATCTCGCTCGGGGCCAGGCCGCCCGAGGTCGGGAAGCTGATCGCGTAGGGCGCGCTGGCGGCGGCGGCCACGTCGCCCACCCGCATGACGGTGATGCTGAAGCTCGTCGCGCTTCCGGCGTCGCCTTCGGGCAACACGAGCGCCGACGGGGTGGCGATCAGGAGGCTCTGGCGGGAGTCGTCGTCCAGGATGACGCCGGAGGCGCTCGCGTTGAGGGGCAGGGTGGTCGCGCCCGTGGTCGCCGAGACCAGGCGGACCGTGAAGGTCTCGTCGGGCTCGGGCCGGACGTCGCCCAGCGTGTTCACCGTGATGATCGCGCGATCCTGGCCCGCCGCGAACTCGATCGTTCCGGACAGAGCCTGGCCGCCGTCGAGATCCTGGACGTCGGCGGTGTCGAGCGACACCGTCCAGGTCACGGTCGAGGCGCGTGAGAGGTCCCCGCTTCGCAGCACCACGAAGTCGAAAGGCGAGGGGCCGACCAGGCCTTCCGCCCGCGTCACCGGCCCGGCGAACTGGAAGTTCACGGCCGGATCGTCGTTGACGATGACGCCGACGGCGTCGACGCCCGGGTCCCAGGTCTCGCCGTTGAAGTTGGCCTGCGTCAGGCGGAAGTGGAACCACTCGTCGTCCTCGAACCGGCGGTCCCCCTGGATCTCGACACGCACCGTGGCGGTGGTCTCGAACGGCGCGAACGCCACGAACCCCGAGAACGGCTGCCCCGGCGCCAGGTCGTTGGGGTCGTCGATGGTGATCTCCCAGTCGACGACCGAGCCTGCGTTGAGGTCGTCCCCCGACCGCGTGATGACGACGTCGACGGCGACGGTCCCCTCGTCGCCCTCGCGGAACAGGCCGATCTGGCGGACGTCGAAGGTCGCCGGCCGCGGCGGCGGCGGGGGTTCGCTGGACGAGGGGCCGCCCCCCGCGCCGCCTGAAACCACGCCGCCGCGGACTTGGAAGTAGTAGTAGCCCGCCTGACCGGTGTTCCCGATCTCGGTGTCGATGGTCTTGATGATCTCGAAGTCGCCCGTATCGCCGGCGATGTCCGAGAGCGCGAGCTCGAACCCTGGCGTGCCGTTGCCGCGGGCGTAGCCGGCGCGCGGCGTCTCGCCGAACGAGTTGTTCGTGCCCGACGTCGACTGGTTGATGTGCTCGTAGATGAACTCGATGTCGAAGTCGCCGCCGCCCACGTCGATGAGGCGGATCTGGAAGGCGTTCGGATTGCCGATCTGGCCCGAGTAGTAGCCGACATCATCCCAGGTGGCCGTGAAGATGCGGTTGGTCGTGTCGAGGTCGTAGTACACGAGGTTCGAACCGGTCGACGTGCCGCCGGGCGACGGGTTGTCGATCCCGCCGCGGGTGTCGATGTCGAACCAGTAGGCCGCGATGATCGGGACGTTCAGTCCGCCGGCTCCGATGGGCGCGCCGATGTATTGGCCCAGCGCGCTGCCGAAGGTGATGTTTCCGTTGTTGTTGACGAACAGGTTGGTGTGGTTCGTGCCGAAGAAGTTGAGCCCGCCCGCGCCGAACACCGACGTGATGTTGATCGCGCCGGTCGAGCTGTCGTCGTTGCGGCCGAGCACGCCCTCGCCGAAGCCGGCCGCGCCGCCGAGGCCATTCACAAGACTGGGCACGATACTCACCCCCCACTCCGGCCGAAGCCGTTGAGTTCAAAGCCTATATTGCCCGTGTCGGGAAGCGACAATGCACCTCTTGCCGCATAAGAAAACCCCTCACAACTCAGAGGTTGACGGAGGGATGGGGAACTGCGCGCTCCGCGTGCAATCCGGGAACAAACGGGCGGAATCGGGTTTGTCACGCCAAGGAGGTCGAATGTCGGACCGAACTGTTGGCGCGCCCGATCAGGGTGCTGCGGAGCCGGGCGGCGACGACGCCGTATCGCGCCTGATCGATGAGTTGATGAAGCCGCTGCCGGCGCAGCCGCCCGCCATCATCGTGGTCGGCGACGAGGCCGTGTTCGGGATCACACCGCCGAGGCGACGCGCCGACTGAGGCTACTGGGCCGCCGCCCCCTCGGTCGCCGGATCCCCAGCGATCCTGGAATGGAACATCACACGCGGCCTGGCGAGGTCCCATGGGCGGGCGCGGTGCTTCAGGCGCCGGTTGTCCCAGACCACCGCGTCGCCGGGCGTCCAGGCATGGGTCCACACGCGCGGAGGCTGGCAGGCGAGGTCGAGAAGCTCGTCCAGGAGAATTTCGGACTCGGCTTCCGACAAGCCTGGGATCCCGAACGCGTGCCGCCCCACCATCAGGCACGGACGACCGGTTTCCGGATGGAGCTTCACCAAGGGACGCAGGGGCGGGGTCTCGACGTCCGCCCCGTAGCCGCCGTGCTCCGCGCTCTTCCGGTAGTCGTGGCCGATCCTGGCCTGGCTGCGCCTCAGGGAATGGTAGGCGCTGAGCGGGGCGATACGCGCGCGCATCTCGGGCGAAAGGGCCTCGAAGGCGGCGGCCATGTCGGCCCATTCGGTCTGGCCGCCTGACGCCGGCACGATGTGGGCCGTGAAGACCGCGCCCTTCGCCTGGACCGGCATGTAGGTGGAATCGCAGTGCCAGCCCATGTTGCCCTTCAGCACCTGGACCCAGTCGTCGTCGGGCGTGCGCACCGAGCCGTCCTCGCGCACATTGCTGATCGGCGCGAGACGGAACTCCAGCGGCCCGAAGCGGCTGGCGAAGGCGACCTGTTCCTCCCGGCTGAGGTTCTGTCCGGGGAAGATCAGCAGCCCGTACTCCAGCCAGGCGTCGTAGAGCGCGGCGAAATCGGCCTCGTCGAGCCTGGCCAGCCGCAGGCCGGTCACCCTCGCCCCGAACGTGGCGGGCAGGGGCTCGAGGTGGAAGGGCGTGCGAGCGTCCATGGCCGCGAGGATAAGCCTCAGAACACGCCCATCGCCAGCCCCGCGGCGAGGGCCGCGCCGAGCTCGCGGCAGGGGGCCAGCTGGTCCTCGGACAGCACTTTCGGCGCGAGGATCCGGTCCGCGTCCTGAGCGCGCGTGCAGACGACGAGGGGCTCGGCCACGGGCTTCAGCCGCCAGCCGGTGGCGATCCGCGCGAGCTGGCGTACGGCCCCGTGCCCGTCGCTGCCGGCCGCGATCATCATGGCGTAGGGCCGGCCGTTCAGCCGCTCGAGGACCGGGTAGTAGGTGCGGTCGAAGAACTCCTTCATGGCGCCCGAGAGCGCCGCGAGGTTCTCGGGCGCGGCGAACAGAAAGCCGTCGGCGGCGAGCAGATCCTCGGCGGTCGCCTCGTCGGCGGGCAGCGTCAGCACCCGGACGCCGGGCTCGGCTTCAGCCGCCGCGGCCGCCGCCTCGGCCATGGCGCGCGCCGCGCCGGTCCGCGAGTGCCACACGATCAGGAGCCGCTTCATGGCGGCAGGCTAGCGTCGCCGCGCCGGATTGCCGACCTGAAACGCGACCGTGCTTGCGCCGACGCGACCCGGCCCTAAGCTCGGCTCCAAGGATATTGGGGGAGGGGATCATCATGCTTCGTACAAGCACGCGCCTGGCCGCGGCCCTGAGCGTCGTCGCTCTGGCGCTTGCGCCCGCGCAGGCGGGCTACGCCCAGGCCGCGCGCAAGCCGGCCGCCGTCAAGGCGCCCGTCGGCGCGCTGGCGCCCGCGGCCAGTCCGGAGGCGCTGGGCTTCGACAGCGCCCGACTGGCGCGGCTGGACGCCTACATGGCCAACGTCGTCAACTCGGGCCGGGTCGCGGGCATGACCACCATGCTCGCCCGCCACGGCAAGGTGGTGTCGTTCAAGACCTACGGGAAGAAGAACCTCACGGCGGGGACGCCGATGACCGAGGACACGATCTTCCGCATCTACTCGATGACCAAGCCGATCACCGGCGTGGCGATGATGATCCTCTTCGAGGAGGGCAAGTGGCGGCTGGACGATCCGGTCACGCGCTTCGTGCCCGAGTTCAAGACCCTGAAGGTGATGACGGGCACGGACGGCAACGGCGTGCCGATCCTCGAGGACATGAAGCGCCCGCCGACGATGCGCGAGATCATGAGCCACACGGCAGGCTTCGGTTACGGCCTCCAGGACGAGCATCCGGTCGACAAGATGTACCGCGAGAAGCGCGTGCTGGGCTCGAACGGGCTCAAGGACATGATCGACAAGACCGCGACGATCCCCCTGGTCTTCCAGCCCGGGACCTCGTGGCGGTACTCCTCGTCCGTCGATATCCAGGGCTACATCGTCGAGAAGATCACCGGCCAGACGCTGGGCCAGTTCATGCAGGACCGGATCTTCCGGCCCCTGAAGATGAACGACACGGCCTTCTACGTGGCCGCGCCCAAGGCCGACCGCCTGGCCGCCGTCTACGCCTTCAACCGCGATCTGGGGAAGATCCAGGAGGCCGACAAGATCTTCGACAACCCGCTGCCGACCTACCTGCAGCCGCCCGCCATGGAATCGGGCGGCGGCGGCCTGGTCTCGACGACGATGGACTACGCCCGGTTCTGCCAGATGCTGCTCAACGGCGGGGTGCTCGACGGGGCTCGCATCCTGTCGCCCGCGTCCGTCGAGCTGCTCGGGACCAACGTGATCCCCAAGAACGTGCTGGTGAACTCCAACGGCACCTCGGGCGCCCGCTTCAACGAGGCGGTGGGCTTCGGGCTGGACTTCATGGTCGTCAACGACCCGCGCGCCGCCGGCACGCTGGAAGGGAAGGGGACGATCAGCTGGGGCGGCGCCGCCGGCACCTGGTTCTGGGTGGACCCGACGAACGACCTCTTCTTCGTCGGCATGATCCAGCGCCTGGGCGGCACCGGGGGGGACGACCTGGGCACGATGGCCCGGACACTGACCTATCAGGCGCTGCTCCATCCGGAGAAGTAGCAGGCCGTTGGATCAGGGGCCGCGGACCTTCGCAGTCGTCTTCGGCGTCGCCTCATTCACGGCCGTCGCCGTGGGGGCCTACGTCGCCGCGCACAGCGGTGTTGTGGCCCAGCGCTGGGGACTGAACCTCGCCGCCTGGATCCTGGGCGCGACCGCGGCCGCGGGGGTGGCGCGGCTGGCCGGACCGCGTGCGGAGAGGCTGTTCATCCTGGCCGCGCTCCTCGCCGTGGCGCTCACCTTCGCCGCCGAAGGTCTGCAGGGCGTGCACCGCTGGCTGCAGGTGGGTCCGGTCCGGGTGAACGCCGCCGAGCTCCTGATGCCCGCCGCCATGGTCGCGCTGGCGGCGATGGACCTGCGCAGGCCCTGGCTGTGGGTCGCCGCAGCGGCGGCGCTCCTGCTCCTGGTCGCCCAGCCTGACGCCTCGCAGGCCACTGCGGTCGCGGTGGCGCTCGTGGCCGCGGCCGCGGCGTCGCCGCTCCGGCCGGTCCATCGCGTCGCCGTCGCAGGCCTGTGCGCCGCGGCCGCCGCTGTGGCGTGGATCCGGCCGGACCCGCTCGCACCGGTTCCAGAGGTCGAGGAGATCTTCCGGCTGGCGGGAGAGGCATCCCCCATGGCGGCTGCTGCGGCCGCCGTTTCCCTGGCGACCGCGAGCGCGGCCCCGCTCATGCTGTCGCGCCGGTCCAAGGCGTTGGCCCCGCCGGCCCTGGCGCTCGGCGGGTACTTCCTCGTCTCGGCGATTTCGCCGCTGCTCGGGGCCTTTCCGACGCCGCTGGTCGGGATCGGCGTCAGCCCGGTGCTCGGCTACTGGCTCGGCGCCGGTCTCCTGGTGAGCCTCGCCTCTCGTCGCGCCGGGGCGGCCGCGCCTTGACTTTCCGCCCCCTCCGTGCGCCCTTCCGCGCCTCGTAAAACACCCCGTTTCCCTCGGAAAATGCACGCCTACCGCACCCACACCTGCGGCGCGCTCCGCGCCGCCGACACCGGCAAGTCCGTCCGTCTCTCGGGCTGGATCCATCGCAAGCGCGACCACGGCGGCCTGATCTTCATCGACCTGCGCGACCATTATGGCCTGACGCAGCTGGTCCTTGCGCCGTCGACCCCGGGCTTCAACATCGTCGAGCACCTCCGCGCCGAAAGCGTGATCCGGGTGGACGGCGAGGTGGTCGCCCGCACGTCCGAGACGGTGAACCCGAACCTGCCGACCGGCGAGGTCGAGGTGAAGGTGAAGGACGTCGCGGTGCTGTCCGAGGCGTCCGAGCTGCCGCTGCCGGTCTTCGGCGAGCCCGACTATCCCGAGGAGATCCGGCTCAAGAACCGCCACCTCGACCTGCGCCGCGGGACGCTGCACCGGAACATCGTCCTGCGGTCGCGCGTGATCCAGTCGATCCGCAACCGGATGATCGAGCAGGGCTTCCTCGAGTTCCAGACGCCGATCCTGACGGCCAGCTCGCCCGAGGGCGCGCGCGACTTCCTGGTGCCGTCGCGGCTGCATCCGTCCAAGTTCTACGCGCTGCCGCAGGCGCCGCAGCAGTTCAAGCAGCTGCTGATGGTGTCGGGCTTCGACCGCTACTTCCAGATCGCGCCCTGCTTCCGCGACGAGGACCTGCGCGCCGACCGCTCGCTGGAATTCTACCAGCTCGACGTGGAGATGGCGTTCGTCACCCAGGAGGACGTGTTCGCGGCCATCGAGCCGGTGATGCACGGCGTCTTCACCGAGTTCGGCGAGGGCAAGCCGGTCACGCCGTACCCGTTCCCGCGGATCCCGTACCGCGAGGCGATCGCCAAGTACGGTTCGGACAAGCCCGACCTGCGCAACCCGATCGTCATGCAGGACGTGTCGGATCACTTCCGCGGCGGGGGCTTCGGCCTCTTCGCGCGGATCCTCGAGGACAGGAAGAACGCGGTCTGGGCCATCCCGGCGAAGAGCGGCGGCAGCCGGGCGTTCTGCGACCGCATGAACAGCTGGGCGCAGGGCGAGGGCCAGCCGGGCCTGGGCTACATCTTCTGGTCCGACGACCAGGGGGGCTGGGGCGGTCCGATCGCCAAGAACCTGGGGGCTGAGAAGACCGACGCCCTGATGGGCGCGCTGGGCCTGGGGCAGGGCGACGCCGCGTTCTTCGTGGCCGGCGATCCCAAGGCCTTCTACAAGTTCGCCGGCAACGCCCGGACCAAGGTCGGAACGGACCTGAAGCTGTTGGCCGAGGACCGCTTCGAGTTCGTCTGGATCGTCGACTTCCCGATGTTCGAGATGAACGAAGAGACGAACCACGTCGACTTCAGCCACAACCCATTCTCGATGCCGCAGGGCGAGCTGGAGGCGCTGAACACCAAGGATCCTCTGGATATCCTCGCCTACCAGTACGACATCGTCTGCAACGGCCACGAGCTGTGCTCGGGCGCGATCCGGAACCACCTGCCCGAGATCATGGTGCGGGCGTTCGAGATCGCGGGTTACAACGAGAGCGTGGTCGAGGAACAGTTCGGCGGCATGCTGAACGCCTTCCGCCACGGCGCGCCGCCCCACGGCGGCCTCGCGCCGGGCATCGACCGCATCGTCATGCTGCTGGCCGGCGAAACGGCCATCCGCGAGGTCATCGCCTTCCCGCTGAACCAGCAGGGGCAGGACCTGATGATGAATGCGCCCTCGGAAGTCGCGGACAAGCAGCTGAAGGAGCTGCACATCCGCCTCGCCCCGCCGATCAAGGCCTGAGGCGGCGGACCTCTAGCTAGCGCGGCCCGGGCGGGGCCGGCGGCGCGGGGGGCGCCGGCGGCGCCATGGGCACGAAGCGGATCGTCGGTTTCGCGTGGCTCCGGTAGATGAACCGCGCGCCGCTGCAGGTCCGGGCCGTGAGCCCTGGCGGGACCCGCGTATGGCTGTCCGCACAGGCGTCGTCGAGCTGGTCCTGCCGCAGTCCGCGGGCGCCCGAGAGGTCGGCCCGCGAAATGAGCGCGTGGGTGAGGTCGGCGTCGCGGAAGTCCGCGCCGTCGAAGTTGGCGCCCGTCAGGTTCGCGCCCGTGAGGTCTGCCGAGCGGAACGCCGCGTGCTGGAACTGGCCGCCCGACAGGTTCGCGCCAGTCAGCGTCGCATCCGAGAAGACCGCCCCGCGCGCCTCGACGCGCGACAGGCTGGCGCCCTGAAGCTCGGCGGCGCGGAAGCTCGCGCCGCGCAGGACCGCGCGCTCGAACGACGCGCCCGTGCCCTCCATGTCGTTGAGCACGGCCTGGCTGAGATCGGCCTGCGAGAACGAGGCGCCGCGGATGGTCATGGCCCGAAGGTTGGCGCCCACCAGGATGGCGCGGGCGAACACGGCGCCCGAAGCCTCGGCGTCGGCCAGGTCGATCCGGGTCATGTTGGCGCTGCCGAACAGCACGCCGTTGGCCTCGGCGGCGCGGGCCCGTGCGGAGGTGAGGTTGGCGCCGGAGAAGTTCGCGCCGGTCATCACCGTTTCGGTCAGGTCGGCCTTGGTGAGGTCGGCTCTCGCGAAGACCGAGGCGTGGAGCTTGGCCTCGCGCAGGATGACGCCGACCATGGTCGCGCCCGAGAAGTTCGCACTGATGATCCGCGCCCCGCGGAGGTTGCGGCCCGACAGCTCGCACTTCGTGCAGGAGCCGCCGAACGAGTCCTGCCGGCGCACTTCCTTGTCGCCGGCAGCGGCGCCGCCCGCGATCGCGAGGATCGCTGTGGCGGCGGCGAGGGCGGCCTGGAAACGGGGCGAACGCGAACGCATCGTGACGACGCAACTCCGGTGGTCTGGAGGTGACCGATGCCTGCATCCACCGGCAGGCGCCACTTAATTCGCGGTAACTTGGAAGGACTTAGCGACGATCCTACCCGGATTGAGGAACCCGGCCGCGCCGCCGTCCTCCCAGCTTCGACGGACCGCGCTGCCGGCAGGGCCTAGCCGGTCGGAGTCTCGTTGAGGCGGCCGGCCCGGGCGCCGCAGGTCTCGCAGATCAGGGCCTGTCCCTTGCGGACGACCGCGATGTCGCCGCATGCGGCGCAGACCTCGGCGGCCCCCATGGCGGCCGGCCCGGGCGCCCGTCCCGCCGAGGGCAGGAACACCAGGTTGTCGGGGGCCGCGCCACGGGCGAAGCCGCGGCTGATGAACCGCGAGGCCGGCTGCGGCTCGGCGTCCTCGGCCGGCGCCGCCTCGGCCTTCCCGCGGCCCAGCCCGTCGGCGTTAAGCCCGGCCGGATCGGCGCTCGCGAGCTCGTCGCGGCCCAGGTAGCTGATCCCCAGCTCGCGGAAGATGTAGTCGAGGATGGAGGTGGCGGACCTGACGGTGTCGTTGCCCTTGACCTCGCCGGCCGGCTCGAAGCGCGTGAAGACGAAGGCGTCCACGAACTCGTCGAGCGGAACGCCGTACTGCAGGCCGATCGAGATCGCGATCGCGAAGTTGTTCATCAGCGAGCGGAAGGCGGCGCCTTCCTTGTGCATGTCGATGAAGATCTCGCCCAGCTCGCCGTCGTCGTACTCGCCGGTGTGGAGGTAGACCTTGTGCCCGCCGACGCTGGCCTTCTGGATGTAGCCCTTGCGCCGGTCCGGCAGCTTGCGCCGCGTGCGTTCGCGCTCGACGATCCGCTCGACCACGCGCTCCTCGACCTGGGGAGCCTGGACGCGGGCGGGGGCGGGGCGCTCAGCGGCGGGTGGAAGGTCCAGTTCGGCGGCGAGGGGCGGCGGGCCACGGCGCGGCCGGATTGCGATGTCCGCCGCCGCCAGGGCGTCCGCCACGTCCGCCAGGGTCGCGGACCAGGGCAGCGGAACCTCAAGCACGGGCGGAATGTCCAGCACGGGCGCCAGGGCGGCCAGCATCGCGGCCTGCGCGGTGATCGGCGTCGCCTCCCGCGAACGGAGCACGGCGCGCTGGTCATCGTCGAGCGCCTCGTCCTCGAGGCTGTCGCCGCCCAGGATGAACGCCTCGGCCGCGGCGACGTCGCCGGGCGAGAAGCCGGCGAGCGCCAGGACGTCGAGCGCGGGATCGTCGAGCTGATCGCCCGTCGCCCCGAGGACGTCGCGCAGGAAACCCTCGCCCACGACGTGCGGGGCGAACGCCTGCGCCAGGTTCCGGACGAACGGGAGCTCCGCCTGCGCCGCCTCGATCTCGAGGCTGGTGAAGCCCCGCGCGGTCAGGCTCTGGACGTTGACGCCCGGGGCGTCGGCGAAGTGCCGTCGGCCCAGGAGGCGGGCCTGGACCTCGGTCCGGTCCGCGCCGATGGCCTGCAGCCCGAGGATCGCGGCCTCGGACAACACGCGGACGGCCTCGCCGTCGGCGGTCTCGGCCAGGGTGACGGGGCCCTCCCAGGGGGCGGCGTCGAGGCGGCCGCCGACGCGCAGGGCCAGCTCGGGCTCGGACATCAGCGCGAACTTGAGGTCGACGTCGAGGTCCTCGGCGGCGTCGCGCGCCGCCTGGAACAGGTTGCGGGCCGCGGAGCGGGCGGCGTCGCTGTCGTAGTCGAAGCCGTGGGCGACCAGCCAGTCGCCCAGGCCGGCGAGCCCGAGGCGCACGGGCCCGTCATGCGCCGCCGCCAGCGCGGTGGCGGCGAGCGCCACGTCCGCGGCGAACGCCGCCTCGTCGAAGGCGCCGTCGCGCCAGAAGGCCATGAGCTCCACGCCCGCGGCGGGCATGGCCGCGGCCTCGGCGATCGCCGAGGCGCTCACGACGTCCGGCGCGGCCACCACGCGGCCGGTGGTCCAGGCGGCGCGGGCGAGGGCCGACCCTTGCCCGCGGAGCGCGACATACGGCGTCACGGGCGGCGGCGGAGGCAGCGAGCAGAGCCACATCGTCTCGCCGCCCCGGACCAGCGCAATGGCGTCCTGTATGGCGGCGTCGGTGGCGCCGGCGGCGCGGGCGGCCTCGGCGGCCCGCGCGAGGGAGGCGTTGCGGGCGGGATCGGCGCAGGCGTCGCCGTCGCCCTCGCATCGGAGGACGGCGTCCATCACGGCCTGCAGCCGGGCCGCGTTCAGGCTGGCCGCGGCCTGGGCGGCCTCCCGGCCGCGGTGCGACGCGGTCACGGCGTCCAGCGCGCCGCTTCCAGGTTCCAGGACCTTGAGCGCCGGTCCGGCCGCCAGGAAGCCGATGCGGCCGTGCAGCATCGCCTCGGCCAGCGTCTCGCGGAACCTCGTGCGGGTCTTGAGGTCGCGCGTCAGTCCCTTCGCCTGCGCCTTGCCGGCGAGTTCGTAGGCGAACGCGTGGATCGAGGCGGCGATGTCGGCGCGACCCTCGGCCCAGCCGATCCAGGCCTCGACCCTGGCCGTGGTGAAGTGGGCGGGAGCCTCAACCTCGACCATCCCGCCGCCGATCTCGAGAAGGCGGCGCTCGATTCCGGCCTGCGCGGTCTCGCTGTCCATTCGGCCTCCTCCCAAGTCGGCCGAGCCTAAGGCGCGTCGTGATTCGCAGGCAGCAGATGTTGGGGGGTCATCACCGCTCATCCCCAACATATTGCTGCAAAAGCCGGCCTTGGCGGCTGCGTGGCGCATCGCTATTGTCCGCCCGCCTGACAGCCTGCGAAGGGCCCCGATTTGTCCGTCCTGAAGACCATTTTCACCTGGTGGAACGGCGCCACCACCGGCATCCATTTCACGACCTGGCGGCGCGGCCGCCTCGTCGGGACGGACGAGCTTGGCAACCGCTATTTCGAGGCGCGCGACGATCGCGACAGCTACGATCGCGGCCGCAAGCGGCGCTGGGTGATCTACAAGGGCTATGCCGACGCCTCGAAGGTGCCTGCCGACTGGCACGGCTGGCTGCACTACACCTTCGACGAGCCGCCGACGGCCGCGCCGCTGCCGCGCAAGGCCTGGGAGAAGGACCACCGCCCGAACCTCACGGGCACCATCCACGCCTACCGGCCCAAGGGCGCGATCTCCCGCGGCGGAGACCGGCAGCGCGCCACGGGCGACTACGAGGCCTGGAGCCCGGAGTAGGCCTGCATGGGACGCCGCCCGCCTCGCTTGATCTCCCGCGCCGCCACGGGCCTTGTCATCGGCGCGTGCGTGGCGAGCGTGGTCAGCGCGCAGCCGACGGCCCCCAGCGCGCCCACCGCCCCGGACGCGCCCTCGGCGCCCGTCGCCGCGCCGCCGCCCGAGGAGGCTCCCCCGTCCAGCGTGGCTGCGCCCGCGCCCGCGGTCGCCGCGCCGGTGACGGCCGAGGAGGTGGCCCCGGCCGCGCCGCCCAAGGCGCAGGTCGCCGAGAAGCCGGCCGCTGCGCCGATCCGCCGCTCCCGCGCCTACGACGTCGCGATCCTGCAGGCGATCGACAAGGTGACGGCCGAAACCCTCCGGTTCGAGGCGCGCGTCGGCGCCCCGGTGCGGTGGAAGGGCCTCGTCTTCACCGTGAGCGCCTGCGAGCGCTCGGCGCCGGACGAGGCGATCGAGGACTCCATCGTCTATGTGAGCATCGACTCCCAGCCCCGTGCGCAGCCGGGCCGGCCCACGCCGGCGCCGAAGCAGGCGTTCCGCGGCTGGATGTTCGCCTCGTCGCCCGGGCTGCACCCGGTGGAGCACGCCACCTATGACGCCTGGCTGATCAGCTGCAGGGCCAGCGCGCCCGCGCCCGCCGTGACCGCGGCGGTGCGCCCGCCGCCCGCCAAGGCGCCGCCTGCGGCCGAGCCCAAGTTGCTGGACCTGCCGCCGGCCAAGGCCGCCCCCGCTCCGGTTTCGCCGGCCGCGCCCGCCGCCGCTCCGCCGGCGAAGGCCGCCGAGCCGCCGAGGTCCGAACCCGCGGCCCCGTCGCCGCCGACGTAGAACTCGGCCTCCACCTCCAGGGCCCTGGCGAGCCTTCGGTGGTACTCCGCCCGGGCGATCTCCGTTGCGCCGAACTGGCGCAGGTGTTCGGTCATGAACTGGGCGTCCAGCAGCCGGAAGCCGCCGGCGATAAGCCGGGCCGCGAGGTGGACCAGCGCTACCTTCGAGGCGTCGCGCTCGCGCGAGAACATGCTTTCGCCGAAGAACGCGCCGCGCAGCGAGACGCCGTAGAGGCCGCCGACGAGGTGGGCCCCGCGCCAGCACTCGACGCTGTGGGCGTGTCCCATCCGATGGAGCTCGAGATAGAGCCGTTCGATCGGCCGGTTGATCCAGGTTTCCGTGCGGCCAGGTCCGGCCGCGGCGCAGGCCAGGACCACGTCATGGAAGGCGGTGTCGATGCGGATGTCGAAGGCGTCGGCGCGGACGGTCCGGGCCAGCCGCCGTGGGACGTGAAAGGTCTTGAGCGGCAGGACGCCCCTGCGCTCGGGGTCGATGAGGAAGACGCGGCTGTCCTCGCGAGCGTCGGCCATCGGGAAGACGCCGCGGGCGTAGCAGTCGAGCAGGTCGCGGGCGTCGAACGCGGACATCGCCCGAACGTCTAGCGCGCCGCGACGCCGCCGCAAGCGCGCTCGGGCGTCCGCCGCCGGGGAACATGGGCGAAAGCAAATGTTCCGGCGAGGCGGGTGTCATCGGCGATCGCCAAGCTGGACCCATGAGTTCAACGGGTCCGATCGTGCTGTTCCTTGGCCGCCTGGCCGGCGACGGCGTGGCGCGCAATGCGGTTCATCTGGCGAATGCGCTCGTCCAGCGAGGTCTTGCCGTCCAGGTCGTGTGCCTGCAGCCGGGCCCGCTCGCCGAGGACCTCCGCGGCGCCGGCCTGACCTGCCTCGGTTGGGCGCGCGGCCCTCGCGGGGTCGCCCTGGCGGCCGCGACCGGGGCGCTGCGCCGCGAGCTTCAGGCCCTGCGTCCGTCGGTCGTGGTGTCCATGGGCAACCACGGGCACCTGGCGGTGTGGGCGGCGCTCCGCGGCCTGCCCGACGTGCCGCGCATCTACAGGATCAGCAACGACCCCGCGCACGCCGGCGCCGACCCGTTGCGTCGCGCCGCGCGGGAGGCCGGCCTGCGGCTCGTGGCCGCCGATGCGACGCGGCTCGTCTGCGTCTCGGCCGCCCTGGCGCGCGGACCGGCCTTCCGACGGGCGCGCCGGGATCGTCGCATCGACGTCCTCAGCAACGGCGTCGACATCGAGGCGGTCCGGCGCCGGGCGACGGCCCCCGTCCGCGACCCCTGGGTCGACGACGGCCGGCCTTATGTCGTGGCGGTCGGCAGGCTTCATCCGCAGAAGAACTACCCACGCCTCCTGGACGCCCTGCGGCTGGCGCGCGAGAGCCGGCCCGAGTTCCGCCTCCTCGTGCTGGGGGGCGGCCCGGACAAGGCGCGTGCTGCGCTCGAGGCGCAGGCGCGCGGGGCGGGAGTGGCCGACGCCGTCCGGTTCGAGGGCGAGGTGGCCGACCCGTTCCCGCTGGTGGCGCGCGCTTCGGCCTATGTTCTGGCGTCGCGGTGGGAAGGCGCCTCGAACAGTCTGCTGGAGGCGCTCGCCTGCGGCGTTCCGGTGGTCGCGTCGCGCAGCGCGGGGGCTGCGCCGGACGTGCTGGGACACGGCCGCTTCGGCGTGCTCGTCGATCCCGACAGTCCGGCGGACCTCGCGCGCGGCCTCCTCGCCCAGACCGATCCGGCGACCCGCATCCTTCCCGGCGGGCGGGCAGGGGACTTCCCGCTGGACGCCAACCTGGCCCGGCTGTGCGCCGTGGTCGCCGGGGCGCGGCGGCTTCATGACGAAATTCAAACGCTTGTGGAAGGCCAGTCCCATGGGCCGGCGCTATCTGCAGTCATCCCCCAACGAAGTACGGAGTGCTGACGTGAACATTCGAAACACCTTCCTCGCCGCCGGCGCGCTCGCCGCGCTTGCCGTCCCCGCCATCGCCCAGGTGGTCCGGCCCAAGGTCTCGCTGTCCCAGGCCGTGGCGACGGCCGAGAGCCAGTTGGGCGCGCGCGCCTACGACGCCGAGTTCGACGTGGACCTGGGCGACATGGTCTACGAGGTCAGCCTGGTGAAGAACGGCAAGCCCATCGAGGCGCTCGTCGATGCGAACACCGGCCAGCTGATCCGGCAATCGAAGTCCCTGCGCGCGCGCCTGCCGCTGGTCGGCGAACACCTGAAGGCCGCGCAGACCGCGCCGCGCTCGCTCGCCGAGACCATCGCGCGGGTCGAGGAAGCCACCAAGGGCCGGGTGGCCGAGATCGGGCTGGAGCGCCGGGGCGGGCGGCACTACTACGAGATCGAGCTGGTGGGCGCAGAGGACCGCGAGGTGCTGGTCGACCTTCGGACCGGCGCCATCACGCCCCTGATCGGAGACTGACCGCTCTCATGCACGTGCTGGTCGTGGAGGATGACGAACGGGTCGCAGGCCATGTGGTGAAGGGCCTGAAGGGCGAAGGCTGGCTGGTCGACCACGTGGCCGACGGCCGCAAGGCGCTCTTCCAGGTGGCCGCCGAGACCTACGACGTCATCGTCCTCGACCGCATGCTGCCCAACGTCGACGGCCTGAAGATCCTGCAGACCATGCGGGCGTCGGGAGACAGCACCCCCGTGCTGATCCTCTCGGCGCTCGGCGACGTGGACAACCGGGTGAAGGGGCTGCGGGCGGGCGGCGACGACTACCTGTCCAAGCCCTTCGCCATCTCCGAACTCGTGGCGCGCGTCGAAGCCCTGGGCCGGCGCAAGGGGGCGGCGGTCCAGGAGACCACCGAGCTCGCGCTGGCCGACCTGCACATGAACCTGCTGACCCGGACGGTCACGCGGCGCGGCCACCCCATCGACCTGACCACCCGGGAGTTCGCCCTGCTGGAGCACCTGCTGCGCAACGCCGGCCGCGTGGTGAGCCGATCGATGCTGCTGGAGGCCGTCTGGGACTACAACTTCGACCCGCAGACCAACATCATCGACCAGCACGTGAGCCGGCTGCGGGCGAAGATCGACAAGGACTTCGATCCGCCTCTGCTGCAGACCGTCCGCGGCATGGGCTACAGCCTGCGGACATGAACCTGCGGTCCGCGCTGCGCAGCCTGACCCTCAGGCTGACCCTGGTCTACATGGCGCTGTTCAGCGGCTCGTTCGGCGTGATGCTGGGGGCGACCTACGTGGCCGGGGTGTGGCGGCCGCTGACGCAGGTCGAGGCGGCGATCCGGCGCGACAGCGACCGGCTCGTGGCGGTCTACACGACGGACGGCCGCGACGCCCTCATCCGCGCCCTGGAGCGCCGCGTGGCGACCGCCAGCGGGCGGCTTCCCTATCACGTACTGGTGTCGCCGAGCGGCGCCGTGGTGGCCGCGAACCTGCAGGACTGGCCCGAGGTCCGCGGCCAGGAGTGGGTCCGCTACGAGTTCGGCACCTACGCCACGGGCGCGGAGGAGGAGCACGAGGCCGTCGCGCGCGACGTGATCCTGCCGGGCGGCTACCGCCTCCTGGTCGGCCTCGACACCGAGGACCTGGACGAGCGCGAGGACCTGCTGTTCGAGGGGCTGTCCTGGGGCGCCGGCATGAGCGTCGTCCTGGGCCTGCTCGGCGGGCTGATCATGACCTACGCCGTGTCGCGCCGCCTGGAGCGGATCAACCGCGCGGCGCGGGCCGTGATCGCCGGGGATCTCTCGGGCCGCGTCGAGTTGCACGGCAGCGACGACGACTTCGACCAGCTTTCGGCGACCCTCAATGTGATGCTGGCGCGGATCGAGGGCCTCGTCGCCTCGATCAGCCGGGTGTCGGACAACATCGCCCACGAACTGCGGACGCCGCTCACGCGCCTGCGCGCCGAGCTGGAGGAGCTGTCGGCCACCGACGATCCCGCCGAGGTGCGCGCCCGCGCCGTCGGCGCGCTGGACGAGGCCGCGCGGCTGCAGTCGATGTTCGAGGCGCTGCTCCGCATCGCGCGCCTGCAGAGCGGCCCGCGCGACGCCGGTTCGGCCGTCGACCTGTCGCCGCTGCTCGAAGACGCCCTCGAACTGCATGCGCCGGCTGCGGAGGAGAAGGGCCAGGCGCTCGCCATCGACGTCCCGCCCGGGCTCGCCCTCCAGGGCGACCGCGACCTGGTGTTCCAGATGGTCAGCAACCTGCTCGACAATGCGATCAAGTTCACGCCTGCCGGCGGGGCGATCCGTCTGTCGGCCCGGCGGGACGCGGGCGCGGTGGAGATCGAGGTCGCCGACAACGGCCCGGGCGTGCCGGCCGAGGAGCGGTCGCGCGTGCTGGAGCGGTTCTACCGCGGCGGCGGACGCGACACGCCGGGGTTCGGCCTGGGCCTCAGCCTCGTGGCGGCGGCGGCCGACCGGCAGGGCGCTACCGTGCGCCTGGAGGATGCGGCGCCGGGCCTGCGGGTGGTGATGCGCTTCCCGGGCTGAGCAGGCGCCGGCGCCCGGTTTAGCCGGCGGCGATGAGCGCCAGGACGTCGGCGGTCGGGCGGACATCCCCGAAGCTGCGGTAGACCGTGGTGAGGCTGGCGTTGTGCATCTCGTCGCGGACGGTGGCGTTGGCGTCGGCGACCATGATCACGCGGTAGCCCAGCGTCCGCGCGTCGCGCACCGTCGCCTCGCAGCAGACGTTGGTGACCGTGCCGGTCACGATCACGGTGCGCACGCCGCGCCCGGCGAGGATGTCGGGCAGCGTGCAGCGGCCGGGGAAGAAGGCGCTGGCCGCCGATTTCTCGACGAACACATCGCCGGGCTCGTGCCGCAGGCCCGCGGCCAGGCGCGAAGGCAGGGGCCCGGAGCTGCCCGAGGTGCGGTAGGTCTCCGCGACCTGCGGCCCGAAGAACTCCTTCGAGACGGCCGGGAAGGGATCGTCCGACGACGGCAGGACCCAGGCGACCACGCCGCCGGCCTGACGCAGCGCGTGCGCCAGGGCGTTGATCTGCGGGACGACGCCGGCGCAGTAGGGGTTCTCCAGGACGAAGAACGGCACCATGTCCACGACGACGAGCGCGGTCGTGGCCGGCGACAGCCGCTCGAACGCGTGCCGGTGGCCCCGGCGCGCCATCTGCCGTTCGTACTCCCGCTCGGGGATCCGCCAGTCATGCAGCATGGGCGCAGTCCAGCGATTCGCCGGCGCGCCGTCGAGCCCTCAAGTCCGCGCTCGACACCTGGGTCCCGGCCTTCGGCGGGACGATCGGACGCGATCGAGGCGCTGAACCGGAACGCGCCTTAGCCGGCCTGGCTCGCCATCCAGCGTTCCAGCCAGTGGATGTTGTAGTCGCCCTTCTGGATGTCGGGCTGCGCCAGCAGGTCCTGGAACAGGGGGATGTTGGTGTCGATGCCGGCCACCACGGTTTCGGCCAGGCAGCGGTTCAGGCGCGCGATGCACTCGGCCCGGTCGCGGCCGTGGACGATGAGCTTGCCCACGAGGCTGTCGTAGTAGGGCGGGATCGAATAGCCGGCGTAGAGCGCGCTATCCATCCGCACGCCCAGGCCGCCGGGGGCGTGGTAGTCGGTGACGAGGCCGGGCGAGGGCGCGAAGGTCTTGGGATTCTCGGCGTTCACGCGGCACTCGATGGCGTGGCCCTCGAAGACCACGTCCGACTGCTTGAAGCTGAGCGGAAGGCCGGCCGCGATGCGGATCTGCTCGCGCACCAGGTCGATGCCGGTGATGGCCTCGGTGACCGGATGTTCCACCTGCAGGCGCGTGTTCATCTCGATGAAGAAGAACTCGCCGTTCTCGTACAGGAACTCGATGGTGCCGACGCCGAGGTAGCCGATGGCCTTGACGGCATCGACCACCACCTTGCCGATCCTGGCGCGGGCCTCGGCGTCGATTGCCGGGGAGGGGGCCTCTTCCAGCACCTTCTGGTGCCGGCGCTGCAGCGAGCAGTCGCGTTCGCCCAGGTGGCAGACGTTGCCGAAGCTGTCGGCGATGACCTGCAGCTCGATGTGCCGCGGGGTCTGCAGGTAGCGCTCCATGTAGACCGCGTCGTCGCCGAACGCGGCCTTGGCCTCGGCGCGGGCGGTCTGCACCGCCTCGACCAGGTCGGCCTCGGTCCTGGCCACCTTCATGCCGCGCCCGCCGCCGCCGGCCGCGGCCTTGATGAGGACGGGGAACCCGATCTCCTTGGCCGCGGCGATGGCCTCCTCCTCGGTGCTCACCGCCCCGTCCGAACCGGGCACCACCGGGATGCCGGCGGCCTTCACCGCCTGCTTGGCGGTGATCTTGTCGCCCATCATGCGGATGTGCTCGGGCTTCGGGCCGATGAAGGTGAAGCCGTGGGCGTTCACGATCTCGGCGAAGCGGGCGTTCTCGGAGAGGAAGCCGTAGCCCGGGTGCACCGCCTGGGCGCCGGTGATCTCGCACGCCGCGATGATCGCCGGGATGTGCAGGTAGCTCTTGGCGGCGGGCGGCGGGCCGATGCAGACGCTCTCGTCGGCGAGGCGCACCCACATGGCGCTGGAGTCGGCCTCGGAGTGCACCGCGACGGTGGCGATGCCCATCTCCTTGCACGCGCGGTGGACCCGCAGGGCGATCTCGCCCCGGTTGGCGATCAGGATCTTGTCGAACATCGGGCTACTCGATGATCGCGAGCGGCTCGCCGAATTCGACGGGTTGGGCGTCCTCGACCAGGATCTCCACGATCCGGCCGGCGCGCGAGGCGGGGATCGGGTTCATCGTCTTCATGGCCTCGACGATGAACAGGGTCTGGCCCGCTTCGACGGTGTCGCCCACCTTCACGAAGGGCGGGGAGCCGGGGTTCGGCTGCAGGTAGATGGTGCCGACCATCGGCGACTTCACCTCATCGCCGGCGGCGCGCGCGGGCGCGGCGGGGGCCGCAGCGGGCGCGGCCGGCGCGGCGGCGGCCGGAGCCGCGGCGACGGCGACCGGCGCGGGGGGCGCCACATGATGCACGGCGGCGGCCGTGGCCTGCTTGGCGACGCGGATCTTCAGCGCGCCCTGTTCGACCTCGATCTCCGTCAGCCCGGTCTCGGTCAGGATGTCGGCCAGCTTGCGCACCAGGCGTGCGTCGAACGGATCGGCGGGCGCCTTGGAAGAGGTCGGCATGGGTTCGGCCCTTGTGTGGTCAGGTCTGTCTAGCGGGCCAGGCCCGCGGCGGCCTCGACGGCCAGTTCGTAGCTTGCGGCCCCGAAGCCGGAGACGACCCCGGTGGCGGCCAGCGACACGTAAGTCTCGCGCCGGAACGCCTCGCGGGCGGCCGGGTTGGAGAGGTGGCACTCGACGACGGGGATCGCCAGCATCTTCAGCGCATCCAGGATGGCGATGGAAGTGTGCCCGTAGGCGGCCGGGTTCAAGACCAGGGCGCTCGCGTTCGTGCGCGCCTCCTGGATCCAGTCGACCAGTTCGCCCTCGTGATTGGACTGGCGGAACACGACCTCGAAGCCCTTGGCCTTCGCACGCGCCTCGCAGAGGGCCCGCACGTCGTCCAGGGTGTGATGACCGTAAATCTCCGGCTCGCGGGTCCCGAGGAGATTGAGGTTCGGGCCGCTCAGCACATAGATCGGTTTCGGCATTGAGCTCCGCCGTCGATTCCGGCGGCCTTTTAGCCGTCCAGGGCTTCACTCACAAGGACGGCGCCGCGGGCGGCCAGACACCAAGAGCACAAAGGTCTCCAAGCAGATACCGGGTCGCGCGGCGAACCTTGGTGTGCTTGGTGCACTTGGTGGTTGAACGGCGCCTGCGGCGGAGGCTTGTCTTCGGCGGTCGGGAGTCCCACAACCCGCTGATGCAACTGACGGTCAATGGCGAGGTCCGCAGCTTCGAGGGCGTGGCCGACGTGGCCGGCCTCGTCGCCGCGCTGGGCCTGAACACGAAGAAGGTCGCGGTCGAGCGGAACCTGGAGATCGTGCCGCGGTCGGTCTATGCCAGCACCCCGCTCGCCGACGGCGACCGGATCGAGATCGTGGCTTTCATCGGAGGCGGCTGACGTGGACGGCGCGACGCAGACCCCCAATTCCTCGCTGGGCGACGACACCTGGACCGTCGCCGGCCGCACGTTCCGCTCGCGACTGATCGTGGGGACCGGCAAGTACAGGGACTACGGCCAGAACGCCGCCGCGGCGAAGGCCGCGGGCGCCGAGATCGTCACGGTGGCGCTGCGCCGCGTGAACCTCAGCGACACCGGCGCGCCGATGCTCAGCGACTACGTGAAGGAGGACGAGTTCACGTACCTGCCGAACACCGCCGGGTGCTACACGGGCGAGGAGGCGGTGCGCCTGCTGCGCCTGGCCCGCGAGGCCGGCGGCTGGGACCTGGTGAAGCTGGAGGTGCTGTCGCAGACGCCGCACCTGCTGCCCGACATGGAAGAGACCCTGCGGGCGCTGAAGCTGCTGATCGCCGACGGGTTCGAGGTGATGGTCTACTGCTCGGACGACCCGGTGTACGCGAAGAAGCTGGAGGACGCGGGGGCGGCGGCCATCATGCCCGCGGCGGCGCCGATCGGCTCCGGTCGCGGCATCCAGAACACGCTGAACCTGGGCCTGATCATCGAGCAGACGAAGGTGCCGGTGCTGGTGGACGCCGGGGTGGGCACGGCCTCGGACGCGGTGCTGGCCATGGAGCTGGGCTGCGACGCGATCCTGATGAACACCGCCATCGCCGAGGCGAAGGACCCGATCCGCATGGCCACGGCGATGCGGCACGCCGTGATCGCCGGCCGCGAAGCCTACCTGGCGGGCCGCATGGGCAAGCGCATGTACGCCGACCCGTCGTCGCCGCTGAGCGGGCTGATCTGAGGGACAGGCGCGCCGTAGCTTCGAGCGCTGCGCCCGGGATGACGGGGGGGATGGACCGACCCGTTGCTGGCCTCTTACCTCCCCCGCGAAGCGGCGGGAGGGGGACCGCTCGCCGAGGCGCAGCCGAAGAGCGAGTGGTGGAGGGGGCGAGCGGCCGGCATTGCAGAACGATCGGCCTTGTTGAGCTCGGCGGATGAGGTTCGCCCCCTCCACCCCCCGCTCTCCGGCCGGCTCGCGCCGGCCTCGGCGGGCGGTCCCCCTCCCGCCGTCGCTGCCGCGACGGGGGAGGTAACGCGTCAGCCCGGATACCTCTCGAAGGCGGGGAGGTCGTGGGCGGTGGCCATCCAGGGGAGGCGCTCCGCCACCTGGATCTGTGCGGAGGGCTGCAGCGCGCCGGGGTCGTCCAGGGTGGCGGTCTGGACGTCGACGAGGCCGGGGAAGATCTCGTCGTTCGTGTAGAACAGGCCCGTGCCGCAGGTGGGGCAGAAGTGGCGGCGGCCGTGCTGGGACGAGGCGTAGACGTGGGGCGCGCCGCGGATGGTGATCTGGTCGGCCGGCACCATCCCCCAGGCCACCATGGGCGCGCCGGCCGAGCGGCGGCAGTCGGTGCAGTGGCAGAGGGCGTGGTGGATCGTCTGCTCGGCCATCTCGTAGGTGATGGCCCCGCAGTGGCAACGTCCGGTGAGCATCGGCGGGTCTCCCTCATGTCTGCCGCGACACTAGGGCGGGGCTGCTGACAACGGTGTGGCGGCAGCAAGGGGCGGCCTTGCGGCCGCTTCGGCGCTTGCGGCTTGCCCTTCCCACCGCGCCCTCTGCGGGGCGCGGTCCCCCCTTCCCGCGAGTGGGAAGGGAAGGGTCAGCGGGCCATGTTGAGGACCTGGACCTGGGTGAATTCCTTCAGGCCTTCCTCGCCCAGTTCGGAGCCGACGCCGGAGAACTTGGCGCCGCCGAAGGGGAGGTGGGGCTGCAGGTCGGCGTGCTTGTTCACCCACACCGAGCCGGATTCCATCTCCTCGGCCAGGCTCCAGGCCTTCTCGGTGTCCTTGGCCCAGATCGAGCCGCCCAGGCCGTAGATCGAGGCGTTGGCGCGGCGGATGGCCTCGGCCGGGTCGGAGTACTTGATCACCGGCATCACCGGGCCGAACTGCTCCTCGTCGACCAGCTTGGTCCCGTCGGTGATGTCGCGCACCACGGTGGGCTGGATGAAGTAGCCCTTGTCGCCCTTGCGGCCGCCGCCGGCGATGACCTTACCGTCCTTCTTGGCGCTCTCGATGAAGCCCATGACCTTTTCGAACTGCTGCTTGTTCTGCAGCGGGCCCATCTGGACGCCCTGCTCGAGGCCGTCGCCGACCACCATCTCGTTGGCGAGGCGGGCGAACTCGTCGCACATGGCGTCGTACATGCTCTCGTGGACGTAGATCCGCTTGGCGGCGATGCAGACCTGGCCGGCGTTCTGCATGGCCGCGCCGAACACCTTGGGCGCGGTCTCCTTGGGGTCCACGTCGTCCAGCACGATCAGGGCGTCGTTGCCGCCCAGTTCCAGCGACACGCGCTTCAGCGCGTCGGCGGCGCTGGCCATGACCTTCTTGCCGGTCTCGGTGGAGCCGGTGAAGCTGATCTTGCGGATGTCGGGGTGCTTGGTCATCTCGCCGCCGAGGTCGTTGGCGTCGGCGATGATGTTCACGACGCCCGCGGGCACGATGTCCCGGATCAGCTCGCCCAGCTTGAGCGCGGTCAGCGGCGTGGTCGGCGCGGGCTTCAGGACGACCGTGTTCCCGGCCAGCAGGGCCGCGGGGACCTTGAAGGCCATCAGGATCATCGGGAAGTTCCAGGGCACGATGCAGCCCACCACGCCCAGCGGCTTGCGGCGGATCTCCACCCGGCCCGACGCGTCGTCCTGCACCACCTTGGCGTCCAGGTTCAGGCTCGCGAAGTAGCGGAAGAAGGCCGAGGCGCCGAACACCTCGCCCATGGCGTCCTGCAGCGGCTTGCCCTGTTCCTGGGTGAGCAGGCGGGCGAGCTCGGCGATGTTGCCCTGGATGGCGTCGGCGATCTTCACCAGTACGGCGCGCCGCTCGTCGATGGAGGTCTTGCTCCAGGCGGGGAAGGCGGCCTTGGCCGCGGCGACGGCCTGGTCCAGCTGGGCCTTGGACGCGCGCGGGCAGGTGGCCACCGGCTCCTCGGTGGCGGGGTTCAGGACGTTCATCGTGGCGTCGCCGTCGACCAGCTTGCCGCCGATGAGAAGCTTGTAGTCCGACATAGGGATCCTCCCGGGAATTCTTCGGGGGGAACGCAACGCCCTTTACGTCGCGGTGGTCAAGCGCCGCGCCGTCCTGTCCGTCGGATTCGGGCCTCAGCCAGGCGCCAGGGTCCGCACTCAATTCGCGACCGGGGACTGCAACAGCCTCCGATCGTCCCGGCGAATGCCGGGACCCAGATCCCGGTGCGGGGTCGTGATGGGAAGGGCTCCGAGCCTGCGGAACCGGCTTCCGAGCCCGTCCATCTGGATCCCGGCCTTCGCCGGGATGGCCGGATGTTGATCAGGGGGCTAGGCGGCCTGTCGGACGCGCTGCTCGTCGGCGTGCGGGTCGAGGCCCAGCGCCTCGAACATGGGCCGGCGGTCCGGGCCGGGCTTGGGCGGATAGAGGGCCGCGTTCTTCGCCTTGCCCCGCGCCCAGACGCGCAGGACCTTGGCGAGGTTCGCCGGCCGCTTGAGCCAGGCCTGCGGGTGCTCCAGCATGTGGAAGCCCTTCATGAAGGCCCGCATCAGCTCGATGTCCTGGCGCAGGGCGATGGCGACGCCGTCCTCCATGAAGCTCTTCACGAGCCGGCCGCGCAGCGACGGCCGGGCCTCGGGCAGGAGCGCCGCCCGCGCCCGCTTGATGGCGCCGCGATCCGCCTGGCGCATCACGTCGTAGTAGGGGCGCAGCTCGCGCTCGACGCCGGCGCGGTAGTGCAGCAGGCGCGCCGCCGGATCGGCGCTGGAATCCAGCGCGTCGCGCAGCAGGTGGCCGCTCACCGCGGCGAACGAGCAGCCGCGCCCGTAGAGAGGGTTGGTGCGGACCACGCTGTCGCCCACCGGGAAGAAGCCCAGCGCGGCGGGCCGGCCCTCGGGGGCCACGTCGCGCCAGCGGCTCTCGAGCTGGCCCATGCCGAAGACCTTGCTGGTGGCCGCCGCCCGGTCGGGGTCGATCCAGGGCGCGAGGCCGGGCATCTGGCGGCAGACGGCGTCGAACACCTCGGGGTCGACGATCGCCTTGCGCATCTCCTCCTCGACCTCGGGGGTGCACAGGGTGATCGAGAAGCAACCGTTGTCGCCCGGGAAGACACCGAACTTGAGGTAGCCCAGGTCGCCCGTCGCCGAGTTCCGGGTCCGCGGCGGCTCGCTCTGGCCCTCCAGCAGGCGGTAGTGGCGCGTGAAGTAGATGACGCCGCAGGGCTCGGAGCTCTCGGGGATCGACGCGCCCGCCGCGGCTACTTGCTCGTAGGCCTGGCTGTTGCGCCCGCTGGCGTCCACGACCACGTCGCCGTGCAGTTCGCCGCCGTCCTCGAGGCGCACGCCGGTCACGCGGGGCGGCGAGCCGGGCTCGACGATGAGGTCCTTCACGAAGGTCTGCGGCCGCATGGTCACGCCCGCCAGGCCCTCGGTGTAGCGGCGCATGACCAGCTCCAGCGTCGTGCGCCGGCTGGTGAGGATCGCGAGATCGCGGTCGATGGGCGCGGGGACGTAGCCCGGCTTCAGGTTTTCCGGCAGGCCGCCCTCGAACCCGAGTTCCCGCACGCCGGCCGCCATCAGCGCGTCCAGCAGGGCAGGGTGGCGGTCGCGGACGAGCGTCCGCAGCCGGGCGAGGAACGCGTGGCTGTGGCGGAGATGGCCGACGCCGCGGCGCTGCCAGTCCTGGAAGGCCTCGTCGGCGCCCCCGGGCGGCGGCGGCGGGTCGCGGTCGAGCACGATGACCTCGCGCTGCGGGCCGGCCAGCGCCATCGCCGTCCACAATCCCGCCATCCCGGCCCCGATGACCAGTACGCGTTCGCTCATGAATGTCCTCGCTGTGACGCCCTGGGCGCAGTCTAGCAGAGGTTGAGCTTTACGTCGGGGCCGCCGCCGGCGGCCGCTTCATGCCCTCGTTCCTGATGCGCGCCAGCGCCGCGCGGACCGAGTCCATGTCGGCCCCGGGGATCACGTAGTCGCCGATGATGAAGGCCGGGGTGCCCGTGAGCCCGAGGCCGCCGGCCAGCGCACGGACATCCTGCAGCTGCTGGTCGATGGCCGGATCGCGTGCGGCCTGGCGGACGGTCGCGGGATCGAGGCCGGCGTCGCGCAGGTGCTGGTCCAGCGAGGCCTCGCTGAGGCTCTTATCGGCCATCAGCGCCTGGTGCAGCGGCAGGCCCTTCGCCTTGGCCTGCGGCGTCAGCGCCACCCGCGCCGCGCTCTGGGAGACCTCGCCGAAGATGGGGAACTCTTTGAAGACGAACCGGACGTCGGGGTTCTCGCGGATCAGCTTCGCGACCTCGGGGGCCACCACCTTGCAGTAGCCGCAGCGGTAGTCGAAGAACTCGACCACCGTCACCGCGCCCCGCGGGTTGATCACCAGGTCCCGAGGGTCGTTCTCGAGCTGGCTGCGATAGCGGGCGAGGGTCGGGGCCGCCGCCTTGGCCGCCTCCTTCAGGCGCAGCTGGGTCACCGCTTCCTGGATCACCTCGGGGTTCTCGAGCAGGTAGGCGCGCACCTTGGCGCCGAACTCCGGGTCGGCCGCGGGCTGGGCGGGCTTGCAGGCCGCGAGTCCGAGCGAGGCCGCGGCCAGGGCGGCGAGGGGAAAGAAGCGCTTCATGGGGTTCCAGATAGGAAGACGGCGGTGAGCCTCAACGCGTCCGGCCGCCGACGGAGCCTTCGCGGGCCAGCTCGCGGAGGTCCTCGCGGGTCGGTTCGGCCACCAGGACGATGTCGGTCGCGCGGCGCCACTCGGGCGTGCCGCGGGTCAGCATCTCGCGGGCGCGCATGGCGAAGACGCGGGCCTGCCGCTTGTCGCCGATGTTGTAGTTGAACTCCGCGGTCGCGAGGCGGGCGAGGCCGTCCTCGCCGGTCTTGTCGTAGGCCTCGGCCAGCAGGCGCCAGGCGACGGCGTTGTCCTCTTCCTGGGTGAGCGCGCGCTTCAGCTCGGTGATGCCCTCCTGCACCTTCTTCTTGTCGTCGAGGGCGATCAGGGTCTGGCCCAGATTGATGCGCAGGAGCGGCGCGTCGGGCTTCAGTTCGACCGAGCGGCGCTGCGGCGCCTCGGCCTCGGGCGTGCGGCCGAACTCGAACAGGATCTGGCCCTTGAGCTCCCACAGGTACGGGTTCTCGGGCTGGTCCGCGAGCAGGGCGTCCACCAGCTTGATCGCCCGGTCGGGCTCCTTCAGCTGATAGTAGGCGATCGCGCGGGCGTACCGCGACGGATAGTCGGCGGCCTTCTCCTCGTACTTGGTGATCGCCACCTGCGGATTGAGGAAGCCGTCCAGCTTGGCCTTCATGATGGCGTGCTCGGCCATCGCCTCCGAGCTGTCGGTCTTGCCGTAGTTGGGCTGGCCCTCGACCCGGCGGCGCAGGGCCTCGATGCGGTCCGACGAGATCGGGTGGCTGCGGAAGTAGCCGAATCGGCGCGCCTCGTCGAAGACCTCCTGATAGCGGAAGTTGTCGAAGAACTCGGCCAGGCCCTTGCCCGAGAGGCCGGCCTTGTCCAGCAGGGTGGCGCCCGCCTGGTCCGCGCGGCTCTCCTGCTCGCGGCTGTAGCCCAGGGCGCCCAGGGTGCCGAAGTAGCTCGCGCTGGAGGCCAGGCCCGCCGCCGCGTCGGGCGCGCCCGCGATGGCCGCCAGCACGCCCAGGCCCATGGTCAGCAGGAAGGGCCGCATGCCCGCCTTGCTGAAGTCGCCCGACCGGGCGGAGTGGCCGGCGGCGAGGTGGCCCACCTCGTGGGCGATGACGCCCTGCAGCTCGTTGGGGGTGTCCGATTCGAGGATCAGGCCGGTGTTGAAGCCCATGACGCGGGGGCCGGCGAAGGCGTTCAGGTCCTTCGAACCGACCAGGATGATCTCGACGTTCCTGGGCTCGATGCCGGCGGCGCGGAGGATCGGCTCGGAGTTCCGGGCCAGGATCTCCTCGATCTCGGTGTCGCGGATGAACGACTGGGCGGCCGCCTGGCCGGCGCTCAGCGCCACGCTCGCGGCGACGGCGAGCCCCAGCGCGACGCGGGAAACAGAGCGGAATGGGGAGACCATGCTCTTCACTCTCTCGAAGCCCATCGGTCCCCCATGACCAGGGCGGATGCTAGAGCGGGCCCGGCGAAAGTGGAATCCACTTTCTACGCGAGCGGCGCGCCATCGCGGAGATGACGCGCCTTCGCGGCGGGAAGATGTCGCTCCGGGCGCGGTCAGCCGCGCCGCCACCAGCCCTTCCGAGGCGCCGGCGCCGGTCCCGAGATCTCGTTGGGATCCGGCTGGCGCGGCGCAGGCGCGGCTTCGGCGGCCGGCGCTGCCTCCGCCACGACCGCGGGTTCGGCGGCGGGCGGCTCGACAGCGGCCGGTTCCGCGACGGCGACGACCTCGGGTTCGGGCGCGGCCGCCGCCTTGCGGCTGCGGGTGCGCTTCGGCTTGGCCGGGGGCGCGTCCTCCTGGGCGACGACGGGCGCCGGCTCAGGTTCAGGCGCAGGCTCAGGCGCAGGCTCGGCCTCGACCGCGACGGGCGCAGCCTCGGTGGCGGCCTCGGTGGACGGGGCGTCGCCGTTCCGGCCGCGGCCGCGGCCCCGGGCCCGCCGCGAACGCTTCGGCTTCTCCTCGGCCTCGGGCAGCTCGACCCAGATGTCGTCCTCGCCGTCGTGCGACACGGACGCCGGGGCGGGGGCCGAAGCCTCGGCCGCGACGGGGGCCGGCGCGGGGGCCGCGGGGGCGGCCTGGCCGGCGGCGAGCTTCAGGTCCTCGGCCGGGTCATACCAGACGAACGGATCGTCGCCGTAGGGCACCCAGGGGCGAACCCACGAGAAGACGTCGGTCGGACGGAAGTCGTCGCGCATCCGGCGACCGCCGCGGCGGCCTCGGCGGCGGCGGCGGCTGTCGCGGTCCTCGTCGCTCTCGCGCGGGGGCCGCGCCTCGCGTTCGGCCACGGGCTCGCGCTCGGGGCGGTCGGGCCGTTCGTCGCGTCCACGTCCGCGGCGGCGGCGGCGGCGGCCCCGGCGGCCGCCGTCCTCTTCGTCGTCGCGACGCGGGCGCTCCTCGCGGGCGCGGCGGGCCTGCGGCTCGCCGTCGTCCGCCCCGGCCTCGTCCTCGTCGTCGGCGTCCTCGTCGACCTCGTCCTCATCCTCGTCCTCGAAGGCCTCGTCGTCGAACGCCTCCTCCTCGGCCGACGGGACATAGGCCTGGATCGGCGCCGCCAGGGGCGGGGCGTGGTCGGGCCGGGTCTCCATGGCGGTGCGCTCGATGACGTGATCGGCGTGCGCCATCTCGTCCTCGATCACCACGGTGACGAACAGGCTGAACGCCTGGTGCAGCCGCGCCAGGTGCGCGCGCTTCTCGTTCAGGATGTAGAGGCCGACGGCGCGGGGCACGCGCAGGGTGGCTTCGCCGCCGCCCTTGAGCGCCTCGATCTCGAGGGCCCGGAGCGAGGCCAGCGCGCTGGACTCCACCGAGCGCACGCGCCCGGTGCCGCCGCAGTGCTCGCAGAGGTGCGTGGTGCCTTCCAGGACCCCCGTGCGGCGGCGCTGGCGGCTGATCTCCATCAGGCCGAACGGGCTGATCTTGCCCATCTGGACCCGCGCGCGGTCGTCCTTGAGGCAGTCCTTGAGCTTCTTCTCGACCGCGCGGTTGTTCTTCGACTCATCCATGTCGATGAAGTCGATGACGATCAGGCCGGCGAGGTCGCGCAGGCGAAGCTGGCGCGCCGCCTCCTCGGCGGCCTCCATGTTGGTCTTCAGCGCCGTGGCCTCGATGTTCCGCTCGCGCGTGGAGCGGCCGGAGTTCACGTCGATGGCGACCAGCGCCTCGGTCTGGTTGATCACCAGGTAGCCGCCCGAGCGGAGCGGAACGACCGGCGAGTAGATCTGGCTGAGGTGGTCCTCGACCCGGTGCTTGACGAACAGCGGCGTGGGCTCGCGGTAGGCCTGCACCTTCTTGGCCTGGCTGGGCATCAGCATGCGCATGAAGTCGCGCGCTTCCTTGTAGCCTGCCTCGCCCTCGACCCAGACCTCGTCGATGTCCTTGTCGTAGAGGTCGCGGATCGTGCGCTTCACGAGGTCTTCCTCCTCGTAGATCAGCGCCGGGGCGATCGAGTGCAGGGTGGTCTCGCGGATGTTCTCCCAGAGCCGCAGCAGGTAGTCGTAGTCGCGCTTGATCTCGGCCTTGGTGCGCTTGGCGCCGGCCGTGCGCACGATCAGGCCCATGCCGTTCGGCACGTCCAGGCTCTGCACGACGCTCTTCAGGCGCTTGCGGTCGGTGGCGGTCGTGATCTTGCGGCTGATCCCGCCGCCGCGGGCGGTGTTCGGCATCAGGACGCCGTAGCGCCCGGCCAGCGAGAGGTAGGTGGTCAGCGCGGCGCCCTTGTTGCCGCGCTCTTCCTTGACGACCTGAACCAGCATGATCTGCCGGCGGCGGATCACTTCCTGGATCTTGTAGCGGCGCATCAGCCGGCGCTTCCGGCGCGCCAGCTCCTCCTCCATGACGTCGTCTTCGTCCTCGTCGGTCGCCATGTAGTCCGGATCGTCGTCCGGCCGCTCGGCGTCGGCGTCGGACTCGGCCGAATCGGCGGCGGCGCGGCGGCGGCCCCGGGCGGGACGCTCGTCCTCCTCCTGCTCCTCGGCCTCCTCGCGCAGCAGCGCTTCACGGTCGGCGACCGGGATCTGGTAGTAGTCGGGGTGGATCTCGTTGAAGGCCAGGAAGCCGTGGCGGTTGCCGCCGTACTCCACGAAGGCCGCCTGCAGCGACGGTTCGACCCGCGTCACCTTGGCGAGGTAGATGTTCCCTCGTAGCTGCTTGCGGTTCTGGCTCTCGAAATCGAACTCTTCAACGCGGTTCCCGTCGACGACCACCACGCGGGTCTCTTCCGCGTGGGCTGCGTCGATCAACATCGTCTTGGGCATCAGTCTCTCCGCGGCGCGCCACGAGGTTCGAGCGCTGCCGGCATATGGGACGAGCGCGCGCGCGGCCGGCGACGACGGCGTTGACGCCGTCTGCGGAGGCCTTGGGGCCAGAAGTGGCTCGAGCTGCGCAGCTCATCGGGTGTGTTCCTAGGCGCGTCCGGATGGGCGCGGATCGGATCGGAGCGTCGTCGCCGAAGGTACGGTCGAAGCCGACGCTGGGTGGTTTTGTCGCGTGGCGTTCGGGCCCGGAACGGGCGCTCCGACGTCGCGCGGGCGGACATTGCAACATGGGGGCTGAAAAGGAAAGCCGCGCCGTCAAGCTGCCCGACCGGCGGCAACACCTGGTTAACCCTTTGTCCACGAGGCCCGCCGCTATATGGGCAATCGGTTCGTATCGTGCGAATCTTCGTCGTTTCGGGGCGTGATCGAGTGCTGCGGCGGCTGACAGGGGCTTTGGGACGGAACCGGGGGCGCGCGGCGGCCCTGGGCGCAGCCCTGGCGCTCGGCCTCGCCGCGGTCGCCGTGGGCCATGCGGCCACCGAACAGGTCGACCTCCTCAAGGTCCGGATGGGCGGCGACGCGAGCGAGACGCGCCTCGTCATCGAACTGGACGGCGCCGCCAGCGCCCGGGTCGTGTCGGACGGCTCCGCCGACCGCCGCGTCGTGGTCATGCTGCCGGGCGTCACGGCCGCGCAGCTTCAGCAGGGCGCCGGACGGGGCGTGGTCCGGGCCTGGACCATCGACCAGGTCCAGGGCGGCGCACGCCTGCAGATGGATCTCGCCGGGGACGGCAAGCTGAAGCGGCGCTTCCTGCTGCCGCCGGCCGACGGCGTCGTGAACTATCGCTATGTGATCGACGTCGCCGCCGCGCCGGGCGCGGTGATGGCGAGCGCGCCGATCGTCAAGCCCATGAACCCGCAGCTGCGGTCGCAATTCCTGCCGGTCCGCAAGCCCGCGCTGCCGCTGAAGAAGGTGGTGGTGATCGACGCTGGGCACGGCGGCAAGGATTCGGGCGCGCGCGGCGCCCTGGGCTACGAGAAGGACATCAACCTCGCCGCGGCGCTGACGCTCTCCGAGCAGCTGAACCGCACGGGTCGCTACAAGGTGGTGCTCACGCGCTCGCGGGACGTCTACATCCCGTTGGAGGACCGCGTGCGCGTCGCCCAGCGCGCCGGCGCGGACCTGTTCATCTCGCTGCATTCCGATTCCGGGCCCGAGCCCGACCTCAAGGGCGCGTCGGTCTACACGCTGTCGGACAAGGCCTCCGCGCGGGCGACGAAGTTCGTCAGCGCCAACGACTGGTTCATGAAGGCCAGCCTGACCGGCGACCAGGGGGTGCGCGACATCCTGTTCGACCTGACCCAGCGCGCCACGCGGAACCGCTCGGCGGTGTTCGCCCAGACCCTGGTGGCCAACATCGAGGGCAGGGCGCCGATGCTGCGCCGCAGCCACCGGGACGCGGGCTTCATGGTGCTCCTGGCGCCGGACGTGCCGGCGGTGCTGCTCGAGATGGGCTTCGTCTCCAACCCCGAGGACGAGGCCCGGCTGCGCGATCCGGCCCAGCGCGCGCGGCTCATGAGCGCCGTCACCCGGGCCATCGACAGCCACTTCGGCGAACAGGTCCGGCTCGCGTCGCGCTGACGCACCGGCCCGTCCCGGACGTTGGCGCCCGGGGCGACACAGGATAGACGACGGGCTCTAGTTGCGCGCCGGAGCCGCCCCGAGTTGACCGCCCCCGAAACCCCGGAAACGGCGCTGCCGCCCCGTCCGCAGGTCCCGCGGTGGGTCGCGCTGCTGGGCGTCGGGGCCCTGAGCTTCATCGCCCTGGCGGCCCTCAGCGTCGGCGTCTATTCGGCCTGGCTGTTCCACGACATGCCCGACGCGGGCGAGCTGGTGGACTACCACCCGCCGACCGCCACGCGGGCCTACGCCTGGGACGGCACCCTGATCGGCGAGTTCTCGCGCGAGCGCCGCATCTTCGTACCCTACGAGGCGATCCCGAAGCAGACCGCCCAGGCGTTCCTGGCCGCCGAGGACCACGGCTTCTTCCAGCACGGCGGCGTCGACGTGGGCGGCTTCGCCCGCGCGCAGATGAAGAACGTGGTGAACCTGGCCCAGGGGCGTCGCCTGGAGGGTGGTTCGACCATCACCCAGCAGGTGGCCAAGAACATCCTGCTGTCCAACGAGCAGACGATCGGCCGCAAGCTGAAGGAGGCGATCCTCGCGTCGCAGCTGGAGCAGACGCTCTCCAAGGAGCGGATCCTCGAGCTCTACATGAACGAGATCTGGCTCGGGTATCGCTCGTACGGCGTCGGCGCCGCCGCCTACAACTACTTCGGCAAGTCGCTGTCGGAGCTGACCCTGGCCGAGAGCGCCTATCTGGCCGCGCTTCCCAAGGGGCCCGACAACTACCATCCGATGCGCCGCAAGCAGCAGGCGATCGCGCGGCGCAACTGGGTGATCGACCAGATGGCTGACCTGGGCTGGGTGAGCCGGGCCGAGGCCAACGCGGCCATGGCCCAGGATCTCGTGGTCCAGCCGGCGCCCACGCGCTCGCAGTACCGGGACGCCGACTACTTCGTGGAGGAGGTGCGGCGGATCGCGCTCTCCATGGAGGAGCTGGGCGACGAGCGCCTGAACGCGGGCGGCTACTACATGCGCACCACGCTCGACCCCCGCCTCCAGAGCGCGGCCAAGACCGCGCTGATGAACGGGCTCGAGACCTACGACCGCCGTCACGGCTGGCGCGGCGCGTTCGGCAACGTGACCACGCTCGAGGGCTGGGAAGACGTGGCGCGCAAGACCGTGCGGCCCCGCGAGCACACGACCTGGCGGCGCGCGGTGGTGCTCAGCGTCTCGGGCGGGACGGTGAGGGTGCGCAACATCGACGGCGTCGAAGGGACCCTGGCCGGGCAGGACGTGGCGTGGGCCCGGGCGGGCAAGGGTATCGGAACGGGCGACCTGATCTTCGTGGCCCCGAACGAGGGCGGCTCGGGCTTCCGGCTGAAGCAGATCCCGGCCGCCAACGGCGCCCTGGTCGCCATGGAGCCCTACTCGGGCCGGGTGCTCGCCATGGTGGGCGGCTATTCGTTCTCGCTGTCGAAGTTCAATCGCGCCACCCAGGCGCTTCGCCAGCCGGGCTCGTCGTTCAAGCCGATCGTCTACGCCGCGGCCCTGGAGGCCGGCTACACGCCCGCCTCGACGGTCCTGGACGCCCCGATCACCCTGCGCGGCTACGGCGGCAAGGACTGGAGCCCGGAGAACTACCACCGCGACTTTCTGGGCGCGCTGACCCTGCGCAAGGGGATCGAGCTGTCGCGCAACACCATGACCGTGCGCCTGGCCCAGGGCGTGGGCATGGACCGCATCTCGTCGCTCGCCGAGCGCATGGGGGTGACGAAGAAGATGGACAAGGTGCTGGCCATGGCCCTCGGGTCGGGCGAGACCACCGTCTTCCGCATGGCGGCCGCGTATTCGACGTTCGTCAACGGCGGCAAGCTGGTCCAGCCGCACCTGATCGAGGTCGTGGCCGACCGCAACGGCAAGGTGATCTGGAAGGCCGACCGCCGCGACTGCAGCCGCTGCGACGCCGGCTTCTCGGGCGGCGAGAGCCCGCGGATCCCGCGGGCGGGCGACCAGGTGATCGATCCGGTGACCGCCTATCAGGTGACGTCGTTCATGGAGGGGGTCGTCCAGCGGGGCACCGCCACCCAGGCCTCCTCGATCGGCAAGCCGCTGGGCGGCAAGACCGGCACGACCAACGACTACCGGTCGGCATGGTTCATGGGCTTCTCGCCGGACCTCGTCGTCGGCGTCTACATCGGCTTCGACGACAACCGCAGCCTCGGCAACAACGAGACCGGATCTGTGGCCGCCGTGCCGATCTTCACCGAGTTCATGACCGAGGCGCTGAAGGACAAGCCGGCCAAGCCGTTCAAGGCCCCGGCCAACGCCAAGTTCGCCATGATCCGCGGCGTCCGCGAGGCCTTCCGGCCGGGGACCGAGCCGGCCGCCTCGACAGCCACCCTCGGCGCGGCGGGCGTCCCCTCGGGGCCGCAGCCCTACAACAAGGTGTGGCAGGAGGGCTTGACCGGCGCGCCCAACGCCGGCGCCGCCGTCGCCCCGGCGCCCCCGCCGCCCGCGCCCAAGAAGAAGGACGACCTCTCCGACCTGTTCTGACCGGACCGCGCGCCTTGCCCGGCGCGCCAACGCAGGCTAGAGCCCGCGGCTCTGGTTTTTGGGAGTTCTCTCCATGAGAGCGGATGTCGAGGCCGCCAAGGCCGACATCGAGCAGTCGATCGAACTGCTCAGGAGGCGTCTTTGACTGGGATGTCGCGCTTCGCAAACTCGATGAACTGAACGCACGGGTCGAGGACCCGACCCTCTGGGACAACCCGGCCGAGGCGCAGGCCGTGAGCCGCGACCGCTCGCGGCTGGCCGCGTCGGTCGGCGCGGTGCAGTCGCTGCAGAGCGACCTCGAGGACGCGCTGGGCTACGCCGAACTGGCCGACGAGGAAGGCGACGAGGCCAGCCTCGAGGAGGCGCGCGCGCAGTTGAAGGAGATCAAGGAGCGGGCCGCCCGGGCCGAGCTCGAGGCGCTGCTGTCGGGCGAGGCGGACGGCAACGACGCGTTCGTGGAAATCAACTCCGGCGCCGGGGGCACCGAGTCCAACGACTGGGCCGGCATGCTGCTGCGCATGTACACCCGCTGGGCGCACGCCCACGGGATGGAAGTGGAGTTCCTCGAGGAGACGTCGGGCGAGCAGGCGGGGATCAAGTCGGTGACCCTGCAGGTGAAGGGCACGAACGCCTACGGCTGGCTGAAGACGGAGGGCGGCGTCCACCGCCTGGTGCGGATCTCACCGTTCGATGCGGCGGCCAAGCGCCATACCTCGTTCGCGTCGGTCTGGGTCTATCCGGTGGTGGACGACACCATCGAGATCGAGATCAACCCCGCGGACGTGCGCACCGACACCTACCGCGCCTCGGGCGCCGGCGGGCAGCACGTGAACAAGACGGACTCGGCGGTGCGCCTGACGCACATCCCCACGGGCATCGTGGTGGCCTGCCAGAACCAGCGTTCGCAGCACCAGAACCGCGACCAGGCCTGGAAGATGCTGAAGGCGCGCCTCTACGAGGCCGAGCTGGAGAAGCGCGAGGCGGCGCAGCAGGCGCTCGAGGACCAGAAGACCGACATCGGCTGGGGCCACCAGATCCGCAGCTACGTCCTGCAGCCGTACCAGATGGTGAAGGACCTGCGCACCGAGGTGGAGACCAGCGACACCCAGGGCGTCCTCGACGGCGACCTCGACCAGTTCATGGGCGCCGCCCTGGCCCAGCGCGTCGGCGCGACGCGGGAGTAGGACCTTCCCGCTTCATCGGGAGGGGGGAAGGGGAAGTGGCCGACGCGGCCGATCGACCGGACCGGACTGATTTCACAGGGTGTGGCTTGCCCTCTCCACCGCTCGCTCTTCGCTGCGCTCGGCGAGCGGTCCCCCTCTCCCGCTTGGCGGGAGAGGAGGGGAAGGGGAGGCTACTCGGCGGCGACGACGCTGAGGGCCGGGGCTTCCTCGGCGGGCGGCACGAGCGCCAGGCTGCGGCCCTCGAAGTGCGCGCCGGCCTCGACGGCAAGCTCGGTGTGGCTGATGTCGCCGTCCACGCGGGCCGTGGCCCACAGCTTCACGCGGCGCGCGCAGATGACGCCGGTGACGCGCCCCCGGATCTCGACGGCGTCGGCATGGATCGCGCCGGTGACGCTGCCCGGCTCGCCGATCGTCAGCAGGCCGACGCGCAGGTCGCCCTCCAGGGCGCCGTCGAGGTGGAGGTCGCCCCGGGTTTCCAGGTTTCCGACGATGCGGACGCCCTCGGCGATCAGCGACGCCGGCTCGGGCTTGCGCGCCGCGGGGAGGTCGGGTGCGGCGTCCCTAGTGCTCTTGCTGAACATATTGCCCCGCCTTCAGGAACCGGCTGGGGTTCTGGGCCCGGCCGTTGACCCACACTTCATAGTGAAGGTGCGTTCCTGTCGAGCGTCCCGTGGATCCCATGGCGGCGATCCGCTGGCCGACGCCCACGCGCTGGCCAGGGCGAACCGAGAAGCCGGACAGGTGGGCGTAGCGGGTCTTCAGGCCGCGGCCGTGGTCGATCTCCACCACGTTGCCGTAGCCGGACCGCTGGCCGGTGAAGGACACGACCCCGGGGCCCGTCGCGAAGATCGGCTGCGCATGGCCGCCGTTGAAATCGAGGCCCGAGTGATAGGCCGGCCGGCGGGTGAAGGGATCGAGCCGCACGCCGAAGCCGCTGGTCTGGCCGCCGGACGCGGTCGGTCGTCCGATCGGCAGGTCCTGGGCCGCGTTGGCGAGCTGCTTGGATTCGTTGAGGTCGCGCGCCGCCCGCTGGATGCGCACGGCGAAATCCTCGTCGACGTCCAGGACGGCCGCCAGGGCGCGCGGGTCCTTGGAATCGATCAGCGGACCGCCCAGCGAGCCGCTGCGGTCGGTGAAGCTGGACGGCGAGAGGCCGGCCATCCGGAAGGCGAGGCGCAGCCGGTCGGCGCGGCCCTTGGCGAAGCTGTCGGCGGCCTCGAGCAGCTGCTCCTGGCCGATGCGCACCATCTCCACGCGGCGCACGGGGCTCGCGTCCTGGGCGGCGAGCGCGCGGTTGATCGCCGGCGTCAGCGCCTCGGCCGCGCCGGGCGCGCCCTTGATGTCGGTGAGCAGCATGGCGAGCGCCGCGTGGCGCTTCTCGATCTCCGCCGCCAGGTCGGCGCTGGAGCCCGACGCGGCGTTCAGGCGCGCCATGGCGCTGTCGAGCCGGGCCTGGCGATCCGCCACGTAGCGTTCGGACTGCGCCTTGAGCTGGGCGATCTCGCGATCCGCGGCCGAGGCCGAGAGCAGGTTGACCAGCATGGCGGCCGTGCTCACGCCCATCCAGAGGGCGCCGCCCGCGACGCCGGCGGCGATGAGCATCTGCTTGCGGGTGGTGAGGACGAAGGCCTTCATGGCCCCGCCGGACCGCACATAAAGGTGCCGTTCCGGAAACAGCTCGACGAGCGCGCGCTTGAGCTTCGCCAGACGTTCCATGCGTTCTGCTAGAAGTCCCCGACCCCGAACCCGCGCGATATGCGATGACTTTTCCGCGACAGGCAACCCGCTTCGGGCCCGCTTTGGGCGCAAAGCGTCAAGATGCCGCCAGGTTGACATCGATAAGCGGAAACGCGGCTCAGAGGCCCCTGGCGGCGTCCAGAACCGCCTGGGCGTGGTTCGGCACCTTCACCTTGCGCCAGACCTTCGCCGTCTTGCCGTCCCGGATCAGGAAGGTGGAGCGATCGATGCCCATGTACTTGCGGCCGTAGAGGCTCTTCTCCACCCAGGACCCGTAGCGCGCGATGGTCTCGCCGTCCGGGTCGGACGCCAGCGTCACGCCGAGGTCGTACTTGGCGGCGAATTTCCGGTGCGCGGCGATGGAGTCCTTGGAGACTCCGATCACGGTCACGCCCGCCTTGGCGAATTCGGGCGCGAGGGCCGTGAAGTCCTGCGCCTCCCTCGTGCAGCCCGAGGTGTCGTCCTTGGGATAGAAGTAGAGCACCAGGGTCCTGCCCGCGAAGTCGGCGAGCTTCACGCGTCCGTCGGGCGTCTCGAGGTCGAAATCGGGCGCGGCGGCGCCTTCGGTCACGGTCGTCATGGCTCCACTCCTCAGACGGGCTTCACGAGCACGATCTTCTTCTTGCCGGCCGCGAGCTTGACCACGCCCTCGGCGAGGTCGGCGGCGGTGACGAGGCGGTTGGCGTCCGGTTCGGGCCGATCGTTCACCCGCAGGCCGCCGCCCTGGGCCAGGCGCCGCGCCTCACCCTTGGACCCGGCGAGACCCGCGGTGACGGCGAGATCGGCAAGTTGCACGCCGGCCTCGAGGTCGGCCCGCGGCACGTCGACCGTGGGCAGATCGCCGGACAGACGGCCCTCCTCGAACGCGGCCTGCGCGGCGGCCGCGGCCTTCTCGGCCTCGGCGGCGCCGTGCAGCATCCGCGTGGCCTCGCCCGCGAGCACCTTCTTGGCGTCGTTGATCTCCGCGCCCTGCAGCGCCTCCAGCCGGGCGATCTCATCCAGCGGCAGGTCGGTGAACAGCCGCAGGAAGCGGCCCACGTCGGCGTCCTCGGTGTTCCGCCAGAACTGCCAGTAGTCGTAAGGGCTGCGCATGTCGGCGTTCAGCCAGACGGCGCCGGCGGCGGTCTTGCCCATCTTCGCGCCCGAGGCGGTCGAGAGCAGCGGCGTCGTCAGCCCGAAGGCCGGCTTCTGGTCGACGCGGCGGATCAGCTCCACGCCGTTCAGGATGTTGCCCCACTGGTCCGAGCCGCCCATCTGCAGCAAGCAGCCGTGGCGGCGTTCCAGCTCGAGGAAGTCCACCGACTGCATCAGCATGTAGTTGAACTCGAGGAACGTCATCGGCTGCTCGCGCTCGAGCCGCGCCTTGACGCTGTCGAACGCCAGCATGCGGTTGACCGTGAAGTGCACGCCGTAGTCGCGCAGGAACTCCACGTAGCCGAAGCGGGAGAGCCACTCGTCGTTGTCGACCATGATGGCGTCCGTGGGCCCGTCGCCGAAGCTCAGGAACCTGGCGAACACGGTCTTGATCGAGGCGATGTTCGCCTGGATCTGCTCGTGGCTGAGCAGGGGCCGCGACTGGTCCTTGTCGGTCGGGTCGCCGATCTTGGTGGTGCCCCCGCCCATCAGCACGATGGGCTTGTGGCCGGCCTGCTGCAGGCGGCGCAGCATCATGATCTGGATCAGGGATCCCACGTGCAGGGAGGGCGCCGTCGCGTCGAACCCGATGTAGGCGGTGACGACGCCGCTGCCCGCGGCCTCGTCCAGCTCGGCCGGGTGGGTGATCTGATGGATGTAGCCGCGGGCCTGCAGCACGCGCAGGAACTCGGACTTGAACGCGGGCTCGGGCATTCGGGACATCTCGTGATCGGGCGCGGCGGCGTCTAGCACAGGGCAACCGGGGATATCGAGGGACATGGCAGGCTCCGGTGAAGGTTGAAGCCGGCGGTCGCGGGGAGACTTGCGAAGCGGCGCCGGCCGAAGGGCAGGCGCGTGGGATCGGACGCCTGCTACGAGGGCAGGCGGTAATAGCGGCCGAAGCGGTCGGTGCGTCCGATCATGGCGGCTAGCTACGCGGCCGGGCTCGTGGCAGTCAAGTCGCCATGCTGGTGCTGGGATTCATGACGGGGACCTCCCTCGACGCCGTCGACATGGCGGTGCTCGACACGGACGGCGAGAAGATCCTCAGCTTCGGGCCCGCGGGCGAACGCAAGCTGAGCGACGCCACGCGCAACGTGGTGCTGGAGGCCACGCAGCAGGCGCTGGCCTGGGAGCGCGGCCGCCCCGAGCCCCCCATCTTCGTGCACGCCGCCGAGATGATCGCCGAGGAGCACTTCGCCGCCGCGGAGGCGTTCCTGCAGGCGGCGGATCTCTCGTGGCCCGACTTCGACCTCGTCGGCATGCACGGCCAGACGGTCCTGCACGAGCGGCCGGAGCCCGGCGGGCTGGGGCGAAGCGTGCAGCTCGGCGACGCGGCGCTGCTCGCCAGGCTGTGCGGCCGGACCGTCGTCCACGATTTCCGTTCGGCCGACGTCGCCGCGGGCGGGGAGGGCGCGCCGCTCGCGCCGGTCTACCACCTCGCCCGGATGAAGGCGTCGGGCCTGGAGCCGCCGCTGGCGGTGCTGAACCTCGGCGGGGTGGCCAACGTCACGCTGTGGACCGGCGGGGACGAGCTCACCGCCTTCGACACCGGCCCCGGCAACGGCATGCTGGACCTGCTGGTCCAGCGCCGCGGCGCCGGCCGCTACGACGCCGGCGGCAAGTACGCCAGCGTGGGCCGTGTCGACGAGGCCGTGGTCAGGGGGTTGCTGGCGCACCCCTACTTCACCGCGCCGCCGCCCAAGTCGCTCGACCGCCACGCCTTCTCGCTGGAGCCGCTGGAGCCGCTGCAGCTCGAGGACGCCGCCGCCACCCTGGTCGCCTTCACCGCCGAGGCCGTCAAGCGCGGGTTCGAGGCGCTGGGCGCCGCCCCGCGGGAAGTGATCGTGACGGGCGGCGGCCGGAACAACCCCGAGATCATGCGGGCGCTGGCCGAGCGGCTCCCGGCGCCTGTCCGGCCGGCGGAGGATCACGGCTGGCGGGGCGATGCGATCGAGGCCGAGGCGATCGCCTATCTCGCGGCCCGCGCCCACCGGGGCCTGCCGATCTCGTTTCCGGCGACGACGGGCGTTCCGCGGCCGATGACGGGCGGCAGGCTCGTGCGGCCGTGACCCCACGTCACGCTTGCGGTTCGAACGCCTGTTCGGCACGCTGAACGCTGATAACACAAGCGGGAGGACGTGATGGCGGACGACAAGCCGGAGATCACGGGCGGCGACGACCTGGGCTTCGATCCGAACGCCCTGGCGGCGAGGTATCGCGCCGAACGCGACAAGCGCGTCCGCGCCGAAGGCAACGAGCAGTACGTCGAGATGGCGGGGCAGTTCGCCCACTACCTCGAGGACCCCTACGTCCCCGCGGGCTTCACGCGCGAGCCGCTCACCGACGATACCGAGGTGGTGATCATCGGCGGCGGGTTCGGCGGCCTGCTGGCCGGCGCGCGCCTTCGCGAGGCGGGGCTGCAGGACCTGCGCATCATCGAGAAGGGCGGCGACTTCGGCGGCACCTGGTACTGGAACCGCTACCCGGGCGCGGCCTGCGACATCGAGAGCTACGTCTACCTCCCGCTGCTCGAGGAGGTGGGCTTCATGCCCGAGCGCAAGTACTCGCGCGCGCCGGAGATCATGCAGTACAGCCGCAAGATCGCGGAGAAGTACGACCTCTACCGCAACGCCTGCCTGCAGACCGAGGTCAAGGCCGTCCGCTGGGACGCCGACGCCGCGCGCTGGATCATCGAGACCAACCGCGGCGACGCCATGCGGGCGAAGTTCGTGATCATGGCCAACGGTCCGCTGCATCGGCCCAAGCTGCCGGGGATCCCGGGGGTCGAGGGCTTCAAGCGCCACAGCTTCCACACCAGCCGCTGGGACTACGACTACACCGGCGGCGACTCGCTGGGCGGGCTGACGAAGCTGAAGGACAAGCGCGTCGGCATCATCGGCACCGGCGCCACCGCCGTGCAGTGCGTGCCGCATCTGGGCGAGTGGGCGAAGGAGCTCTACGTCTTCCAGCGCACGCCCTCGTCGATCGACGTGCGCAACGACCGGCCCACCGACCCGAACTGGGCCGCGAGCCTGAAGCCGGGCTGGCACCAGCACCGGATGGACAACTTCAACATCCTGGTCTCGGGCGGCTTCGCCGAGGAGGACCTGGTCAACGACGGCTGGACCGACATCATCGGCAACATCCTGCTGCTCGCGCGCCGCAAGGCCGAGCGGGGCGAGCCGGTGGAGAACCCCGCCGCGCTCATGCAGCTGGCCGACTTCAAGAAGATGGAGCAGGTGCGGGCCCGCGTGGACCAGGAGGTCAGGGACCCCGCCGTCGCCGAGGCCCTGAAGCCCTGGTACAACCAGTTCTGCAAGCGGCCGTGCTTCCACGACGAGTACCTGGCCACCTTCAACCGGCCCAACGTGCACCTGATCGACACGCAGGGCCGCGGCGTCGAGCGGATCACCGAGACCGGCGTCGTCGCCAACGGCCAGGAGTTCGAGGTCGACTGCCTGATCTACGCCACCGGGTTCGAGGTGGGCACCGACTACGCCCGCCGCGCCGGCTACCAGGTCTACGGCAAGGACGGCCAGACGCTGTCCGGCAAGTGGGCGAACGGCATGGAGACCTTCCACGGCTTCCACGTCCGCGGCTTCCCGAACCTGTTCGTGGTCTCCACCGGACAGTCCGGCTTCTCGGCCAACTTCCCGCACATGCTGAACGAACAGGCGCAGCATCTCGCCTACATCGTCCGGCACGCGATGGACCGGCAGGTGCGCACCCTGGAGGCCTCGGCCGAGGCCGAAGCGGCCTGGGTCGACACCATCGTCAAGCTCTCTGTGATGCGCGACGCCTTCCTGAAGGAATGCACCCCCGGCTACTACAACAACGAGGGGAAGGTGGAGCTCATGAACAAGAAGAACACCTCCTACGGCGCGGGGCCGGTGGCCTTCGCCAAGGTGCTCGAAGACTGGCGCGCCGAGGGCGGCCTGAAGGGCCTCGAACTCAACACCTGATCCACCCGATGCGGGAAGCTTGACCATGCCGATGGGGCGTGGTCGCTTCGCCCCGTGGGGCAGTCCGACCGTCAGCCGGGGCGACGAGGAAGCCGACTGCTCGATGCTGTCGAGCGGTTCGGCAACGCGCTGCCGGACCCCATCTTCATCTTCCTCGGCCTGATCGCCATCCTGGTGGTCCTCTCGGGCGTCGGGGCGGCGCAGGGCTGGTCCGCCGTGAACCCGGTGACGGGCGAGCGCCTGGTCGTCCAGAACCTGCTGTCCGAGGCCAACGTGCAGCGGCTGCTGGTCGAGATGCCCCGGACCTACACCGGCTTCACGCCCTTCGGGATCGCGATCACGATCATGCTCGGCGCGGTGGTGGCCGAGCGCAGCGGCCTCATGGCGGCGCTCATCCGCGCGAGCCTCGCCCGGGTCGCGCGGCCGGTGATGACGCCGGTGGTGTTCCTGGTCGGCGTGCTCTCGTGCCACACGGTCGACGCCGGCTTCCTGGTCTACGTGCCGCTGGCCGGCCTGGTGTTCGCCACGGGCGGGCGCAATCCGGCGCTGGGCGTGCTCGTCGGCTTCTCGGGCGCCGCCGTCGGTCTTTCCGGCAATCTCTTCCCCGGCCAGGTGGACGTGCTGCTGCTCAGCATCACCGAGACGGGCGCGCGCCTGCTTGCGCCGGACTGGACGATGAATCCGCTGGGCAACTGGTGGTTCAGCGCGGCCCAGGCCGTGCTGTTCACCGCGATCGCCTGGACGCTGTTCGATCGGGTGCTGGGGCCCCGGCTCGGCGCGTGGTCGGGCGAGGGCGGTGCGGCGCCCAACGAGCCCCTGTCGGCGGACGAGCGGCGGGGCCTGGCGGCGGCCGGCGTGGCGGCGCTGCTGGTGGCCGGCCTGTTCGCGGCGCTCACGACCTGGCCCGGCTACACCCCCCTGTACGACGAGGCGTCGTCCCCGGCCCAGCGTCTCCTGCCGTTCTATCGAAGCCTCGCGGGCGGGCTTGCTCTGTTGTTCTTCGTCTGCGGCTGGGTCTACGGCGCGGCGGTCGGCCTGGTGCGCTCGCACCGGGACGTGGTGGAGCTGATGGTGCGCGGGCTCGAGCCGTTCATCCCGTACCTCGTGCTGATGTTCTTCGCGGCGCACTTCGTCGCCATGTTCGGCTGGTCCAACCTGGGCCCGATCACCGCCATCGCCGGGGCGGAGCAGCTGCGCGCGATGAACGCGTCGCCGGCGATCCTGCTGCCGGTCCTGACCACCATGTCGGCCTGGCTCGACTTCCTGATCGCCTCGGCGTCGGCCAAGTGGAGCGCCGTCGCGCCCGTGGCGGTGCCGATGCTGATGCTGCTCGACATCTCGCCCGAGATGACCACGGCGGCGTACCGCATCGGCGACGTGGTCACGAACCTGATCTCCCCGATGAACCCCTACTTCGTGCTCACCCTGACCTACGCAAGGCGCTGGATGCCGCAGGTCGGCCAGGGGACCATGCTGGCCCTTCTCCTGCCGCTCGCCGCGGCGCTCTACGTGGGCGGCATGGCGCTCACGGTCCTGTGGGTGGCCCTGGGCATCCCGGTAGGCCCCGGCGCGCCGGTCGCCTACAGCCTGCCGCTGGGCTGAGGGCGTCTGCACCGGATCTGCACGTCAACGGGTCGGCCTGCCCACGCGGCCTCCAAGCCTGGGGCCGCAACGCGGCCATAGGCTGGTCGTCGTCCGGGCGCCGTCCGGACCGCCGCATTGACCTCGAACGCGAACCCGAGAACATGACCTTCATGCCCCAGGTCCTCGTCGTCGACGACGATCCGCACATCCGCCAGCTCCTGGTCTTCGCGCTCGAGAAGGCGGGCCTCACCGCGCGCGAGGCCGAGGACGGCGAGGCGGCGCTCGCCCAGGTCTCGAAGGCCGCGCCCGACCTCGTGGTGCTGGACATCAACATGCCCAAGCTCGATGGCCTCGAGGTGTGCCGGCGGCTCCGGGCGCAGGGCGACCTGCCGATCCTGTTCCTGTCCTCCCGCGACGACGAGATCGACCGGGTCCTCGGCATCGAGCTGGGCGGCGACGACTATGTGACCAAGCCCTTCAGCCCGCGCGAGGTGGTCGCCCGCGTGCAGGCCATCCTGCGCCGCGCACGCGCCGCGCCGCCTGCCGCCAAGGCCGATGCCCCGATCGTGCACGGCCGCCTGACGCTGGACCCGGAGAGCTGGGTCGCGCGCTGGAACGAGGACGAGGTGGGCCTGACGGTCACCGAGTTCGGCATCCTCAAGATCCTGCTGGGCGCGCCGGCCCGGGTCTTCACCCGCGACGCCATCATCGACCGGCTGCACGGCCCGGGCTTCGCCATCACCGACCGCACCATCGACAGCCACGTGCGCAACCTGCGGGGCAAGTTCGCGGCGCTCGGCGCCCACGACGTGGTCGAGACCCGCGCCGGCGTCGGCTACCGGCTGGGCGCGTGCCAGGGCGGGCCGGCCGCATGACGACCCCGCGGTGATCGAGGCCTTCAAGGACTGGGTCGGTCGATGGTGGCCCTCGCTGCGGCTGCGCTGGATCCTGTTCGCGGTGCTCCTGTTCGCCGCCGCCATGCCCGGCGTCGCGGCCCTCTACCTGCGCGTCTACGAGAATACCCTGGTGCGCCAGACCGAAGCCGAGCTCGTCGCCCAGGGCGCGGCGCTGGCCGCCGTCGCCTCGGTGAACTGGCCCGGCGCGCCGCCGCCCCGGCCCAAGCCCGCGAAGCCGCCTGACGGCTACTACCGGCCCGAGTTCACCACCATAGACCTCAATCTGGGCCAGGTGCTCCCCGAGCGGCCCTGGGCGCGGAAGACGCGCAACGCCCTCGATCCAGATGCGGTCTACGTGGCCCGCCGGATCAACCCGGTGGTCGAGCGCACGCTGCAGACCACCCTGGCCTCGGTCTACATGCTGGACCGCCGCGGCTACGGCGTGAGCGGGCAGGGGTTCGGGCGCGACTACTCCGCGCTCCCGGAGGTCCGCTGGGCGCTGTCGGGCCGCCCCTACACCGTGATGCGCGTGAACGGCGACCTCGGCGCGCGGCAGTCGTCGTTCGAGTGGCTTTCGAAGGCCTCCGGCATCCGCCTGCACCACGCGCGCCCGATCGTCGTGGCCGGGCGGGTGGAGGGCGTGCTCCTGCTCAGCCGCTCGCCGCGGGCGCTGTTCCGGGGCCTCTACGAGGATCGCGGCAAGATCATCTTCGGCGCGGCGCTCATCTTCCTGGTGCTGGTGGTCTTGTCGGGGCTCGTGTCGCGCGGCGTCAGCCGCCCGATCGAGAAGCTCTCGGCGGCCTCGCGGGAAGTCGCGGCGGGCGGCGGCGAGATCCCGCCGACCCCCAGGACGGCGGCCCGCGAGATCCGCGACCTCTATGCCGACTTCCGCGCCATGGCCGAGCGCATCGAACGCCGCAGCGGCTACCTGCGCGACTTCGCCGCCGCCGTCAGCCACGAGTTCAAGACGCCGCTCGCGGGCATCACGGGCGCCGTGGAACTGCTGCAGGACCACTTCGAGACCATGTCGCCGGTGGAGCGCCGGCGCTTCCTGGCCAACATCGCCGGCGACAGCGAACGGCTGTCGCAGCTGGTGACGCGGTTGCTGGACCTGGCGCGGGCCGACATGGCGCTGCCGGAGTCGGGCGTCGCCTCCGAGGTCGGGGATCCGCTGCGGCGCGCGGCGGACGCGCAGGCCGGCGAGGGCTTCTCGGTCACGCTCGATACGCCCCCCGACGCGCCCCTGGTGGCGGCGCCGGGCACCACGCTCGAGACCGTGGTCACCATCCTGCTGCAGAACGCCCGCCAGGCCGGCGCCACGGTCGCCACGGTGCGTGTCTCGGCCGAGGGCGAGCGCGTGGTGGTCACCGTCTCCGACGACGGGCCGGGCGTGCCGGCCGCCGACCGGGAGCGCCTGTTCGAGCCGTTCTTCACCAGCCGCCGCGCCCAGGGGGGCACCGGCCTTGGCCTGCCGATCGCCCGGTCGCTCCTGGCGGCGAGCCACGGCGGGGTCGAGCTGGTCGACGGTCCCGGGGCGACGTTCCGCATCACCCTTCCGCGCGCCACCGCCTGACGCTGCACGGATTCTCCATCGCGCTCCCGGCGGGCCCTGCACGGCGGGGATGGACACTCGGGCCATGGACGAGTCCCCGACACCCACGGCCGGCGGCTTCCGCCTCTCCCTCGCGGCCGCCGGGGAGGCCTGGTCCTGGCGGCTGACCACGCCTGAAGGCGGTCGTCTCGGCGGTCTTGCCCCCGACCCCAGCGCCGCGCGCCGGTCAGCCGCCTTCGCCGCCGCCGTCGCGGCCGCGCTGGACCGGGCGCGGTCGCGCAGGATCTAGCTCAGGGTGACGTAGAGCTCGCTCTCGATCACCCACTGTCCCGTGACCTTGCGCCAGACGGCGAGGTAGGTCCCGCCGAGGTCCCGGTCCCTGACCGTCCAGCGGCCCCGCTCGGCGGCGCGCGCGCCGGCCGCGTCCAGCTGCACGTCCTCGGTCTCGCGGACGTAGGCGGTGAAGCCCGGCTCCGCGAACTGGGCGGCGAAGGCGGCGATGACCTCGTCGGCGCCCAGGATCAGTCCGCCGTCGCCCACGATCACCTTGGCCTCCGGCGCCAAGAACGGCCGCAGGCGCGCCGCCTCGTGGGCGGCGATCAGCTTGTTGGTCAGCTTGCGCCGGGCGCGGATCGCATCTGCCGGATGGGTCATCGCCGTATCGTTCCCTCGCAGGCGCCCGAAGCTTCACGTCGCGGCAGCCTGGTGACACTCTGCGTCCAACGAACAGGGGGACGGAACATGACTCAACAGGCGATCGGCGCCCGCGCCCGGTCAGATGCGGGGGCCCGGCTCTACGTCGGGACCGCCTATCTGGTGGCCGCGCTCATCTTCGTGGGCTTCGCGCCCTCCTACTACCTGAAGGGCCTGATCAACGCGCCGCCGCCGCTGTCGGCCCTGACCATGGCGCACGGCGTGGTGTTCACCGCCTGGACGCTGCTCTTCGTCGTGCAGGCGTCGCTGATCGGCGCCGGTCGGCCGCGGCTGCATCGCCAGCTGGGCATGGCGGGCGCGATGCTGTTCGGGGGCATGGTGGTCCTGGGCCTGTCGACCGCGATCACCGCCGCTCAGCTGGGCCACGTGCCGCCCGCCTCGCCGGAGCCGCTGCGGTTCATGGCGTTGCCGGTGATGGGCATGATCGCCCTGGCGTTCCTGGTGGGCCTGGCCCTGACCCTGCGGGCGCGCCGCGATCACCATCAGCGGCTGATGCTGGCCGCCTTCATCATGATCGCCCAACCCGCCATCGGCCGGATGTTCGTGCCCGCGGGCGTGCCGGAATGGCAGGCGATGGGGTCGTTCCTCGTGGTGGAGGCGATCCTCGCGGCGGTGATCGTGCTGGACTGGCGCGACCAGCGCCGCGTGCATCCGGCCTGGCTGGTGAGCGCCGGCACGCTGGCGGCGATGCACGTGCTCGTGGCCTGGGCGTTCACGGGCCCGGCGCTGTGGATGGACTTCGCCGCCTGGCTGACACGCTCGGCCTGAGGCCGCGCCAGCCTCGCCCAGGCCCGCGCTGGGAGTCCGTACTCAAGACCGGCTCATCCCGGCGAATGCCGGGATCCAGATGGAATGCGTTGGATGCGGATCCCGGAGGCTCGGAGCTCTTCCACTCTGGACCTCGCGCGTGGATCTGGGTCCCGGCATTCGCCGGGACGATCGGAAGCCGTTGGGGTCTCAACCCTAGGCGGGCTGGGCGGCCAGGCGCTTGTCGAGGTAGGTCCCGACGCGGCTTTCCACGTCCGGCAGGTTCTCCATCCAGAAGTGGCTCGCGCCGTCGACCACGTCGTAGTCGATGACGATGCCCTTCTGGGTGCGCAGCTTGGAGACCACGCGCTCCACGTCGATGGGCGGAACGACGGTGTCGTTCTGGCCGTGCAGGATCAGGCCCGAGGCGGGGCAGGGGGCCAGGAAGCTGAAGTCGTAGGCGTTGGTCGGCGGGCTCACCGAAATGAAGCCGTCCGTCTCGGGGCGGCGCATCAGGAGCTGCATCCCCACCCACGCGCCGAACGAGTAGCCGGCGACCCAGCACTGCGAGGCGGCGGGGTTGGTGGACTGAAGCCAGTCCAGCGCGGTGGCCGCGTCGGCCAGCTCGCCGATGCCGCCGTCGAACTCGCCCTGGCTGCGGCCGACGCCGCGGAAGTTGAACCGCAGCACCGAGAAGCCGCGCTTCATGAACAGGTGGAAGAGCTGCACGGCGACGGGGTTGTTCATCTGGCCGCCGGCCTTGGGGTGCGGGTGCAGGATCAGCGCCACCGGCGCCGTCTCGCTCTTGCCCTGGGAGTAGCGGCCCTCGATCCGGCCGGCCGCTCCCGTCAGCACCACTTCAGGCATGCGATCCTCTTTCCCAGAATACTTGACTGCCCTACTCGGTCTTCCTAAGTCGCAACCATCCGGCGCGACCGGTCCCGCCAGGGCGCGGGGCTCATAACATAGGACGTCCCGGATGCGCGCGAAAACTGCATTGGGCGATCCTCATGCGTCTCTCCACGAAAGGCCGCTACGCCGTGATGGCCATGGCCGACCTGGCGCGTCGCGAGAGCGAGGCGGTCCGCGCGGTGGCCCTGGCCGACATCGCCGCGCGCCAGGAGATCTCGCTGAGCTACCTTGAGCAGCTGTTCGCCCGCCTCCGTCGCAAGGGGCTGGTGAAGAGCGCCCGCGGCCCCGGCGGCGGCTATCGGCTCGCCCGCGAGGCCTCGGCCACCACCATCGCGGAGATCGTCCACGCCGTGGACGAGCCCCTGCGCGCCACGCGCTGCGGCGCCGGCAAGGGCTGCATGGTGCGCGGCGAGCGCTGTCTCACCCACGACCTCTGGGCCGACCTGGGCGACCGGATCGAGGACTATCTGGCCTCGGTCAGCCTGGCCGACGTGGTCGGCGGCCGGCTGCGCCGCGACCGGCAGGCGGCCGCATGAGCGTCTACCTGGACCATAACGCGACGGCGAAGGTCCGGCCCGAGGCGATCGCGGCCATGACGCGGACCATGGAAGCCGTGGGCAATCCCTCGTCGATCCACGCCGCCGGCCGCGCCGCGCGCGCGGCCATGGAGCAGGCCCGCGAGCAGGTGGCGCGCCTCATCGCCGCGCCGGCCTCGACCGTCGTCTTCCTGAGCGGCGGGACCGAAGCCAACGCCCTGGCGATGGAAAGCGCCGTCGCCGCCGGGACGAGGCGGCTGATCGTCTCGGCCGTCGAGCACGACAGCATCCGTGAGGGCGCCGCCGCGTCGGGCGTCGCGGTCGAGACGCTGCCGGTCACCCGCGACGGGACCGCCGACCTCGACTGGCTGCGCGAGCGCCTGGGCCGCTGGGACGCGGCCGACGGAAAGCCCTTCGTCGCCCTGATGCTGGCCAACAACGAGACCGGCGTGATCCAGCCGGTGCAGGCCGCCGCCGACATCGTGCGCGCCGCCGACGGCTGGCTGCACGTGGACGCCATTCAGGCGGCCGGCAAGATCCCGGTGGACAGCCGCGCGCTCGGCGCCGACACGCTCTCGATCTCGGCCCACAAGATCGGCGGGCCCCAGGGCGTCGGCGCCCTCACGTTCGGCCCGCGCGCCACCCTGTCGCGTCGCCAGCACGGCGGGGGGCAGGAGCGCGGGCGGCGCGGCGGCACGGAGAACCTTCCGGGTATCAGCGGCTTCGGCGCAGCGGCTCAGATCGCCGCCGAGGGCCTCGCCGCCCAGGCCGCCTTCCGCGCTACGGCCGCCCAGCGCCTGAAGGCGACCGGCGCCGTGGTGATCGGCGAGGCGGCGCCGCGCCTGCCCAACACCCTCTGCGTCGCCGCGCCCGGGTGGACGTCGGACCTGCAGGTGATGGCGCTCGACCTGGCTGGCGTCATGGTCAGCGCCGGCTCGGCCTGCTCGTCGGGCAAGGTGAAGGCCTCGCCGGTGCTCACGGCCATGGGCCTGGAGGACCTCGCCCCCTGCGCCATCCGCGTCTCCGGCGGCTGGTGCTCCACGGCCGCCGACTGGGACCGCTTCGCGGACGCCTGGCTCGAAGCCCACGCCCGCCACACGGCGCGCCGGAAGGAAGTCGCCTGATGGCCGCCGTCAAGCAGACCGTCGAACACGTCGCCGCGCTCGAGAAGTACAAGCACGGCTTCGTCACCGACATCGACCAGGAGTACGCGCCCAAGGGGCTCAACGCCGACATCGTGCGCTTCATCTCGGCCAAGAAGGACGAGCCCGAGTGGATGCTGCAGTGGCGCCTGGAGGCCTTCGAGCGCTGGCTGGCGCTGGAGGAGCCCGACTGGGCCAAGGTCAGCTTCCCGCGCATCGACTACCAGGACAGCTACTACTACGCCGCCCCGAAGACGAAGGCCGGCCCCAAGAGCCTGGACGAGGTCGATCCCGATCTGCTGGAAACCTACAAGAAGCTGGGGATCCCGCTACGCGAACAGGAAGTGCTGGCCGGCGTCGAGGGCGCGCCGCGCTACGCGGTGGACGCGGTGTTCGACAGCGTCAGCGTGGTCACCACCTTCAAGAAGGAGCTGGCGCAGGCCGGGGTCATCTTCTGCTCCATGAGCGAGGCGATCCGCGAGCACGGCGACCTGGTGCGTCAGTACCTGGGCTCGGTGGTCCCCGTCAGCGACAACTACTTCGCCTGCCTGAACAGCGCGGTCTTCTCGGACGGCAGCTTCGTCTACGTGCCGCCCGGCGTGCGCTGTCCGATGGAGCTCTCCACCTACTTCCGGATCAATGCCGAGAATTCCGGCCAGTTCGAGCGCACCCTGATCATCGCCGACAAGGGCGCCTACGTCTCGTACCTGGAGGGCTGCACGGCCCCGATGCGCGACGAGAACCAGCTGCACGCCGCCGTGGTGGAACTGGTCACGCTCGACGACGCCGAGATCAAGTACTCCACCGTCCAGAACTGGTACCCGGGCGACCCGGAGACCGGGAAGGGCGGCATCTACAACTTCGTCACCAAGCGCGCCGACTGCCGCGGGGCGCGCTCCAAGGTGTCCTGGACCCAGGTCGAGACGGGCTCGTCGATCACCTGGAAATACCCCTCCTGCGTCCTGCGCGGGGAGGGCAGCTCGGGCGAGTTCTACTCGATCGCCATCACCAACGGCCGCCAGCAGGCCGACACCGGCACCAAGATGATCCACCTGGGCGCCAACACCCGCTCGCGGATCATCTCCAAGGGCATCAGCGCCGGGAAGTCGTCCAACACCTACCGCGGCCTCGTCTCGGCCCACCCCAAGGCCAAGGGCGCGCGCAACTTCACCCAGTGCGACAGCCTGCTGATCGGCAAGCACTGCGCGGCCCACACGGTGCCCTACGTCGAGGCCCGCAACGGCCAGACGGTCTTTGAGCACGAGGCGACCACGACGCGCCTGTCCGAGGACCAGCTCTTCTACGCCATGCAGCGCGGCCTCTCGCAGGAGGAGGCGGTGCAGCTGCTGGTGAACGGCTTCGTGAAGGACGTTCTCCAGGAGTTGCCCATGGAGTTCGCCGTCGAGGCCCAGAAGCTGGTGGCGATCAGCCTCGAAGGGAGCGTCGGATGACCGCGGCCACGAGGAAACCTCCGGCGCTGACCCTGAAGGACGCGTTCGAGACCGAGTTCGCGCGTCGCGACGCCGAACGGGCGGCGCGCGAGGAGGCCGAGCGGGCGCAGCAGGCCGCCGATCTCGCGTCGGCCCAGGCGCTGCATGCCGCCGTGAGCGCCGACGGGGACTTCCTGGCCTCCCGCGGGCTCACCGCCGACGTGCGCCGCTACACGGTCTCCCTGGACCACGCGCTCTTCAGCATCGCCGCCTACTTCGAGGCCGGCCGGGCCAGCGTCACCCTGTCCGACAAGCGCACCGCGAGCCCCGGCTCCACGGCGCCCCGCAAGCAAGAGATCGTCGAGAGCGTCGAGGACGCCCTCAAGGTCATGGCCAACTTCCTCGCCGACGAGACCCGCTGAAGATGCTTTCCGTCAAAGACCTGCACGCCGAGGTGGGCGGCGCCGAGATCCTCAAGGGGCTGTCGCTCGACATCCCCGCCGGCGAGGTGCACGCCATCATGGGGCCGAACGGGGCGGGCAAGTCGACGCTGAGCTATGTGCTGACCGGCCGCGACGGCTACGAGGTCACGCAGGGGTCCGCCACGCTGGACGGCGAGGACCTGCTGTCGCTGGAGCCGAACGAGCGGGCGGCCAGGGGCGTGTTCCTCTCGTTCCAGTATCCGCTGGAGATCCCGGGCGTCCCGGCGCTCACCTTCATCCGCACCGCGCTGAACGCCCAGAAGAAGGCCCGCGGCGAGCCCGAGGTCACGGCGCCGGAGTTCCTGAAGCTCGCCCGGGCCAAGGTCGGCGAGCTGAAGATGGACTTCGACATGCTCAAGCGCGCGCTCAACGTCGGCTTCTCCGGCGGTGAGAAGAAGCGGATGGAAATCCTTCAGATGGCGATGCTTTCGCCACGCTTCCTGATCCTGGACGAGACCGATTCCGGCCTGGACGTGGACGCCCTGCGCATCGTCGCCGACGGCGTGAACGCCCTGCGCGGGCCGGACCGCGCCATGCTGGTCATCACGCACTACCAGCGCCTGCTGGACTACATCAGACCCGATCGCGTGCACGTCCTGGCCGGCGGCCGCATCGTGGCCTCGGGCGGCCCGGAACTCGCCCTCCAGCTCGAGCGCGAGGGCTACGAGAAGTACGCGAAGGCGGCCGCGTGATGGGTTTCCTCGGCTTCTCCCGCCTTGTCATCCCGGTCTCGCCGCAGGCGAAGACCGGGACCCATACGCGCCTGCGCGTCAGGACAGGGCTTCGTGCGTCCGTGCCTTCTTCCTTGCCGCGGAGTCTATGGGTCCCGGTCTTTGGCTTCGCCAAAACCGGGATGACAGGGGCTGCGCGATGACCGTCGCCGCGGCCATACGCGCGCGGGACGCCGCCCAGCTCCCCGGCAAGCGCGACGAGGACTGGCGCTGGACCGATCTGCGCGGGCTGATCCGCGACGTGCCGCCGCCGTCGCGCCCGCTGGCCGGGGATCTCGGCCCGGGCCCCTTCGACGCGCTGGTCGACGAGGTGGTCGTCGTGGCCAACGGGGAAGGCGCCGCCCACATCGCCGTCGAGCCGGTGCGCGAGCGGACCGTGGCCCTGCGCATCGTCGGCCGCGGGGACGGGGCGCACGCCGCCCGCATCTCCATCGACGTGGAGGCCGATGCCCGGCTCGTGCTGCTGGAGAGCTACGAGGGCGAGGGCGCCTACCTCGCGCAGACGTCGCTGATGTTCAGCCTGGGCGTCGGCGCCCAGGTCGAGCGGATCATCCTGGCCGGCGACGACCCGGAGGGGGTCAACGTCAGCCAGGCCGAGGTTGAGCTCGCGCCGAACGCGTCCTTCGTCCAGACGGTGGTCACCGGCGGCGCCCGGCGGCAGCGGCTGCAGACAGGGGTCCGGCATCCCGGCGGCCACGCCGACCTGCGGCTGGACGCGATCTACCTGCTCGACGGCAAGCGCCACGCCGACCTGACCTCCGTCGTGACCCACGCGGGGCTCGACGGGCGGACGTCCCAGCTCGCCAAGGGCGTCGTGCGCGACCAGGCGCGCGGTGTGTTCCAGGGCCGGATCGTCGTCGCCGAGGGGGCCGACAAGACCGACGCCCGCATGGGCCACCATGCCCTCATCCTCTCGGACCGCGCCGAGGTCGACGCCAAGCCCGAGCTCGAGATCTACGCCGACGACGTCTCCTGCGCCCATGGCAACACGGTCGGCGCCCTCGACGAGGACGCCCTGTTCTACGCCCGCCAGCGCGGCATTCCCGAGCCCGAGGCCCGCGCCCTGCTCACCGAGGCGTTCGTAGGCGAGGTCGTGGACCGCATCCAGCACGAGGGCGCCCGCGAGGTCGTGCGCGCCTGGGTCGCGGAAAGGCTGAGGGTCTGACCATGGCGTTCGACGTCGAGGCGGCCCGCGCCGAGTTCCCGATCCTGCTGCGGCATGTCCACGGCAAGCCGCTGGTCTATCTGGACTCGGCCGCCTCGGCGCAGAAGCCGCGCGCCGTCATCGAGGCGATGACGAACGCGATGGAGCACTCCTACGCCAACGTCCACCGCGGCCTGCACACGCTGGCCAACGAAACGACCGACGCCTACGAGGCCGCGCGGAACAAGGTGGCCGGCTTCATCGGCGCCGAGCCCGCCGAAATCGTCTTCACCAAGGGCGGCACCGAGGCGGTGAACCTCGTGGCCGCGGGGATCGGCGCATCGCTGCAGGCGGGCGACGAGATCGTGCTCACCGAGATGGAGCACCACGCCAACATCGTGCCCTGGCACTTCCTGCGCGAGCGCAAGGGCGTCGTGCTGAAGTGGACCCGCGTCACCGACGACGGCGCGCTCGACCTCGAGCACTTCCAGAGCCTGCTGGGCCCCAGGACCCGGGTCGTGGCCCTCAGTCACATGTCGAACGTCCTGGGCACCATCAACGACGCCAAGGCGCTCACCCGCATGGCGCATGAGGCCGGGGCCCTGGTGCTGCTCGACGGCTGCCAGGCCATCGTCCACAAGCCGGTCGACGTGAAGGACATCGACTGCGACTTCTACGTCTTCTCCGGCCACAAGCTCTACGGGCCGACCGGCATCGGCATCCTCTACGGAAAAGCCGACCGGCTGGCCGCGCTGCCGCCCTACCAGGGCGGGGGCGAGATGATCGGCATCGTCAGCCAGGACGAGATCACCTACGCCGACCCGCCGCACCGCTTCGAGGCCGGCACGCCCGCGATTCTCGAGGCCATCGGCCTGGGCGCCGCGATCGACTGGCTGTCGACGCAGGACCGCGTCGCCATCGCCGAGCACGAGCACGCCCTCTACGCCCATGTCCGCGAACGGCTGCAGGGCATGAACTGGCTGCGGGTGATCGGCGAGGCGCCGGGGAAGGGGGCCATCCTCTCCTTCACCGTGGACGGCGCCCATGCCCACGACGTGGCGCAGATCCTCGACCGCTATGGCGTGGCTGTCCGCGCCGGCACGCACTGCGCCGAGCCCCTGATGCGACGTTTCGGCGTCACGTCGAGCGCCCGCGCATCCTTCGCCCTATATAACACCCTGGAAGAGGCCGACGCCTTCGTGGATGCGCTTACGAAGACTCAGGCATTCTTCGCGTAACCGCATGAGCCCCATGGACGACGCCGCGACCATCGAGCCGACCCCCAGCCCGCCGCTCTCTCAGGCGGAGCTCGACGCGCTCACCGATCAGCTGATCGAGAAGCTGAAGACTGTGTACGACCCGGAGATCCCGGTCGACATCTACGAGCTGGGCCTGATCTACAAGGTCGATGTCTCGGACGACAAGGACGTGGCGATCGACATGACGCTCACCGCGCCCGGCTGCCCGGTGGCCGGCGAGATGCCCGGCTGGGTGGAGGACGCCGTCGGCGAGATCCCCGAGGTGCGCTCGGTGAAGGTCGACCTCGTCTTCGATCCGCCCTGGGACCCCTCAAGGATGAGCGACGAGGCCAAGCTCGCGCTCAACATGTTCTGATGACCCACCTCGACGCCACGCCCGCGCCGCGCGCGCGCCGCCCCCGGCCCAAGGTCGTCACCCTCACGGATGCGGCCGCCGAGCGCGTCCGCGAGATCATGGCCAAGGCCGAGAAGCCCTACGCCGGCCTCCGCGTCGGCGTGAAGAACGGCGGCTGCGCCGGCCAGGAGTACGTGCTGGAGTACGCCGACGCGGCCGACCCGCTCGACGAGGTGGTCGAGGACAAGGGCGTGACCATCCTGGTGGAGCCGAAGGCCGTGCTGTTCCTGCTGGGCACCGTGATCGACTACGAGGTCAGCCGGCTGTCCGCGAAGTTCGTGTTCCGCAATCCGAACGAGACCGATGCGTGCGGTTGCGGCGAGAGCGTAACCATTACACCAGTGAAACTCGACTGACGGTTCGAACGGGGTATCCTGTGCCCAGCAACTCTGGACCCGACATGACCGACGACGTCGAACTGCGCCGCCTGGCCATCCGCCGAGCGGACATGAAGCTGGCCTTCCGCAGCCACCTGCTGGCCTATGTCATGGTCAACGCCGGCCTGGTGGCGATCTACATCGCGACGGGCGACTTCGGCGACTACTTCTGGCCCATCTGGCCCATGCTGGGCTGGGGCATCGGCCTCGCCGCCCACGGCGCCTCCGTCTACATGAACGGCGAGGGCATCCGGGACCGCCTCATCGAGGAAGAGCTCGAGAAGCTGCGGCGGACGCGCGGCGGATAGGCTTCAGGCCCGTTCGATCTTTGGTTCTTCCGATCGTCCCGGCGAATGCCGGGACCCAGATCCCCGTGCGAGACCGTGAAGGGAAGGGCTCCGAGCCTGCGGAACCCCCCAACTGAGCCATTCCATCTGGATCCCGGCCTTCGCCGGGATGACCGGGCCTTGAGTCCGGGGGCCTATAGCCTTAGCCCGCACGGAAAGGCCCCCGCGCGGAACGCGAGGGCCTTCGAACGGGTGGCGTCTGGGCTTACTGGCCCGTGAACTTCGCCGGGCGCTTTTCCACGAACGCCATGATGCCCTCGCGGGCGTCCTTCGTCCGGGCCGCGATCCCTTGCGCGTAGGCCTCGGCCTCAAGCTGCTCGTGCCACGCCGAGTCCAGCGAGTCCCACACCAGGTTGCGGGTAAGCGCGAGCGAGGCCGGCCCGTCGGCCAGGGCGCGGGCGTACTGCATCGCCGCGTCCATCAGCTCGGCGTCGGGCACGCACTTGTTGATCAGGCCCCATTCGGCCGCCGTCTTCGCCGGCAGCTTCTCGCCCAGCAGCATCAGCTCCATCGCCCGGGCCTTGCCGATCAGCTTGGGCAGCATCCAGGTCGCGCCGCCGTCCGGGACGAGGCCGATGCGGCGGAACGCCAGCAGGAAGTAGGCGCTCTCGGCCGCGACCACGAGGTCGGCCGCCACCGCGAGCGACACGCCGACGCCGGCGGCCACGCCGTTGACCGCCGAGACGAGGGGCTTGGGCGACTTGCGCACGGCCGAGACGAACGGGTTGAAGGTGCGCAGCAGCGCCTGGTTGGGACCCGTGCCGCCGTCGGTCGCGCGGCCGGCCGAGCCGCCGCCCGAGAGGTTGGCGCCCGAGCAGAAGCCGCGGCCCTCGCCGGTGATGACGATGGCCCGCGCCTTGTCGCCGTAGGCGAGCTCGTCGAAGCTCGCCTGCAGTTCCTGCATCAGGTCGATCCCGGCGGCGTTGAGCGTGCCGGGGTCCGAGAGCGTGATGATGCCGATCCCGTCCTGGATGGTCGTCTTGACCTTGGCGGGAGCCTGCGCGCCGTCCATGGGGCGTCCTCCGTTGAACTCTTGAGCCCAATCGAAGGCAGAGTACCCCCGCGTCAGCCAAGGCCGAAACGCCGGGCGGCGCGGGTCAGGCGGCTTTCGGGGCCTCTTCCGCGCCCGCCACGGTGGTGCGGTTGCGCCCGCCGCGCTTGGAGGCATAGAGCGCCGTGTCGGCGCGTTCCAGCAGGGCGCTGGGCGACTCGGCCGCGCGCCGTTCGGCGATGCCGGACGAGATGGTGATCGCGCCCAGGTCCTCGTTGGTGGAGCGGCGCTTGAGGATTCGCGAGCTGATCTCCTCGCGGGCCCCCTCGAGGGCCTGCAGGGCCACCTCGCTGGCCTCGCCGCGGAAGATCACGGCGAATTCCTCCCCGCCGTAGCGGGCGGCGAAGCGGTGTCCCGTCTCCGCGATGCGCCCCACCACGCTGGCCACGTACCGGATGACCTGGTCGCCGGTCTGGTGTCCCCAGGTGTCGTTGAAGATCTTGAAGTGGTCGATGTCCACGACAGCCAGGGTCACCTTGCTGTTGGGATCGGCGCAGGCCTGTTCGAGCGCCTCGTCGAAGGCCTTGCGGTTGGCCAGGTTGCTGAGGGCGTCGGTCATCGCATCGCGGCGCACCTGTTCCAGGTGCTCGCGCAGGCGGCCGAGTTCGTCGTTGGTCTCCGCCAGCTGGCTTTCCAGGGCGGCGTTCTCCTCGCGGACCTTGCGGGTCGCGGCGCTCAGGTTCTCGACCATCGCCCGCACCGCCTCGGCGTCTTCGCCCTGCAGGGACTCGGACGCGGTGGCCAGTTGCTGGCCGTACGATTCGGTCGTCTCCCGCGCCGATTCGATGGCGCGCGAGACGCTGTCCAGTTCTTCGGTCAGGCTCTTGCCGGCGTCGAGGATCTCGCCCGAGAGCTTGGCGTGCGGCAGGTGCTGCTCGGCGATCGCCTCGCCCACCTGGTCCGTGAACGGGGCGCCGGACTGCAGCACGGTGTCGATCGCGGCGGTGACGCGACTGTCCTTGGCTGCGACGTAGTGCACCCACAGTTCGAAGTTCACGGCCGTCGGCCACACCTTGTGGGCTTCCATGGCCTCGATCGCCTGCCGGGCCCAGTCATAGGCCTTGGGGCTGCGGATATAGATGTCGATGTCCGACGGCATGGGTCGATAGCGTACGCGCCGACCGCAAATGGTCCGTTAAAGCCGCCGATTAATCGTCGCGGGCCCGCGGGGTCGGGCGCATCAGGAACGCCGGGGTATCGCCGCCGAAGCCGCGGACGCCGTCGCGATCCTCATCGGGCTCGCGTCGCGGACGCTCCGCGGCGCGCGCCGGCTCGGTCCGATCGGGGCGGGCAGGGCGGTCCGTGCGCGCGGGCCGCTCGGCGGGGGCCTCCCGGCGCGGGCGCCGGCTGCGTTCGGGCGACGGCGCGGCCGCCTCGGCGGGTTCGGGCGCGGGCGCGGCGCTCGCGGCCGGCTCCTCGCGCGGCGGGCGCGGTTCGCGGGGCGCGCGGTCGCGCTCACGACCGCCGCGGTCACGATCGCGGCCCCGGCCGCCCCCGCGCTCGCGCGCGCCGCGGCCGCCACTGCGGGGCTCGTCCTTGATGCTCGCCCAGTCGATCCCCTCGAGGGTGATCTCCTCGGGCGCCTTGCCGGTGAGCTTCAGCACCTTGTCCAGGTTCTTGGAGTCGACCGGCGTCACGATCATGAAGGCCTGGCCCGACCGGCCGGCCCGGCCCGTGCGGCCGATCCGGTGCACATAGTCGTCCGCGTGGTGCGGGACGTCGTAGTTGAAGACGTGGCTCACGTCCGGGATGTCGAGGCCGCGGGCCGCCACGTCGGACGCGCACAAGAGCTTCAGCTCGCCCTTCCGGAAAGCCTCCAGCGTGCGCATGCGGGTGGACTGGTCGAGGTCGCCGTGGATCGGCGCGGCGTCCAGGCCGTGCTTCTTGAGCGACTTGGCGACGATGTCGACCTCGCTCTTGCGGTTGCAGAAGACGATGCCGTTCTTCACGTCGTCGCGGCCGATCAGGGCCCGCAGCGCCGTGCGCTTGGCCTTCGGGTCCGCCGTGGGCAGCCGCACGATGTTCTGGGTGATGGTCTCGGCGGTGGTGGCGGGGCGCGCCGCCTCGATCCGGGTCGGGTCGTTGAGGAACTGCTTGGTGAGCCGCGTGATCTCGGGCGGCATGGTCGCCGAGAAGAACAGCGTCTGCTTCTTGGGCGGCGTCAGCTTGAAGATGCGCTCGATGTCCGGGATGAAGCCCATGTCGAGCATGCGGTCGGCCTCGTCGACCACCATGATCTGCACGCCCGTGAGCAGCAGCTTGCCGCGCTCGAAGTGGTCCAGCAGGCGGCCGGGCGTGGCGATGAGCACGTCGACGCCCCGGTCCAGCTTCAGCTCCTGGTCGGTGAACGAGACGCCGCCGATGAGCAGCGCCCAGGTCAGCTTCTGGCCCTTGGAGTACTTCTCGAAGCTCGCGGCCACCTGGTCGGCCAGCTCGCGCGTCGGCGCGATGACCAGCGCGCGGGGCATGCGCGCCCGCGCCCGGCCCGCGGCCAGCTTGTCGATGAGCGGCAGGGTGAAGGCGGCGGTCTTGCCGGTGCCGGTCTGGGCAATCCCCAGGACGTCGCGCCCCGCCAGCGCCACGGGGATCGCCGAGGCCTGGATCGGCGTGGCGGTGGTGTAGCCGGTCTCGGCCACAGCGGCGAGGGTCGCGGGCGAGAGCCCCAGATCGGAAAATTCGGTCATTCGCTAACGATGAGTGCGGAGCGCTCCCGGGGTGGGGTAGGGCCACGCGGCGGCGCGGACGGAGATCGCCGCGCGCGCGGAACATACGTCGGACGGTCCCGCTGTCAACGCACGCTGCTCGACGGAGTTCATCGGCCGGCGCCTGAGCCGCCCATTTCGGCGCGCCTCGCCTATTGTCGCGCCAGGGCCGGGGACGCCGGGCCGTCGGCGTCCGGGGGTCCGGAGCCGGCCGCCTTGGGCCCGCCCCGCTTCAGCGCGTCGGCGAAGGCGTGGGCCGCTTCGCCCAGGGCGTAGGCGAGCGCCGAGCCCGCGGAGGCGGCGGCGTCGGCCGCGTCATGGGCCTCGTTGGCGGCCGTCGTCTTGGCGGCCCGGGCCCGCGCGCGGACCTCGGGATTGTCGGCGGCCTTCATGCCGGCGGCCACCGCGCCTGCGCCGAGGATCGCCTGTGCGATCACCGCCTGTCCTGTCCTGGAGGCCAGCAGTTCGCCGAAGCGGCCCTTGCGCACCGCCTTGGGCACCTTCACGCCCGCGATCCGCTTCGGGATCAGTCCCTTCGAACGCTTCTTCGGCTTGGCCATCGCGAACTCCTGGTCCGGAGCCCAAACGCGTCCTTGCGGGGGGACGTTCCGGACTAGATGTCGAGGTCCGCCGCGGCGAACTCGGCGTTCTCCTGGATGAAGCGGAACCGCAGCTCGGGCTTGCGGCCCATCAGCGCCTCGACCAGATCCTCCACCTGCTCCTCGGAGCGGGGCAGGGTGACCCGCGCGAGCGTGCGGGTCTTGGGATCCATGGTGGTTTCCTTGAGCTGCGCCGGCATCATCTCGCCCAGCCCCTTGAACCGGCTGATCTCGGGCTTCTTGCCCTTGAACTCGGTGGCCAGGAGCTCGTCGCGGTGTTCGTTGTCCCGGGCGTAGACCGCCTTGCCGCCGTGGCTCAGCCGGTAGAGCGGCGGCAGGGCGAGGTAGAGCCGGCCCGAGCGGATCAGGTCGGGCATGGTCCGGTAGAAGAAGGTGATCAGCAGGCTCGCGATGTGGGCGCCGTCGACGTCGGCGTCGGTCATGATGACGATGCGGTCGTAGCGCAGGTCCTCTTCCCTGAACTTCGAGCCCGTCTGCGCGCCCAGGGCCAGCAGCAGGTCCGACAGTTCCTTGTTGCCGCCGAACTTGTCGACCGACGCCGAGGCGACGTTCAGGATCTTGCCCCGCAGCGGCAGGATCGCCTGGGTCTTGCGGTCGCGCGCCTGCTTGGCCGAGCCGCCGGCCGAGTCGCCCTCGACCAGGAACAGCTCCGTCCCCTCCGTCGAGGAGCCGGCGCAGTCGGCCAGCTTGCCGGGCAGCCGCAGCTTGCGGGTGGCCGAGGCGCGGGCGACCTCCTTCTCCTTGCGGCGCTTGAGGCGCTCTTCGGCGCGCTCGACCACGAAGGTGAGCAGGGCGCTGGCCGCCTTGGGTTGCGCCGTCAGCCAGTGGTCGAAGGGATCGGCGACCGCCTTCTCGACCAGACGCTGGGCCTCGGAAGACGACAGCTTCTCCTTGGTCTGGCCCTGGAACTCGGGGTCGCGGATGAACACGCTGACCAGCGCGCCGGCCTGGGCCACCACGTCGTCGGCGGTGATGAGGCCGCCGCGCTTCTCGCCCACCATCTCGGCGTACTGCTTGAGGCCCCGGGTGAGCGCGGCGCGCAGTCCGCTCTCGTGCGTGCCGCCCTCCGGCGTGGGCACGGTGTTGCAGTAGGACTGCATGAAGCCGTCGGCCTCGCCGAACCCCGCCGGCGTCCAGGCCACCGCCCATTCCACCTTGCCGGTTTCGCCGGGCCGCTCGTAGCGGCCGGTGAAGGGCTCGGGCGTCACCGTTTCCAGCGACTTCACGCGCTCGGCCAGGAAGTCGGCGAGGCCGTTGGGGAAGCGGAACACCGCCTCGGGCGGCGTCTGGTCCTGGATGCGGCCGGGATCGCAGCGCCAGCGGATCTCGACGCCCCCGAAGAGGTAGGCCTTGGATCGCGCCATCCGGTAGAGCCGCGCCGGCTTGAAGGCGACGCTCTCGCCGAAGATGACGGGATCGGGCGTGAAGGCAATCTGGGTGCCCTTCTTGCGCGTCGGCCCGATCTTCTCGATGCCGCCCACCGGCTTGCCGCGGGTGAAGGCCTGGCGCCACTCGAAGCCGTCCTTCCAGACGGTCACCTCGACCCGCTCGGAGAGCGCGTTGACGACGGACACGCCCACGCCGTGCAGTCCGCCGGACGTCTCATACGCCTTGCCCGAGAACTTCCCGCCCGAGTGCAGGACGGTCATGATCACTTCCAGCGCCGACTTGCCCGGGTGCTTCGGGTGCGGGTCGACGGGAATGCCGCGCCCGTCGTCGGTGACGGTGAGCTGGCCGTCGGCGTCCAGGCTGACCGTGATCACCTTGGCGTGGCCGGCCACGGCCTCGTCCATGGCGTTGTCCAGCACCTCGGCGAACAGGTGGTGCAGCGCCCGCTCGTCGGTGCCCCCGATGTACATGCCCGGCCGCTTGCGCACGGGCTCCAGCCCCTCGAGGACCTCGATGTCCTTGGCCGAGTAGCCGCCGCCCTTGGTCACGGCCGCGTCCGCGCGCGGCTCATGGCTTTCGGCCAGGGGCGCGGCCGGCACGGGGTTCAGGGCGTCGTCGCCGAAGAGGTCGGGAAGGGGCTGGGCGGAGGACTTGGGCATCGTGGGGAAAGTGCGTCGATTCTGGGCGAGGGGCCCTATGGGCGCGCGGCGGCGCGCGGGTCAATGGAAAGCCGGGCTCCCGGAAAAGGCGAGCGCCGGTCGCCTTTCGAGCATAGCGCGTTCGGCGGATGCGGCGATCCGGTCGGTCGGGCGAGGCTGGCGGCGACCATGAAGAACCACCGGAGCTTACCTTGTCCTACCTTCGGCAGATCATAGCAGGCCTGACCACCGCGTGCGCCGTCGCCGTCGCCGCAGCCGCGACCGCCGCGACCCCCGTCGTCGACGCGGTGCGGATCGAGATCAGCAGCGCAGTCCCGGATTTCCTGCAGATCTTCGACGTCCAGGCGTTGGAGCTCGGCTCGCTGGACAACGTCGCGTCGGCCGCCGAGGGAGCCTCGGCCAGCGCGGTGAGCAGCGGCTTTGGGACTTCGGCGGGCGACGCGATCGACGCGTCCGTCTTCTCGCCCTACTACTCGGGCAGCGGGGATGGGCTCGAGAAGCTGACGATTCAGCTGGGCCGGATCGCGACGCTCTCCAGCCTCAGCATCAGAGGCCGCACCGACTGCTGCCGTGCACGCGATTTCTGGAACGTGAGCATCTTCGGCGCGGGCGACACCCTGCTGTTCTCCGGCCAGCTCGATGCGCGCCAGGCGCCGGGCTCCGTCGCCAGCGTGGACTTCCCGGCGCCCCCGGGCGGCGTCCCGGAACCGGCGACCTGGGCGATGATGATCCTGGGCTTCGGCGCGGCCGGCGCCGCCATCCGGACGCGTCGGCGGCAGCCCGCCGCCGCCTGACGGGGCTACCCCGCCAGCCGCATCATCAGTTTGACGAGGTCCGTCTGGCGGGCGACGCCCGACTTCTCGAACACCCGGGCGATCTGGAAGCGGACCGTATGCAGGCTCAGGCCGAAGCGGTCCGCCGCCTCGGGCAGGCTCAAGCCCTCGAACACGGCGTCCGCGAGCCGGGCCTCGGCCGCGGTCAGTCCGAACAGGAGGCGCAGCTCGTCAGCGGGCGAGCGAAGCTGGCGATCGAGGTCCGCGACCGAGACCAGCAGACCGCCCGGCGCACCGAATATCGGCATGTCGCGGCCCGGGATCGGCGAGGTGCGCAGCGCCAGCGGCAACCGCCGGGTCGGCGACGGGATCCCCATCGCGCCGCCCGCCCTGTCGCCGCCTGCCGCCAGGCCGCTCGCGATGAGCTTCTGCAGGGTCGCATTGGCTTGTGGGTTGGACGCGAAGAGCCGTCCGGCCGCGAGCCCGAGCCCGCGGTCCTGGCCCAGCAGCGACGCGGCGCGGCGGTTCGCGTGGACCACCCGGCCTGAGGCGTCGAGGATCAGGATCGCGTGGAGCGAGCCTTCGACCGCCTGGGTCAGGTCGTGCGCCAGCCCCAGGCGGCCGGCGAGGTTGCGCCCCATCTTGTAGGCCCGGACGAGATGCGGCCGCAGCCGGAGGGCGGCTTCCATGTCGGACGTCTCGAAGCGCCCCCGACGCTCCGGCCGGCCCACCGTGATCGTGCACACCTCGCGCTCTGCCAGCTCCAGGCGGATCCAGAGCGCCGAGTCGATGTCCTGCGGCTTGAGAAAGTCGTTGTAGAACTCGCTCCGCTCGAACGCCGCGCGCGGCAGGGCCGCCTCTTCCGTCGCGACCCCGGCTGTCCGGCCCTGGCGGTAGGCCGCGGGGTCCTCCACCACGGTCAGCACGTTGCGACGTTCGAAATGCTCGGCGTAGGTGCGAAGCGTTTCCGGGTCCGAGCGCGCCAGCAGCGCCTCGCCCGACCCATCGACGACGCTCAACCTGGCCAGTGTGGCGCCTCCGCCGCCCACCTGATCGGCGACCCGCTCCATGACCCGCGTCCAGAGGCTCGGGTCGAGAGCCGCGCCGTAGATCAGGTCCAGAATTTCCTCGTCTCCGGACATCCGGGCTCCATAGCACGATCGCACTACGCTGAAGCCGGTTCGCCCGCGCCGCCATCCCCCGATCGGGCTATGTGCGCGGCCACAGACCGCTGTGCGGCCGCCGTGATTCTAGGGCACGCTCAGATTCTAGGCACGCTGACGGGGGCGAGCCTTCGGAGGGTGCGTTGGCGAGCTGGCGGGATCCTGAGATCGCGGGCGTGCGGGCCCTGCTGGCGGCGCGGGCGCCGGACCCGTCCTCGCCGCCCAGCTACGCCGAGCGGCGCGCGGCCATGGACGCGGTGGGCGAGGCCGGCGCGCTTCCGAGAGGGTGCTTCCACGAGCCGCTGGCGCTCGGCGGGGTGAAGGGCGAGCGGGTCGTGCCGCAAGGGGCGGTGGAGGGGCGGCGCCTCCTCTACCTGCACGGCGGCGGCTACACGATCGGCAGCCCGCGCAGCCACCGGCCGATGGTGGCCCGCCTCGCCGAGGCGGCGAGGGCGGTCGCGATCGTGCCGGACTATCGGCTGGGCCCCGAGACCCGGTTTCCCGGCGCCGTCGAGGACGCGACGGCGGTCTACCGGGCCCTGCTCGACGCGGGGACCGAGCCGGCCGGCCTCGCGGTCGCGGGCGACTCCGCCGGTGGCGGCCTCGCCATGGCGCTCGCGCTGTCCCTCAAGGTCGCGGGGCTGCCGCAGCCGGCGGGCTATCTCGCCATCAGCCCGTGGGCCGACCTGACGCAGTCCGGGGCCAGCTACCGGACCAAGGCCGACGTGGACCCGGTCATCACCAAGGCGGGCCTGGACCAGATGGCCCTGGCCTATCTCGGCGGGCTCGATCCGCACGATCCGCTGGCGTCGCCGATCTTCGGCGACTTCGAGGGCGTGGCGCCGGTGATGATCCAGACCGGCTCGGAGGAAGCGCTGCTCTCCGACAGCGTGACCCTCGCCGACGTCCTGGCCCAGGCGCGCGTTGAGGTCCGGCTCGAGGTCTGGCCCGAGATGATCCACGTGTTCCAGGCCTACGGCGCCGTGCTGAACGCCGCGCGCCGCGCGATCCGTACCGCGGGGGCCTGGCTGGACGAACGGCTGTCCTGAGCCGCTACCGCGGCCGGTAGATCTCGCTGAGCAGGTCCGGCTTCCCGGGGAGACGTTCCAGACGGGGATAGCGCAGGCCCCCCCGGTAGGTGATCTGGATCGTCTGGAAATGGTCTCCGTTCCGGACCAGCAGGCTGATGGGCCGGCCGTCCTTGGCGGCGGTGATCGCCACCTTCAGGCGATCGGCGTCATAGGCGATGCCGTCCACGGCCAGGATCCGCGTCGAAACCGTCAGGCCCGCGTCGAACGCCGGGCTGTCCCACAGCACGCTGGTCACCTCGCCCTCGCGGCCCAGGACCACGCCCAGCGAATAGGTCAGGTTGGTGTTCTTGGCGGCCGTCTCGGCGGCTTTGAAGTAGCTGGTGGGCGTCTCGTCGTAGACCAGCTTCCAGCCGCCGCGGGTGATGCCGTCCAGCGGCGGCTTCACCGCCACGTCCCTGATCCGCACCTTCAGGAACGTCGCCCAGTCGTAGGGCTCGACGGCGTTCAGCGCCGCGACGACGTCCTCGAAGGTGTAGGGCCGCACCGTCCAGTCGCCGTCCTTGCCGCCGAAGAAGGCGCGGGCGAAGTCGTCCAGCGAGCGCTTCCCGCCGGACCGCTCCCGGATCAGGGTATCGGCGTCGAGCCAGATCAGCTGGCCCTCGGAATAGTAGTCCTCGCTGCGCTGCCAGCTCACCCACGGCTGCGGCCGCCGGGCCGACATCACCGGATCCTGTCCGGTGTCCTCCATGTGCCGCCAGCGCCGGCCGATGCGGGTCTCGTAGGTGGCGGCGGTGGCGGCCAGGGCCTCCAGGCTCTCCTCCTTCGAGAACATGCCCGAGCGGCCGCCCAGGACATAGCCCCAGTACTGGTCCTGGCCCTCGTAGACCCACAGGAGCTGGCCGCGCATCGGCACGTTGTAGTTCGGCGTCCAGAGCTCGGCCGGGCGGCGGTACTTGCCGTCCCAGGCGTGGGTGTATTCGTGCGCCAGCAGGTTGCGGTCGGTCACCGCCTTGTCGAAGTCGGTGAAGTAGCCGGGCTCGACCTGGTTCTCGCTGGAGCGGTGGTGCTCCAGGCCGATGCCGCCCAGCCGGTCGGAAATGGCCAGCAGGAACTCGTAGCGGTCGAAGGGGCGCGAGCCGAACAGCTTGTCCGCCTGGCGCACGAGGTTCCTGTGCGTCTCGACCACCTTGTCGGCGACCACGAGTTCGCCGGCCGTGTCGCCCACCACGTTCAGGCGGACGGGAATCCTGGCGCCCGGGTCGAGGTCGATCTGGCGGAAGTGGCGGCCGGCGAAGATCGGGGAATCCACCAGGGTCTCGAAGTCGACCGGCTTGAAGCGGACCACGTCGCCCTCGCGCGCGGCGGTGTCCAGGGCCACGCCATAGCCCCAGCCGCCCGGCAGCCGGATGCGCGGCTCCACCATGACCCGCCGGCTGAAGTGGCCTGCGGGATAGAGCGCCACGGCCTCCCATTGCAGGTTCAGCATCTCGGGCGTCACCATCACCCGGCCCTGGTTGGGCGCGGTGGGAGTCAGGAACTGGAACTCCGCGGTGATCTCCCGCACGCCTGCGGGCACGTCCAGGTGGAAGGCGTAGACGTCCACCGTGTCGCGCACCCAGGGGATCGTCTTGCCGTCGCTCTTGATCACCAGGCCGGCGAGCTTGTCGATGGCGCCCCGCGGCGCGTGCTTGCCGGGAAGCCACTGCGGGTAGAGCAGGGTGAGGGGACCGCTCTGGGCGACGGGGATGGTCTCCTTCACGCGCCAGATGCGTCGGGCCGTGTCGGTGAGGTCCACCTCCAGCCGGATCACGCCCGGATAGGCCACGTCGCGCGGGGCGGGGACCGCGGGGGGCAGGGCGACGGGCTGGGGACCGGCGGACGGCTGGGCGAAGACCGGGGAGGCGGCCGCCAGCAGGAGGGCGGCGGCGAGGAGCGCGGATTTCAAGGCGGGCACTCTGCGAAGGGTTTCCGTCCTTCTAGAGCGGGTCGGCGTCGCCTCTCAACTGCCGGCGGTCGCGCCGCGCCGTCCGTCCGCCGCCGGGGGCGCCCACGAAAAAGGGCCGCGGATCGCTCCGCGGCCCCTTCCGATCCACCTGAACGTCAGGCGGCTAGCACTTGTAGTACATGTCGAATTCGACCGGGTGCGGGTGCAGCTGCAGGCGCATCACCTCTTCCATCTTCAGCTCGATGTAGCTGTCGATGAAGTCGTCATCCATGACGCCGCCCTTCTTGAGGAAGGCGCGGTCGCGGTCGAGGTTGTCGAGGGCTTCGCGCAGGCTGCCGCAGACTTCCGGAACCTTCTTCTGCTCGCGCGGCGGCAGGTCGTAGAGGTTCTTGTCCATGGCCGGACCCGGATCGATCTTGTTCTCGATCCCGTCGAGGCCGGCCATCAGCAGGGCCACGAAGGTCAGGTAGGGGTTGCCCATCGGGTCGGGGAAGCGGGCCTCGATGCGCTTGGCCTTCGGCGAGTCCACGTGCGGGATGCGGATCGAGGCCGAGCGGTTGCGGGCCGAGTAGGCCAGCTTCACCGGGGCCTCGTAGCCCGGCACCAGGCGCTTGTACGAGTTCGTCGTGGAGTTCGAGAACGCGTTGATCGCCTTGGCGTGCTTGATGATGCCGCCGATGTACCAGAGGCACATGTCCGAGAGGCCGGCGTACTTGTCGCCCGCGAACATCGGCTTGCCGGCCTTCCAGATGGACTGGTGCACGTGCATGCCCGAGCCGTTGTCGCCGAACATCGGCTTGGCCATGAAGGTGGCCGTCTTGCCGTAGGCGTGGGCCACGTTGTGGATCACGTACTTATAGAGCTGCAGGCGGTCGGCCATGGTGATCAGCTCGTCGAACTTCAGGCCGAGCTCGTGCTGGGCGGGCGCCACCTCGTGGTGGTGCTTCTCGGGCTTCATGCCCAGCTCGCCCATGACCGCCAGCATCTCGCCGCGCAGGTCCTGACCCGAGTCCACCGGGTTCACGGGGAAGTAGCCGCCCTTCGGGCCGGGCCGGTGGCCCATGTTGCCTTCCGGATAGGCCTTGCCCGAGCTGACCGGCAGTTCGGTGGAGTCGTAGGAGTAGCGGGTGTCGTGCGGGGCGGTGTTCCACTGCACGTCGTCGAAGATGAAGAACTCGGCTTCCGGACCGAAGTAGACGGTGTCGCCGATGCCCAGCGCCTTCACGTGGTTCAGCGCGGCCTTGGCGATCGAGCGCGGGTCGCGGTTGTAGGGCGTGTTGGTGTCGGGGTTCACGACGTCGCAGAACAGCGCCAGCGTGGTCTGCTGGTAGAACGGGTCGATGATCGCCGAGTCCAGGTCGGGACGCAGCTTCATGTCGGACTCGTTGATCGCCTTCCAGCCGGCGATCGAGGAGCCGTCGAACATGGTGCCGTCGGTGAGGAATTCCTCGTCCACCAGGTCGATGTCGAAGGTCACGTGCTGCATCTTGCCGCGCACGTCGGTGAAGCGGACGTCGACGTATTTGACGTCCTTTTCCTTGATGAGGTTCTGGATGTCCTTGGCGGAAGCCATTGTTGATTATCCCCTTTCGATAGACCCGATGTTCAGATGGCGATCGCGCCGGACTCGCCCGTGCGGATCCGCACGACGTCCAGCACCTCGGTGACGAAGATCTTGCCGTCCCCGATCCGCCCGGTGCGCGCGGCGCCGGCGATGGCCTCCAGCGCGCGGTCCAACTGATCGTCCGCGACCACGACCTCGACCTTGATCTTGGGCAAGAAGTCCACGACGTACTCGGCGCCGCGGTAGAGCTCGGTCTGGCCCTTCTGGCGCCCGTAGCCCTTGGCTTCGATGACGGTCATCCCCTGGACGCCCAGTTCCTGGAGAGCCTCCTTCACCTCGTCGAGCTTGAAGGGCTTGATGATGGCTTCGATCTTTTTCATGCGCTCGACATTGGCTTGCGGTCGCCGGGGCCCCCGCCGGTTGCGGGCGACCCAGCACGCGCCGGGCCGCCCTCACAAGCGGCGAGCGGTTGCTTGCCGTTGGGGCGAGTTGCGAAACTGAGCGGGCGCCTAGGAAATAGGCGCCGAAAGTTCAAAAAACGATCAGGCCGGGAATCGCCTTGTGACGGCGTCTTCCACCCCTAGGATCGCCGCGAAACGTCTCGGGAGTGAGAGCTGACATGGACGAACGGACCCCGGTGCTCATCGGAGCGGGCCAATTCACCTACCGGGGCGATCCGGCCGCTTCGCCGTCGCCGACCACTTTGCTGAAGATTGCGGCGGAACGCGCCGCGGCGGACGCCGGCATCGGCGCGGCGGGCCTGGCGGCGATCGACACCCTGGCGGTGGCGGGCTTCACCATCGACGCGCCCGGCTCGAAGCGGGGGATGATTCCGCACTCCACCAACCCGCCGGCGCTGCTCTCCGGCATGATCGGCGCGAACCCGCGCTGGAGCGCCTACTCCGAGATGGGCGGCAACACGCCCCAGTACCTGATCAACACGCTGGCCGAGCGGATCGCGCGCGGCGAGGCGGACCTGGCCCTCACCGTGGGATGCGAGTTCCTGGGCTCGGCCATGAAGCGCGCCGGCAAGGGGCTCCCGTTCGACGACTGGAAGGCCGTCGAGGACGAGACGCTCGATCCGCCCCAGCGGGTCGGCGATCCCCGGCCGGGCAACACCCCCTATGAGGGCCGCCACGGCCTGAACCGCCCGATCAACATCTATCCGATGTTCGAGAACGCGCTGCGGGCCCGCGACAAGCGCTCGATCCCCGACCACCAGAAGCGGCTGGGCAAGCTGTTCTCCGCGTTCAGCCAGGTGGCGGCGAAGAACCCGGACGCCTGGTTCCCCACCGCCCGCACGCCCGAGGAGCTGGTCGAGGTCTCCGAGAAGAACCGGATGATCGGCTTCCCGTACCCGAAGCTGCTCAACGCCATCATGGAGGTGGACCAGTCGGCGGCCGTCCTCGTCTGCAGCGTCAGGAAGGCGCGCGAGCTGGGCGTCCCGGAATCGAAGTGGGTCTATCTGCACGGCTGCGCCGACGCGGCCGACCTGTGGAACCTCACCGACCGCCAGAACTTCCACTCCAGCCCGGCGATGCGGCTCACCGGGAAGCGGGCGTTCGAGATGGCCGGCGTGGGTCTCGACCGGATCGACTTCATCGACCTCTACTCGTGCTTCCCGGTGGCAGTGGAGGTCGGGGCCGAGGAGCTGGGGCTGTCGCTGGACGATCCGCGCGGCCTGACGGTGACCGGCGGGCTCCCCTACATGGGCGGTCCCGGGAACAACTACGTCATGCACTCCGTGGCCGTGATGCACCGCAAGCTCACGGAGAAGCCGGGCGCCTACGGCCTGATCACCGGCAACGGCTGGTACCTCACCAAGCAGTCCACCGGCATCTACTCCACCACGCCGCCCGACAGGCCGTTCGAGCGCGAGGACCCGGCGGTCCTGCAGCGCGAGATCGATGCGCTGCCGCACCCCGAGATCGTCGAGACGCCGCAGGGCGGCGGCACGATCGAGACCTACACCGTTGTCCACAAGCGAGAGGGACCCTTCATGGCGATCGTCGTGGGCCGTGACGAGAACGGCCGCCGGTTCGTGGCCAACACGCCGGCCGATCCCGCGACCCTGGCCTCGATGGAGGCCTCGGAACAGGTGGGCCGCAAGGGAACCGTGTCGCAGGCGGGCGACCTCAACATCTTCACCCCGGCGTGACCATGGCGCGGCTCTACCTCATCCGGCACGGCCGACCGTCCTCCACCTGGGGCGGCCACGACGACGACCCGGGCCTCGACGAGACCGGGCAGGGGCAGGCGCGGGCGGCGCGGGACTGGCTGCTGTCGCGTCCACAGGACGAGCGGCCGCGGCTGGTCGTCAGCTCGCCCCTGCGGCGCTGCCGCGAGACCGCCGAGCCCACGGCGCAGGCCCTGGGCGTCACGATCGAGGTCGACCCGGTGGTGGGCGAGATCCCGACGCCGTCGGGCCTGAGCGCGGCCGAGCGCCCGGCGTGGCTGCGCAGGGCCTTCGAGGGGGTCTGGTCCGACATCCGCGGTGACCTCGACTACGACGCCTGGCGCGGGGAGATCGTCGAGTCGCTCAGCCGCCGGGGCCACACGGCCGTCTTCTCGCACTACGTCGCGATCAACGCCGCCGTCTCGCGCCTGCTGGGCGTCGACCAGGTCCTGGCGTTCCGGCCCGACCACTGCTCCATCACCGTCCTGGAAACCGACGGCGGAACGGTGCGGCTGGTCGAGAAGGGCGCCGAGGCCGCGACGCAGGTGCTCTGACCGGGGCTTGAACCCGGGCGCGCGGGGTGAAACACCGTTGGCCGCCAACGGAGTCCCGCGTGACCGCCCAGCCGATCCTCACCGTCGCCGAGATGACCGCGGCCGACCGCGCCGCGATCGCGGGGGGCACGCCGGGCGTCGAGCTGATGGAGCGGGCGGGCGCGGCCGTGGTCGAGGCGATCGCCGCGCGCTTCAGCCCCCAGCCGACGCAGGTGCTCTGCGGGCCGGGCAACAACGGCGGCGACGGCTATGTGATCGCCCGTCTGCTGAAGGCGCGGGGCTGGCCGGTCGAGGTCCGCCGGCTGGGCGAGCCGGCCACCGCCGACGCGCAGGCCATGGCCGCGCGCTGGGACGGCGAGACGCGCGCGCTGGAGGGCAGGGCCGGCGAGGGCCTCGTCGTCGATGCGCTCTTCGGGGCCGGCCTCTCGCGGCCCCTGGACGGCGTGGCCGCGCAGGCCGCCGCGGCCCTGGCCGGGCGGCCGGAGGCGGTCGTCGCGGTGGACGTTCCCAGCGGCGTGCCGGGCGACACGGGCCAGCCCAAGGGGCCCGCCGTCTGCGCCGGGCTGACCGTGACCTTCCACGCCCGCAAGCCGGGGCTGGTGCTGGAGCCCGGCCGCAGCCTCTGCGGCGAGGTCGTGGTGGCCGACATCGGGCTGGGCGCGACGCCGTCGAAGCTCGTGGAGAACGGCCCCGAGCTCTGGCTCGCCCGCTTCCCCTGGCCGACCGCGACGGCCCACAAGCATGCCCGCGGCCGCCTGATCGTGATCTCCGGCGAGGCCTGGAGCACCGGAGCCGCGCGGCTCGCGGCCCGGGCGGGCCTGCGCATCGGGGCGGGCCTCGTCACCCTCTACGCCACCGAGGAGGCGCTCGCCCCGAACGCCGCGCACCTGGAAGCCGTGATGCTGCGCCCCTTCGCGACCGACCTGGAGCTGGAGCAGGCGGCCGACACCGCCGACGCGGCCATCATCGGCCCGGCAGCGGGCGTGAGCGAGACGACCCTGCTGAACGTCCTGGCGCTCGCCCGCACGGGCGCGGCGCTGGTGATCGACGCCGACGCGATCACGGTGTTCCGGGACGATCCCGAGGAGCTGTTCTCCGTGCTCGATCGCGACGACGTCCTCACGCCCCATGCGGGCGAGTTCGAGCGGCTGTTCCCGGGCCTGTTGAAGGCGTCGCCCGAGCGGATCACCGCCGCCCGCAAGGCCGCCGAACGGGCCGGGGCGGTCGTGCTGCTGAAAGGCCCGGACACCGTCGTCGCCGCGCCGGACGGCCGCGCGGCCGTCAACGTCAACGGCTCGCCCTGGCTCGCCACCGCCGGCTCGGGCGACGTGCTGGCGGGGTTCATCGGCGGCCTTGTCAGCCAGGGCATGGACAGCTTCGAAGCCGCCTGCGCCGCCGCCTGGATCCACGCCGAAGCCGCCGACCTGCACGGTCCCGGCCTGATCTCCGAGGACCTGCCGGGCCTCGCGCCCGCGGTGCTGCGGCGACTGTACGACGACCGCTGAGGCGAGCCTTACCTCCCCCGTCGCGGCCGCGACGGCGGGAGGGGGACCGCCCGCCGAGGCCGGCGCGAGCCGGCCGGAGAGCGGGGGGTGGAGGGGGCGAGCCTCGTCCGCCGAGCCAAACAAGGCCGATCGTTCCGCAATGCCGGCCGCTCGCCCCTCCACCCCTCGCTCTTCGGCTGCGCCTCGGCGAGCGGTCCCCCTCCCGCCGCTTCGCGGGGGAGGTAAGGCGAAAGGGCCGACTCCCCCGCCCCGGGCGGTCAGCTACCCGAACATGTCGCTGGTCACGCCGCGGGCCATCTCGCGCAGGATGTCCTCGGCCAGCGTGTCCAGCCTTGAGCCTTCGCGGTAGTCGCCGCCGGCCGCCAGCCGGGATCGGCCGTCGGCCAGCAGCTTGGCGGCCGCGGCCTCGGTGATCGGCGTCTGCGGATCGTAGACCGCCACGGGGTGGCCGCCGTGGTCGGTCATCACCCGCATCACCGGGATGTCGGTCAGCCCGTCGCCGAAGAAGGCGATGCGGCTGAAGGGGACCGGGCGCTCGCGGTCGACGAGGTAGGCGTTGATCCCCTCGTTGTCCCACTCGTCCAGGGTCCATTTGTTGATCCGGAACAGGTACTGGGTCTTGGCCGTGTAGTTGATCGCCAGAGCGATCCCCATGGCGTCGTCGTCCTCGTCGAACATGAAGCCCGAGGCGTAGATGCGCTCGAACCAGCCGGCGATCGGCGACCCCTCGATCAGCTCGCGGTTACCGGACGAGATGATGAAGTGGCGCAGGTCCAGCCCCAGCGCCTCGGCCCGCGCGTTCTGCCGGGCGAACCAGTCCTCGACGCCCGGGAACAGCGGCAGGCTCGCCCCGCGGCGACGCCAGCTCTCCAGGCTGAGCTCCAGGCCCTTCTCGCGGGCCTTGGCGAGCATCAGGTGCATGTAGGCGAGGATGCCGTCGCCCCGCTGGGCGCGCGCCAGGCGCCCCGCCTCGGCCCAGAAGTCGGCGTGGTCCATCCCCAGTTCGTCCGGGATGAACGCGTGTTCCTGCATGTTGCCGGGCGCGAGGGTTCCGTCGAAATCGTAGGCGAAAACGGCGAGGGGGCGGCTCATGGCCGTTCCAGTAGCGGTTTTGGAGCTTCCGGATAAGGGTCGCCCCGGTCCCCGCGACGGGAGGCGGGGGACCGGGGCGTACGGCGGCGGTTGTCGGGGAACAGGGCCGCTGCCGCGTTTTTGTCCGTGTGTGTGGGAGATGCGCGGACGTCGGAGTTACGAGGCCAGGGCGCGCCCGGATGCACGGGATGCATCCACTGGTAGAATTTTTTTCAGCGCCGGGCGGCGCGGGCGCGTTCCCGCACGGTGTCGGCGGCCAGCGCGAGGCCCGCGATCATCAGCGGCAGCAGGAAGAAGAAGAGGCGGTAGCCCAGGAAGCCCGCGGCCAGCGCGGCGGGGTTCAGCCCCTTCGTGAGGGTCGAAAGCGTGCTCTCGAACACCCCCACGCCGCCCGGCACGTGCGAGATGAGGCCGACGATCACGGACGGCGCATAGGAGCCCACGAAGGCGAAGTAGCCGATCGCACCCGCAGGTAGCAGAACCCACAGGATGGCGGCGGCCATGGCGTTGTCGATCGTCCCGATCGCGAGCTGCGCCAGGGCCACCTTGAGCGAGGGCAGCTTCACGCTGTGACCGAACGCGCGCAGCGGCTTTCTGAGCACGGCGCACAGCACCACGTAGCCGCCCACGCCGGCCAAAAGCAGCCCGCCGAGCACGTCGGCGACCGGGTTGGCGATGCGGCTGACCGCGGCGATCTCGTGACTGCCCGCCAGCAGCAGGCTGAAGCCCGCCAGGGTCGCGATGCCGGCGGTGAAGGTGAAGCTGTTGAACACGGTGGCCGCCGCCACCTGGCGCAGGGTGATCCCGTGCTTGGCGTAGAAGCGGGCCCGCACCGCCCCCGCGACGAGCAGGTTCGCGCCCAGGCTGTGCGACAGGGCGCAGGCGATGAAGCCCCCCGCCATGGCCGAGCCGGCGCCGATGCGGGCGCCGGCCCATCGCAGGCCCATCAGCTCGACGACCCCCATCAGGGCGAAGCTTCCGGCCGACAGGCCGATGGCCATCAGCGTCGAGTCCCAGCCCCAGGCGCGGATCGCCGCGGCCAGCTCCTGGGGGCTGAGGTCGTGGAATTCCCGCCACAGGATGAAGGCCGCCGCCGCCAGCAGGATCACGGCCACGAAATGCCAGATCGCGCCGCCCAGGAACCGCCCGAACCGCGAGCCCTGCGTCTCGGGCAGGACGGCGGCCAGTTCCTCTTCCACATCCTCGGGGAGGGAGCCGGGCCGCGCGTCGGGGTCTTGGGCTAGCAAGGCTCGGTCAGCTCCGCGGAATCGGGCTCAGGCCCATGGTCGGCTTCGGGAACCGAAGCGCAAGGCGCAGGTTTCTCCGTCAGCATCAAGACCGTTTCAAGGAGACGCTGGATGGCGCGGGAAGACTGGCGCGACCTGGAGAGCGAGCGTCTGCGGCGCCTGAGGGACCGCGACCGCGACGACTACGGCCAGGCGGACTACTCAGACCGGTACGCCTACGACCCGGAGCACCGGACCGGGTACCGGGTGGACCGGGACGAGCGTTGGGACCGACGCGACGAGCGGCGGCCTCTCGGCGAGGCGAGCCGCTACGATGAACACAGGCCCCTCGGCGAGGTACGCGCCTACGACGAACGCCGTCGCTACGACGAGGGCCGTTATCGCGACGATCCGCCCCGCCATGACGACCGCCGCCGCGCCGACGCCTGGGCCGACCGGCGGCACGGACGCCGCGACGGGCCCTCCGACCGGGTGCTCTGGGCGGTGATCACGGAGCGGCTCGAGGACGAGCGGCGGCTGGATCTCAGCGACGTCGAGGTCGACGTGCGTAACGGCGAGGTGATCCTGAACGGCACCGTCCGGCGCAAGGGCGACAAGCGCCGCATCGAGGATGTCGCCGACGTCGACGGGGTCGTGAACGTGCAGAACAACCTTCGCGTCCGCGAGCAGCACCGACGCTGGATGTTCCTCTAGGCCGCGGTCGGGGTTCCATCGCCCGTGACGCCGCAGCGGCGCGCACGACGGGAACCCCCTGCGGCGCCTGGATCGTTCTAGGGCCCATGAGCAAGCCGATCACCGTCACCATTCCGCACCAGCTAGGCCGCGCGGAAGCCCGCCGCCGCATCGCGGAGGGCCTCGGCGGACTCACCAGCCAGATCGGCGCGGTGGGCGAACTGAAGCAGAACTGGACGGGTGACCGGCTCGCCTTCTCATTGCAGGCGATCGGCCAGACCATCACCGGGTCCATCGACGTGTCCGACCAGGACGTCCGGCTGGACGTCGTCCTGCCGGGCATCTTCGGGATGATCGCCAACAAGGTGAAGGGCCGGCTCCAGAACGAGGGCCAGATCCTTCTCGGCGGTCCCAAGCGAGGCTAGCCGCGCGGGACGTCCGATGCGGCTACGGCCAAGGCAACCCCTTCGCCCGGCCGACGTTCCGCTACCGAATGCGAGGAGCGTCAAATGCAAACCGGTAAGCACGACAAGGATCGCGGCCTGACCCACGGCACGAGCGGGGCGACCGCCGACCTGGCCACGGACCCGACCTGCGACATCAGGGAACAGCGTAGCGTGGAAGGTCCTTCGAGCCGCAGCGCCGAGCCGCTGCCGGAAGGCCAGAAGCACGACCATCTCGCGGAGCGCGAGGCCTCGGCCGAGGACCGTCAGGAGGCGCTGCTGGACGAGGCGATCGAGGAGACCTTCCCCGGCTCGGATCCCATCAGCCCCAAGCACATCACCTGAGGATCGCCTCGTAGGCCTCCTGGGCCTCGATCCACTCCAGTTCCGCCCGCTCCAGGGCGGCCTGGGCGGCCTCCCGCCTGCGCCCCAGCTCAGCGGCCTTGGCCGGGTCGCCCGAGAAGGTCGCCGGGTCGGCTAGCGCCCGATCGATGATCGCCACCAGTTCGGTGGCCTTCTGCAGGGCGGCCTCGGCCGCTTCCGCTCGTCGCCGGGCGGGTCCAGTGGGAACGCGGGCCCTTGCCGGCGGCGGTGGAGGCGGCGGCGGCGGAGCGGTCTCGGCCTTCACCTGCGTCGGGCTGCGCGCGGCCATACGGGCGCGCTCCAGGACGAAGTTGGCGTAGTCCTCCAGGTCACCGTCGAACGGCTCGATCCCGCCATCGGCGGCCAGCCATAGCCGGTCGGCCACCAGTTCCATCAGCGACCTGTCGTGGGTGATCAGGATGACCGCGCCCTCGTACTCGTTCAGTGCGTCCAGCAGCGCGCGGCGCGAGTCGATGTCGAGGTGGTTGGTCGGCTCGTCGAGGATCAGGAGGTGCGGCGCCTCCATCGCCACCAGGTTCAGCAGCAGGCGCGCACGCTCGCCCCCCGACAGGTTGGCGACCGTCGTCTCCACCTTCTCGAAGCCGATCCCGAACTGGGCCAGCCGGTTGCGCCGCGACGCCTCCGTCGCCTCGGGCATCACGCGGCGGATGATCTCGAGCGGGGTGTCGTCGGGGTCCATCGCCTCGATCTGGTGCTGGTGGAACCAGCCGACCTTGAGGCGCGGGGAGCGGTGCAGGCGCCCGGTCTCGGCGTTCAGCGCGCCTGCGACCAGCTTGGCGAAGGTGGACTTGCCGGCGCCATTGACCCCCAGCAGCCCGATGCGGTCGTCCACGTCCAGGCGCAGGTTCAGCTTCTTCAGGATCGGCGGTCCGCCATAGCCCACGGCGGCGTCCTCCAGCCGCAGCAGCGGCGGCGCCAGCGGCCGCTCGGGCGAGGGCAGGACGAACGGCGTCACCCGCTCCTCCACCACCGCGGCGACCGGCGGCAGGCGCGCGATCATCTTCAGGCGCGACTGGGCCTGGCGGGCCTTGGACTCCTTGTAGCGGAACCGGTCCACGAACGACTGCAGGTGGGCCCGCTGCGCCTCGATTTTCACGCGCATCGCTTCCTGCAGGCGCAGCTTTTCGGTCAGCTGCCGCTCGAAGGCGTCGTAGCCGCCGACGTACAGGTTCAGCTTCCCGTCCTTCAGGTGCAGGATGTGGTCGCACGAGTTGTTCAGCAGTTCGCGGTCGTGGCTGATCACGATGGCGCTGTGGGGGTACTTCTTGAGGCGCGCCTCGAGCCAGAGCGCCCCCTCCAGGTCCAGGTAGTTGGTGGGTTCGTCCAGCAGCAGCAGGTCGGGCTCGGCGAACAGGCTCGCGGCCAGCGCGACGCGCATCCGCCAGCCGCCCGAGAACTCGGCCATCGGCCGCGCCAGGTCGGCCTGGCTGAATCCCAGGCCCGCGAGGATCTCGGCGGCGCGCGAAGGGGCGCGATCGGCGTCGATCTCGATCAGGCGCGCGTAGATGTCGCCCAGGTCCTCGGGGGGCGCGGTGTCCAGCCGGCCCAGCAGGGTGTGCCGCTCGACATCGGCCTCGAGCACGGTGTCGAGCAGGGAGACGGGGGTGGCGGGATGCTCCTGGTCGACCGATCCGATCCGGGCATGGCGCGGCAGGCCGATCTCGCCCGAGCCATGGACGAGCTGGCCCAGGATGACCTTGAACAGCGTGGTCTTGCCCACGCCGTTGCGCCCCACGAGGCCGACCTTGGCGTCCTTGGGCAGGGTGACCGTGGCGTGGTCGAAGAAGCGGCGTCCCCAGGCGTCGAGGACAAGGTCGTTGATCTGCAACATGGGGCTAGCTGGCGGGGGGCTCTAGCAGACGCGCGCGGGTGCGTCATGCCTGCGCGAATCTGGCCCGGCGCCCGGGCCGCATCCCGGGTTGCGCTGGCGGGCGGCATCACGATATAGACCGCGCCACTCGCGCGGGGGCACGCCCCGCGTCTTTCCCACATCTGCAGTAGCCCAGCGGAGCCCATGACCGAACGCACCTTCTCGATCATCAAGCCGGACGCCACGCGGCGGAACCTGACCGGCAAGATCAACGCGGTGATCGAAGACGCCGGCCTGCGGATCGTGGCTCAGCGCCGCATCCGGATGAGCAAGGCCCAGGCCGAGAAGTTCTACGAGGTGCACAAGGAGCGCCCCTTCTACGGCGAGCTCGTCGACTTCATGACCTCCGCGCCGGTCGTGGTGCAGGTGCTGGAAGGCCCGAACGCCGTGGCGAAGTACCGTGAGGTGATGGGCGCCACCAACCCGGCCCAGGCCGCCGACGGCACGATCCGCAAGCTCTACGCCGAGAGCGTGGGCGAGAACTCGGTGCACGGTTCGGACAGCCTGGAGAACGCCGGGATCGAGATCGCGCAGTTCTTCAAGGACGACGAGATCGTCGGCTGAGGTCGCGCAACCTCTCGGCTCCCGCGGGGGTTTCCCTCGCGGGGCCAACCAGTTTCATCAACTGCCATAAGTGAACATGAGAGAATCCAAGGTCATGCCTGGCTTCTCCGATCGTCTCGCCGCTCAGGCCGAGGCCCGGAAAGCCCTCCTCGAGAAGTTCAAGCCGAAGCCGACCGTCCGGGCCGAAGGCGCCTTCGAGACGCGCGAGCAGAAGAAGGCGCGCGAGCTGGCGGAAGTCCGCGAGCGTCGCGCCGCCGAGAAGGAAGCCGCGCGCATCGCCAAGGAGAAGGCCGAGGAAGAGGCCCGCCTGGCGCGCGAGAACGACGAGGAGCTGATGCTCCAGCTGAAGCGCGACGAGCGGAAGGCCCGCAAGGCCCAGGCCAAGGCTGAGGCCCGCGCGAAGCGCGAGATGAAGGCGCAGATGCGTCGGGGCTAGTCCTCGGAGCCGCCCGTGATGCGGCGGCTCACTTCGCCATAGTAGCCCTGGATCAGGAGCTCGACCGGTTCGCCGCGCTCCTCGGCCTCGAACGCCAGGTCCTTGGCCATCTGCACGGCGGCCGAGCGGGAGAGCTCGCCGGCCACGGCCTTGCCGTCGTGAAAGACCGTCCAGTCCCCGTCCTTCAGGGTCACCGCAAGTTGAACCATGCCGTCCTCCACGAGCTTGAGCGCGTGGTCATGGCGACGGTTCCCGGAAGCTTCACAATTCGACGGGTCGGCCGTGAGGCGTGCGCCGGTAGGCCTCGGCCCAGGCGGCCTGCCGGGCGGCACGCTCGTCAGCGCTTGTGAGACCCCCGGTGTCGACCAGCCGCTCCAGCGCGGCCACCCAATGCTCGTAGTAGCGGGAGCCGTCGTCGGCCGGGTCCTTGGCCAGCTCCTGCGACAGGGCTTCCGCCCAGTCGGGCCAGCTGAACGCGCCGGCCTCATGGAGCCTTAGGGCGAGCGCGAAGGCCTGCGCCTGCCAGGGCTCGGCGAAGACGGGCCCCTCGGCGTCGCGCGGGAGACGCGGCAGCGCCAGGACGTCAGGCGCGCTCAAGGTAGGGCTCCCACAGATCCAGGCTGATGCTGTCGACGGCGGACGCTTCGGGCCCCCACACGTCGCGCGCGGCGAAGCGCACCGTGTACAGTTGCGCAGGCTGCTCCCCCAGGTCGTGCGCGTTGGCGTCCGGCAGCACATGCGCGCCGTGGCGGCGCAGGATCGTTCCGACGCAGCCGCGGACGTAGCGCGGAAGGCGGCAGTGGCCCGGCGGGCTGATCCGGCGGGCGCGGACCCTGTCGCCGACGGCGTAGGCGGGCGCCCCGCCCTCGCGGACGTAGGAATAGGGACCGGTGAGCGCGGCCTCGACACTGTCCGCGGGGCGCACCGGCGTCCCCTTCGGCGCGGCCGGGTCGGCCCGGCCCGTCGCCAGCTCCTCGGCGGTCACGAACCCGCCTTCCACCAGCAGCAGCTCGAGGCGGGCGAGCCACTTCTCGTAGTAGCTCATCCGCAGGTACTCCGCCGGCGGCAGCCGCTCGAGCTGGTGCCGGCCCGCGTCGATGTTTCCCCGGGTCGGGGAGGCGAGGGTCATGGCGTGGACCCGGCCCTCCCACGCGTGGTGGAACACGGGCTCGCCCGGCTCTGGCGCGACGGGACCCATCCCGTGCATGCCCCCCATGTCGTGCACGCCGTTCACAGCCGCGCCGTCCCGATCATGCCGTCCCGCGTGACGAGGGCGGCCAGGGCCCCCTCGTCCAGGTGCTCGGTCCCCTGCGGGCGCTCGGGAATGACCAGGTAGCGGACCTCGGCCGTGGAATCCCAGACCCGCACCTCGACGTCTTCCGGGAGCTCGGTTCCGAACTCGCGCAGCACGCCGCGCGGATCGATCACGGCGCGCGAGCGGTAGGGCGGCGACTTGTACCAGACCGGCGGCAGGCCCAGGACGGGCCAGGGGTAGCAGGAGCACAGGGTGCAGACGACGAGGTTGTGAACGCCGGGGCCGTTCTCCACCGCGATCATGTGCTCGCCCTGGCGCCCGGTGAAGCCGAACTCGGCGATCGCGGCGGTCGCGTCCTCCTGCAGCCGGCGGCGGTAGTCCGGGTCCGTCCACGCCCGGGCGACCACGCGCGCGCCGTTCCTGGGGCCGACCTTGTGCTCATAGTGGTCGACGATGGCGTCGAGCGCCGCCGACTCGACAAGGCCCTTCTCCACGAGCAGCGATTCCAGGGCCTTCACGCGCAGGGCGATCTCGGAGGGCGGCTCCTGCTCATGATCGTGGTCGTGATGGTGGTCGTGGTGGTCGTGCGCCATGTGACGAGTGTGGACCCAATGGGCGGCGAAGGTGAAGAGCGCGCGTGACCCGTGGCCGGATCGCTGCGATCATCGCGCGGACAAGGAGGCGAGGGATGGACGGCCCGCATCTGATCTACTTCTCCGACCCGATGTGCTCGTGGTGCTACGGGTTCTCGCCGGTCATCGAGCAGGTCCGCGCCGCCTACGGCAACGCCCTGCCGATCCGGGTGATCATGGGGGGGCTGCGGCCCGGCACGGAAGAGCCGATGACCGACAAGGCCAAGGTCGACATCGCCGGGCACTGGCATCATGTGCACGAGGCGTCCGGTCTGCCCTTCGATCCCGCGGTGATCAACCAGCCCGGCTTCGTCTACGACACCGACCCCGCCGCGCGCGCCGTGGTGGTGGTGCGCCGCGAGGGGCAGGACGTGGCCCTGCGATACCTGGCGGCCGTGCAGCGCGGCTTCTACGCCGAGGGCCGGGACGTGACCCGCCCCGAGGTCCTGGCCGATCTCGCCGCCGACTTCGGGCTCGACCGCGAGCGTTTCCTGGCCGACTGGTCCACCGAGGACGCCAAGCAGGAGACCTGGCGCGACTACGCGACGTCGCACCGCGCCGGCGTCACGGGCTTTCCCACCCTGGTCGGCGGGCCGAACGCCCAGGGGGTCTACGGCGTCGTCACGCGCGGGTACGCGCCGCCCGAGCAGGTGCTGGCGGTGCTGCGCGAGTGGATCGCCGGGATCGCCGCCTGAACCCGACGCTCAGCGCGTCGGGGCGTGCCGCGCGGGCGGCGTCTTCGCCACGTCCATGATCAGCTTCGTCAGCAGGTAGAGCCGCGGCGTCACGCTCCTGAGGTCGATCCACTCCTTGTCGGAGTGGAACGCCCCGCCGACCGGGCCCAGTCCGTCCAGCGCCGGCACGCCCGCCTCGTGGGCCAGGGCCGACTCCGAGGCGCCGCCATTGCCGCCCCGGCCGAGCGAGAGTCCCAGGCCGGCGTAGATCGCCTCCGCGCGGTCGGCGAGGGCGTCGGTGGCGGGATTGTCGGGCAGGGGCGGGAAGGAGGGCTGCCGCGTCACCGTCACCCGGGTGTCGGGAATGACCGTCGTGCGCGCGTTGGCTTCCAGCACCGAGAAGACGCGCTCGGCCTCGGCCTTCTCCCGCACGCGCAGGCTCAGGGTCGCGCTGGCGTCCTCGGGGATGATGTTGTTGCGCGTGCCCGCGTCCAGGACCGTCAGGTTCAGCGTCGTGCCGTCGCCGGTCTTCGGGAACTGCGCCGTTCCCTTGAGCTGGTTGATCAGCTCCTCCGCCGCGTTGCGGCCCTCCTGCGGCGCGACCCCGGCGTGCGCGGCGCGGCCCTTGACCGCGATGTTCACGACCGTCGAGCCCTTGCGCCAGACCGTGATCACGTCGGGGGCGTCGCCCGGTTCGAGGTTCAGCTCCACGTCGGCGTCGGCCAGCAGGCGGTCGATCAGCTTGCGCGTGCCCGGGGACCCGCGCTCCTCCGAGCTCTCGATCAGGAAGACGATCTGCCGGAAGTCCCTGAACCCGAGGTCGCGCAGGATCCTGAGCGCGTAGACCCCGGCCACGACCCCGCCCTTCTCGTCGCCGACGCCGGGCCCGGTGGCCCGGTCGCCGGCCGCCGAGTAGGGCCACTTCGCCGCCGTCCCGGGCTCGAACACGGTGTCGAGGTGCCCGATCAGCAGGATGCGGGCCTTGCCCGTGCCCTTCAGCGTGGCGACGATGTTCTCGGGCAGTCCCGGCGCCTCGGCCGGCACCTTCTCGACCGTCATGCCCAGCGCCTCGAGGCGCGGGATCAGGACGGCGGCGACCTTGCGGCCGCCTTCGACGTCGCCCGTCCCGGAGTCGATGTTCACCACCGTCTCGAGCAGCTTCAGCTGCTCGGCGCGCGCCGCCTCGGCCGCGGCCCAGACCCGCTCGTCGCGGGGGACCGGCTTGACCGCCGCGGCGACCGGCCCCGCCGCGAGGCTGAGGGCGGCGGCGATGAAGGCCAACTTCATTCGGGACTCCTGAGCCGCGGCGGGATGCGCCGTCGATGGGGATCGCCGCCCGCGTGGCGGACGCGGGACTTTGATCAGACCGTCTTCGACCTGTCACCCGGGCTCGCTAAGCCAGCCCGATCCTTGCGCAGAGCGGGCTCTGCGCGGGCAGCGCGGCTGCAACGGTGCGCCGCCTGTGGGCGAACGGCTGCCGGCGCTTGCGCTCGAACCTGGGGCAGGCTTGGTTGCTTGACCGGCCCCTGGGGAGGGGCCGCGTAACGGGTGTTTCAGTGGGGGCATAATGAGCGCGGTCTATTTCAACCTGGCTGGTGGGGACTTCTTCCAGGACTGGTCCAACATCTCCCTGATCACCGTCAACGACGACTGGAGCAACGTGCCCAGCATCGTCGGCTACCTGGGCGACATCAGCAGCACGTCGCTCGTCACCACGGACGCGCGCACGCTCACCGGGTCGAACCTCGGCGCGGTCGACGTGATCGCCAACCAGTCGAGCTTCGGCATCAGCAACGGCGGCGTCGCCGAGTTCCATGGCGCCGATCCGGTCGTGGGCTTCCAGGGGTCGGGCACGGCCGACGCCCCCAGCCTCGTGCTGTACCTCAACGCCACGGGCCGCCAGAGCCTGCACCTCGACCTCGACCTGCGCCGACTCGACGCCGACGCGGCGGTGCAGCAGTTCAACATCCAGTACCGGCTGGCGGACGGCGAGACCTGGACCAACGTGCCGGGCGCCTACATCGCCAACGCCGCGACGGGCCATATCTCGCTGGACCTGCCCAGCGCGCTGAACGGCCAGGCCACGATCCAGATCCGCTTCATGACCGTGGACGCCACGGGAAGCGACGCGTTCATCGGCATGGACAACATCAGCGTCACCAGCCAGGCCGCCGCGGTGGGCGCCAGCGTCACGATCGACAGCGTCTCCATCCTCGAGGGCGACGCGGGCGTGACCACCATGGTGTTCACCGTCACCCGCAGCAACACGGCGGGCGAGTTCTCGGTCGACTTCGCCACGAGCGGCGGCAACGCCACGGCCGGGAGCGACTACGTCGCCGCCTCGGGGACCCTGACCTTCGCGGCCGGCGGGCCCGCCACCCAGACCATCTCGGTCACCATCAACGGCGACATGACCACCGAGGCCAACGAGACCTTCAAGGTCGTGCTGAGCAACCTCGTCAACGTCAGCGGCGCGGCCACGATCCAGGGCTCGGGCGAGGGGACCGGGACGATCCTCAACGACGACACCACCCCGGTGCCGATCCACGACATCCAGGGCGCGGGCCACATCTCGCCGCTCAACGGGGCGCACGTGTTCACCACCGGGATCGTCACGGCGATCGACACCACCGGCGCGCGCGGCTTCTGGATCCAGGATCCGAACCCCGACGCCAACGACGCCACGTCCGAGGCCATCTTCGTCTTCACCGGCGCCGCGCCGACGGTCAGCGTGGGCGACCTCGTGCGGGTCGAGGGCGACGTCAACGAGTTCTTCGGCTCCAACGCCAACAACCTCGGCATCACCGAGATCGACTCGCCGATCATCACGGTGCTCAGCAGCGGCAACCCGCTGCCGGCCGCGGTCGTGCTCGGGACGGGCGGCCGTCTCGTCCCGACCTCGGTGATCGACAACGACGACTTCGCCGTCTTCGACCCCGCCGAGGACGCCATCGACTTCTACGAGTCGCTGGAAGGCATGCGGGTGACGGTGCCGGACGCCCAGGCCGTCGGCCCCACCAACGGCAACTCCACGTGGGTGGTCGCCAACCAGGGCGCGAACGCCACCGGCATGAACGCCGCGGGCGGCATCACGGTGAGCGCCGGCGACTTCAACCCCGAGCGGGTCCAGATCTTCTATGACAGCGGCGTCGCGCCGATCGGCGCCAAGCCCAACGCGGTGACGGGCGACGACCTCGGCGACATCACCGGCATCATGCACTACTTCGGCGGCAACTATGAGGTGCTGCCCACCGCGATCGGGTCGGCCGGCAGCGGCCCCGTCGTCCTCCCCCGCGAGACCACCACGCTGCGCGGCGGCGCCGAGCACCTGACCGTCGGCGCCTTCAACGTCGAGAACCTCGACCCCCTCGACCCGCAGGCCAAGTTCGACGCCCTGGCCGGCAACATCGTCACCAACCTGGGCGCGCCGGACATCGTCGGCCTCGAGGAGGTGCAGGACGCCGACGGCCCCGGCGCCGGGACGAACTACTCCGGACAGCCGACCGCCCAGAAGCTGATCGACGCCATCGTCGCCGCCGGCGGGCCCCGCTACGTCTACGTCGAGGTGGCCCCCACCGGGAACAACCAGAACGGCGGGGAGGGGAACGGCAACATCCGCAACGGCTACCTCTACAATCCCGACCGCGTGGGCTTCGTCTCGGTCAGCCAGATCACCGACACGACGCCGGCCAACGGCGACACCTACGCGAACAGCCGCAAGCCGCTGGTGGGCGTCTTCACGTTCGGCGGCGAGACGGTCACGCTGATCGGCGTGCACAACACCTCGCGCCTGGGCAGCGACGGACTGTTCGGACAGAACCAGCCGGCGCTCAACGCGGGCGACGACCGCCGCGTCGAGCAGACGCTGCACATCCGCAACTACGTCGAGAACCTGCTGGCCTCGGACCCCGACGCGCGCGTGCTCGTCCTCGGCGACTTCAACGCCTTCCAGTTCGAGACCAGCGTCACCCAGCTGGAGGCCGGCGGGCTGAGCAACCTCGCCAACCTGCTGCCGGTCAACGAGCGCTACTCGTACAACTTCGAGGGCAACAACCAGCTGATCGACCACATGCTGGCCTCGCCGGAGCTCGCGGCCGGCGCCCAGTACGACATCGTCCACGTCAACGCCAACCAGGCGGTGGCCAACCAGACGTCCGACCACGACGGTTCGGTGGCCCGCTTCTTCGTGAACTTCCGGCCTTCCACGGGCGGCGACGCCGCGACCGTGGCCGAGAACCAGTCGGTCACGATCAACGTGCTGGCCAACGACACCGACCGCAACGCGGGCGACACCCTGACCCTGGTCGGCGTCACGTCGTCGACCGGCGCCGGCACGGCCTCGATCGTGAACGGCAAGGTGGTCTATGTCGCCGGCGGGGACGCCGCCGACGCCCTGAAGCAGCCCGAGACGCTGATCGACGTCCTGACCTACCAGGTGCAGGACAGCCACGGCGCGGTCTCGACAGGGACCATCAACGTCACCGTCCGCGGCGTGGCCAATGCGCCGGTGCGCAACGGCACGGCCAACGGCGACACGCTGAACGGCACGGCGCTGGACGACACGATCAACGGCCTCGGCGGCGCCGACAAGCTGACCGGCCTGGTGGGCACGGACACGCTCAACGGCGGCCTCGGCGACGACACCCTTTCGGGCGGCGTCGGCGTCGACCGGTTCGTCTTCTCGGGCGACTTCGGCAGGGACGTGGTGACGGACTTCGAGTCGAAGGACGTGATCCAGCTCGACGCGGCGCAGTTCACGGACTTCGCCGGCGTGCAGAGCCGCGCGGCCCAGGTGGGCGCCGACGTGGTGATCACGCTCGACGCCACGCACGTGATCACGCTGCAGAACGTCTCGCTCGCCAGCCTGCAGGCCAACGACTTCCTGTTCGTGTGAGGCCCTGCGGGACGGCGGCACGCAATTGCCGCCGTCCTGCCGCCTTGCGCCGGGCCCGCGGGCACGCGATATCGGGACTCTGCCGCGCCGCCTTTCGCAGGCTGCGCGTCGCGACTTTCGAAAAGGACTTCCGATGCGCGATCCCGTGACCACCGCCCTTGGCCTCGTGCCGATGGTCGTCGAGCAGACGAGCCGGGGCGAGCGCGCCTACGACATCTTCTCGCGCCTCCTCAAGGACCGGATCATCTTCCTGGCGGGGCCCGTCGAGGACGGGATGGCCAGCCTCATCTGCGCCCAGCTGCTGCACCTGGAGGCTGAGAACCCGAAGAAAGAGATCCAGATGTACATCAACTCGCCAGGCGGGATCGTGACGTCCGGCCTCGCGATCTACGACACCATGCAGTACATCAAGAGCCCGGTGATCACCCTGTGCCTGGGCATGGCGGCCTCCATGGGCTCGTTCCTGCTGATGGCCGGCGAGAAGGGCAGCCGCATCGCGCTCCCCAACAGCCGCATCATGGTGCACCAGCCCTCGGGCGGCTACTCGGGCAAGGCCCAGGACATCCAGCGCCACGCCGAGGACATCCTGAAGACCAAGCGCCGCCTGAACGAGATCTACGCCAAGCACACCGGCCAACCCATCGAGGTGGTCGAGGAGACGCTGGACCGCGACCACTTCATGACCGCGCACGAAGCGAAGGACTGGGGCCTCGTGGACCACGTCTGGGAGAAGCGTGACGGCGACGTCTGAGCGCCGCGATCCGGCTTTGCGAAGGGCGTCCGGTCCGCCGGGCGCCCTTTTCGTTTGCCCGCGAGTCCGCCACCGTGCGGGTGAGGCGGGGGCGCGCAGTTGCGGATCTTCTACGTCACCCAGGGGGTGCACCGGACCGGCGGCCAGCTGGTGAACCTCGACCACGTCGCGGCCCTGCGCCGGTTCGGCTACGACGCGCGCCTCCTGTTCGTCCGCCCGGAAAGCGAGCCGCCAGGGGCCTTCGCGCCCGAGTTCCCGTCCGGCTTCGATGCGCCCTGGAGCGTCGGCGCCCCGTCGCTGGCGGCCGACGACATCGCGGTGGTGGGCGAGATGTTCGGCGCGGGCGCGCTGGCGGTCATGGACGCGCCCTGCCGCAAGATCCTGCACAACCAGGGACCTTACTACAGCTTCACGGCCTTCCTGGACGTCCCTTCGATCGAACGCTGGGGCGCCGAGGCGATGATCCTGCCGTCCGGCTTCGCGGCCGACATGCTCCGGCGGATGGGCTGGACGCGGCCGCTCCACGTGGTGCGGCCCGCGCTGGATCCGCGCTTCGCGTCCGCCGGAGGGCTGCGCCGGCTCCGCATCGCCGCCACCGTCAACCGCCGCCCGCAGGAGTGGCGGCTGATCCGCGGCGCTTTCCGCTCGCTGCGGCCCGACCTGGGCGAGGTCCCGTGGATCGAGATCAGGGACATGTCACGCGCCCAGGTCGCCCAGGCCATGGCGGGCAGCGAGCTCTTCCTGGCGCTCGGCGAGCGTGAGGGCCTCGGCCTGCCGCCCCTCGAGGCCCTGGCCACGGGCGCCCTGGTGGTGGGCTTCACCGGCGGCGGCGGGCGCGAGTACGCCACGCCCGAGAACGGCGACTGGTTCGACGAGGGCGCCTACATCGAGATCGCCGAGACGCTCGCGCGACGCGTCGACGAACTGCGCGCCGGCGAGACCTTCGAGGCCCGCCGCGCCGCCGGCCGCGCCACCGCCGCCGGGTTCAGCCGCGAGGCCTTCGAGGCGCAGCTGGCCCACGCCTGGGCGTCGATCGCCGGAGAACCCTAGGGTCCGTTCTCCATACCCGGTGACCCAGGCGAATGCCGGGATCCAGATAGCATGGCTCGGAAGCGGGTTCCGCCGTCTCGGAGCTCTTCCCATCACGATCCCGCATTGTGGAACTGGATCCCGGCATTCGCCGGGACGGTCGGAGCTGCGCACGCCGACGGCCCGCGCCGCCGGCCAGGCGCGCCTCACGGCTTGCCGGTGAACACCCGGAAGTACGGCTGCTCGGCGATCGCCAGCATCTCGGTGTCCCCGCTGGTGTCGCCGTAGGCCGCGTGGACCCGCAGGTCCGGGCCGTAGGCGGCCTTCAGCCGGGCGACCTTCTCCGCCCCGCGGCAGTTGGGGGACGAGAACGCCCCGGTGACCCGGTCCTGCGCGTCGAAGGCCAGGGGCGTTCCCAGCAGGTCGTGCGCCGCCAGGCCGCGGGCGAAGGGCGCCACCACGATGTCGGGCGAGGCCGTGACGATCACCAGCTTGACGCGCTTCGTGCGCCACCGCTTCCACGCGATCATCGCGTCGGGCCGCAGCAGCTTGCGCGAGAAGAGCTCGGCGAACCGTCGCGCGTCCGCCTCGAGACGCTCGCGCGGCACGCCGGAAAGGAACACTTTCGTCGCCGCCGCTTTGATCCGTCCGCGATCCCGGTGGAACAGGTAGGCCACGGCGGCCGGCGCCAGCCGCAGACTGCCCAGCCACCACCGGAACGCCGGCGTCCGCCACTTGAGGAACGCTGTGTAGCTGTCGCGCACGGTGAGCGTGCCGTCGAAATCGAAGGCCACGATGGGCGGATCCCAACCCTCTTCGACCACCGGGTCGTCCTCACGCTCTTGTGCCATTTCGGCGCGTTTCCCATCTGGTGCCAGGCGCCGCCGGTTCCCGGAGGTGCGCGCCTCACAATGTCGCTCCCGCAAGCGAACGCTTGTGATCCCGGCGCGGATCAGGGAATGTCAAGACTTGGACAACCCGCGGCGCGTATCCTGCAAGCGAGGGCAGATGACGCCCCGGGGCGAAGCCGTCCAGACCATCGGCCGGCTCCGCTGAGAGAGTGAGATGAGACCATGACCAAGGCGGCCAGCGGAGATTCGAAGAGCACGCTGTATTGCTCTTTCTGCGGCAAGAGCCAGCACGAGGTGCGTAAGCTCATCGCAGGTCCGACTGTGTTCATCTGTGATGAATGCGTGGAACTGTGCATGGACATCATTCGCGAGGAGCACAAGATCTCCTTCGTGAAGTCCAAGGATGGCGTGCCCACTCCGAAGGAAATCCGCGAAGTCCTCGACGATTACGTGATCGGCCAGGATCACGCCAAGAAGGTCCTCTCGGTCGCGGTCCACAACCACTACAAGCGCCTGAACCACGCGACGAAGAACAACGACGTCGAACTGGGCAAGGCGAACATCCTGCTGATCGGCCCCACGGGCACCGGCAAGACCCTGCTGGCGCAGACGCTCGCCCGAATCATCGACGTGCCGTTCACCGTCGCCGACGCGACGACGCTCACCGAAGCCGGTTATGTGGGCGAGGACGTCGAGAACATCATCCTCAAGCTGCTGCAGGCCGCGGACTACAACGTCGAGCGCGCGCAGCGCGGCATCGTCTACATCGACGAGGTCGATAAGATCAGCCGGAAGTCCGACAACCCCTCCATCACGCGGGACGTGTCGGGCGAGGGCGTGCAGCAGGCGCTGCTCAAGATCATGGAGGGCACCGTCGCCTCCGTGCCGCCGCAGGGCGGGCGCAAGCATCCGCAGCAGGAGTTCCTGCAGGTCGACACCACCAACATCCTGTTCATCTGCGGCGGCGCCTTCGCCGGCCTCGAGAAGATCATCTCGGCGCGCGGGCAGGGCACTTCGATCGGCTTCGGCGCCAAGGTCTCCGACCCTGACGAGCGCCGCACCGGCGAGATCTTCCGCCAGGTGGAGCCGGACGACCTGCTCCGCTTCGGCCTGATCCCCGAGTTCGTGGGCCGCCTGCCCGTCATCGCGACGCTGGACGACCTGGACGAGAAGGCCCTGGTGAAGATCCTCACCGAGCCCAAGAACGCCTTCGTGAAGCAGTACGTCCGCCTCTTTGAGATGGAGAACGTGGGCCTCACCTTCACCGACGACGCGCTGAACGCCGTGGCCCGCAAGGCCATCGTGCGCAAGACCGGCGCGCGCGGCCTGCGCTCGATCCTCGAGGGCGTGCTGCTCGACACCATGTACGAGCTGCCCACCTACGACGGCGTCGAGGAGGTGGTGGTCAACGCGGAAGTCATCGAAGGCCGCGCCCAGCCGCTGATCATCTACGCCGAACGCCGCGACAAGGGCGGCGCGGCCTGATCGTGCGCGGCGCGGGGCTCGTCGGCTTCGCGCCCGTGTGGCGGCGGCAGGCGCCGACCCCTTCTTGATCCATCCGGAACATGAGCGGCTGCGCGCCCAGCTTCGGGACGTGGCCGATCCGGCTCGGCGACCGCCGGCCAACTACCTGGGCGAAGGCGCGCACGAAGTGCTCGGCGTGCCTGTGCCCCTGCGCCGCGAGATCGCTGCCCGGTGGGCTCGCGCGCAGGATCGGCAGGACGCCGCCGGCGTGCTCGTGGTTGTCGAGAGCCTGTTCGATGGCCCGACGCTCGAGGAGAAGACGCTCGGCCCGCTGATCCTGGGCTATCACCCGGCCGCGCGCCGGGCGGTCCGGCCCGACGACGTGGCGCGTTGGCTGACGAAGCTCACGGGCTGGGCCGAGGTCGATCATCTCTGCCAGGGCCTGTTTCCGGCGGAACAGCTGCTCGCGGACTGGCCGGCTTGGAAAAGCGCTCTCGAGAATTGGCGGGCCTCGGCCAGTGTGGCCCATCGGCGTGCGTCGCTCGTGTTGCTGACCGGCCCCGTCCGCTCGGATCCGGACCCGCGTCTGGCCGCACACGCCTTCGAGACGCTGGAACGTCTCTGCGGCGAGACCGACCCCCTGATCTCCAAGGCCGTCTCGTGGTTGCTGCGATCGCTGGCGCGCCATCACGCGCCGCAGGTCCAGGCGTGGCTGGAGGACCATGCGGCTCAGATGCCCGCCTTTATCGCGCGGGAGGTGCGGGCCAAGCTGTCGACCGGCCGCAAGGGCCCGAGGCCGGTCCGCCTCGTCCCCGGCTAGGCCGTGTACTCATGACGCCCGCTTCCGTGAGGACTCCTCTCCCAAGCGCGGCAGCGCTGTGGGAGAGGCCGGGAGAGGGCGGCGCGGTCGGAAGGGCCGGGGACGCCGCGTGGGACCCGGTCGCAGGCGGAAAGCGCCTGATCCCGCTCGACGCCGCTCGATGTGACGCCCACGTCGGCTGGGGTCGGACTCGCGACAGGCGCTCAGGATGCGCCAGCTGGCACGGTCGAGATCCTGGAGCGCGGCGACGTTCCCGAACCGGAGCACGAGCAGGCCCTTCCCCCGCAGATAGGCGTCACGGCGCTCGTCGTAGACCGTGCGCTCGGCATGCACGCCGCCGTCCAGTTCGACCACCACCGCAGCCTCGAGGCACAGGAAGTCGAGGGACCGACGACGGCTTGGCGACGCCACTTCCAGCCGTCCATCCGGTCGCCGCGCAGGACCTCCCAGAGGCGGGCCTCGGCTTCGGTCTGCTCGCGTCGGAGCCGGCGGGCCCGATCCCGCCGCAGCTTGGCGGTGACGGACATGACCTTGCCCACAGGCGTCGCCTCCTGGTCCAACGGCGGCGCCGCGCGCGCAGCTCAGCGCCGCCCTCTCCCGGCCTCTCCCACGGCGCTGCCGCGCCTGGGAGAGGAGGGGCGGAACAATATGTGGCGGCAAGCCGGTTCAACGTCCCCATTCCACCCGTCGCGGGCGTTCCTGGAGTCCGCCTCAGGGCGCGTCCACCTGCTGCTAGCTTATGAGTACACGACCGAGCTGGAGAGCCTGACCCCTGGCGGCGCGGGGCCTCCCGCGCCACACTCCGCCCATGCCCCTCATCAACGGCCTCGATCACGTCAACATCCGCACCGCCGACCTGGCCGCCACCCGGGCGTTCCTGGTCGACGTGCTCGGTCTCGTGGAGGGCTGGCGGCCGCCGTTCCCGTTCCCGGGGGCGTGGCTGTACGCCGGCGACAAGGACGTGGTGCACCTCGTCGAGGTGGACGCGCCCGCGGCCGAGTCGGCGGGTTCGTCCCTCGACCACTTCGCCTTCGACATCTCGGACTACGACGATGCGCTCGCCCGCGTGCAGCGCTCCGGGCGGAAGTTCCGCGCGGTCGAGACGCCCGGCACGACGGTCAGGCAGATCTTCGTCCGCGACCCCACCGGCGTGACCATCGAGCTGAACTGGAAGGGCGAACGGCCGCGAGGCTGACGGGGCGATCCCTCCCGCCGGTTCCTTCAGGCCGAAGGCCCTTCTTTTTCGACCACCAATGAACACGAAGAACACGAATGTTCGCGGAGAGGTCCGGGCCCCATTCGTGTGCATTCGTGTTCATTCGTGGTTCGTTGAAGGCGCTTCGCGCGAAGGGCGGCTCCCGCCTGGCGGACGGCAGGCGGCCGACGCACGACCGATTCTGACGTGGCCGCCTGACCCCATGTGCGGATGACCGCCGCGCCGCCCGACATCGAGGCCGCCCTGGCCCGGATCGCCGCGTGCGACCTGGCCGGCGCCGAGGAAGCGCATGCGCGGATGATGGCGGCCGAGAGCGCCGCCGAGTTCTCCGACCTCGGCCGGACCTACCAGCGGCTCGCGCGCTCGCTGCGCCAGTCGCTGGCGCTGAAAGCGCGCCTGGCGCGCGAGGCCGAGGCGGCGGCCCGCGAGAGGCTGCTGGACGTCGCGCGTCGGACCGCGCGGGGCCGCGAGATCGAAGACCGGCTCGGCGCGGCCGTGGTCGTCTGCGCCGAGCCCCACGAGCGCGAGGCGGCCCTGGCGGCGCTGGCGCGCGAGGTCGAGATCGAGTCCGAGCGGCCCGATTTCCTGACGGCCGACATCGAGGCGCTGGTCGCCGACATCTGCGCGCGGCTGCCGCTGGACGAGCCCAAGGTCGACGCCGTCGACCGTGTCAGCCACGTGATGGGCAAGGGTCTCTGGCCCCATCAGGCCGCCTGGCCGTCCGAAGAGGTCACGCCCACGGGCATGTCCTCGGCCGCGCCGCCGCCCGGCGCTCCCGACACCGGTTGAGCCGCGGCTCCGGCCCCCCGGTGACGCCGCTTGCCGCACGATCCTGGCGCACGGTCGAGGCCTCCAGGCCCGGCCGCCACGCCGCCTGCCCGCTCGCCCGGCCCGCGTGGGGGGGAAGGGCCGTCTCGTCATGCGCGACGGCCTCGCCTTGAGCGGAGGCCGCCGCGTCCATATCTAGGCGGCGTGGTCGGGCATGGCCTTGGGCGTCGCCCCCGCGTTCTCCCGCTCAAGCTGGCTTGTCAGAGGCGATGGGACGCAGTGTCGCGCATGGCTCTTGCTGCGCTTGAAAGGTGTTGGAAACCGTCCACATAAATCGTTGAGCAAGCCGCCGAGGTCCGGCGGACGGGTCGTCCGACTCAAGCGCATCGTTTGAGTGACCGCGATCCGGCAGGCGAGGTCGCCACTGAAGGGGCCCGCCAGGAGTTAGAGCATCATGTCAGAGATCAAGATTCTGCCGATCCTGCCCCTGCGGGACATCGTGGTCTTCCCTCATCAGCCGGTGCCGCTCTTCGTGGGCCGCGAAAAATCCGTGCGTGCGCTCGAAGAGGCGATGCGCGGCGAGGGCAAGCAGATCCTGCTGGCCACGCAGAAGGACAAGGACGACGACGATCCGTCGCCCGGCGCCATCTATGACGTCGGCGTGGTCGCCACCATCCTGCAGCTCCTGAAGCTGCCCGACGGCACCGTGAAGGTGCTGGTCGAGGGCAAGGCGCGCGCGGGCATCACCCGCTTCACCGGCCAGGAAGACTACTACGAGGCCGAGATCGCCATGGTCCAGGAGGACGGCGTCGGCTCGCCCGAGGCCGAGGCCCTGAGCCGCGCGGTGATCGAGCAGTTCGAGAACTACGTCAAACTCAACAAGAAGGTCCCGCCCGAGGCGCTGGCGGCGATCCCGCAGATCGACAACCCGTCCGAGCTGGCCGACCGCATCGCCGGTCACCTGAGCGTCAAGATCGCCGAGAAGCAGCAGCTGCTCGAGGTCTTCAACGTCGTGAAGCGCCTGGAGAAGGTCTACGCCCTGATGGAGGGCGAGATCTCGGTCATGCAGACCGAGAAGAAGATCCGCAACCGCGTGAAGCGGCAGATGGAGAAGACCCAGCGCGAGTACTACCTGAACGAGCAGATGAAGGCGATCCAGCGCGAGCTGGGCGAGCAGGACGACCACCGCGACGAGCTGATCGAGCTCGAGAAGCGCATCAAGAAGACCAAGCTGTCGAAGGAGGCCCGCACCAAGGCCGAGGCGGAGCTGAAGAAGCTGCGCAACATGAGCCCGATGTCGGCCGAGAGCACGGTGGTGCGCAACTACCTCGACTGGCTGTTGTCGATCCCGTGGGGCAAGGCCAAGCAGAAGCCCATCGACCTGCAGAAGGCCGAGGACATCCTCAACGAGGACCACTACGGCCTGGAAAAGGTCAAGGAGCGGATCCTGGAGTACCTGGCGGTGCAGAGCCGCGTGGGGACGCTGAAGGGCCCGATCCTGTGCCTCGTGGGCCCGCCCGGCGTCGGCAAGACGTCGCTCGGCAAGTCGATCGCCAAGGCCACCAGCCGCGAGTTCGTCCGGGTCTCCCTGGGCGGCGTGCGCGACGAGGCCGAGATCCGCGGCCACCGGCGGACCTACATCGGCTCGATGCCCGGCAAGGTCATCCAGTCGATGAAGAAGGCCAAGACCACCAACGCCTTCTTCCTGCTGGACGAGATCGACAAGATGGGCGCGGACTGGCGCGGCGACCCGTCGTCGGCGTTGCTCGAGGTGCTGGACCCGGCGCAGAACTCCACGTTCGGCGACCACTACCTGGAGGTCGACTACGACCTGTCGCCGGTGATGTTCGTCACCACGGCGAACTCGCTGAACATGCCCCAGCCGCTGCTGGACCGCATGGAGATCATCCGCATCCCCGGCTACACCGAGGACGAGAAGGTCGAGATCGCCAAGCGGCACATCCTGCCGAAGCTCACCAAGGACCACGGCCTGAAGCCGGAGGAGTTCGTGGTGCCCGAGGACTCGATCCGCAGCCTGATCCGCTACTACACGCGGGAGGCCGGCGTCCGGAACCTCGAGCGCGAGCTGGGCAACCTGGCCCGCAAGACCGTCCGTGACCTGATGCGCGAGAAGCTCCTCTCGATCACGGTCGACGATGCGCGGCTGGAGAAGTACGCGGGCGTCAAGAAGTACCGCTATGGCGAGACCGACAAGGACGACGCGGTCGGCATCATCACCGGCCTGGCCTACACCGACTTCGGCGGCGACATCCTGACGATCGAAGCCGTGAAGATGCCGGGCAAGGGCCGCATGACGGTGACCGGCAACCTGAAGGACGTGATGAAGGAGTCGATCTCCGCGGCGAACTCGTTCGTCCGGGCCCGCGCCACCAAGTTCGGCATCGAGCCGCCGATCTTCGAGCGCACCGACGTGCACATCCACGTGCCGGACGGCGCCACGCCCAAGGACGGACCGTCCGCCGGCGCGGCCATGGCCACCGCCATCGTCTCGGTGCTGACCGGCATCCCGATCCGGGCCGACATCGCCATGACCGGCGAGGTCACGCTCCGCGGCCGGGTCACCGCCATCGGCGGCCTCAAGGAGAAGCTGCTCGCGGCCCTGCGCTCCGGCGTGAAGACCGTGCTGATCCCCGAGGAGAACGAGAAGGACCTCGCCGACATCCCGGACAACGTGAAGTCGGCGCTCGAGATCATCCCGGTCAACACCATGGACGAGGTGCTCGCCAAGGCGCTCACCCGCCAGCCGGTGGCGATCGAGTGGAACGAGGTCGAGCCGGTCGCCGTGGCGCCGGTCGAGGACGACGCCTCGGACGTGGTGGGCATCCACTAGGTTCGAAAGGCGGGTATCGCGCCGCCTGCGACGGGCGGCGCGATCAAATTCTGTGACAAACCGGGCGGCGCGGGAGGATTCCCGCGCCGCTGCCGTTTGACGGCTCTGCTTTGGCGTGCCTGAATTCGAATAAGGCGTAGGTGGACGCAGCCTGGATCCGCCACGTCAAAACAAAGAACGGGCTGGGAGAAAACACCATGACGAAGGCGGAGCTCGTCTCGGAGATCGCCGACAAGGCAGGCTTGAACAAGGCGCAGGCCAAGGAGGCGCTCGACGCCTTCATTGCGTCGGTCTCGACATCGCTCAAGGCGGGCAGGGAGGTGCGGCTCGTCGGGTTCGGCAGCTTCGTGCCGGTGAAGCGGGCGGCGGGCACCGCGCGCAATCCGAAGACGGGGGAGAAGGTGAAGCGGCCGGCGACTCAGACCTGCCGCTTCCGGGTGGGCGATTCGCTCAAGAGCACGCTGAACAGCTGACGGCAGACGCGGATCGACGACGAGGCGGCTGGACGCCACAGCCGCTCTTTTCGTTTGCGCGGCGGGCGCGCGGCGCGTAGGGCAGGGCCGTCTTCGGGGAGTAGCCGTCCGCACCCCAGCGGAGCCTGCGTCAACAGACTTGGACGTGTCCGCCAGGGCCCGGCCATGGCGCAAGCGGCGGGCCTTCGGGCCCGGATTGGCGAGACCGGCGATGCGGCTCCGTTAGCCCACGGGCGCGGCCGGAGCCCTGCATCGTCGTGTCTTTGTCGGCCGCGTCCCCATGGGTCTGAACTTGGAACCGTTCCTCATATCCGCCGGGCTCGTCGCCATCGCCGAGATCGGCGACAAGACCCAGCTGCTCGCGATCCTGCTGGCCGCCCGCTTCCGGCGGCCCGTCCCGATCATCCTGGGCATCCTCGTGGCGACGCTGGCCAACCACGCGGCCGCCGCGGCGGTGGGGGTGTTCATCGCCCGCTGGCTCAGCGGCCACTGGTTCCAGGCGGCCGTCGGCATCGGCTTCATCGTCATGGCGGCCTGGGCCCTGATCCCGGACAAGGACGACGAGGGGGCCGCCTCCCGCGGGGCCGGGGGCGTGTTCCTGACCACCCTGGTCGCCTTCTTCATCGTGGAGATCGGCGACAAGACCCAGATCGCCACGACGCTGCTCGGCGCCCGCTTCCAGGACATCGGCCTCGTCGCCGCCGGCACGACCGCGGGGATGATGCTGGCGAACGTGCCCGCCGTGCTGCTGGGCGAGGTGGCGACCCGCGTCGTGCCGCTCCGCTACGTGCGGATCGCCGCCGCCGTCATCTTCGCGCTCATCGGGGCATGGGTCCTCGCGGCCGCCTTCCTCAAGCCGGGCATTTCCTTCTAAGGTCGCCTGGGGTTGGAGACATCGATGACCGCCACGACCGCCAGAGATGGCGACAAGGCCTTCCTGGGCCATCCGCGCGCGCTGGGCTATCTCGCGTTCACCGAGGCGTGGGAGCGGTTCTCCTACTACGGCATGCAGTCGCTCCTGGTCCTCTACATGACCAAGACGCTGCTGTTCTCGCCGCACGTGGAGCAGATCGCGGGCTACGAGGTCTTCCACGACCTGATCCAGTTCGTGTACCGCCCCGGCCCGTCCGAGCAGGCCGTGGCGTCGGCGATCTTCGGCCTCTACACCAGCCTCGTCTATCTCACGCCCATCCTCGGCGGCGTCATCGCCGACCGGCTGCTGGGCAAGACCCGCACGATCATCCTGGGCGGCCTCTTGATGGCGGCGGGCCACTTCCTGATGGCCTTCGACGCCACCTTCCTCCTCGCGCTTCTCTGCCTGGTGCTCGGCACCGGGGCCTTCAAGGGGAACATCGCGGGGCAGGTGGGCTCGCTCTACGCCGAGGGCGACCTGAGACGGGCCGACGCCTTCCAGATCTTCTACCTGGGCATCAACGCCGGGGTGATCGCCGCGCCCCTGATCGCGGGCACGCTGGGCGAGAAGGTGGGCTGGCACTACGGCTTCGGCGTGGCCGGGGTGGGCATGCTGATCGCGCTGGTGATCTACATGATGGGCCGCCGCCATCTGCCGCCCGATCCGCCGATCCGGCGGAAGGACCCGAACGCCCCGCCGCCGCCGCCGCTGCGGGCGCACGAGTGGCGCACGATCATGCTGCTCGTGGCGCTGATCCCGGTGCTCACCGCCTCGGTCCTCTGCAACCAGCAGATCTTCAACGCCTACCTGGTCTGGGCCGATCGCGGCGTGGACCTGAACTTCATGGGCGAGAAGGTGCCCACCACTTGGCTGATCACCCTCGATTCCGTGGTGTCCGTGACCTTCCTCGCGGGGATGGTCGTCTTCTGGCGGCTGTGGGCCAAGCGGTTCAAGGAACCGGACGAGATCGGCAAGCTGACGATCGGCGCCTTCATCTCGGTGAGCGGCGTCCTGTGCCTCGCCGCCGGCGCGATCATCGCCGAGCAGACGGGCGCCAAGGTCAGCATCTGGTGGTGCGTCCTGTTCCACGTGCTGAACTCGATCGCGTTCGCGAACATGCTGCCCGTCTCGCTGGCGCTCTACGCCCGCGCGGCGCCGGTGGCGCTCGGCTCGACGATCATCGGCGTCTACTACCTCCACCTCTTCCTGGGGAACCAGACCGTGGGCATCCTCGGCACGTTCCTCGAGCGGATGCCCGCCAGCCAGTTCTGGCTGATGCACGCGGGCATCGCGGCGGGGGCTGCGCTGGTCTTCCTGGTGGTCGGGCGGTTCTTCTCGCGCCTGCTCAGCCACGAGGCCGTCGGTGGCCCGGCGAGGGTCTAGGGACAGCCTTCGTTCGCTTCGCTCCGGCGCCGTGTCGGGCTGGTGGGCGGCGAGGGATTCGAACCCCCGACCCCCTCGGTGTAAACGAGGTGCTCTAACCAGCTGAGCTAGCCGCCCGCAGCCGCCCTTCTAGTCCAACCGTCACAGCGCGCGCCAGCGCGCGTTCCGGAAAATGGGGCGCGGCGTTGATCCACTTGACCGGCCGAGGCGCACGCCGCGCCATTGCAACGCTCGAGAAAAGTGATATCACTTTGATAGTGAATGGAGGATCGCATGAACGGCGAGGACAAGCCGCTGAGCGCCCTGGTGGCGCAAGGCTGGGAGGTGATCGGGTTCACCTCCGCGCGTGATCCCTCGTGGGGCACGCACGCGCACCATGTGCTGCTGCGCCGCCAGCGCGCGCACAAGGTGCTGAGCATTCGGGCCAAGGCCTTCGGCGGCGGCCACGTGATCAAGGAGGTCGACCTGTGAGCGAGCGGACGATCAATCGGACGCAGGAGCGTCCCGGCGGCGGCGTGAACGGCGCGCTGATGCTGCTCGCGCTCCTGGTGCTGCTCGGCGCCGGCGTCTACGCCGTCGTGCTGGGTGGGCGGGCTGACAGCGGGCCCTTCGTCGCCGCCGCGGCGCTGTTCCTGGTTGTGGTGATCCTGCTGATGACGGGCCTCTACACCGTGCAGCCGAACCAGGGCGTCGCGATCACCCTCTTCGGCGACTACAAGGGCACCGACCGGCGGCCGGGGCTGCGCTGGGTGCTGCCCTGGTATGGCCGCAAGAAGATCAGCCTGCGGGTGCGCAATGTCACCAGCGAGACGCTGAAGGTGAACGACCGGCGCGGGAACCCCATCGAGATCGCCGCCAACGTGGTCTGGCGCGTGGGCGACTCCGCGCAGGCGCTCTTCGACGTCGACGACTACGCCACCTTCGTGAACATCCAGATCGAGACGGGCCTGCGCGAAGTGGCGCGGCAGTACGCCTATGATCACGCCGACGACGGCGAGCACACCCTGCGCGACGACGCCGAGATCGTGGGCGAGAAGCTGAAGGCCGACCTGTCGGCCCGGGTCGCCGTAGCCGGGATCATGGTCGACGAGGCGCACCTGATGCACTTGGCCTACGCGCCCGAGATCGCGGGCTCCATGCTCAAGCGCCAGCAGGCCGAGGCCGTGATCGCGGCGCGCCAGAAGATCGTCGCCGGCGCCGTCGGCATGGTCGAGCAGGCGCTGCAGCAGCTTGGCGAGCGGGAGGTCGTGACCCTCGATGAGGAGCGCAAGGCGGCCATGGTGTCGAACCTTCTGGTGGTCCTCTGTGCGGATCGGGAGGCCCAGCCCGTGGTCAACACCGGCACGCTGTACGGCTAGGTCGCGTGGCTTCGCCCGGAAAGCGCGCGTTCCTGTTCCGGACCGCGCCTGAGGTGCTTGCGGCGGTCGAGCGGCTCGCAGGGTCCGAGCTGCGCAGCGTGAACGCCCAGATGGAGGTGCTGGTGCGCGAGGCCCTCGCGCGCCGGGGCGTGACCGTGCGAGCGCCGGGCAAGCCACCTCCCGACGAGGGCTGACTTGTCCCGGCGGCGCGAATGGGTCGAAGTAGGCCGGGTGAAACAGGAGACGACGCGTGACCGCAACGCCGGGCGCCCTGGCTTGGCGGCGATCCTTGCGGCGGCGATCCTGCCGGCGGGCGCCGCGGTGACGGGTCCGGCGCGCGCCGCCCCGGCGTCGGTCGAGGCCTACATGGGCCAGCCGCGGGCGGCTCCGTCTGCGCGGATCGCCTACGGCCCGGCGCCGGCCCAGGTGGTCGAGCTCTTCCTGCCGCCCGGCGAGGGCCCGCATCCGGTGGTGGTGCTGATCCATGGCGGCTGCTTCCTCGCCGAGTACCAGGGCCTGCCGCAGACCAGCGGCATCGCCGCCGACCTCGCCGCCCGCGGCTACGCCGTCTGGAATGTCGAGTACCGCAGGCTGGGCGAGGCGGGCGCAGGCTATCCCGGCACGTTCCTCGACGTCGCCGACGCCGTCGACCGGCTCCGCGCCGAGGCGCCCAAGTACGGGCTGGACGCGAAGCGCGTGGTCGCCCTCGGCCACTCGGCCGGCGGACACCTGGCGCTCTGGGCCGCGTCGCGCGGGAAGCTGCCGGCGTCGAGCCCGCTGTCGCGCGCCCACCCTCTGCCCATCCGCGCCGTCGTCAGCCTCGGCGGCATCGGCGACCTTCAGGCCCACGAGGGCGTCTTCTCCGGCGTCTGCGGCCCGACGCTGGCGCAGGTCGCGCCGCCGGAGACCTACGCCGAGACCTCGCCGGCGGCGCTGCTGCCGGCCGGCGTCCCGGTGACGATGATCCACGGCGAGTTCGACCATGTGATGCCGCCCGCCACGGGCCGCGCCTACGCCGCCACCGTGCGCGCCGCGGGCGACCGGGCGGACGCGATCGAGGTCAGGAGCGCCGGCCACTTCGAGCCGGTGATGCCGGGGTCGGACGCCTGGCGGACCGTCGTGCTGCCGGCCATCGCCCGCGCGTTCGGCAAGCGCCCCTGATGCGCCGCAGAGCCCTTGGCCGGACCGGCCTGTTGGTCTCCGAGCTCGGCTTCGGCTGCGCCAGCTGGTGGGGCAAGCCGGCCTTCGACGAGCGCACGGCCCTGGGTCTCGTCCACGAGGCCATCGACCTCGGCGTCACCCTGTTCGATACCGGCGCCAGCTATTCCGCCGGCGAGGCCGAGCCGCGCCTGGGCCGCGCGCTGCAGGGGCGCGACGCCTCCGGCCTCGTGATCGCCACCAAGGCCGGAACCTTCCACGCCGGCGGCGGCCGCATCGCGCGCGACATGGCCCCGGCCGCCGTGGTCGCGAGCGCCGAGCGCAGCCTGCGCAACCTGGGCCTCGAGCGCCTCGGTCTCCTGCAGCTGCACGGCCCGTCGATCGCCGAGCTGGACGATCCGATGCTGGCCGCCCTGGACGGGCTGAAGCGCAGAGGCCTCGTGGCCGCCGTCGGCCTCAACAGCTTCGACCCCGCGGTGACGGAGCATGCCGTCGGGCTGTCGCAGATCGACGTTCTGATGGTCGACTACAACGTCCTGCGCCCCGAGCGCGAACCGCTGATCGCCCGCGCCGCGGCGGCCGGGAAGGGGGTGCTCGCCGGCATGCCCCTGGCGATGGGCCACACGCGGCCGCTTCTGGCCCGCCTGAGAGGGCCTCAGGACGTCTGGTACGCGGCGCGCGCCCTCGCGAAGCACCGGGGCGAGCTCGCCCGCGGCCGCCGCTTCCGGTTCCTCCACGAGCTGCCCGGCATGACCGGTTCCCAGGCGACCCTGGCCTATGTCCTGGCCAACCCCGGCGTCAGCGCCGCGGTCTTCGGCGCGACGCGCCCGGCCCACCTGCGCGAGAACGTGGCGGCCGCCGGGATGGTCCTGCCGCCCGAGGTCCTCGCCCGCATCCGTGAGGCCCAGGCCTGACGCCGGCGGGATGCCGTCCTGACGCCACGTGAGGACTTCCGCCAGCCGCCTGCGGGAGGCATGCTCCCGGCCAACGGAACAACGATAACCTAATGGGCAGGAGCGTATGGCGGAGACCGTCGAGCAGATCGAAGAGATCCTGAAGGACGCCCACTTGCCGGCGCTGATGTGCGCCATGGTCCAGATGACCGGCGACACCGACTGGCTGAAGTCCGAGTGGACGCCCGTCTACAACCCGCTTTCCCGCGGCGACACGGGCATCCCGGAGGCCGAGCAGGCGCAGATCCGCAAGCGCGCCGCCGCCGCGATCCACGCCTATCTGGGCGGCCGACCGCTCGCGCTGCAGAACCCCGCCACAGACATCCTGCGCCGGCAGATGGACTTCGTGGCCGGCGCCGCGATCCCCGAGCAGTACGTCGACTTCCTGGTGGACGAGCTGTCCCTGAAGGGCCGCAGCTCCAAGGAGCCCCACTTCGAGGCGCCGCAGGTGCAGGCCGCCGCGCGGCGGATGAAGGTGCTGGTGATCGGCGCGGGCATGTCGGGCCTGCTCACCGGCATCCGCCTCAGCCAGGCGGGCGTGCCGTTCGAGATCGTCGACAAGAACCCCGACGTGGGCGGCACCTGGTTCGAGAACACCTATCCCGGCTGCCGGGTGGACAACTCGAACCACATGTACAGCTACTCGTTCGAGCCCAACCACGCCTGGCCCCAGCACTTCTCGCCGCAGCCCGTGCTGCTCGAGTACTTCCGCGGCATCGCGGCCAAGTACGACCTGAAGAAGCACATCCGCTTCGAGACCCTGGTCGAGACCCTGGCTTGGGACGAGGCCCGCTCGGTCTGGCGCGCCACGCTGAAGGGCAAGGACGGGAAGACCGAGGTCGTCGAGGCCAACGCCGTCGTCACCGCCGTGGGCCAGCTGAACCGCCCGCGCTTCCCGGAGATCGAGGGGATGGGCACGTTCGAGGGCCCCGCCTTCCACTCCGCCGAGTGGCGCCACGACGTCGACCTGACCGGCAAGAAGGTGATCGTCATCGGCACCGGCGCCTCGGCCTACCAGTTCGTGCCCGAGATCGCGCCCAAGGTGGCGCACCTGACGGTGTTCCAGCGCACCCCGCCGTGGGGCCTGCCCGTGCCACACTACCATGAGGATGTGCCCGAAGGCATGAAGTGGACCCTCGAGCACGTGCCCTACTACGACAAGTGGTACCGCTTCTGGCTGTTCTGGATGACCACCGAGGGCTTCCTGCCCATGGTGAAGTCCGATCCGCTGTGGAACGGCGGCCCCGGCGCCGTCAGCGAGATGAACGCGGGCCTGCGCGACATGGCCATCGCCAGCTTCTCGGCCCAGCTCGCCGACCGGCCCGACCTGCTGCCCAAGGTGACCCCGAACTATCCGGTCGGCGGCAAGCGCGCCGTGCTCGACAACGGCGTCTGGCTCGCGGCGCTGAAGCGCGACAACGTCGATCTCGTGACCGACAGGATCGCCCGGGTCACGCCCAAGGGCGTCGTCACCGCCGACGGCAAGGAATACGAGGCCGACGTGCTGATCTACGGCACCGGCTTCCAGGCCTCGAACTTCCTCTCGTTCCTCAAGGTGAAGGGCCGGGGCGGACGCGACCTGCACGAGAGCTGGGGCGGCGACGCGCGCGCCTACCTCGGCATCACGCACCCCGGCTTCCCGAACTTCTTCACGATCTACGGCCCCAACACGAACATCGTCGTGAACGGCTCGATCATCTTCTTCTCCGAGTGCGCCGTCCGCTACATCGTGGGCGCGCTCAAGCTGCTGGCCGAGACGGGCGCGGCGGCGATGGAGCCGAAGGCGTCGGTCTACGACGAGTTCAACAAGCGCGTGGATGAGGCGAACGCCGGCTGGGCCTGGGGCTCGCCGCACGTGTCCAGCTGGTACAAGAACCAGTTCGGCCGCGTCAGCCAGAACTGGCCCTTCGGCCTGATCGACTACTGGAAGGCCACCCTGGCCCCCAACCCCGACGACTACGTCCTGGAGCGGGAAAAGGCGCCGGCGTAGGGCGCTTTCCCTGCCGCTGTGGGTCAGGACCCCGCCGTCAGCGCCAGCAGGGCGAACGAAACCAGCCAGTGCTCGCCCATGTAGTCGCCGGCCACGTGCGGCAGGGCGGCGGCCAGATGCGCATCGGCGGCCGCCGACACCGCGGTGCGCGCCGGGTCGTCCGCGTCGAGCGTCGCGGCGATCTCGCGCCAGCACCACGCGCGCGACAGGTTCAGTCCGTCCAGGTGGGCGATCTTGCCGTCGGTGCGGTCCGTGGGCGCGGCGGGCGTGAACAGGCTCGCCGGCTCGCCCCGCGCCAACCGGGGCAGGTAGGCCGCCAGCCAGGCGCGGAAGTCCGCCGCAGGGAGCAGGCGTCGCAGGCACTCCGCGGTCATGAGGGTGGGCGACAGGAAGTCGTCGAGCGAAGGCTCCCACGCCTGCGCGTCACGGTCCTGCCCGTGCCAGGCCACCGCCCGCTCGCGGAACAGTTCCAGCAGTTCCGTGTCTCCGACGACCCGCGCGTAGTCGGACGCCAGCGCCAGCGCGAACGCGGTGGACGAGTGGACGCCCGTCCGGATCGGGTAGGCGGCGATGGGCAGGAAGTCCCGGAACCTCTGGGCGAAGGCGTCGGCCAGCGGCCGGTGCGTCGCCGCCCAGGGCGCGTCATGGGCCACAAGTTCGCTCTGCAGCTTCAGCAGCCAAGCCCAGCCGTAGGGCCGCTCGAAACCGCGCGACGCGGGCCGTTCCACATAGGCGGTCTCGGCGGCCACGTTCCCCACGGTGAAGCTTTCGTCGAAGAGCGATCGGATCGCGCCCGCCTCGGGGATCTCCGGATGGCGTCGGAGCACGGTCGCCAGCGTCCAGTAGCCGTGGACGCACGAGTGCCAGTCGAAGCTGCCGTAGTAGATCGGGTGCAGGTCGCGCGGCCCGCGCACGTCTCCGGGCCCGGCCAGCACGTGATCCACCTTGTTGGGGTACTCGCGGCCGACGTGGCCCAGCGCGATCCGGGCGAACCGCGAGGCGAGCTCGGCCGTCAGTCCGAGTTCAGAACGCGAAGGCATACATCAGCACCACATTGGCGATCAGGAGGGGAAGAGCCGTCGGGATCTGCGCCTTGATCACCGCGTAGCGGTCGGGCAGCTCCAGGAGCGCGGCCGGCACCAGATTGAAGTTGGCCGCCAACGGGGTCATCAGCGTGCCGCAGAACCCCGACAGCATCCCGATGGCGCAGATCACGGCGGGATCGCCCCCGAACTGGCGGATCAGGATCGGCAGGCCGATGCCGGCGGTCATCACGGGGAAGGCCGCGAAGGCGTTGCCCATGATCACGGTGAAGCCCGCCATGCCCAGGCAGTAGACGGCGACGGCCGTCAGGCGCGCGTCCATCGGAATGTAGCTGGTGACCAGCTGGCCGATCAGCTCGCCCACGCCCGCGATCGCGAAGACCGCGCCCAGGGCCGCCAGCATCTGCGGGAGCAGCGCGGCCCAGCCCACGGTGTCCATGAGCCGGCGGCCCTCCTGCAGGGGGCTCATGAGCGGCTGGCGCAGCAGGATCAGGCCGACGCCCGTGGCGACCACCGCCGCCAGCGCGAGCGAGATCAGCGTGGCCTGCTTGGGGTCCATCAGCGTCAGGCCGCCGTACTTCGTCGCCAGCACCCCGGCCGCCACCACCACGGGCAGGCTGAGCGCGGGCACGAACAGCGTCTCCCCGAACCGGTCCGCGAGGCTCCGGCGTTCCTCGGGCGACGTGGTCGCGGGCGCGCCGCGGCCCAGCAGGCCCAGGCCGGCGATGAGGGCGAGACCCAGCACCAGCACCCCGTTGCCGAGGTCGCCGAGCCGGTCGCCGGCGAGGAAACTCAGCGCCACGAGCCCCCAGGACAGGGCGTTGCCGAGCCGCTTGGTGTTGTTTCGGTCCAGGGCGCTCAGCACGGCGAAGGCGGCGAACAGCGCGCCCGCGAGCAGGTAGACGGCCGACAACTGAATCATCCGGCCGTCCTCCGCCGGGTCCTGCGGTCGAAGAGGACCAGCCGGGCGCCATGGATCACGAACGCGACGATGGCGGTCGGAATGGCCCAGACGGACAGCTGGATCGGGTCGAGCGTGATCCCGCTGGAGGCCAGGAAGCCCACCATCAGCAGGATCGAGCCGATGGCGATGAAGATGTCCTCACCGAAGAAGAGGCCGATGTTGTCCGTCCCGGCCGCCATGGCGCGGACGTCCTGGCGCGTCGCGGCGTCCAGCGGTCCGGTCCGCGTCTCGACGGCGCCCTCGGCCATCGGCGCGACCATCGGTCGGATGCTCTGCGTCTGGCCGGCGATCGAGGTCAGCCCCAGCGCCGAGGTGATCTGCCGGAACGCGAGGTACAGGATGAGCAGGGGGCCCACCGAGACCTGCCGGAAGCGCCCGATCAGGCTGCGCGCGCGCTCCTGCAACCCGGCGCGCTCCACCACGCCCACGACGGGAAGCACCAGATAGGCCACCGTGACGAACCGGTTCTCGTTGAACGCCTTGCCGAACGCTTCGAGGACCTCGACCGGCGTCATCCCCGCCGCGAGCCCCGTGACGAAGGCGGCGATGACCACCACGAGCAGGGGGTTCAGCCGCGCGGCGAAGCCGACCACGACGGCGGCCACGCCCAAGAGGGTCAGCATGCGGGCTCCCGTTCCGAATCCACGCCCATAGGAGCGGCTGCCTCAGCGGCGGGCAAGCCAGGCGTCGGCAAGGGCCAGGAAGCCGTCCACCGGGATCACCTCGGCGCGCGCCTGTGGGTCCAGACCGGCTGCCCGCACGAGGTCCTCGCCGCCCAGCGCCTTCAGGCTGGAGCGCAGCATCTTGCGGCGTTGCCCGAAGGCCGCGGCCGTCACCGCCTGCAGGGCCTCCAGCCGCGCGCGCGAGGGCCGCTGCGCGAGAGGCTCGAGCCTGACCACGGCGGACTCCACCCGCGGCGGCGGCGTGAACGCGCGCGCGGGCACGTCCAGCACGCGCCGGGCCGTGCAGGTGGCCTGGACGATCACCGCCAGGCGGCCATAGGCGTCTTCGCCCGGGCCCTCGGTGATCCGGTCCACGACCTCGCGCTGGAACATCAGGGTGAGCGAGGCGGGCGTCCACGGGCCGGTCAGCCACTTGATCAGCAGCGGCGTGCCCACGTTGTAGGGCAGGTTGGAGACCAGGTGCGCCGGCTCGCCGGCCGCCAGGGCGGCCTCGTCCGCCGCCAGGGCGTCGCCGAAGATCAGGGTGAGGCCCGGGGCCGCGTCCGCGACCTCCTGCAGCAGCGGCCGGAAGCGCTCGTCCTTCTCGATGGCCGTCACGCGAGCGCCGGTCTCGAGCAGCGCCCGGGTCAGTCCGCCCGGACCCGGACCTACCTCGATCACGTGGTCGCCTTCGCCGATCTCGGCCAGACGGGCGATCTTCCGGGTGACGTTGAGGTCGAGAAGGAAGTGCTGGCCGAAGGCCTTCTTGGCCCAGAGACCGTGGGCCTCCAGCGCCTCGCGCAGGCTCGGCAGGCGATCCAGGCTCAAGGCCGCCGCCGCGCGATCTCGGCGGCCAGCCGGATGGCGGCGATCAGGCTGTCCGCGCGGGCGATCCCGCGGCCGGCGATGTCGAAGGCCGTTCCGTGGTCGGGCGAGGTGCGCACGATGGGCAGGCCCAGCGTCACGTTCACGCCGCCCCAGAAGTCGAGCATCTTCACGGGGATCAGCGCCTGGTCGTGATAGAGGCAGATCGCCGCGTCGTAGGTCCGGCGCACTTCTTCGGGGAAGAGCGTGTCGGCGGGGTAGGGGCCCCGCGCGTCGACGCCGAGGTCCTTCAGCACCCGCACCGCGGGCTCGACGATCTCGACCTCCTCGCGGCCGATGGCGCCCGACTCGCCCGCATGCGGGTTGAGCCCCGCCACGACGAGGCGCGGACGCGCCACGCCGAAGTCGCGCTGCAGGGCCTGGGCGGTCACCAGGCCCGCGTCGACCACGGCCTCGATGCTGAGCTTGGCCGCCACCCGTGCGATGGGCTCGTGCACCGTGACCAGGGTCACGCGCAGGTCCTTCGCCGTCAGCATCATCACGGGGCCCCGCGCGCCCTCGTACGGCGCGGCCGACGTGAGTTCGCCCAGGAACTCGGTGTGGCCGGGGAACTTGAAGCCGGCGGCGTACAATGGCGCCTTGGCGATCGGCGCGGTGACCACCCCTGCGACGGTGCGGGACAGGGCGAGGCCGACGGCGGTCTCGATCCACCGGATCACGGCGCCCGCCGCCTCCGGCGTGGGCCGGCCCGCCACGACGGGCGCCTTGAGGGGCAGGTCCAGAACCGGAATGGCGTCCGGGAAGGCCGCGGCGGCCTCGTCGGGGGTCGAAATGCTTTGGACCAGGGCCGCCGACGACGTCGGCGCCGCCGCGATGGCCTGGGCGTCGCCGACGACGAAGAACACGTGTGGCTCCGTGCGCAGGGCCCGCCACGCCTTGACGATGATTTCCGGGCCGATGCCGGCCGGATCGCCGAGCGTCAGCGCGAGCGGGCCTCCGGTCACAAGGCCGCCGTCACTTCTGCTCGATGGTGGCGGAGTTGCGCAGGTCGCGCATGTAGCGGCGGGCGATCATGCTGAGCTGCTGGCCCCGGAGCCGGCGCTCGATCTGGTCCTTGTCGACCTGCGCCTGGCCGGCGTTGCGCCGCCCGCAGACCGCGACGAGGTGCAGGCCCGCCGTCGTGCGGATGGGGTCGGAGATCTGCCCCACCTCGAGCTTCTCGGCCGCCTCCCGGAACTGGGGCGCGAGGTCGCTCACCTCGGCCTCGCCGAGGTCGCCGCCGATGACGCCCGCGACCGTCCCGGCCGTGGCCTCGATGGTGGCGCAGTCCTTGATCTGCGGCTTGAGCGCGACGAGCTTCGCCCGCGCCGCGGCCTCGTCCTCGGCGCTGGCGCCCTGGGCGAGCGGGACGGCGGCCTGCTTCAGGCTGACCAGGGTCGTCGCGCCGCCGGCGCGCTTCTCGCGCAGGTAGACGATGTAGACGCCGTCCTTCACCGCGATGGGCTGCGAGAGCTGGCCCGGCCGCATCTGCTCGAGCACGCCGGCGACTTCGGCCGGAACCTCGCCCGGGCTCACCCAGCCGGCGTCGCCGCCGTTGGCGGCGGTGGGCAGGGCCGAGAACTGGCGGGCGACGGCGGGGAACGGAGCGCCCTGCTGCATCTGGGCCACCAGCTGCTGCGCGCCGGCCATGGCCTGCTGCAGGCCGCCGACGCGGTTGGCGTCGATCAGCACCTCGGAGATGGCGTACTGCGGCTTGGCGGCCTGCGCCGCCAGCAGCGCCTGGGTGGCGGCGATCTGGTCGTCGCCGACCCGCAGACGGCTGCCGTAGCGGCCCTGGATCCAGCGGCCCCAGCTGATATTGGCGCGGATCTGGTCCTTCAGCGTCTCGGGGCTGATGCCGCGCGACGTCAGGTAGCCGATGAACTGGTCACGGCTCATGTTGTTCTGCTGCGCCATGCCGTCGATCTCTTCGAAGACCTCTTCGTCCTCGGCGACGATGTCGATCTTCTGCTCCCGCTCCACGCGGCGCAGTTCCTGGAACTGCAGGGTCTCGTCGACCAGGGAGATCAGCGCCTCGCGCTGGAACTGGGGCAGGTTCTCCTGCGTCGGCTGGATGCCGGACGTGGCGATCAGGAGCCGCATCCGCTGTCCCAGGTCGTAGGTCGAGATGATGTCGTCGTTGACCACGGCGGCCACCGATTCCGAGAGCCCGGTCGGCTGCGGGACGGGGGCGGGCGCTGCGGTCTCGGGCGGCGCGGCGCGCACCGGCGCATCGCTCTGTTGCGCGCCCGCCGGCGCGGCGCCCAGGATCGCCAGCGTGCAGGCAAGCGCGGTGTTCCGCGCTGTCGGGCCCGTCAGATAACGCATCATGGACGAGAGTCTCTTCCTTCGTGGGACCGCATTGCAGACCCCATTCTACCTGCCATTGAATGACCCGCCCAATGTGGCGAGGGTTAGGCGCACGGAAACCGATTCACTGGGTAGCAGACGCCCGATGATCGTGTCTTCGCGGCGATAGATCACATCCACCCGCAGGCATTCGTCGCGGTAGAAGACGCCGACGTCGCGGATGACCCACGAGTCCTGCGACAGGTCGCGGTTGCCGTAGAAGCTGACGCCGTAGTTCTTCGACAGGTAGATCTCGCCGCCCAGGTCCAGGTTCTCGCGCTTCGTGCCGTTGATGTCGAAGTCGTCGGTCAGGTAGCGGACGAAGCCCGAGCCGTACTTGTTCGAGGTGTTCAGGCCGGCTTCCAGGCGATGGACGTCCAGGGTGTCGTTGTCGAGGCGGGCCCGCGCGAACACCGACAGGCCGCGGATGGGCTGGGCGTCGGCCGCCACCACCCAGTCCGACGCCTTGGTCCGCAGGCCGGACCGGTTCGTGAAGACGGCGTTCTCCTCTGTGCGGAAGCTGCGGCCCACCAGCACGTTGGCCCGCCGCCCGTCGTCCCACATCACGGTGGCGCGGCCGGCGACGTTCAGGCGCACGCCGTCCTCGTAGAGGTCGTAGCCGGGGAACTTGTTCGAGCGGAACAGCGTCGTCTCGTCGAACTCGAAGGCGACGGAGTCCTCGTTCAGGTAGATCGGATCGCCCGCCGCGGTGCGGCCGATGATCACCTGCTTGGCGTTGGGCGAGGCGGCGATCTGCGCGATCGGCTCGACGATGACCGTGGCGTCGCTGAGGCGCTTGAAGAACGGGTAGTTGATGTCGAGCCCGACGGTCGCCAGGCCGCGGGTCATCTCGTCCTTCCGCGTGGTCGAGCCGACGCCGGTGAGGATGTCCTGGATCCGGTAGGCGTCGGCGCGCGCGTTGAGGAACGGCGAGAAGCGCAGGCCGGCGGCCGAGGTGAACGAGCGGCGCCAGTCGACCTCGCCGGTCAGCCGGGCGCTGTCCAGGCCGGGCAGGCGCGCGGCCGGGAAGAACTGCGACTGCTCGCGGCTGAGCACGACGCCGCTGGTGTGCACCCGCAGCCGGCCGCCCGCGACCGTGCCGGCAGGCTCGTAGTGGCCCTCGACGAGGGGACCGATGACCGGGAAGATCCGGTCGTTCTCGCCCGAGGCGAAGCCCGTGGCCGGGTCGAAGTTGCCAGGCCGCAGACCCTGGATGGTCATCGCGGCGACCGAGAAGTACGAGCGCTGGTCCTGCCGGATCGAGTAGATCTGGCTGATCAGCCGGCGGTCGTCGGCGATGTAGGGCCCGCGCGTGTCGTAGACCTTGCCCACCTCGTACTTGTCGAAGATGAGGTCGTCCGAGGCGCGTTCGGCCGTGAAGCCCCACAGCCACTTCTCGTCGATCTGGAAGGCGCCCCGGCCCAGGACGTAGCTCCTGTGGGTGGACGTGCCCGGAAGCTCGTTGCCCTTGCCGTCGAAGTCGCGGGCGTGGGTGTAGCCGAAGCGGATGTCCACGTCGCCCGAGTAGAAGCGCTTGCGCACCTGGCCGTTGAGGAACGGCGCGATCTTGGAGTTGATCTGCGGGCTGATCGTCAGGTCGGTGGAAGGCGAGACCACCAGGTAGTACGGCTGCTCGTAGGACAGGCCGCGGCGGTCCGAAACCGAGGCCTTGGGCACCAGGAAGCCGGACGAGCGCGGCGCGTCCGGGTCGGCGTGCCAGAACACCGGCAGGTAGGCCACCGAGACCCCGAACAGCCGGAAGCGCGCGCTGCGGTACGTCACGATCCGCCGCTTCTTGTCCCGGACCACCCGCTCGGCGGCGATCGACCAGGTGGGCGTCTTCGGCGTCCCGTCCGCGGCGCAGATCTCGCACGGCGTGTAGATCGCCTTGTTGAGCTCCTGGATCGTGTCGCTGCGCTTGGCCGCGCTGGCGGCGGCGATCTTCACGTTCTCCTGCAGGCGCGCCGAGAAGCCCAGCGCGACGCCGGCCTTCATCTCGTCGTCCAGCACGATCTCGTTGGCGAACTCGGTCGAGCCGTCGGCCTCGACGATGACGATGTTGCCGAACCCCCGGATCACCCCGGTCTTGTCGTCGTAGACCAGACGGTCGGCGCGCAGGGTGCGGCCGTTGTAGCGCACCTCGATGTTGCCCTGCGCGGTGGTCACGCCGTTCTGGTCGTCGCGGACGACCTCGTCGGCCTCCATGTACATCTCGTCCGGCTTCAGCCCGTCGGCCCGGGCCGGGGCCGCGGGCGGAGTCTGGGCCTGGACGGCCGAGGACCACAGGAGGGCGACCGCCGCGCTCGCCAGGAGGGCGCGCTTGCCTGCGCTTCGCGGCGAACGCCGACGCGGAACCATCAACCCTCTCGATCCCCAGTGACGCGCCGCGGCGGCGTCTCTTGTTGCAGGCCTGCGATGCATAGCTCCGCAGGCGAACGATTCAACCGTCTTCGGTGTAGCAAAGCAGGCTCACCCCGGCGAGCAGCGCGACCACCGCCGGAGCCCAGGCGGCGGCGAACAGCGGGATGATGTCGGCCTTGGCCAGCGCGCCGGCGAACTGGTTGAAGAAGAACATGACGAAGCCCAGCGCCACGCCTGTCCCGGCCAGCCCCGCCAGCCCGCCCAGGCGCGTCAGCCGGAGCGAGAAGGCGGCGGCCAGGACGGACATGGCCGCGAAGAGCAGGGGGGTCGCCAGGAGCTGCTGCAGGCGCAGCCGGTAGCTGTTGGCCGAGAACCCGGCCTGCTCGGTGAGCTGGATGGCCCGCGGCAGCCGCCAGAACCCGATCGCCTCGGGCGAGGCCAGCCGCTCCAGGGCGGCCTCCTCGTCCAGGGTGGAGCGGATGGACAGCGAATCCGACCGGATCGACGAGGCGCCCGCCGTCGCCTCCCGCACGTTGCGCAGGCGCCAGTGGCCGGGCAGCAGGGTCGCCTCCTCGGCCTCCAGCCGCCGCCGGAACTCCGGCTGCCCGCGCGGGCTCTTCTCGTAGATGAACAGCGAGACGCCGCGCAGGGTCACGACGCCCCGCCGCACGTCGCGGTCCTTGGCGTGGATCACGATCTGGCTCTTCTCGTCGCCCTGGCGCAGCCAGATGTCCTGCGGCGCGTCGCCCAGGTAGTTCTCCATCAGCCGCGCGCGCTCGAGCTCGAACCGGGCGCTGAGCGCGGCGGCGAGGGGGTTGAGCGCGGCCACGGCGACCAGGCCTAGCGCGAACGCGCCCGCCGCCGACGGCCAGATGAACCGCCACGCCGAGACCCCCGCCGCGCGCATGGCCACCAGCTCGCTGCGCCGGTTCAGGCCCACGAACGCCCCGATGCCGCCGAACAGGAAGCAGAACGGCAGGAGGATCTGGATGATCGAGGGGATCTTCAGCAGCGTCAGCTGGAAGATCGAGTCGGCGCCGACGTCGGCCCGGGTTCCCACCTGGCTGGTCAGCTCGACGAACTGGATCAGCAGCACCACCGACGAGATGATGGCGAGCGCCGCGGTCACGCCCAGCAGGGTGTAGCCCAGGATGTAGCGCTCGATCCGCCCCATCATGCGCGGGCGCCCGTCAGGTGCAGCGGCTGCTTGGTGATGTCGATGTGGCGGCTCACCTTCTGGCGGAAGATCTGGGCCAGGGCGAGCCAGGTCGCCAGGATCGGCGTCAGGTACTGGGCGACGTTGAGCCAGGCCTCGTCCTCGCAGGCGGACTGTACCTGGAAACCGACCAGCCGGACCGCTGCGGCGATCGCGCCCATCACCACGATGCGCCGGCCGTAACCCAGCCGCGAGAAACCCCCGCCGATGATGGCGTTCAGCGCCAGCGCCATGAAGGCGATGTTGTAGAGGGGCGAGGCGATGCGGGCGTTGCCCTCCGCCAGCAGCTCCAGCCGGTTCCGCCGTTCCCAGTCCTGCTGCAGGTCGGGGAAGAACAGCTCGTGCAACCACCGGTCCGACGGCTTGTAGTGGATCAGTTCGTCGGATCGCGAGAGCGGCGCGAGGTCGAAGATGTACTCGTCGAACGTGAGGTAGTTCAGGACGCTGCGGCTCGACAGCTCCTGGTTCGAGCCGTTCCGCATGAACAGCACCGGCCGACCCTGGGCGCGCCCGACGCGGCCCTGCTCGGCCGTGTAGGTGCTCGTCGAGCCGTCCGGCTTCACCTGGTGGATGAAGAGGTTGCGCAGGTTTCCTTGCCCGTCGACGCTCTGCGCGTAGACGGTCAGGCCGGGCGTCGGCTCGGTGAACTCGCCCTCGCGCACCAGGGTGGCGGCCAGGTCGGTGCGCACCTCGAACAGCTCCTGGCGCAGGGTCCGGAACGAGGCGGGCTGCACGAACAGGTTCATCAGCAGCGCCAGGAAGGCGATCGTGGCCGCCAGCCGCATGGCCGGGCTGATCACGCGCCAGCGGCTCATGCCGCCGGCGAAGCAGACCACGATCTCCTGCTCGGTGTGCAGCCGGTTCAGCGCCACCAGCGCCGCCACGAACACCGCGATCGGCAGGATCAGGTTGATGAGCTGCGGCATGTACAGCAGCGTCACCTTCAGGAACACGAGCGCGCTCTGGCGCTGGTTCACGATCAGGTCGAGCCCCGCCAGGCTCTGCGAGAGCAGCGCGACCGACGTCAGGGCCAAGGTGGCCAGGACCACCGGCCCCAGCAACTGGCGCAGGAGATATCGATCAATGAGGCGCACTTGCGAAAATCGAATGGCCCGGAGATTTAGTCGCGCCCCGGCGGCGGACCTGTTCTAAACCATGCGTCGCTTCGCCAGACAACAACCCTACGTCGGCGGCCCAGAGACCTAAGCCGAGACCTCGAGAGAAGAGATCATGGATATCCAATTCGTCGCGGCGGGCGCCGCTGTTCCTGCGAAATGCGCCGTGGCCCGCATCGTCTTCGAGGGCGAGCCCCACACCGGCGCGGTCGCCCAGGCGGTCGCCGCGAGCCGCTTCACGGGGGGCAAGGGCCAGACGCTCGACATCCTGGCGCCGCAGGGAACCGACGCCGCCCGGCTCGTCCTCATGGGCGCCGGCAAGCGGGAGGCGTTCGACGCGGTCGGGGCCGAGAACGCCGCCGCCACCGCCTACAACGCCGTCAAGGCGTCCGGCCTGGAGGTGCTGCGGGTGGAAGGCGCCGGCGCGCTGGCGGCCAACGCCGCGTTCGGCGTGCGGCTCGCCAGCTACCGCTTCGACCGCTACCGGACCAAGGAGCCCGCCGAGAAGAAGCCGTCGATCCTGCGCACCGAGGTCGCCGCGGACGATCCCGACGGGACGCTGACCGCCTTCGCCGACTTCGCCGCCCTGGCCGACGCCATCAGCTTCACCCGCGATCTCGTCTCCGAGCCGCCGAACGTCCTCTACCCCGCCGAGTTCGCCCGGCGCGCCAAGGCGCTGGAGACCCTCGGCCTCGAGGTCGAGATCCTGGGCGAGGCCGAGATGATGAAGCTCGGCATGGGCTCGCTGCTGGCCGTGGGGCAGGGCAGCATCCGCGAAAGCCAGCTCGTGGTGATGAAGTGGATGGGCGCCGCCGACAAGTCGGCGCAGCCGATCGCCTTCGTGGGCAAGGGCGTGTGCTTCGACACCGGCGGCATCTCGATCAAGCCGGCCGAGAACATGGAGGACATGAAGTGGGACATGGGCGGCGCGGGCACGGTCGCCGGCGTCATGCACGTCCTCGCGGGGCGGAAGGCCAAGGTCAACGCCATCGGCATCCTGGGCCTCGTCGAGAACATGCCCGACGGCAACAGCTACCGTCCGGGCGACGTGCTGACCTCCATGTCCGGCCAGACGATCGAGGTGGTGAACACCGACGCCGAGGGCCGCCTCGTGCTGGCCGACGCCCTCTGGTACTGCCAGGACCGCTTCAAGCCCAAGTTCATGGTCGACCTCGCCACGCTGACGGGCGCCATCATCATCGCGCTGGGGAACGACCTCGCCGGCTGCTACGCCAACAACGAGGAGCTCGCGTCCAACCTGCTCGAGGCCGGCAAGGCCGAGGACGAAGGCCTGTGGCGCATGCCGCTGCCCGACGCCTACAACAAGCAGATCGACTCCATGATCGCCGACATGAAGAACACCGGCGGCCGGCCGGGTGGCTCGATCACCGCGGCGCTCTTCCTCCAGCGGTATGTGAACAACGTCCCCTGGGCGCACCTGGACATCGCCTCGACCGCCTGGAAGAAGCCCTCCTCGGTCCCCACGGTGCCGGACGGCGCCGTGGGCTTCGGCGTGCGGCTCCTCAACCGCATGGTGCGCGACAAGTACGAGGGGTGATGGGGCGTCGCACCCCCGCCCACGTCATCCCCCCGGCTCGTCCGGGGGATCCATTGGGCTGTGCGGTCCAGAACGCGCTCGGCGTCGACGCCTTCCTTCCCGCGCACGGCCCAATGGCTGGCCCGGACAAGCCGGGCCATGACGACTGAAGGGGGAAGATGACCACCCGCCTCGTCCTCCTGCACAGCCCGCTGCTGGGGCCGCTGTCGTGGCGGCGGGTCGCGGCGATCCTTGCCGGGCGCGGAGCGGCGGCCGAGGCGGCGGCTTGGCCGCGGCTCTCGACGCTGGGCGCCGACGGCTACGCGGCGCTGGCCAACAGCATGGCCGCCAGCCTGGGCGCAGGTCCTGCGGCGATCGTCGTGGCGCATTCGGGCGCCGGCGCGCTCATGCCCTCGGTGGCGGCCCTGGCCCGCGGGCAGGTGAGGGGCGTCATCTACTGCGACGCCATCCTGCCCCACCCGGGGCTCTCGTGGTTCGACACCGCCCCGCCGGCCCTGGCGGCCCAGTTGCTGGCGGGCGCCGTCGAGGGCCGGCTTCCGGCCTGGGACCAGTGGTGGCCGCCGGGCGCGCTGGCGAAGCTGGTTCCTGACGCCGATCTCCGCGCGGCGCTGGTCGGGGAACTGGAGCCCATCCCGGTCGGCTACTTCGAGGAACTCGCGCCCGAACTGGAACTGACCGTTCCCGCCGCCTACCTGCAGCTCTCGGGAGCCTACGTCGAGGAGGCGCAGATCTCGATGCGCAGGGGCTGGCCCGTGGTGCGCCTTCCGCTGCATCATCTGGCCATGCTGACCCACGCCGAGGCCGTCGCCGGCGCCATCGAGAGCCTTGCCGCGCGCCTGGAGGGCCGGGATGGCTGACGCGCCCTGCGAGGTCTGGTTCTACCACCTCGAGCGCACGGGCCTCGACCAGGCCCTGCCCGAGCTGCTCGAGAAGACGCTGCAGCGCGGCTGGAAGGCCATCGTCCGCTCGTCCGCCTCCGAGCGCATCGACCACCTGGACGGTTGGCTCTGGAGCTACCGGGACGAGAGCTTCCTGCCCCACGCGCCGGCCGACGAGCCCAACGCCGCGCGCCAGCCGATCCTGCTCACCACGCGCGCCGACAACCCCAACGCCGCCGATGCGTTGTTCCTCGTCGACGGCGCCGAACCCGGCGACCTCGCGGGCTACCAGCGCTGCATCGTCATCTTCGACGGAGCCGACCAGGCCCAGCTCGAGGCGGCGAGGGCGCAGTTCCGGTCCGCGAAGGCGAAGGGACATCCGGTGTCCTACTGGAAGCAGCAGGCCCGGGGCTGGGAGAAGCAGGCATGAAGCGGTTGGCGCTGGCGGCGGTCGTACTGGGACTTGCGGGATGCTCGACCTCCGCGCCGCCGACGTCCGCGCCGCCGCCCGCCCCGCCGCCGCCGGCGAGCCCCGCGCCCGAACCGCCCCCGCCGCCCGACACCTGCGGCGCCCGCCAGCACCAGCACCTGGTCGGCCGGCCGCGCAGCGAGGTCCCCGTGCCGCTGGACCCGAACCGCCAGCGCGTCGCCTGCACCACCTGCCCGGTCACGATGGACTACAACGCCGAGCGCCTGAACTTCTTCTTCGACGCCGGCACGGGCCTCATCAAGGAAGTCCGCTGCGGCTAGCCCCCGCCGGCCCTCCACCGCCCCCCGTCATGGCCCGGCTCGTCCGGGCTACCCACTGGGCTGTGACTTGGTGGCGGCCCTCGGCGCGCGACGGTCCGGCGCCCAGCCCAGTGGATCCCCCGGACAAGCCGGGGGATGACGGTGGATTGTCTTTCCGGAGCCCGCCAACAAATCCCGTCATGGCCCGGCTCGTCCGGGCTACCCACTGGGCTGTGACTCGGTGGCAACCCTCGGCGCGCGACGGTCCGGCGCCCAGCCCAGTGGATCCCCCGGACAAGCCGGGGGATGACGGTTGGTTGTCTGGAGCGCGTGGCGCCCCACGGCCCCCGCTACCCCGGGATCTCCACCCCGAACGCCCGCAGCAGCGCCAGCCAGGCCTCGCGCCCCTTCGCCCGGTCGAACTTCGCGACCGCCGTCGCCCGGGCGGCCGCGCGCAGCCCTGTGAACGCCTGTGGCTCACGACACGCCGCGATCATCGCCTCGGACAGCGCCGCCACGTCGAAGAACGGCAGCAGGGTTCCGTTCACCCCGTCCTCCACGGCGTCGTGCAGCGGCGCGGTGTCAGAGCCGATCACGTAGCAGCCGCTCGCCATCGCCTCGGCCAGCGACCAGGAGAGGACGAAGGGGTAGGTGTAGTAGACGTGCGCCGCCCCCAGCCGCAGCGCCGCCAGCATCCGGGCGTGCGGCACGCGGCCCAGGAAGTGGACCCGCGCGGGATCGTAGGCGACGCCGTCGAAGCAGACCTCCTTCCAGGTGCGGCCGTCCGGCGGGGAGCCGCCATAGGGGCGGTCCGCGGTCTCTCCGATGATGATCACCTGCACGTCGGGAACCTCCGCCAGCAGCCGGGGCAGGGCCCGGGCGAGGATGTGCAGGCCCCGCAGCGGCTCCATGTGGTTGTTCACGTGGGTGATCACCGGCGTGCCCGGCGCGATCACGCGCCCGTCGTCCAGGGCGAAGGGCTCCGCCGGCCCCGGGCGGATCTGCTCCACGTCGACGCCCTCGTGGATCACGCGGGCGCGCTCGCGGAACACGGGAGGCAGGGCGTTCGCCTGGAACGGGGTGGGCGCCACGATGGCGTCGCAGCCGGCGTAGCTCAGCGCCATGACCGGGTTCTTCGCCCGCACCCGCAGCGCCTGCTCCTCCTCGACCGGGAACCACTCGGTGTCGAAGCCCACGTCGTAGCCGCGGCCGTGATACCAGAACTCGGCGAAGCCGATCTGGCGGGCCGCCGGGAAGACCTCGGACAAGAACGTCATCTCGCCCCAGCCGGGGTGCCCCACGATCACCTGCGGGTCCCACCCTTCGGCGCGCAGCGCCTTCGCCGCGTCGTAGGCCATTCGTCCCCGCAGGAGGTCAGCCTCGGCGCGAACCGCCAGCGGGAAGATGCCCGGCGTGGTGCCGCGTGGCAGCGAATAGCGGGCGATCCGCGTCGGCGGCAGGCCGCGGGCGTGATCCTGGCCGATCGCCAGCGTCCGAACGCCGCGCGCCGCCAGGGTCTCGGCCAGGTCCCGGAACTGGCCCGGGAAGTTGTTGTGCACGAAGAGGACGCCCGACGGCATGGCGCGGCTTTACCGCGCCGCCGCCGCGGCTGTCACCCCGCACGCCGGGGCGTGGTGCGGATGAGAGGAGTCGAACCTCCACGCCTTGCGGCGCTGGAACCTAAATCCAGTGCGTCTACCAATTCCGCCACATCCGCGTGGAGGCCGCGCCTGCCATTGCGGGCCGGGCGGTCGGCGTCAAGGGGCAGGGGGCTTTCACCCGCCCGCACGCCGTGACATAAGGACGCCTTCGCGCCGCCGGGGCCTCTTCGGCGGCTACTCCCGTTTGACGTGAAAGGGCGGACACGGCGCGACGCCGCGCGCGGTCCGGGAAGCTGAAGATGTCGATGCAGATCGTTGAGAAGTCTGGTGAAGGCCTAAGCCGCGTCTACGGCGTCACGGTGCCGCAGAAGGATCTGGCCGAGCGCCTCGAGACCCGCATCGCCGAGATCACCCCGACGCTCAACATCAAGGGCTTCCGGCCCGGCAAGGTGCCGCCGGCCCACGTGCGGCGGCTCTACGGCAAGGCGCTGATGAGCGAGGTCGTCCAGCAGGCGCTGACGGAAACCACCCAGAAGGTGCTGGACGACAACAACCTGCGCCCCGCGAGCGACCCCGACCTCAAGCCCGAGGGCGACATCGAGGCGGTGATGGACGGCAAGGCGGACCTCGCCTACGAGCTCGCCATCGACATCATGCCGGACTTCCAGCCGGTGGACGCGGCGACGCTCAGCCTGTCGAGACCCGTCTACACGCCCACCGACGCCGAGGTGGACGAGGCGATCGCCGACCTCGCCAAGCAGAACCGCACCTACGAGCCGCGCACTGGCAAGTCGGTGAAGGCCAAGGAGGGCGACCAGATCGTCATCGACTTCATCGGCCGCATCGACGGCGAGGCGTTCGAGGGCGGCACGGCCGAGGACGTCCCGCTGGTGCTGGGCTCGGGCCAGTTCATCCCCGGCTTCGAGGACCAGCTGATCGGCGCCAAGCCGGACAGCGAGCTCACCGTGAAGGTGACGTTCCCCGCCGAGTACCAGGGCGCCAACCTGGCGGGCAAGGACGCCGAGTTCGAGACCAAGGTGAAGGAGGTCCGCGCGCCGGTGGACTCCGCCGCCGACGAAACGCTGGCCGAGCGCCTGGGCGTCGAGAACCTCGAGAAGCTCAAGGAGCTGGTGAAGGGCAATCTCGAGCAGCAGTACGCCGGCGCCTCGCGCTTCAAGCTGAAGCGGGCGCTCCTGGACCAGCTCGACGAGAAGCACGACTTCCCGCTGCCGCCCAAGATGGTCGAGGCCGAGTTCGCCGCGATCTGGCAGCAGGTGCAGCAGGACAAGGAGGCCGGCGAGCTTCCCGAGGACGACGCCAAGAAGACCGACGAGCAGCTCGAGAAGGAATACCGCCGCATCGCCGAGCGCCGCGTGCGCCTGGGCCTCGTCCTGGCCGAGATCGGCCGCGCCAACAACGTCACCGTGACCGAGCAGGAACTGGCCGAGGCCATCCGCCGCGAGGCCATGAAGTACGGCGCCCAGGCGCAGCAGGTGTTCAACCTGCTCCGCGAGAACCAGAACGCCCAGGCCCAGCTGCGCGCGCCGATCTTCGAGGACAAGGTGGTCGACCTGATCGTCTCGAAGGCCAAGGTCGACGACAAGGCCGTCTCGAAGGACGAGCTCCTGAAGGAAGACGACCTGCCGGAAGGCTACGAGGGCTAACCTCCTCCACGCCTGTCCTCCGCGCCGTCATCCCGGTCTCGCCGCCAGGCGCGCGCCCTGCGACGATGCAGCGGCGGCGCTGGTCGGCTTGTGACGTGGAGTCTACGGGTCCCGGCGGGCTCTCCCCAACCGGGATGACAGCGGCCGGGGCGGGTCCCTACAGCGACCGCAGGCGCCGCAGCAGCTCGGCGTTCTCGATCGACGCCCGCCGTTCGTTGATGGCGCGGTGCAGGTCGAGCGACTCCTGCGGGTCCAGCGGCGACAGGGCCGCCATCACGTCGTCCAGGTCGGGGTTCATCGGCGCTTCGGGCACGCGTTCGACCGGCATGTCCATGGGACACCTCCCTCATCCCGCCGCGGCGGGGCCTCTCCCGCTCTTAAGGTATCATTTACCTATACTGAGCGCCAGGAGGTCCATGGCCTTCCACCTCGGCCGCGCCGATCACAGTTCCGTTGGAAGATCCTGCCCATGCCGCCGCGGCCGACGCCGCGCCCAGACGCAGAAAAGCGATAGCCCGCAAGGGAATCGGTTGGCTTACCCAACGTGCAGGGCCTACCTTGGGACCCTCAGCGCCGCGTCGGGGCGGCGGGGCCAACCCTGCGGGGGCAGGGGATGACTTTGCGTCTCCGGGAGTAGAGCGCTCCAGGAAGGAAGCGAGTTTTGCAGCGCACGCGTGAGCCTGGCGCCGACTATTTCCACAAGGTCGTCGATTGCCAGTGGGCCTGTCCGGCCCATACGCCGGTCCCCGAGTACATCCGCCTGATCGCCGAAGGCCGCTACGGCGACGCCTACATGATCAACTGGAAGTCCAACGTCTTCCCGGGCGTCCTGGGGCGCACGTGCGATCGCCCCTGCGAGCCGGCCTGCCGGCGCGGCCGGGTCGAGGACGAGCCGGTGGCGATCTGCCGGCTGAAGCGGGTCGCGGCCGACAACAAGCCCGACATCACCGCGCGCCTTCCGCCGCCGGCCGCCGCGCCCAACGGCAAGCGCATCGCCCTGGTGGGCGCGGGGCCCGCGTCCCTGACCGTGGCCCGCGACCTGGCCCCGCTGGGCTACGAGATCACCGTCTTCGACGGCGAGTCGAAGTCGGCCGGCATGATCCGCAGCCAGATCCCCCGCTTCCGCCTGCCGGAGGAGGTGATCGACGAGGAGGTGGGCTACATCACCGGCCTCGGCGGCATCGACATGCGTTTGGGGCAGCGGGTCGATAGCCTGAAGGCCATGCTGGCCGACGGCTACGACGCCGTGTTCGTGGGCTCGGGCGCGCCGCGCGGCCGCGACCTCGACATCCCCGGCCGCCAGGAGGCGGCGGCCAACATCCACATCGGCATCGACTGGCTCTCGAACGTCTCGTTCGGGCACATCGACCGCATCGGCCGGCGCGTCATCGTGCTGGGCGGCGGCAATACCGCCATGGACTGCTGCCGCACCTCGCGCCGCCTCGGCGGCGAGGACGTGAAGGTGATCGTGCGCTCCGGCTTCGAGGAGATGAAGGCGTCCCCCTGGGAGAAGGAGGACGCCATGCACGAGGACATCCCGATCATCAACATGCGGGTGCCCAAGGCCTTCACCCACGAGGACGGCCGGCTCACCGGCGTGGTCTTCGAAGTGGTCGAGGCCGTGTTCGACGAGAAGGGCCGCCGCAAGCTCATGCCCACGGGGGAGCCCGACGAGCACTACCCCTGCGACGACGTGCTGGTGGCCGTGGGCCAGGAGAACGCCTTCCCCTGGATCGAGGACGACATCGGCCTGGAGTTCGACGAGTGGCATATGCCCAAGGTCGACCCCGCCACCTTCCAGTCCACTCTGCCCAACGTCTTCTTCGGCGGCGACGCGGCCTTCGGGCCCAAGAACATCATCTGGGCCGTGGCGCACGGCCACGAGGCGGCCGTCTCGATCCACAAGTTCTGCCACGGCGAGGACGTCGCCGTCCGCCCGCCGCCCGGCGCCACGCTCGTGAGCCAGAAGATGGGCATTCACGAGTGGAGCTACGACAACGACGTCTCCAACGACAACCGCTACCGCGTGCCGATGCGCGACAAGAAGGAGGCGCTGTCGGACGTGCGCCTCGAGGTCGAACTGGGCTTCGACCGCGAGTTGGGTCTGAAGGAGGCCCAGCGCTGCCTGAACTGCGACGTGCAGACCGTCTTCGCCGACAAGCTGTGCATCGAGTGCGACGCCTGCGTCGACATCTGTCCCATGGACTGCATCACCTTCACCGAGGACGCCGCCGAAAGCGCCGAGGGCGAGGCCGACCTGCGCGGACGGCTGAAGGCGCCCGCGCTCAACCTGACGCAGGACCTCTACGTCTCGGGCAAGCTGCCCGGCACCGGGCGGGTGATGGCCAAGGACGAGGACGTCTGCCTGCACTGCGGCCTCTGCGCCGAGCGGTGCCCGACCGGCGCCTGGGACATGCAGAAGTTCTATCTCGAGATGACGCACGCGGGGCCGCAATGCCTGAGCCGGTAGCCTCGCAGCAGGCCCTCGCCGCCCAGAAGGGGGCGCGGATCAACGACTTCGTCGTGAAGTTCGCCAACGTCAACGGATCGGGCTCGGCCAGCGCCAACGGCATGTTCGCCCGCTCGGTGATGCGCATGGGCGTGCCGGTGGCGGCGCGCAACATCTTCCCGTCGAACATCCAGGGCCTGCCCACCTGGTACGAGGTGCGGATCACCGAGGCTGGCCACCTGGGCCGCCGCGGCGGCGTCGATCTGATGGTCGCCATGAACCCGCAGACCTGGGACCGCGACGTGGCCGAGATCGAGCCCGGCGGCTTCCTGTTCTACGACTCCACCAAGCCCATCCCGCCCAGCCGCTTCCGCGACGACATCACCGTCGTCGGCGTGCCGCTAACGGCTATGTGCAACGAGGCCTATGAGCTGCCGCGCGAGCGTCAGCTGTTCAAGAACATCATATATGTCGGGGCGTTGGCGGGACTTCTTGGCATCGAAGCCGAGGCGGTCGAGAGCCTCATCCGCGACGACTTCGCCGGCAAGGATCGGCTGATCAAGGCCAACATCGAGGCCCTGCACATGGGCCTCTCGTACGTGCAGAAGCAGCTGGCGCCGCTGCCCCTGCAGGTCCGCCGCGCCGATGGCGTCGGCGACCGCATCTATGTCGAAGGCAACCAGGCCGCCGCCCTGGGCGCGGTCTACGGCGGCGCCACCGTCTGCGCCTGGTACCCGATCACGCCGTCGACCTCGCTGGCCGAGGCGTTCACCGCCTACTGCCAGGAGCTGCGGGTCGACCCGGACACCGGCAAGTCGCGCTACGCCATCGTCCAGGCCGAGGACGAGATCGCCTCGATCGGCATCGTCGTGGGCGCCGGCTGGAACGGCTGCCGCGCCTTCACCGCCACCTCGGGCCCGGGCGTCAGCCTGATGACCGAGTTCATCGGCCTCAGTTACTTCGCCGAGATCCCGGCGGTAATCTTCGACGTACAGCGCGGCGGGCCCTCCACGGGCATGCCCACGCGCACCCAGCAGGCCGACCTCCTGGCCGCCGCCTACGCCGGCCACGGCGACAGCAAGCACCCGATGCTGCTCCCCGCCGACCCGGGCGAGTGCTTCGAGATGGGCGCCCTGGCGTTCGACCTGGCCGACCGCCTGCAGACCACCGTCTTCGTGATGCTCGACCTCGACATCGGCATGAACGAGTGGCTGACGAAGCCCTTCCAGTGGGACGACAGCCGCAAGCTCGACCGCGGCAAGGTCATGACCGCCGAGATGCTGGACGCAGGCGCCGACTTCGGCCGCTACAAGGAGGTGGACGGCGACGGCATCCCGTACCGGACCTATCCCGGAACCCACCCCACCAAGGGCGGCTACTTCACCCGCGGCACCTCGCGGAACCCCTATGCGCGCTACTCCGAGGAGGGCGCGGTCTACGTCGACAACATGGAGCGCCTGCTCCGCAAGTTCGAGACGGCGAAGTCGCTCGCGCCGGCGCCCATCCTGCGGCGCGCCAAGGGCCAGACCCGCGACGGCGTCATCTACTTCGGCTCCACCACCCCGGCCATGGACGAGGCGCTGGAGATGCTGGAGGCCCAGGGCCGCCGCCTCGACGCCTTGCGCATCCGCGCCTTCCCCTTCGCCGACGAGGTCATGAGCTTCATCGAGAGCCACGACCGCGTGTTCCTCGTGGAGCAGAACCGCGACGCCCAGCTGCGCACCCTGCTGATGACCGAGGGCGACGTCGACCCGGCCAAGCTGGTCTCCGTGCTGCACTACGACGGCACGCCGATCACGGCGCGGTTCATCGCCGGAGCCATCGCCAGCCGCATGGCCGTGGGCCAGATCGAGGCCGCCGAATGACCTACATCCTCAAGCCCCAGCTGCATCACCCGAAGCTGCCCACCAATGGCCTGGGCTACACGCGCCGCGACTACGAGGGCTCGGTCTCGACGCTCTGCGCCGGCTGCGGCCACGACTCCATCTCGGCGTCCATCATCCAGGCCTGCTTCGAGCTCGAGCTGCCGCCGCACCGCGTGGCCAAGCTCTCGGGCATCGGCTGCTCGTCGAAGACGCCGGACTACTTCCTGGGCAACTCCCACGGCTTCAACACCGTCCATGGCCGCATGCCCTCGGTGCTGACCGGCGCCAACCTGGCCAACCGCGACCTCATCTACCTGGGCGTCTCGGGCGACGGCGACTCCGCGTCCATCGGCCTCGGCCAGTTCGCCCACGCCATCCGGCGCGGCGTGAACATGCTCTACATCGTCGAGAACAACGGCGTGTATGGCCTCACCAAGGGCCAGTTCTCGGCCACCTCCGACCGCGGCTCGAAATCCAAGCGCGGGGTCGTCAACACCGACGCCGGCATCGACATGGTGAGCCTGGCGCTGCAGATGGGCGCCACCTTCGTGGCCCGCTCGTTCTCGGGCGACAAGGAGCAGCTGGTCCCGCTCATCAAGGCCGGCCTCGCCCACAAGGGCGCCGCCTTCATCGACTGCATCAGCCCCTGTGTGCAGTTCAACAACCACCCGGGCTCGACCAAGAGCTTTGACTACGTACGCGAGCACAACGAGGCGGTGAATAGGCTCGACGTCATCACCCCGCGTGATCCGATCCACGTCGACTACCGCCCGGGCGAGACGGTGCGGGTCCAGCAGCACGACGGCTCCATCCTGTCGCTGCACAAGCTGAACGACCTCTACAACCCCAACAGCCGCGCCCAGGCCCTGGGCTACCTCCAGGCCCGGCAGGCGCGGGGGCAGATCGTCACCGGCCTGCTGTTCGTCGACCCCGCCGCGGGCGACCTGCACGACGCGGTGGGAACCGTGGCTACCCCGCTCAACCAGCTGGGCGAGGCCGAGCTGGTTCCCGGACAGGCCGCGCTCGAGCGGATCAACGCGTCGCTGAGGTAGCCTGGGCCGGAGAGCCCGGCTCGGGACCACGGAAAACACGGACGGCCGCCTTCGGCGTCCGCGCGGATCAGGGCTCGCGCACGACGCCTCGGGGCTCCAAGAGCTTCCGATCGTCCCGGCGAAAGCCGGGAGACCCACACGCCGGCTCACGATTGGAGGGGCTCCGAGGCTCTGGAGCCCGCTTCTGAGCCATTGCATCTGGATCCCGGCATTCGCCGGGATGAGCGGATGGTGAGCAGGGGTTCTAGATCGCCAGCAGCCCGCCGTCCGCGAACACGGCGCTGCCGGTGATGAACGACGCCTCGTCCGACAGCAGGAACGACACCACCGCCGCGATCTCGTCCGGCGACGAGGCGCGCTGCATCGGCGTCCAGTGCGGCGCGCGGGGCAGGGGCGTGCTGGCGGGGGTGGCGTCGCGCTGGCGATCCTCGCTGGCGTTCGCGCCCATGTTGCTGCGCACCGCGCCGGGGCACACGCAGGCGGCCCGGATCCCCTGCGGGCCATAGTCCACGGCGATCTGCCGCGTGAGCTGCAGCACCCCGCCCTTGCTGGCGGCGTAGCTGGCGGCCGAACCCGCGCCGCCGATCACCACCGAGGCGATGGAGCCGGTGGTCACGATCACGCCCTTGCCGGCGGCCAGCAGGTGGGGAAGCACGTGCTTGGCGCACAGGAACGGCCCGTTCAGGTTGACCGACAGCACGCGCTGCCAGTCCTCCAGGGCCGTCTCGTGGATCCAGCCGCGCCCGGCCGTCCCGGCGTTGGCGAACAGGCCCGACAGCTTGCCGAACCGCGCCTGGCTGGCCTGGACCATCTGGGCCACGTCCGCCTCGCGCGACACGTCGCAGGTGACCGCCAGGGCCCGGCCTCCCGCCGCGGCGATCTCGTCGGCCACGGCCTGCGCGGTCGCGCCGCGCACGTCGGCCACCGTCACGGCCGCGCCCTCCAGCGCCAGTCGCCGGGCCGCAGCCGCCCCGATGCCGCTGCCGGCGCCGGTGACGATGAACACCTCGCCCAGGTGCCGCTCGCGGAAGATGCGCGCCTCCGTCATGCCGGCCCGCTCAGACGAAGTTGGCGGTGACGTCGCGACGCTGGAAGCGCCAACCGTCGGCCGTCTTCACGAAGGTGTCGCGGTACTCGCCCACCAGCGTCGGCGCGCCGATCGGCGAGGTGCGCCGTCCGGGCTCGCCGTCGTGGCGGTGCAGGGTCAGGTAGACCACGCCCTGGGCATGGTGCTCGTCGATCACGTCGATCAGCAGGTTGTTGCAGATGTGGCGCGACATGCGGCCCGTGTTGTTCTGCCGGTTGGTGAAGCCCCGGGTGACGCCGTCGCGGCCCGTCATCGTCTGCTCGGCCGAGGCCCACACCCCGTCTTCGGCGAACAGGTCGCCCACCTTGGCGGCCTCGCCATGGTCGATCAGGTGGCAGTACAGAGTCACCAGCCGCTCGCATTCGCGCTCGATCAGCAACCGTTCGAGGCTGTCCATCGGCTCCCCTCCGCTCCAACCGATCCACTCTGCCAGGGCGGGCGCGCAGCCCGAAGCGTGCTCCGTCGCGCCGGTGGCATGGGCGTATGCGCGACGGCTATGCGGGCGGGGCGGCCTCAGCGGGCGCCGTGGGCCTCCAGCCCTGGCGCTGGCTTCGCGGCTCCGCGGCCCCGCAGCGCCAGCAGGGCCATGACGGCCACGACGCCGGCGGCGACGAAGGCGGCCATCGAGATCGCCGGCTTGCCGGCCTGCTCCGCGACGCCCACGGCGACCAGGCCCCAGGCGATCGGCAGGCCGTAGATCGCCACGCGGGTGCGCCACAGCACGGCGGCGGCGGTGACGACCACGGCGAGGATCCCGGCCAGGGCGGCGCCTGCCGCGGTCGACGCGTCGATAAGGCCCCGCGCCGTCGCCACCGTCAGCAGGTTGAGCGCCGAGGCCGTGGTGAGCCAGCCCGCCAGCAGGCCCAGCGGCCACAGCGCCAGCCAGCGGTGCAGCCGTGAGGGCGGCGCGTCCCGGCTGCCGCGCGCCACCGCGGTGATCGCGGCCGCTGCGGAGCCGAGGATCACCACCACGCTGGTCCATTTCCAGTCGGCGGACGAGACGATGATCCAGACCCCGCAACCCGCGATCGCGATGGCCGCCGGCCCGGCGATGCGGTCCAGCCACTGGTCGTCGCGCTGGCGCGGCAGGGCCTGCCAGACTGCATAGGCCGCCAGCGCCGCATAGATCAGGCTCCAGATGCCGAAGGCGTAGGGCGCTGCGCGCAGGGTCGCCTCGCCGTCGCCGGCGAACTCCGACGCCGAGAGGCCCAGGTCGAGGGTGCCCTGGAGGGCCGGCGCGGCGAGCGCCAGCGCCAGGGCGGCGGGAACGAGGATCCGGCGAAGCTTCATGGGCGGGGAACGCGTCCGGGGCGGGCTCGATCCATGACGCCTATCGGGGTTCGGGGTTGTCCGGCGCCACCGCCGCGGCGTCGGCCTTCGCGCCGCTCAGGGCCGGAACGTACAGGCCGGTGGCGAACTTCGCCAGCCAGCCTTCGGGGCGAATCCGCGGACCGTAGGCCTTGCAGGGGTCGTCGTCGCCAATCCGGCGGCTCTTGTGGCCCTTGGGCGTGGCCGTGGCCGCCGCGGCGTCCGCGAACGGCTCGATGAACTGGAGCGCGTCCCCCAGGCGGCTCAGCGAGGGGTTGTCGGTGCCGACGGGCTGGGCGTTGCGGGTCCAGACCAGCGCCGCGAGCTGCCGGCCTTGCGCGTCGACCACCTCGGCCTCGGCCGCCAGTCCGCCGAGCGCGCCCGGCACACGCAGGCCGAGCGGTCCCGGGATGAAGAAGCCCGAGGCGGCCGAGAGCGCCGAGCCCACGCGACCGGTGGGCGCCACGCGGGTGATCACGGCCCGCACCCGGGCGTCCGCCGGGGCCGGCGGCTCGACGATCTCGTACCGCTCCGAGAACTCGAAGCAGAGCTGGGCGTCAGCCTCGCGGATCAGCAGCTCGCGCTCGGCCTCGGAAAGCCAGGCAGTGCCCTTGGTCTCGGCGACGACGGTGGGCTCGATCCGCACGCGCGCCAGCGGGGCCTCGATCCGGCGCTCGGCGAGGCCTGTGCGCAGGCCGCCCTCGCGCGTCTTCAAGCCGTCGTACGACGACAGCTGTCCGGCCGGCCGGGGCGTGCTGGCGCACGCCGCCAGGACGAGGAGCAGGGGGAGGGCAAGGACGACCTTCATGAGCGCTCGCGTCTGCCGGAGGCCCAAGGCCGCCGTGGGTTGCCGCTCCCCAACGCCCAGGCCCCCGATGTGGTCCCACGCCTCCACAATTCAAGCGCGCCTCGGAGAGCAGAACGCGTTCTTACCTCCCCCGACGCGGCCGCGACGGCGGGAGGGGGACCGCCCCGCCGAGGCCGGCGCGAGCCAGCCGGTGAGCGGGGGGTGGAGGGGGGCGAGCCTCAGCCGCTGAGCCAACCACGGCTGATCGTTCCGCAGTGCCGGCCGCTCGCCCCCTCCACCCCTCGCTCTTCGGCTGCGCCTCGGCGAGCGGTCCCCCTCCCGCCGCTTCGCGGGGGAGGTAAGGCGCCCCCCTCCCGTCATCCCGGGCGCAGCGCTCGAAAGAGCGCGGAGACCCGGGATGACGGAAGAGGGCGGTCCGCGACCAGCCTCCCGAAATCCCCGACCTTCCTAGCCACCAGCGCGCCGCCGGTCGTACCGCCAGGCCCTGGCCCTGAAGGCGCGGCTGAAGCGCGACCTGGCGGCCGCCGCCAAGGTCCAGGCCGAGAAGAGAACCGCGAACCATCGCGAACCAACGCCAACCAGCCCGAGCGGCCCCGCCGCCGACGCCTCACGGACGCTGTTCGCGATGGTTGGCGATGGTTCGCGGTTCAATCGAGCCGCGCCCGCGACTGCGCAGCCGTCGCTCATGCGAACCACGAATGAACACGAATGCACACGAATGGGACCCGGGCCTCACCGCGGCCATTCGTGTTCTTCGTGTTCATTCGTGGTCGATCCGGGCCTTCGGCCTGAAGGAATCCCACGGCGTCTCAATCGTCGCTTGCGCGGACGTCTTCAAGCGGACCGCGGAATATGCGGCTTGGCGCGGAAGACCCCTGGGCCTTGCCGATGCCACAGCGCGCTTCCGCGTCCTTCCGCGTATTCCGCGGCGCCCGGATCCGCGCCTGCGGCGCGTCAGGCCGGGGCCAGTTCGCCGGCGACGAAGGCCTCCTCGCCGGCGGCGATCAGGCCCTCCAGCACGGCGGGCAGGTCTTCGGGCGCCACGACCAGCACCAGGCCCACGCCGCAGTTGAAGGTGCGGCGCATCTCGTGCTCGGCGACGCCGCCCGCCTGCTGCAGCCAGTTGAAGACCGGGGGCAGGGCCCAGGCGTCCCAGTCGAAGCGGGGAACGAGGCCCTCGGCGATGGCGCGCGGCGGGTTCTCGATCAGCCCGCCGCCGGTGATGTGGGCGACGCCCTTCACGCGGCCGGCCTTGAGTTGCGGCAGCACCGAGCGGATGTAGATGCGCGTCGGCTCCAGCAGCGCCTCGGCCACCGTGCGGCCATGGGCGAACGGCGCGGGCGCGTCCCACGCCAGTCCCGAGCGCTCGACGATGCGCCGGATCAGCGAGTAGCCGTTGGAATGCGGACCCGACGAGCCCAGCGCCACCAGCACGTCGCCCGGACGCTGGTCGCCCAGCCTGGGCAGCACCTTGTCGCGGTCGACGGCGCCCACGCAGAAGCCGGCCATGTCGTAGTCGCCCTCGGCGTACATTCCCGGCATCTCGGCCGTCTCGCCGCCCACCAGGGCGCAGCCCGCCTGCCGGCAGCCCTCGGCGATGCCCGCCACCACGGACGCCGCCGCGTCCACGTCGAGCTTACCGGTGGCGTAGTAGTCCAGGAACATCAGCGGCTCGGCGCCCTGAGCCAGCAGGTCGTTGACGCACATGCCGACGAGGTCGACGCCCACCGTGCCGTGCAGGCCCGTCTCGATGGCGACCTTCAGCTTGGTGCCCACGCCGTCCGTGGTCGTCACCAGCAGCGGGTCGGCGTAGCCGGCGGCCCTGAGGTCGAAGAGCGCGCCGAAGCCGCCCAGCGAGGGCTCGGATCCGGCCCGCCGCGTGGACTTGGCCAGCGGCTTGATCCGCTCGACCAGCTCGTTGCCGGCGTCGATCGACACCCCCGCCTGCGCGTACGTGAGACCGTTTGGCCGTTCGGACATTTACGAACCCGGTTTGAAAGTGCGAGAGAGGCGCCCGTTGCGGCCAGGTATGGAGTCGGCCGCGCGCGGGGCTATAGCTGATTTATGACGCCGATCACCACCACTGCGGAACTCCAGGCCTTTTGCGACAAGCTCAAGGGCCAGCCGTTCGTCGCCGTGGACACCGAGTTCATGCGCGAGACCACCTACTGGCCGAAGCTGTGCCTGATCCAGGCGGCGGCGCCCTCGGCCGAGGCGGTGATCGACCCGCTCGCCGACGGGATCGACCTCGGCCCCTTCCTCGACGTCCTGCGCGACCCGAAGATCCTGAAGGTGTTCCACGCCGCCCGGCAGGACGTGGAAATCTTCAACAACCTGCAGGCCATGCCGAAGCCGCTGTTCGACACCCAGGTGGCGGGCATGGCGGCCGGGTTCGGCGAACAGATCGCCTATGACGCGCTGGTCCGCCAGATGCTGAAGATCGAGCTCGACAAGAGCTCGCGGTTCACCGACTGGGCCCGGCGGCCGTTGAGCGACAACCAGCTCACCTATGCGCTGGCCGACGTGACGCACCTGGCGCGGCTCTACCCGATGCTGCGCGAGCGGCTGGAGCGGGAAGGGCGCCTCGCCTGGGTCACCGACGAGATGGCCGACCTGACCGCGCCCGCCAACTACGACGTAGAGCCCGAGAACGCCTGGAAGCGCCTGCGCCCGCGCCGGCACACCGCCAAGTACCTCGCCATCTACCGCGCCGTCGCCGCCTGGCGCGAGCGCACGGCGCAGCTGCGCGACCAGCCGCGCGGCCGGATCCTCAAGGACGAGGCCATCGACGAGATCGCCACCCAGGCCCCGACCGACGCCGACGGCCTGGACCGCCTGCGCTCGGTGCCCAAGGGCTTCTCCGGCTCGCGCTTCGGGCCCGACCTGGTGGCGGCGATCCGCGAGGCCCTGCGCGACCCCGAGGGCTACGCCCCGGTCGTCGAGAAGCCCCGGCAACAGGCGTCGCCGGCCGCCGGCGCGGTCGTCGAGCTGCTGAAGGTGCTGCTGAAGGCCCGGGCCGAGGAAGCCGGCGTGGCCTCCAAGCTGATCGCCACCGTCTCCGACCTGGAGCAGATCGCCAACGACGACGGCGCCGACGTGGCGGCGCTGAAGGGCTGGCGCCTGGAGGCCTTCGGCGCCGACGCCCTGAAGCTGAAGCGCGGCGAGCTGGCGCTGGTGCTCGACGGGGCCAGGGTGCGGGTGGTCGAGGTCCGCCGGGCGCCGCGGGCCGCCGCGACCGGCTGAGGCCGCCTCAGCACGCTCCCTAGAAGGTCACCTGCGCCCGCGCGGCGACGGCGTCGTACGCCTGACCGGCCTGCGCGCCCGCAGCGGTCAGCCGCTCGATGTCCACGCGCTGGTAGTCCAGCATCAGCCGGATCGCCGGATTGAGGTACCAGTTCGCCCCGAAGCTGAGGATCTTCTGCTCGCCGCCCCGGACGGCGCCCAGCGGCCCGACGGCGCCGGCCACGCCCTCGCGGAAGTTCAGGTCCAGCACCGAGTAGCGCGCCGCCAGCTCGAACGCGCCCCAGGTCCCGGCCGCCGGATTGAAGGTGTAGGTCTGCTTCGGCGCGTCGAACCGCGCCTCCGTGGCGTTGTAGGGCCGCGTCTCGCCCGTCAGCACCCACGAGCCCTGGACGTACCAGCCCTTGAAACTGGGATCCGGCAGCGCGCTGGCGCGGCGCTCGATCCGGTAGCGGAAGGCCTCGGCCTCGACGAGCAGGCCCTTGATCTGGAGCGCCGCCTCGCCGCCGAAGACCCGGGCGCCCTCGGCGTCGATCGCCCCGGTGTCCACCAGCCGCGTCCCGTCCAGGCGCAGCTCGGGCCGGTCGCGGATCTGGACCGGATACCGCGGGCCGGCGCCGTTGGGACCCGTCGCGTCGTTCGGCTGCAGCACGTACTGGACGTTCGCGCCGATGTGCGCCTGCCAGTCCACGCCGCTGTATGGCGCGAGGGCGGCCCGGGCCAGCCAGCCGGTCTGCTCGTCGAACTGCTGGGCGCCGCCCAGGGTGTTGCCCGTGAACGCCGTCGCCGCGAACCACCGCCACGCGACGCCGGTCTCGCTGCCGAAGGCGTCGTTGGCGCTGAGCTGGATCGCCACCCGCGAGTCGCCGGCGGCGACGTTGCGCGCGGCCTCGGCGGGCGCCGGCCGCTCCAGCAACGGCATCTGGCTGGTGGAGGTGGCCGCCGCCAGGTTCACGTTGGGCTCGAAGGCCCCAACCTTCAGGCGGAAGGGCTTCAGGGCCGTGTAGGTCACCGCCGCCTCGTACAGTCGTCCGGCCTCCTCGGCGCCCGAGCCGCCGAACTCGTAGACGAACGCGTAGTCGAAGTCGCCGAACAGCCGCCCGTCGAAGCCGATGCGCGCCCGGCGGAAGTTCACGCCCTCGTTGAGGTCCCGGTTGGTCACCGTCGCCGGCAGGTTGTCGTCCTGGAAGTACTTGCCGCCGTCCATCATCAGGATCGCGCGGATGTTGGCGGTGAACCGGCCGTCGGTGGTGGCGAGCGCGGGCTTGCCGTTGGACAGCGACGCCGTGACGGCGTTGGCGGCGGGCGGCAGCTTCAGCGTCGCGATGTCGGTCGCGGCGGTCTCCTGCCCGGTCTTCATCTCGGCGAGCTGGGTCGCCATCGCATCGAGCTGCTGCTGGATGGCGGTGAGCCGCGGGTCGGTCGTTCCGCCCGCTCGCAGTTGGTCGAGCTGGGTCCGCATGTCGTCGAGCTGCCGCTGCATGGCCTGGAGCTTCGCCTCGGTCGCCGAAGCCGGCGCGGCGATGGCCGGGCCGGCGGCTGCGCAGAGAAGAAGTCCAGCGCACGCCGCAGCGGCGGCCCCGCGGGTCGAGAGCGGCGTCATGGGCGGGGTCCTTCTCGAGTCGCGCCGTACGCCGACGCGGAAAGCAGGCGGTCTGTAGCCCCCGTATGCGACGGAACGGCAAAAGAACGACGACAGATTCGTGACGCTCCCAGTGTCACCGACCTGACGTCCAACTGTCGCGCTCTCTTCGCATTGAACTCCTACACCCCGCTGGACGGGCGCGAGGGCCGCCCGGAGCAGCAGGGGTGACACCATGTTCAACCGCCATCTCGGGGCGATCGTTGCGGCGGCCGCGCTTGCCCTGTCGGGGGCTGCCCAGGCCGCCGACATCTCCGGCGCGGGCGCGACCTTCCCGGCGCCCATTTACGCCAAATGGGCGGAGACCTACCGCGCCCAGACCGGCTCGCGACTCAACTACCAAGCCATCGGTTCGGGCGGCGGCATACGCCAGATCACGGCCGGGACGGTCGACTTCGGCGCCACCGACAAGCCGCTCAAGCCGGACGACCTGGCCAGCGCCGGCTTCTCGATGTTCCCCACGGTGATCGGCGGCGTGGTCCCGGTGGTCAACATCCCTGGCGTCCGGTCCGGACAGCTGAAGCTGACCGGCGCCCTGACCGCCGACATCTTCAGGGGCGTGGTGAAGCGCTGGAACGATCCGCTGATCGCCAGGTACAATCCCGGCCTCACGCTCCCGAACCTCCCCATCACTGTGGTCCACAGGTCCGACGGGTCGGGCACCACCTTCCTGTTCACCTCGTACCTGGCGATGAAGGCGCCGCGCTGGGCGAGCGAGGTCGGCGCGAACGACGCCGTGAAGTGGCCCACGGGCCTGGGCGGGAAGGGCAATGACGGCGTCGCCGCCTACGTGAAGCAGACGCCGGGCTCGATCGGCTACGTCGAATACGCCTTCGCCAAACAGAACGGCCTCACCACGACGCTCCTGCAGAACAAGGCGGGCGCGTACGCGCCCCCGGCGGCCGCGAACTTCAGCGCCGCGGCGGCCAACGCCAACTGGAAGGCGGCTCCGGGCTTCTACCTCCTGCTGCTCGACCAGCCCGGCGCCGGCGCCTGGCCGATCACCGGCGCGACGTTCATCCTGGTGAAGAACCGGCAGGAGGACGCGGCCAAGGGGCGCGAGGTGCTGGCCTTCTTCGACTGGGCGTACCGCAACGGCGACGCGGCGGCCGTGCAGCTCGACTACCTGCCGATGCCCGCCGCGGTGAAGGACATGGTCCGCAGGTCGTGGTCCCGGATCGTCGGGCCCGACGGCCGCCCGGTCCTCCGCTAGAGCGCCCGGTCCGCGAGGCGCGCGAGCAGGTAGAAGCCCGCGGCGATCACGCCCGAGGCGGGCAGGGTGATGACCCAGGCCCAGACGATCCGGCTCGCGACGCCCCAGCGCACCGCGGACATCCGGCGCGACGCCCCGACGCCGACGATGGCGCCGGTGATCGTGTGGGTGGTCGAGATCGGCACGCCGATGTGCGTGGCCAGGAAGATGGTGATCGCGCCGCCGGTCTCGGCGCAGAACCCCTGCTGCGGCGACAGGCGGGTGATCTTTGAACCCATGGTGTGCACGATCCGCCAGCCACCGAAGAGCGTGCCGAGTCCCAGCGCCGCCTGGCAGCTGATCACCACCCAGAACGGCACGTGGAACTCCGCGCCGAGATGGCCGTGGCTGAACAGCAGGACCGCGATGATGCCCATCGTCTTCTGGGCGTCGTTGCCACCGTGCCCCAGCGAGAACATCGCGGCCGAAACGAGCTGGAGCTTGCGGAAGGTCGCGTCCGCGAACGACGGCGTCGCCTTCACGAACAGCCAGGTGACGATGAAGACGAGCACGAGGGCCAGCCCGAAGCCCAGTGAAGGCGAGACGACGATCCCGGCCATCGTCTTGAGCACGCCGGACCAGACCACGCCGTCCAGGCCCGCCTTGGTGACCCCCGCGCCCAGCAGTCCGCCGATCAGCGCATGGGACGATGACGACGGGATCCCCGCCAGCCAGGTGATCACGTTCCAGCTGATCGAGCCGCCCAGGGCCCCGAAGATCACGGCGTCCGAGACGATGTCGGCCGAGATGATGCCCTTGCCGACCGTGTTGGCCACGTGGAGGCCGAAGAACAGGAAGGCGATGAAGTTGAAGAACGCCGCCCAGGCCACCGCCACGCGCGGCGAGAGCACGCGGGTCGACACGACCGTCGCGATCGAGTTGGCGGCGTCGTGCAGGCCGTTCAGGAAATCGAACGCCAGGGCCACGCCGATCAGGAAGATGACGAGCAGGCTGGCTCCGCCAAGGTCCATGGCGAGGCTCAGAGATGTTCGATCAGCACGCCGCTGATCCGGTTGGCCACGTCCTCGAACCGGTCCACCACCTTCTCGAGGTGGTCGTATATCTCCGCGCCGACGATGTAGGCCATCGGGTCGGTCCGGCCGATCGTCTTGTAGAGCGCGGCGACACCCGCGTCGTAGAGGTGGTCGCTCTCCTCCTCGAGCCGCCGGACCTGTTCGGTGATCTCGTTCAGCCGCCCGGCGTTCGCCCGCATGGTGCGCAGCAGCGGCACCGCCTCGGCGGTCAGGAGCGCCGTCTTCTCGATCAGCTCGCCCAGCTGCAGCATGTGCGGCTGGAACGACGTCTGCTCGAACAGGCTGGTGGCCTTGGCCGTCTTGTGCATCTGGTCGATGGCGTCGTCCATCGAGGAGATCAGGTCGATGATGTCGGCCCGGTCGAACGGCGTGATGAAGGTCCGCCGGACCATCAGCATCACCTCGCGCGCGACGTCGTCGGCGGCGTCCTCGTGCGCGGCCACGGCCGCGCAATGGGTCGGGGTCTCCGGGCCCCCCTCGAGCAGCTTGCGAAGCGAGCTCGCGCCGGCCGTCAGCTTGGCGGCGTGGCTCTCGAACAGGTCGAAGAACCGGCCCTCCTTGGGCATGAGCGCCTGGAACCAGTTCACGGAGCACCTCTATCGCTGTGCGGGACGAACGGCGGCTCCATAACCTGATCCGTCGGGGCCGTCATTGAACTGTCGCAAAAGCTTCGCCGAAGTGTCATGTGCGCCGCGTAGAGCGGTCCCCACAACACCCTCGGTGGGAGAATCCACGTGATCCGCAAGATCGTTCTGGGCCTGGCCGCCTGCCTGGCCCTGGCCGCGTGTGGGCAGTCCGACAAGGCCGGCGCGCCGGCCGCCGGCGCGCAGATCGCCGGCGCGGGCGCCACCTTCCCGGCGCCGCTCTATGCGAAGTGGGCCGAGCAGCAGCGCGCGGAGACCGGCCTGACGCTGAACTACCAGGCCATCGGTTCCGGCGGCGGCATCAAGCAGATCAAGGCCAAGACCGTGGCCTTCGGGGCGAGCGACAAGCCGCTGAAGCCCGAGGAACTGGCCGAGGCGGGCCTGGTGCAGTTCCCCACGGTGATCGGCGGCGTCGTGCCGATCGTGAATCTGCCGGGCGTGCAGAACGGGCAGCTGAAGCTCACCGGCCCGCTGCTGGCGGACATCTACCTCGGCAAGGTCGCCAGATGGACGGATCCGGCGATCGCCGCCGTGAACCCGGGCCTGAAGCTGCCGAACCTGCCGATCACCGTCGTGCACCGGTCCGACGGCTCGGGCACCAGCTTCCTCTTCACCAGCTACCTCACGGCGGCCGCGCCTCAGTGGGCGGCGGTCGGAGCCAACGACGCCATCGCCTGGCCGACGGGGCAGGGCGGCAAGGGCAATGACGGGGTCGCCGGATACGTGAAGCAGACCCCGGGCGCGATCGGCTACGTCGAATACGCCTTCGCCAAGCAGAACGGCATGCCCACGGCCAGCCTGCGGAACGCCGCCGGCCAGTTCGTGGCGCCGACCGCGGAGAGCTTCGCGGCGGCCGCTGCCGGCGCGGACTGGAGCAAGGCCCCGGGCTTCTACCTCCTGCTGATCAACCAGCCGGGGCAGGGCACTTGGCCGATCACGGGCGCCACCTTCGTCCTGATGCACAAGGCGCAGGCGGACGCGGCGACGGGCAAGTCGGTCCTCAGCTTCGTCGACTGGGCCTACAGCAAGGGTGACGCATCGGCGAACGAACTGGCCTACGTGCCCCTTCCGGCCGAGCTGAAGCAGCGCGTGCGGCAGAGCTGGGCCGAGATCCTCGGCCCCGACGGCAAGCCGGTCTTCACGCCCGCCGCCCAATGACTCTCGCCGCGGAGACCTCCGCCGCGGCCACGCCGCGGCGGCGATCGGCCAAGGGCGCCGGCTTCGATCGCGCCTTCGAGATCCTCTGCTTCACCGCGGCGACCTTCCTGCTGACCGCGCTCGGCGGCCTGGTGGTGTCGCTGGCGATCGGCGGCTGGCCGGCGTTCGAGGCCTTCGGCCTGCGGTTCTTCACGACCGCCACCTGGGATCCGGTGCGCGACGTCTACGGCGCCGCCGGTGCGGTGACCGGCACCCTCGTGACGTCGGCCATCGCACTGCTGATCGCGCTGCCGCTCGCCCTGGGGATCGCCATCTTCCTGGTGGAGCTCTGCCCCCCGGTCCTGCGGCGGCCGATCGGCACGGCGGTCGAGCTGCTCGCCGGGATCCCTTCGATCGTCTACGGCATGTGGGGCCTCTTCGTGTTCGCCCCCTGGTTCGCCAAGCACGTCCAGATGCCGATCATGATGTCGGCCGAGCCGGGCAGCTTCTGGGAGAAGCTCACCACGGGCGTGCCCAACGGCGCGGGCATCCTGACCGCGTCGATCATCCTGGCGATCATGATCCTCCCGTTCATCGCCGCCACCTTGCGCGAGCTCATGCTCACGATCCCGGCGCAGGTGCGTGAAAGCGCCTACGGCCTGGGCTCGACGACGTTCGAGGTGATCCGGAAGGTGAGCCTGCCCTACATCCGCACCGGCGCCATCGGCGCGGTGATGCTGGGCCTGGGCCGCGCGCTCGGCGAGACCATGGCCGTGACCTTCATCATCGGGAACGCGCACGGCTTCCCGACGTCGATCTTCGCATCGGGCTCGACGATCGCCTCGACCATCGCGAACGAGTTCGCCGAAGCGCCTCCAGGCCTGCATTCGGCCTCGCTGATCGCGCTGGGCTTCGTCCTCTTCGTCATCACCTTCGCGGTCCTGGCCCTGGCCCGGATCCTCATCGGCCGGCAGGCGAACCTGTGAGCACGACCGCTACGCCCCGTCTGTCGCGCCGCCTGGCCCAGGGTGCGTTCCTGGTGTTCTGCTGGGTTGCGACGGTCGTCGCGCTCGTCGCGCTGGCGGCGATCCTGTGGTCCCTGCTGAGCCAGGGCCTGAGCGGCTTCATCGATCCCGACAGCGGCGGCCTGGACCTCGACCTGTTCACCAAGTCCACGCCGGCGCCGGGTTCGGAGGGCGGACTGCTGAACGCCATCCTGGGCTCGCTCATGATGTGCGCCGTCGCCATGGTCGGCGCCGTCGTCATCGGCTTCCTCGCGGGAACGTGGCTGTCCGAGTACGCCCGCGACAGCCTCTACGGGAAGGTGATCCGCTTCCTGAACGACGTGCTGCTGTCGGCGCCGTCGATCCTGGTCGGCCTCTTCATCTACGAGATCCTGGTCTTCCCGTTCAAAGGCTTCTCCGGCCTCGCCGGCGCGGCCGCCCTCGGGCTGATCGCAGCCCCTGTCATCACGCGCACGACCGAGGACGTCCTTCGCCTGCAGCCCAAGGCGCTGCGGGAAGCGAGCGTGGCGCTCGGCGCGCCCGTATGGCGCACGATCTTCGCGGTGATCTGGAAGTCGGCGCGCGCCGGGATGCTGACGGGCGCGCTGCTGGCCTTCGCCCGGATCTCGGGCGAAACCGCGCCGCTGCTCTTCACCGCGCTCAACAACCAGTTCCTCAGCCTGGACCTGACCAAGCCCACGGCCAACCTGCCGGTCGTGATCTTCAACTTCGCGCTCTCGGCCTATGACGACTGGCGCCGCCTGGCCTGGGCCGGGGCGCTGCTCATTGCTGCGACGGTGCTGTCGGTGACCGTGATCGCGCGTATCCTCGCCCGGGAAAAGACCCGCTCATGAACACGCAGATCGAAGCCCCGCCCGAGACCGCGGTCCTGCAGCTTCCGCCCGAGACGGTGAAGCTGACGGTGCAGAACCTCGACTTCTACTACGGCTCGAAGCAGGCCCTGTTCGACGTCACGGTCTCGTTCGCCGAGAAGGCCGTCACCGCGCTCATCGGACCCTCGGGCTGCGGAAAGTCCACCCTGCTGCGCGTGCTGAACCGCATGTACAGCCTCTATCCAGGCCAGAAGGCTGCGGGCCAGGTGCTCCTGGACGGCGAGGATGTCCTGTCGTCGCGGGTCGACGTGGCGACCCTCCGCGCCCGGGTGGGCATGGTGTTCCAGAAGCCGACACCGTTCCCGATGTCGATCTACGAGAACGTGGCCTACGGCGTGCGCCTCTACGAGAGGCTCTCCCGCGCGGACATGGACGCGCGCGTCGAGGACAGCCTTCGCCGTGCGGCCCTCTGGGAGGAGGTGAAGGACAAGCTGAAAGAGAGCGGCCTGTCGCTCTCTGGCGGCCAGCAGCAGCGGCTGTGCGTGGCCCGCGGCATCGCCGTCCGTCCCGAGGTGCTGCTTCTCGACGAGCCCGCCTCGGCGCTCGACCCGATCTCCACGGCCAAGCTCGAGGAGACCATCGCCGAGCTGAAGCGCGACTACACGATCGTGATCGTCACCCACAACATGGGCCAGGCCGCCCGCCTCTCGGACCACACCGGCTTCATGTACCTGGGCAAGCTGGTGGAGTTCGGCGAGACGGAGCAGGTCTTCACCAACCCGGTCACGGCCCGCTGCCGCGACTACATCACCGGCCGGTTCGGCTAGGAGGCCCCGATGGAGCACACCCTCAGAGCCGTCGACTCCGACCTGGGCGCCATGACCCACGGCATCGCCGCCATGGGCGACCTGGCGGTCAGCCAGGTGCGGGCCGCGCTCGACGTCTTCGTGCGCCGGGATCTCGACCTCGCGGGCAAGGTCGTCCGGGGCGACGACGCGCTGGACATCCAGGACGCGGAGATCGAGAAGCGCGCGATCCGCTTCATCGCGTTGCGCCAGCCCATGGCCGACGACCTGCGCCGGCCCATCGCGGCGATGAAGATCGCCATGCAGCTCGAACGCGTCGGGGACCTCGGGAAGAACATCGCCAAGCGCGTGCTCCGGATGGAAGCCTCGCCGCCGCCGGGTCTCGTGGCCTCCATCGTCGGGCTGGGCGAGCTCTCGGCGGAGCGGCTGGCCGCCGTGGTGGACGCCTTCCGGGCCGGGGACGCCCAGGGCGCCTATTCCGTCTGGCTCAAGGACACCGACATCGACGAGCGGCACGAGCAGGTGCTTGCCGACCTGATCCAGGGCATGAGCGCCGGAGGCCAGAGCGCGGGCGACTGGGCGCACCTCCTGTTCATCGCCAAGAACCTCGAGCGCATCGGCGACCACGCCACCAACATCGCCGAGTTGGTGCATTACCAGATCACGGGCCGCGAACTGGAAGACCGTCCCAAGCTCTGAGCGCCTCTCGCGCAGGCCGGCGGCGGTCGCTATCTTCGCACTGCTGCGGCGGGCTACGACGGCCCACCGGCGCGCCCATTCCGGGCCCCGTTCAGGACGGCGGGTCAGAGCGTCGTCGCAAGAGCGCTCTCCCGCCGCAGCGCCCCTCGGCTACTGCTGCTGTTGCTGCTGCATCTGGTGCAGGCGTTGCTGGTGCTCGCGCGCGGCGCCGCTGGTCGCCTGGCGGTGGGCGGTTCCGCCGCGCATCGGGCGGGTCACCCGCAGGAATTCGGGTTCGGCGAGGGCTGCGCGCGCCTTGCTGACGCGGACGCCGACCGCCAGCGCGCTCTCGGACTGGCCCTTGTAGACCCCGCGCGAGGGCGGCACGTCCGAATAGTCCCGCCCGATCGCGCAGGCGATGTGCCGTTCCGTGACCTCGGAGTTGTTGGTGGGATCGAAGCCGACCCAGCGCAGGCTGGGCAGGAACGCCTCGACCCAGGCATGGGTCGCATCGGGGTCCGAGCGGTCGCCGTGCTTGCGGTCCGTGAAGAGGTACCCGGACACGTAGCGCGCCGGGACGCCCCAGGAGCGCAGGATGGCGAGCATCACGTGCACGAAGTCCTGGCAGACCCCTTTGCGCGCCTTCAGCACGTCGTCGATGGGGCTGTCGGCTCGCGTGACGCCGGCCTCGTAGCCGAAGCTCTCATAGATGGTGCTGTTGAGCGCCCGAAGCGCCGTCAGCGGATCCTTCCGGCGAAGCGCCGCGATGTCGTGGTCGTTCTCGTAGACCCGCAGGGCCTCGGTCTCCCGGGCGAAGCCGTGCGGGTTCAGGAAGTCGAAGTTCTCGCCGCGCAGGAACTCGGAGCGCAGACGATCCCACTCGCCCATGTCCAGGCTGTCGGGCAGGGGCGCCGGCGGCTGCGTCTCCACGGCGGAGCGAGCGGTGATCGTCAGCAGGTCGTGCGGTTGCGGGACGTCGAAATGGTAGACGGCGTTGCCGAAGCTGTCGGCGTAGCTGAACACCTGGGTCGGCGGATCGATCTCCAGATCGAACCGGACCAGACGCTGGCGCGCCGACTGCTGGGGCTGCATCCAGACCTCCATGACGCTCTCGCGGACGGGCGAGGCGTAGCGGTACTGGGTGATGTGGCGGGTCTCTAGGAGCAGGGGACTTCTCCTTACGCCGGAAGCCGGTCTTCGAGCGGGTAGGCGACGAAGGCGTCGTAGAGGCTGCGGTGGATGGCCGAGCACTCGTCCAGGACGGTCTTCAGGAAGGCGCTGGCGCCCTCGTTCTCCAGGTCGCTCATGTCCGCGTACTGCAGCCGTGCGCGCAGGCGGCCCGCCAGGCGGTCGGGGCCGACGCGGCCGGCGAGCCCGGCGTGGCGGATGATGGCCGACAGGTGCTGTTCGATCTGGTCCGTGCAGAAGCGGATCGACCGCGGGAAATCCTCGTCGAGGGTGAGGAACTGCAGGATGAAGCGGGGCTGGATCTCGGCGGTGTAGACCCGCAGGTAGGGCTCCAGGGCGCAGCCCATGCGCAGGACGTTGGTGAGCGCGAAATGGTCCGAGATCGGGCGGCGCCGGCGATCCTCGCCGAACACCACCTCGAGCAGGGCGCCGATCAGCTGGGCGCGCTCCAGGTAGACGCCCAGCAGCAGGAAGCTCCAGCCCTCGCCGTGGCTCATGGTGGCGTCGCCGGCGCCCTTGAACAGGTGCAGGTCCGCGATGGTGTCGTGCAGGAACTGCTGCGAGCCCTCGGCGAACGAGTGGGCGGCCTCGGCGTCGTTCATGCGCAGGTAGATGAGGTTGAGCCGCTCCCACGTTTCGGTGGTGATCTGGTCCCGCACCTGGCGGGCGTTCTCCCGGGCTCGCGCGACGGACGAGTAGATCGATCCGGTGTCCTCGCGGTCCAGCGCCAGGGCCAGCGCCGCGTCATAGGGGTTCTTCGCCTTCGCCGCGTCGGGGTCGCCCACGGCGGCGAGGGCGATGCGCGCCACCTGGGTCGCCGCCTCGGAGCGGTCGAGCGTCGCGTTGAGCATCACGTCCGAAAGCCGGCACATGTGCTCGGCGCGCTCCACGTACCGGCCGATCCAGTAGAGGCTGTCCGCCACCCGCGCGAGCATCATGGGCTTAGCGCTCCCCGCGGGGCTCGGACAGGACCCAGGTGTCCTTCGAGCCGCCGCCCTGGCTGGAGTTGACCACAAGCGAGCCCTTCTTGAGCGCCACGCGGGTGAGAGCCCCCGGGGTGACCACGATCTTCTCCCCGGACAGGATGAACGGGCGCAGGTCGACGTGCCGCGGCTCCACGGCGTGATCGACCAGGCAGGGGGCGGTGGAGAGCTGGATCGTGGGCTGGGCGATGTAGTTGTTCGGATCCGCCCGCAGCGCCTCGGCGAAGGCGTCCTGCTGCGCCTTGGTGGAGTGCGGCCCGACCAGCATGCCGTATCCGCCCGACGCGCCCACCGCCTTGACGACGAACTTGTCGAGGTTCGCGAGCACGTGGCTGAGCTGCGACGGTTCGCGGCAGAGGAAGGTCTCGATGTTCGGCAGGATCGCGTCCTCGCCGAGGTAGTATTTGATGATCTCCGGGACGTAGGCGTAGACCGCCTTGTCGTCGGCCACGCCGGTGCCGGGCGCGTTGCAGATCACCACGTTCCCCGCGCGGTAGGCGTTGAACAGCCCCGCCGCGCCGAGGCTGGAATCGCGCCGGAAGGTCAGGGGGTCGATGAAGTCGTCGTCCACGCGGCGGTAGATCACGTCGATCCGGCGCAGCCCGGTGGTGGTGCGCATGTAGACCATGTTGTCATGCACCACGAGGTCGCGGCCCTCGACTAGCGGCGCCCCCATCAGCCGGGCCAAGTAGGCGTGCTCGTAGTAGGCCGAGTTGTAGACGCCGGGCGTCAGCACCACGACCTGGGGGTCCGGCCGCCAGTCGGACGCCATGCTCTTGAGGGTCGCCAGCAGCAGGTCGGGATAGCGGTCGATCGAGCGGACGCCGGCGCCGCGGAACGTGCCGGGAAACACCCGCTTCGACGCCTCGCGGTTCGCGAGCATGTACGAGACGCCGGACGGAACCCGCAGGTTGTCCTCCAGCACCGCGAACTCGCCCGACGGCTGGCGGATGAGGTCCGAACCGCAGACGTTCGCGTACGCCTTGTGGGGGACGTACAGGTTCTGCATCTCGCGCCGGTAGCTGGGCGCCTGCAGGACGAGTTCTCGCGGCACGACCCCGTCCATCAGGATCTGCTGCTCGGAATAGATGTCGGCGAGGAACATGTTCAGGGCCTGCAGGCGCTGGGTCAGGCCCTTCTCGATCTTCGCCCATTCAGCGGCCGGGATGATCCGGGGCAGGATGTCGGTGGGGATGATCCGTTCCGTGGAGCTCTCGGCGCCGTAGACGGTGAAGGTGATGCCCTGGAGCAGGAAGAACCGCTCCTGGGTCTTCTGGCGCTCGGCGAGTTCGTCGGGCGAGAGCGTCGACAGGCGCGCCGACAGCGCCGCGTAGTGCGGCCGCACCTCGCCGCGCGGGGTCAGCATCTCGTCATAGGGGCTCGCCGGTAGCTCTGTGGCCGCTTCCGCCTCGTCGCGCCTGACGCTCACGATCGATTCCACCCCGCCGCCGACCTTCCGTTCCTGATCTGTAGGACGCTTACGGCCCGCTCGGAAGCCGCGAGGGGAAAATCGTCAGGACGCGCCGCCCCGGCGTGCGACTGCCCAGGATTTGGGCGCCCGTTCGAGGAGGCGGGTGACAGGCCGGAACCGCGCCGCTACACCCGCGGGCGGGGCGAGACACGAGGACTGGTTTTGGGTCGACTGCTCACCGCCGTCGCCGCCACGGCGGTGATCTGCGCACCCTCCGCGCCTGCCCATGCCGAGCCTCGCGCGCAGGTCGAAGGCGACCTTGAGCCCAACCTCCGCGCGGCCGTCCGGCAGGCGATCGGGGATGCCGACCGCCCCATCGAGAACCGCTTCGAGGCGCGCCGCCGCGCGCGGACGGCGGCCGAGGACGCCATCGCCGTGCTGCGGTCGGAAGGCTACTACGCCTACAGCGTCGAGCCCGACGTGACCGAAGCCGAGCCGCCGCACCCGGTGGTGAGGATCGACCCCGGCCCGCGCTTCGCCATCGGGTCCGCGGACATCGCCTGGCAGGGGACTCCGCCCGAGGCCGAGGTCCAGGCGGAGGCGCGCGCGGTGATCGGCTTCGAGCATCCCGGCATCCCGGCGCGAGCGATCGACGTCATCGCCGCCGAGGGCCGGATCCTGGCCGCGGTGCAGCAGCGCGGGTACGCCGACGCCCAGGCCGAGCCGCGCGAGGTGATCGTCGACCATGCCGACCACACCATGCGGCCCACCTACCGGATCGCCTCCGGGCCGCTGGTTCGCCTCGACGGGCTCGACATCGCCCAGGGCGGACGCACAAACCCCGACTGGCTGCGGCGGCTTGCGCCCTGGAACGCCGGCGAACCCTACGATCCCGACGATGTCGCCGAACTGGAGCGGCGGTTGCTGGACGCCGGCGTCTACGACTCGGTGACCGTCGCGCTGGCGCCCCCGGACAAGACGTCGGCGGCAGGCCTGCGGCCGGTGGTCGTGAGCCTGGCCGAGCGGAAGCCGCGGACGATCGAGGCGGGCGCCAGCTACGCCACCTCGGACGGGATCGGCGTGAACGCGCGCTGGACGCACTACAACCGCCTCCGCCGGGCGGACACGCTGTCGCTGTTCGGCCAGGTCTCCGATCGGGATTCCAGGGTCGAGGCGGATCTCGCCCTCCCGCACTGGCGCAGGCCGCAGCAGACGCTGCGGATGGGCGCGTCGGTCTATCGCCTCGAGACCGACGCCTACAACGAGGACGGCCTGGGTCTCCGCGCCGATGTCACGCGGCGCTACGGCCGGACGTCGTACGTCACGGCGGGGGTCTCCCTCGACGCCACGAAGTCGGACGAGAAGACCGCCGGGACCCTCAGCAACGTGGGTCGCCGGCTGGTCACGGCGGCGCTGCTCGGCGACGTCCTGCTGGACCGGTCCAACGACCCCCTGGATCCGACCTCCGGCTGGCGGCTGTCGGCGCGCCTCGAGCCGACGCTCATCGTGGGCGACACCAACCTGCCTTACCTGCGCGCGGTGGCCCAGGGATCCTACTACCTGCCGCTCGACAAGGAGGCGGACACCGTCGTGGCCGCGCGCCTGCGCCTCGGCCGCATCGTCAACGGAACGGTGGACCAGATCCCGGCCTCTCAGCGCTTCTATGCCGGCGGCGGCGGGTCCGTGCGCGGCTTCCCGTACCAGGCGGTCGGACCGCGGCTCGCCGACAACACGCCCCGCGGGGGCGTCTTCCTCTTCGAGTCCTCCCTGGAAGTGCGCCGCGACCTGACCGAGCGCTGGGGCGTGGCGCTCTTCGTCGACGCCGGCGCGGTCGGCTCGTCCAACGTCGTCGACCTCGGCGACGCCGCCGTCGGCGCCGGCATCGGCGTCCGCTACAACCTCGGCTTCGCGCCGATCCGGGTGGACCTGGCCACGCCGGTGGCCCGCCGTCGCGGCGAGGCGCCGTTCCAGATCTACCTCTCGATCGGACAGAGCTTTTGAGCGGCGCGGACGACACGCCTGCGACGGCCCCCGCGACCCGGCGGCGCCTTCCCCTTCGCAGGACGGTGCTGCTGGCGGCGCTCGCGCTGCTGGCGGTCCTGGCGGCGGTCGTGGCGTCGACACGGTACGGGGTCCTGCTGCCCCAGGTCCGCCACCTCATCGAGGCGAGGACCGATGGCCTCAAGATCGGACGTCTGGGCCGGCTGAAGGTCGAAGGGCTCTCCGGCGACATATGGCGTGATGTCCGGGCCCGGCGCGTCACGATCCGGGATGAGAAGGGCGTGTGGCTCGATGCCAGGGACGTCCACGTCACGTGGCGCTATCTCGAACTTTTCCGGCGGCGCTTCGATGCGGACCTGATCGAGGCGGCCTCGGTCCGGGTGATCCGCAGGCCGACGCTCACGCCCAAGGGCAAGGACCGCGGTCTCCCCGTCTCCTTCGACATCGACAAGGCCACGACGCGGCTCATCCTGGAGCCGGGCTTCAGCTACGAGCGCGGCGTCTACGACGTTGTACTCGGCCTCGACATCGAAAGGCTCGGCGGACGGCGGGCGACGCTTGCGGCCGAAAGCGTCCTGCACCCCGGGGACCATCTCGATCTGGACCTGGCGCTCGGCGGGACGGGGCCGCTCCGGGTCGTGGCGCAGGCGAGGGAGGCGAGGGGCGGCGCCATCGCGGGCGCGCTGGGACTCCCTCCCGACGTCCCGTTCCGCCTCGACGTCCGCGCAGGGGGCACGTTGTCGAAGGGCGAGTTCACGGCGACGGCCACGTCGGGCGCGCGAGCCCCGCTCGTGGCGCGCGGCGCGTGGACGCCGGCCGGAGGGCAGGCCGGCGGACGGCTGCAGCTCGGCGCTTCGGAGCTGACCCGCGGCCTTGCGCAGCGGCTGGGCGAGGAGGTTCGCTTTGGCCTGGCCGGACGTCGGACGGCGCCCGGGGTCTTCGCCCTCGATCTCAAGCTGAGGTCCGAGGGCCTGCAGGTGCACGCCTGGGGGCCGGGCGACCTGGGCAAGCGGCGTCTCAGCCGCGTCCGGCTGGAGGCCGATGCGCCGTCGCTCTCGCGCCTCGTCCCAGGACCAGAGGCCGGACCCGCGCGTATCGCCGGCGTTCTCGACATGAGCGGCGCTGACTGGGCGTTCGAGGGCTCAGCCGCGGCCGACGACGTCGCCTTGGGGGGCTACGGCCTTGCGCGGGTGTCGGGGCCGGTGGCGTTGAGCCGTCGCCGCGGGGCCTACGACCTGGAGGCTGGGCTGACCGGCGCCGGCGGCCGCGGACAGGGCTTCGTCGCCACCTTCCTGGGCGCGACGCCGTCGGTCCGCCTGGAGGCGGCGCGGCTCGCCAACGGCCAGCAGATGCTGCGTCGGTTCGACCTATCGGGACGCGGCCTGAAGGTGCGCGCCAGCGGCGGACGAAGCCTCCTGGGCGCGCTCACCCTGGATGGCGAGGCGGACGTGTCGAACCTGAGCGAGGCGCGGCTGGGTGCGTCCGGCGGGGCGAAGCTCTCGTGGCGGGCGGCCCAGGCGCGCGCCGAGGCGCCCTGGACCTTCAGGCTGGACGCGAGAGGCCAGGGGTTCGCCGTTGGCCTGGCCGAACTCGATCGCCTGGTCGGGCGAACGCCGCGGGTGCAGCTGGAAGCAGGCTGGCAGGCCGGCCGTCTCGACGTGGCCAGGGCGTCCTTGAGCGGCGCCGCGCTCGAGGCGAACGTCGCGGGCGTCATGGGCGGGGATCGCAGCCTGGCCTTCAAGGCGGACTGGACGGCGACGGGCCCCCTCCGGGCGGGTCCGGTCGAGATCACGGGACGGGTCCGCGGGACCGGCGACGTGACGGGAACGGTGGCGCAGCCGCGTCTCGAACTGGCCGCCAGCGTGCCGCAGCTGGACGTTCCGCGGCTGCCGATGACGGACGCCCGGCTGCTGCTCACGTTCGAGCGGCGGCCGGACGGATCGAGCGGCGCGGTGGCCCTCAACGCCTCCACGGCCTATGGACCGGCCAGCGCCCGCTCGGACTTCCGCTTCCCGCGCGGCGGCGTCGACCTGACGGGCCTGCAGGTGGACGCGGGCGGCGTCAAGGCGGCCGGCTCGCTCAGCCTTCGGCAGTCCAGCCCCTCGGCCGCGGACCTCACGCTGACGATCACCCGAGGCGCGCTGATCGAAGCCGGCCGGATCGCCGGAACGGCCCGCATCATCGGGGCGGCGGGCGCCGCGCGCGCAGACCTCGACCTGCAGGGCGAGAACCTCCGGTGGCGGGGCTCGGACATCACGGTGCGCAGCGCCCGCATCGCGGCCGATGGGCCCCTGGCCCGGCTGCCCTTTGGACTCGACGCCCGAGGCGCTTCCGGACAGGGGGCGTGGAGCGTCGCCGGCCGCGGCGTGCTGGGAGAGGCGTCGTCCGGCTATACGCTGGCGTTCGACGGCCAGGGCGCGATCGGCGCTCGGACCCTTCGCACCGTCGAGACGGCCGCGTTCCGCTTCGGCGGGCCTGAACGGACCGCACGGGTGCGGCTGGCGGGTCCCGATGGAGGCCGCCTGGATCTCGACGGCGTGTGGCGGGGGGAGCGGGCCAACGTCACCGCCCGCGTCGCCGCGATGGGCCTGGACGTCTTCAACGCCGACTTCGACGGTCGCGTGGACGCGACCCTCGGCCTGCAGGGCCAGGGGGCGCGGCTCGATGGCGCGCTCGAAGCGAGGCTCACGGACGCGCGCGGCAAGGGCACGCCGGCCGTCCAGGGCATGGACGGCACGCTCCAGGCCCGCCTGACGGGCGACACCATCACCATGGACGTGGCCACGGCGAACGCGCAGGGGCTGCGCGCCAGCGCCAACCTCGTTCTGCCGGCCGAGGCCGCCGCGGCGCCGTTCCGCGTGGCCATCGCGCGGCAGCGGCCCATGCGCGGCCGCTTCTCTGCCGAGGGCGAAGTGCGACCCCTGTTCGACATCCTCGTGGGCGGGGACCGGGCCCTGGCCGGTTTGGTTCGGACGGAGGGCGCGCTGGCCGGCACGCTGGCCAACCCCCGCGCGACCGGGCAGGTCAGCGTGGAGCGCGGGCGCTTCGACGACGGAGGCACCGGCCTCACGCTGCGTGACGTGGTGGTGCGCGCCGACTTCACCGAGGACTCGGTCAATGTGACGGAGGCGCGGGGCGTCGACGGGCGTGGCGGCCAGGTGAGCGGGCAGGGGCGGGTGAGCCTGGCGCGGGAGGGCGTCTCGAGCTTCCGGCTCGATCTGCGTGGCTTCCGCCTGATCGACAACGAGATCGGGACCGCACGGGCCTCGGGGCAGGCCACGATCAACCGCGGCGCGGACGGCCAAGTGAAGCTGGCCGGCGACCTCGTGATCGACGAGGCCGAAATCGCCGCCGAACCGCCTACGCCTTCCGGCGTGGTGGCCATGGACGTGAAGGAGATCAACAGGCCGGCCGACCTCGCCGCATCGCTGCCCCCGCGTGTTCGCCGGGGCGACGGCTGGGCCTTGGACGTCAAGCTGCGGGCCCCGCGCCGGGTGTTCCTGCGCGGCCGTGGCCTCGACGTCGAACTCTCCCTGGACGCCCACGTGGGCGGAACGACCGCCAGGGCCGACCTGACCGGCGTGGCGCGCGTGGTCCGCGGGGACTACGACTTCGCCGGCAAGCGCTTCGAGTTCGACGACCGCAGCCTCGTCTACCTGTCGTCGCGCCCACAGGACATCCGCCTCCAGCTCGACGCGACGCGGGAGGTCCCGTCGCTGACCGTCACGGTTCGCATCCGCGGGACGGCGGCCCGTCCGGAGATCACCCTGGTGTCCTCGCCGAGCCTGCCTGACGACGAGGTGCTGGCGAAGGTGCTGTTCGAGCGCTCGGCCAGCCAGCTCTCGGGCGTCGAGGCGGCGCAACTGGCCTCGGCGCTGTCCGCGCTCTCGGGGGGCGGGGGCTTCGACGTCATCGGAAACCTGCGCACCTTCGCGGGGCTGGACCGGCTCGCGTTCGGCGGCGACGAGCAGACCGGCGTGACCGTTTCCGGCGGCAAGTACCTGACGGACGACGTCTATCTGGAGCTCACCGGGGGCGGGCGCAGCGGCCCGTCGGCCCAGGTGGAGTGGCGCATCAGCCGGAGCCTCTCGATCCTCTCGCGCCTGGCCCAGCAGACCACGCGCGCCGGGTCCGGCAACCGGATCGCGATCCGGTGGCGCAAGGACTACTGACGTCAGCGGAGGTCAGGCGGCGGTGCGGCCGCCCCGGGCTGCGTAGGACTGGTCGCCACGCGTGAAGACGCGGTCGCTGGGCGTCACCTCGTCGATGGCGAGGTCCTGCCGCCGCGCAATCGACGTGTAGAGCGCCGCGAAGTCCTGCAGCGTCGCATCCAGCAGCGCCTGCAGCGAGGGGATGACGAAGTAGACCTGCTGGAAGTCGTCGATGCGGTAGGGCGTCCGCATCACGCGCTCGAGGTCGAAAGCCAGGCGGTTGGGGGAAGGGTCGTCGAGAGCGAAGATCGACTCGGCGTGGCTGGAGACGATGCCGGCCCCATAGATCCGAAGGCCCGCAGGCGTCTGCAGCAGGCCGAACTCCACCGTGTACCAGTAGAGCCGCGCGAGATTGTGCAGCCGGCCCAGGTCCAGCGCCCTCAGCCCGCCTTCGCCGTAGGCCTGCATGTAGTCGGCGAACGTCGGGTCGGTGAGCATGGGGACATGCCCGAAGACGTCGTGGAAGATGTCCGGTTCCTGCAGGTAATCAAGCTGTTCCGGGCGTCTGATGAACTGACCGGCGGGGAAGCGCCGATGCGCGAGGTGGTCGAAGAACACCTCGTCCGGCACGAGGCCCGGCACGGCGACGACGCTCCAGCCGGTGAGGCGCTCCAGTTCGAGGTTGATCCGCGAGAAGTCCGGGATGCCCGCCCGATGCAGGTCGAGCGCTTCGAGGCCGTGAAGGAAGGCGTCGCAGGCCCGGCCGGGCAGGAGCGCCGTCTGCCGCTCGTAGAGCGTGATCCAGACTTGATGCTCGTCGGCGGTGTAGCCGTCCCAGTCCTGGTCGATGCTCCAGTCCGGGCGCGCGCCGGGCGGAGGCTGCAGGGCGGGATCCTTCGCGATCATGCGCGCAGAATGATCCCTCCGGAGCGGAAGTTCCGTTCGGAATGTCCCTGCCCACAGCCCTTGGGCGAAATGTTCGTGCGCCGAAGCGGGCGCGCGGAGAAAATTCGCCGCGAAGACGCCTAGTGGCCGATGCCGGGCCGCAAGGTGTAGTGGCCTTCCTTGAAGGCGTCGAAGATCAGCGACGCCTGCGGGTGGCCGACCGGCTGTCCGCTGTCGTCCGGCAGCAGGTTCTGCTCGGAGACGTAGGCGACGTAGGCGCTGTCATCGTTCTCGGCCAGCAGGTGGTAGAACGGCTGGTCCTTGTGGGGCCGGATGTGCTCCGGGATCGACAGCCAGTACTCCTCGGTGTTGGAGAAGACCGGGTCGACGTCGAAGATCACGCCGCGGAAGGGATACACGCGGTGGCGGACGACCTGGCCGATGGTGAACTTGGCGAGTCGCGTGCTCATGACCGCGAATCTACATCCTCTATGCTGACCGGAAGGTGAACGTAGTCACGGTAGCGCGTCATTCAACCGTCGTCTTTCGGCTCGCCGCCCCGCTTGCTAAGGTCGCCGCGAAATGAGGCGCGGACCACGGGGAACGCGCCTGCGCAGGACGGGTGAAGTCCATGAACGAGGCGCCGCGGGCGCCCGGGCCCGCGAGTCGAGGCCGGGAAGGGGCTGTGGCCGAGACGCCGTGCTATGCGGCGCTCGACCTCGGCACGAACAACTGCCGTCTTCTCATCGCGACCCCGACGCCGCGGGGCGGCTTCCGCGTGGTCGAGGCCTACTCCCGGATCGTGCGCCTCGGCGAAGGCCTGTCGCAGACGGGCCGCCTTTCGGACGCCGCCATGGAGCGGGCGCTCCAGGCGCTGAAGGTCTCGGGGGAGAAGGTCCGGCGGCGCAAGGTCGCGCGCTTCCGCGCCATCGCCACCCAGGCCTGCCGCATCGCGGTCAACGGCCAGGCGTTCGTGAACCGCGTGGCCAATGAGACGGGCGTGAAGCTGCAGATCATCAGCCCGCAGGAGGAGGCGCGCCTCTCGGTCACCGGGTGCCTGAACCTGCTCGATGCGCGCCACGAGGCGGCCCTGGTGGTCGACGTGGGCGGCGGCTCGACCGAGCTCTCGTGGGTGGACCTGAAGGGCGGGCCGCCCGGGCAGGCGCCTCCGATCCGCGCATGGCTGTCGGTGCCCATCGGCGTCGTCACGCTGGCGGAGCGGTTTCCTGAAGGAGAGGCCGCCACCGAGGCGTGGTTCCGCCAGATGGTCGAGCATGTGAAGGCCGAGCTCGCCGCCTTCCGCCGCGCCGACCCGCTGAAGCCTGTGTTCGAGGCGGACCGGGCGCACCTCGTCGGCACGTCGGGCGCCATCACCAGTCTCGCGGGCATGCACCTGCGGCTGCCACGCTACGATCGCAACCGCGTCGATGGGATCTGGATGAGCCGGGCGGACTGCGATGCGGCGGCGGCGGACCTGCTGGCCCTGAGCGCCGCCGAGCGCGCCGCGCAGCCGTGCATCGGACCCGAGCGGTCCGATCTGGTGCTGGCCGGCGCCGCCATCCTGCAAGCGGTGCAGGAACTCTGGCCCTGCAACCGCGTCCGCGTCGCGGACCGCGGCCTGCGCGAGGGCATCCTGCTGTCCCTGATGTCGGAGCGGGGCCGCCCGCGCCGGCGTCGCCGACGCCGCGGCGGGAGGCGCGCGCCATGACCGAACCCCCGCGCAAGAGGATGGTGAAGCCCCCGACCGGGGGGCTCGAGGGCGGCCGCGGGAAACCCGCGCGGCTCAAGACCGCGAAGGAACGCACGCCCAGCCAGCAGGCCTGGCTCGAGCGGCAGATCAACGATCCCTTCGCCGCCAAGGCCCGGGCGCTGGGCTATCGCAGCCGCGCCGCGTTCAAGATCACCCAGATCGACGATCGCTTCCACCTGTTCCGCAAGGGCGTCAGGGTCGTCGACCTCGGCCTCGCGCCGGGCGGCTGGACGCAGGTGGCGATCGAGCGGGGCGTCACCGACATCGTCGGCGTGGACCTGCTGCCGGTCGATCCGCTGCCGCCCGCCCACATCCTGCAAATGGACTTCACCGACCCCGAGTGCGGACCCCGCCTGATCGCGCTGCTGGGCGGCGCGCCCGACGTGGTCGTGTCCGACATGGCGCCCAATACCATCGGCCATCGAGAAACCGATCACCTGCGGATCGTCGGCCTGATCGAGGCGGCCATGGACTTCGCTGTCGAGGTGCTGAAGCCCGGCGGGGCGTTCGTCGCCAAGGCCTTCCAGGGCGGCGGCACCGACCGGCTGATCGCGCAGCTGCGCCGACACTTCCGCGAGGTCCGCAACGTCAAGCCGAAGGCCAGCCGCCAGGACAGCTCCGAGGTCTTCCTCGTCGCCACGGGCTTCCGGGGCCGCTGACGCCGACCTCGGAAGCAGTTCGCTCAGGCTCGTGCCGTCACCAGCCAACAGGCCGCCGTGTAGCGGGCCGCGCCGTCGCGGACGAACGGCCGGAACGCGGCCATGAGCGCCTCGGTCACCTTGGCGCGGGTCGCCGCGTCCGCGTCGTTGAGCGCCGCGCCGGCCGGGCCCAGCCGGGTCGCGTACGCCATCAGGTCTGCCTCGGGGACTTCGCAGGGCATGTCCAGCGGCGCCACCTCGACGTCGCGCCAGCCCGCCGCGTCGAGAATGCGCCGCACCCGTGCGCCGTCCGCAAAACCGAACTGACCCGGCGCGTCCTGCGCCGGCGGCTTCATCGCGGGGAGAAACGGCGCAGCGGCCATCGCCGCCGAGACCATGAAGCCGTTTTCCATCGGGCTCCGCCAAGCCTCGAAGGTGAGGGTCCCGCCTGGCTTCAGGGCGCGGCGGATATTGGCGAAGGCGGCCACCGGATCGTCGAAGAACATCACGCCGAAGCGCGAGATCGCCGCGTCGAACGTTCCCGCCTCGAATGCGTGCGTCTGGGCGTCGGCCTGGATGAAACCGGCGCGGAGGCCCTCGGCATCGGCCCTGGCCCGCGCCACCGCCACCAGCGGCCCCGAAATGTCGACCCCCGTGATCAGGCCGTCCGGACCCAGCCGCCGCGCCATGGCGAGCGTCGTCGCGCCCGCGCCGCAGCCGATGTCGACGACGCGACGTCCCGCGCCGGGGAAAGCCGCCTGCGTCAGCGTCGCTTCAAAGGGCGCCAGCATTCGGTCGAGCATGTCCTGCATCTCGGCCCAGGCGCGGCCGCTGGCGTCGTTCCAGGCGTCCGCCTGGCTGCGATTGGGGGTGTCGGTCTTGCTCATCTCGCGAGGTCCTTCGGCTTGCGTCCGGGGAGGGGACGGCGCATCCTGCAAGTTCAAGTGAACTTGAGGTCAAGCTCCCGGATGACGACGCGCGATCTCGACATCGCCCAGGTGGCGCGCCGGTCCGGCGTGCCGGCCTCGACGCTGCGCTTCTACGAGGAGAAGGGACTGATCGCGTCGATCGGCCGCCGGGGCCTGCGACGCCTGTTCGACCCTCAGGTGCTGGAGCGGCTCGCGCTCATCGCGCTGGGCCGGGCGGCTGGGTTCACATTGGACGAGATCGGCGAGATGTTCGCCGGCGACGGCCGTCCGCGGATCGACCGTGCGCGTCTCACGGCCAAGGCCGACGAACTCGACCTGACGATCCGTCGCCTGGAATTGATGCGCGACGGCCTGCGTCACGCTGCGCACTGTCCCGCGCCCAGCCACGCCGAATGCCCTCATTTCCGCCGCATCGTCCGCCTGGCAGGCGAGGGCCGGCTCGATCCGGCGCCCCGCAGGCCGTTCGTGTCGGAAGCCGTCTAGCGTCCGGTCTCCATCGGCAGGGCGGGGTCGCGGGTCCACTCGGACATCGAGCCGTCGTAGACGGCGACCGACGGATGTCCCAGCCGCGTCAGGGCCAGGGCGTCCATGGTCGCCGAGATGCCGCCGCCGCAGTAGCAGATGGCCCGCTTGCGGTCGAACGCGCCCACGGCCTCGAACAGCCTCCGCAGTTCGGCGTCGGGCCGGTAGCGTCCGGCCTCGTCGAGCAGCGCGGCGTAGGGGACGTTGACGCTGCCCTTGATGTGACCCTTCCGGCCGTAGTTCGTGGCGGATTCGCCGCTGTGGACGCCCGGGGCCAGCGCATTGATCGTGCAGACCCCGCCATCCTCGATGGCCGCGAGGACGCCGGCCTTGTCCGCCCAGGCATTGGGCCGATCCGTGAGGGTGAGCGACGACGGCGGATAGCGTCGCGTTCCGGTCTCCGTCGGCCGCCCCTCGGCGGTCCAGGCGGCCAGCCCGCCATCGAGCACGGCGGCGGACTCGAAGCCGGCCGCCCTGAGCATCCACCACAGCCGCGTCGCCCACATGGGCGAGGTGCTGCTGTAGGCGACCACCCGGTCGCCGCTCCCGACGCCGGCCGCGCCCAGCGCATCGGCGAGCCGGTCGGCGGGGAGGTGCGTGAAGTTGAGCTTCGAGGCGGGGTCAGACAGGTCGGCGACGAGATCCAGGAACGCGGCGCCCGGGATGTGCGCGGCCTCGTAGTCGGCCCGGCCGCTCTCGATCGTGTACGGGCCGGGCGTGGCCGGCCTCAGGTGCACCGTCGCGTCGAAGATGCGCAGCCCGGGGTCGTCCAGGTTCGCCGCCAACCAGGCCGTCGACACCAGGCCCCGACCGTCCCAATCGTCCATTCGGCATCCTCCCGCGTTGGCTCCAGGCTCCCAAGTCCGCGCCGCCGGCGCAATGGGGCGGTTCACGCCGCTGGCGTCGCCGGGGGCGGCGGCATCCGTCTTCCTTCCTCGGCCAGCCAGTCGCGGAAGCGGTCCAGCGCGCGCCCCTGCGCCCCGGGCGCGGCAATGAGCGCGAAGGTCGTGGTCGACCACCGGAAGCCCAGGGGAGCGACCAGCCGCCCGGCCGCCACGTCCTCGGCCACGAAAGGCCACGACACCACGGCCGCCCCCAGTCCCGCGAGCGCGGCGTCCTGGGCGAAGTGGACGTGGGCGAACGGCCGCTCCGGCGCGGGCCTCAACTCGACGCCGGCGTGTTCGGCCCAGACGTGCCAGGCCTCGGGATGCGTCTGGGCGACGAGGCGAGGGGCCTGCAGCGGGTCGTCGCGGAAACGCGCCGCCATGTCCGGGGTCATGACGACGCCCAGGGCGTTTCGCATGAAGGGCGTGACGTTCGGCTCGGAGGCCCGCGCGAGCGGCACGATGCGCACGACCGCCTGGGCGCCGCGGTGGGTCGTGGCGTGCGGCGACAGCTCGGAAAGCTGCAGGCGCAGCCCCGGCTGGGCCTCCTGGAAGCCCGGCAGCCGCGGAATCAGCCACTTCACCGAGAGGGAGGCGTTGACGGCGACGTGCAGGTCCTCGCCGCCCGTGCGGACCCCGCGGACCGCGCCGGCGATCTGGTCGAAGGCCGCGGTGAGCGCGGGCGCCAGCTCGCGGCCGGCCGCCGTCAGCTCCAGCCGGTTCTTCGGCCCGGTGAAGAGGCGAACGCCGAGGGCGGCCTCTAGCGCCTTCACCTGCCGGCTCACCGCCGAATGCGTCACCGACAGTTCGTCCGCCGCCAGCGTCACGCGCCCCGTCCGCGCCACCGCCTCGAAAGCCCGAAGCGCGTTCAGCGACGGAAGGGCGCCGAATGTGAGCTTTTGGAACATCGTCCGTCGAATAAGTCGATTTCCTTGCAGCGGCAATCCGGGCACAGGCTGGTCATGGAACCCCCCGCGCCCCCCACACCGCTCCCGCCCATCGACTACGACAAGGTCCAGCACCAGGCCTACGCCCGCGGACGCGCGCTGCCGGTCGAGGCGATCCGGCGGTGGATGGATGTCTTTGCCAAACATCTTCCAAGCCGCCGTCCGCTGAGCGGCGTGGACCTGGGCGCCGGAACCGGCCGCTTCACGCCGGCGCTGGCGGAGAGCTTCGGCGGCCCGATCCTGGGCGTGGAGCCCGCCGCGGGCATGCGACTGCGCGCCGCGGCCGAGTCGGCGCACCCCAACGTTCGCTACGTCGACGGCCGTGCGGAGGCGATCCCGCTGGCGGACGCGGCCGCCGACTTCGTCCTGATGTTCCTGTCCTGGCACCACGTGGCCGACAAGCCGGCCGGCGCGCGGGAGATCCGGCGCGTGCTCGCGCGGGATGGCCGGCTCGTTCTTCGCAGCACCTTCCGCGAGCGCATACCGGACCACTGGTGGCGCGGCTACTTCCCCGGCAGCTGGGCCGTCGAACGCGCGATGTTCCCCACGGAGGCCGAGACGCGGAGCCTGTTCGAAGCGGCCGGCTTCGCGACGATCGCCAGCGTGCAGATGGAACTCCCGTTCGAGGGCGACATGGCCGCGGCGGTGGAACGCCTGAAGCTGCGGGCCGTCTCGGTGTTCGAACACCTGTCGGACGCCGAGCTCGAGGAGGGGTTCGCGCGCCTCGACGCCGACCTCGCGGCGGCCGCGATCGCCGAGAAGCCGACACACGGGGACTTCATCGTCTTCGCTCCGAAGGGCGCAATCGCATGAACGCGTCGCTCTGGCCCCTTGCCCCGTCCGCGGCGGACCCCCTATACGCGTCCCGCAAAACGGAGACTCCAATGGAGATTCGCGAAGGGCTCACCTTCGACGATGTTTTGCTCGAACCCGGCCCGTCCGATGTCATGCCCACCCAGGTGGACGTCTCGACCCGGTTCACGCGCGAGATCAGTCTGAACATACCGCTCGTGTCGGCGGCCATGGACACGGTGACCGAGAGCCGGCTGGCCATCGCCATGGCCCAGTCCGGCGGCATCGGCGTCCTGCACCGCAACCTCACCGTCGAGGAGCAGGCCGATCACGTCCGCGAGGTGAAGCGCTACGAAAGCGGCATGGTCATCAATCCGATGACCATCGGCCCGGAAACCACCCTGGGCGAGGTCCGCCAGATCAAGGCGCGGCGGAAGATCTCCGGGTTCCCGGTGGTCGACGACGCCGGGAAGCTCGTGGGCATCCTCACCAACCGCGACATGCGCTTCGAGGGCCGCGACGACATCCCCGCCAAGGCCCTGATGACCAAGGATGGTCTGGTCACCGTCAAGGAAGGGGTCGGGCAGGACGAGGCGCGGGACCTGCTGCGGCGGCACAAGATCGAGCGGCTGATCGTGGTGGACGACGACTACCACGCGGTCGGGCTCATCACCGTCAAGGACATGGAGAAGTCCCAGCAGCACCCGAACGCGGCGAAGGACGCCCAGGGCCGCCTGCTGGTGGCGGCGGCCTCCACCGTCGGCGATGCGGGCTACGAACGCTCGATGGCCCTGGTGGACGCCGGAGTGGACGTGGTCGTCATCGACACCGCCCACGGCCACAACGCCGACGTGGCCCGCGCCGTGCAGCGGGTGAAGCGCGAGACCAACCGCGTGCAGATCGTCGCCGGCAACATCGCCACCTACGACGGCGCGCGCGCCCTGATCGACGCCGGCGCCGACGCGGTGAAGGTGGGGATCGGCCCGGGCTCGATCTGCACGACGCGGATCGTCGCGGGCGTCGGCGTGCCGCAGCTGACGGCGATCATGGACGCCGTGCGGGCGGCGGAAGGTTCTGACGTTCCGGTCGTCGCCGACGGCGGCATCAAGTACTCGGGCGATCTCGCCAAGGCGCTCGCCATGGGCGCGTCGGTGGCGATGATGGGCTCGGTCTTCGCCGGCGTGGACGAGGCCCCGGGCGAGGTCTTCCTCTACCAGGGCCGCAGCTACAAGGCCTACCGCGGCATGGGCTCGCTGAGCGCCATGGGGCAGGGGTCGGCCGACCGCTACTTCCAGAAGGACGTCAAGGACACCCTCAAGCTGGTGCCCGAGGGGATCGAGGGCCAGGTCGCCTACAAGGGGCCGATCGCGCCGATCCTGCACCAGATGGTGGGCGGGCTCCGGGCGGCCATGGGCTATGTGGGCGCGCCCACGCTGGCCGAATTCCGGCATCGGGCGCGGTTCATCCGGATCACCAACGCGGGCCTGCGCGAGAGCCACGTCCACGACGTGATGATGACCCGCGAGGCGCCGAACTATTCGAGTCCGAACTAGGGAGGGCGGGGCGAATGGATGTCGCGATCGAACTGAAGCTCCTCGGCGCCGCGGTGGTCGTGGGGCTGGTGCAGCTCCTCTGGGCCGCCGGCGCGGCGCGGGCTCAGCAGGACATGAAGTGGGCCGCAGGCCCCCGGGACACGCCGATGCCCATCAGCGGCGTCGCCGCGCGCCTGGAGCGGGCCTTCTGGAACTTCGCGGAGACCTTCCCCTTCTTCGTCGCCGCGGTCGTCGCCTGTGGCGTGGCCGGCAAGCTGGGTCAGCCGCTGACGGTCTGGGGCGCCTGGGCCTATGTGGTGGGCCGCGCCCTGTACGTGCCGCTGTACGCCACCGGCGTCCCGATGGTCCGCTCCATCGTCTGGTTCGTGGCCACCGCCGGCATGCTCAGCGTGCTGTTCGGCCTCTACCGGTGAGCTGATGCGCGACGGCGGGCGCCTGGCGGCGGCGATTGAGATCATCGAAGAGATCGAGGCCCGCCACCGCCCCGTCCGCCTGGCCCTCAAGGCCTGGGGCGAAGCCGCCCGGTATGCCGGCGCCAAGGACCGCGCCTGGGTTTCGGGCCTGGTCCTGGACGTCCTGCGGCGGCGGCGTTCCCTGGGCTGGCGCATGGGTGACGACAGCCCCCGCGCGGCCGCGCTCGCGGCCCTGCGGGTCGTCTGGAACTGGCCGGTCGACCGGATCGCCGACGCGGCGGCCGATGAGGCCCATGGACCCGGCGCGCTCAGCGAGGCCGAACGGGCCGCGCTGGACAGGCCCCGCGACCTCGCCGAGGCGCCGCCGCCGGTCCGCGGCGACTATCCCGACTGGCTGGACGCCTCGCTGACACGGGCGTTCGGGGACCTGCGGGCCGAGGAAGCCGCCGCCCTGGCCGAGCGCGCGCCCGTCGACCTGCGCGTCAACACGCTGAAGACCGATCCGGCCCGGGCGCAGAAGGCGCTCGCGCCGTTCGATCCCCAGATCCCCGGCCTGTCACCCAACGCCCTGCGCGTGCCCGCCCCGGAGGCGGCCGACCGTTCCGGGGCCGTCGAGGCCATCCCGCAGTTCGGCAAGGGTTGGTTCGAAGTGCAGGACCTGGGCTCGCAGGTCGCGGCCCTTGCCGCCGGCGACGTGCGGGGGCGGCAGGTCCTGGACCTTTGCGCCGGCGGGGGTGGCAAGACCCTGGCGCTGGCGGCCGCCATGGCCAACACCGGGCAGATCTACGCCTACGACTCCGATGCCCGTCGGCTGACCGACACGGTCCGCCGCGGCGAGCGCGCAGGCGTTCGCAACCTGCAGGTCCGCACACCGCTGGCGAAGGATGCGCTGAAGGACCTGGAAGGCCGGATGGACCTCGTCTTCATCGATGCGCCCTGCACCGGATCCGGGTCGTGGCGGCGGCATCCGGACACGAAGTGGCGGCTCACCCCCGAAGCCCTGGCGAAGCGGCAGCAGGACCAGGACGGCGTGCTCGACGACGGGGCCCGGTTCGTGGAGCCCGGGGGCCGCATCGTCTACGTCACCTGCTCGGTCCTGCCCGAGGAGGACGAAGACCGCGTCGAGGCGTTCCTGCAGCGCCGTCCGGACTTCGCCCGCCGGCCTGCCACCGAAGACCCGATGCTCAGGCCGTTCCTGACGCCGCTCGGCGACCTGCGCCTGACCCCGCGCACCTCGGACACCGACGGCTTCTACGTCGCCGTCCTGGAGCAGACGACGTGACCGTTACGAGCGCTGCACGCGCCCCGACAACCTGGCCGGACAGGAAGCCATGACCGAAGCCCACCACGAACGCGTCCTGATCGTCGACTTCGGCAGCCAGGTGACCCAGCTGATCGCGCGGCGCGTGCGCGAGAGCGGCGTCTATTGCGAGATCCATCCCTACGACAAGGCCGAGGCGGCGCTCGCGGCCATGCGGCCGAAGGCGATCATCCTGTCCGGCGGTCCCGCCAGCGTGCACGAGGCCGAGAGCCCGGCGGCCGCCCGGGCGCTGTTCGAGGCGGACGTGCCGGTGCTGGGCATCTGCTACGGCGAACAGACGATGTGCGCCGAGCTGGGCGGAAAGGTCGAGCCGGGCACGACGCGTGAGTTCGGCCGCGCCGAGATCGAGATCGTCCGCGACAGCCCGCTGCTGGAAGGTCTGGGCGGCGCCGGGCACCGGGAAACCGTGTGGATGAGCCACGGCGACAAGGTCACGGCCCTGCCGCAGGGCTTCGAGACCGTGGCCGTCTCGGAAGGCTCGCCGTTCGCCGTGATCGCCGACGAGGGCCGCCGCTTCTATGGCATCCAGTTCCACCCGGAGGTGGCGCACACCCCGCGCGGCGCGCTGATCCTGCGCAACTTCACCCACCGCATCGCCGGGCTCTCGGGCGACTGGACCATGGCCAGCTACCGCCAGGAGCAGGTGGAGAAGATCCGCGCCCAGGTGGGCAAGGCGAAGGTCATCTGCGGTCTCTCCGGCGGCGTGGACAGCTCGGTGGCCGCGGTGCTGATCCACGAGGCGATCGGCGACCAGCTCACCTGCGTGTTCGTGGACACCGGTCTGCTGCGCCAGAACGAGGCGACCCAGGTCGTCACCATGTTCCGGGATCACTACAACATCCCGCTCGTTCACGTTGATGCGTCTGACCTTTTCCTGGGCGAGCTCGCGGGGGTCACCGACCCGGAGACCAAGCGCAAGACCATCGGCCGGCTCTTCATCGACGTCTTCGACCGGGAGAGCGCCAAGATCGAGGGGGCCGAGTTCCTGGCCCAGGGCACGCTCTATCCCGACGTCATCGAGAGCGTGTCGGCGCGGGGCGGGCCCTCGGCGGTCATCAAGAGCCACCACAACGTGGGCGGCCTGCCGGACTACATGAAGCTGAAGCTGGTCGAGCCGCTCCGTGAGCTGTTCAAGGACGAGGTCCGGGCCCTCGGCGTCGAACTGGGCCTTCCGCCGCCGTTCGTCGGTCGCCACCCGTTCCCTGGCCCCGGCCTCGCCATCCGCATCCCCGGCGAGATCACCCGCGAGAAGGTGGCCGTCCTGCAGCAGGCCGACGCGATCTACCTGGACGAAATCCGCAAGGCCGGGCTCTACGACTCGATCTGGCAGGCCTTCGCGGTCCTGCTGCCGGTGAAGACGGTGGGCGTGATGGGCGATGCGCGCACCTACGAGCACGTCCTGGCCCTGCGCGCCGTCACCTCCACCGACGGCATGACCGCCGACTTCTTCGAATTCCCCTGGGACGTCCTCGGCCGCTGCGCCACGCGGATCATCAACGAGGTGAGGGGCGTGAACCGCGTCGTCTACGACGTCACGTCCAAGCCGCCCGGCACCATCGAGTGGGAGTAGGCGGACGGGCGCCGCGTTCCACGCCGCGGACCTGACGCGTCAGCGCTTAGGCGGCGTCTGCTCCAGCTGCCAGAGGGCCTCGCCAATCTCGTCGATCTTCTGGCCCAGCAGCGACTGGGCGTCGGCCAGGGCCTGATTGTAGAACTGCGGGCCGAGGGTTTCCGTGATGAAGTCCAGGAGGAAGACGGCGTCGAATCCGGTCACTTCGACGTCCAGTTCGTCCTTGAGATAGCGGCTGAGCGCCTTGGCGGCGGCGTCGCGGACGTCCTTCGGGAGCTCGATCTTCGGCATGGGAGGGCCACGATGGCGACAGTGCTTTACGGCATCAAGAACTGCGACACGATGAAGAAGGCCTGGACCTGGCTCGACCAGCACGGCGTAGCCTACGACTTCCACGACTACCGCAAGGACGGGCTGGAGGAAGCCACCCTGCGGGGCTGGGTCCGGCAGGTGGGCTGGGAAACCCTGCTCAATCGCGCGGGAACGACCTTCAGGAAGCTGCCGGACGCCGACCGGCAGGGCGTCGACGAGGGCAGGGCCGTGGCTCTGATGCTGGCCCAGCCGGCCATGATCAAGCGGCCGGTGCTGGATGTGGACGGCGCGGTCACCGTCGGCTTTCGGCCGGAGGTCTACGCACAGCGGTTCCGCTGAGCCTGCATCCGATCCGAGCGTCGGCGGCGACTAGGTTCCGGACTCAATCAGGTCCACCAGGTGACGACGGCGGCGAGGTAGACGGTCGCGGCGAAGACGGCTGCGAGTTTGTCGTAGCGGGTAGCGATGCGCCGCCAGTCCTTCAGGCGGCAG
>NZ_JBXVWA010000004.1:0-503299 GCF_057219735.1 Phenylobacterium sp. T106 | reverse complement strand
CCCCTCTACCGAGAGCGCAACCTCATCGAGCGCATGTTCTGCCGCCTGAAGGACTGGCGGCGCATCGCTACCCGCTACGACAAACTCGCAGCCGTCTTCGCCGCGACCGTCTACCTCGCCGCCGTCGTCACCTGGTGGACCTGATTGAGTCCGGAACCTAGAGCGCGTCGGCGAGTGGAAGCCGGCTTCGCCGCGGGAACGCGCTCCAGTTCGGAGAGATGGGGCCTGTCCGGCCCCAAATGCCCGTGAGATTAGGTGAATCTTGAACCTTGGGTGTCATGCTGGCGGTTCAGTAACAATGTGAACCCCCCATGCAGCAGATTTCAGGCGCCCGAACGCTCCACAGGCTCATCTACTGCAGTCGGCAGCGCATCGCGCCGCACGACCTCGACCACGAAGTCGGCGAGATCATCCGCGCCTCGATCCGGAACAATCGCGAGGTGAACCTCACCGGCCTGCTGCTCGTGCACCAGGGCTACTTCGTGCAGTCCCTGGAAGGGCCGGCCGAGGCGGTGCTGACGACCTATCGCCGGATCAACGACGACCCGCGACACGCGGAGTGCAAGGTGCTTTCGGCCGGCCCGGCCGGCGCGCGCGAGTTCGGCGACTGGAACATGTGCGCCCGCGGCATGAGCGCGGCGGACGACGCCATCCTGCGGACACTGGGCCAGCGCGAGACCTTCGCGCCCGAGAGCCTGTCGGCCCGGGCCGCCCTTCGGCTGCTCAAGACCGTTCGCGGAATCCAGTCCCGCACCCAGCTCCGCGCCATGCTCTGAGCGGTCCTCCACAGGAAGCTCGGGACCAAAACCGGAACGGCGGCTGGCGCCTCAGGACGGAGCGCGCCATAACCGGCCCATGAGCGCAGTCCTCGCCGAGGCCGAGCCGCGGCCCATGGAGGCCGCCCGCGACGTCCTGCGGCGCGTGTTCGGGCACGAGGCGTTCCGCGGCCTGCAGGCCGACGTGATCGCCGAGGTGCTGGCGGGCCGCAACGCCCTGGCGGTGCTGCCCACGGGCGGCGGCAAGAGCCTCTGCTACCAGATCCCGGCGCTGGTTCGGCCCGGCCTGGGCCTGGTGGTCTCGCCGCTGATCGCGCTGATGACCGACCAGGTGGCGGCGCTGGTGCAGTCGGGCGTGGCCGCCGCCCGGCTGGATTCCATGATCGACCTGGACGAGCGCGCCGAGACCTGGCGGCGCATCGAGGCCGGCGCGCTGGACCTGCTGTACGTCTCGCCCGAGGGCCTGATGCAGCCGGCCATGCTGGACCGCCTCTCCCGGACGCCGCTCTCCATCGTCGCGATCGACGAGGCGCACTGCGTCAGCCAGTGGGGCCACGACTTCCGGCCCGAGTATCGCATGCTGGGCCGCCTCGCCGAGCTGTTCCCGGGCGTGCCCCGGCTGGCGGTGACGGCGACGGCCGACGCCCGGACGCGGGAGGACATCCGCGCCGAGCTTCGCCTGCAGGACTCGCCCGAATTCGTGGCCAGCTTCGCGCGGCCCGAGCTCATCCTGTCGGCCGAGCGCAAGCGCGGCTCGGCCGAGAAGCGTGTGGTCGAGCTGGTCACCGCGCGCGCCGGCCGCTCGGGCGTGGTCTACGCCGGGTCGCGCGAGAAGACCGAGACCCTGGCCCAGTCGCTGCGGGACGCAGGCGTCGACGCCCTGGCCTACCATGCGGGGCTGGAGAAGCGGCTGCGCGCGGACCGGCTCGAGCAGTTCCTGGAAGCCGACGCCGCGGTGATGGTGGCGACCATCGCCTTCGGCATGGGGGTGGACAAGCCGGACGTCCGGTTCGTGATCCACGCCGACCCGCCGGCGTCGATCGAGGCCTACTGGCAGGAGGTGGGCCGCGCCGGACGCGACGGCGAGCCCGCCGAGGGCATCACCCTCTACGGCGCCGCGGACATGGCCTGGGCCTACCGGCGGCTGGCCGAGCGCGACGTGGACGAGGGCGTCAAGCAGACCCAGGCGCGGAAGGTCCGTCAGCTCTACGCCATGCTGGACGGCGTCTCGTGCCGGGCCGCGGCGGTCCGGCGCTACTTCGGCGAGGAGGGGGTCGAGGCCTGCGGGCAGTGCGACCTGTGCACCGGCGCCGTGGCGACCGAGGACGCCACGGTGGCGGCCCAGAAGGCGCTGTCGGCGGCGCACCGGCTGGGCGGCCGCTTCGGGCGCGGCCGGCTGGTGGACCACCTGCTCGCGCGGACCAAGGACCCGTCGGCCTGGGAAACCGGGCTTTCAACCTGGGGCATCGGGCAGGAGCTTTCGGCCGCGCAGTGGAAGGACCTGACCGAGCAGCTCGTCTTCGAGGGGCTGCTGCGCGAGACGCCGAACGACGGGCGGCCGCTGGTGGGCCTCGGCGACGCCGACGCCGTGCGGGCGGTGTTCCGCGGGGAGCGGCCGGTGCTGATGCGCAAGGCGGCGGCCGGCGAAGAGCGCGGCGCCCGCGGCCGAGGCCGCAAGGGACGCGAGGCCATGGCGGTCCAGGCGGCGGACCGGCCGCTGTTCGACGCCCTGCGCGCCTGGCGCGCCGCCGAGGCCAAGGCCCAGCACGTGCCGCCCTACGTCATCTTCCACGACCGCACCCTGGCCGAGATCGCCTCGGCGCGGCCCGGCAGCCGCGCGGCCCTGGCCGGGCTCAACGGCGTCGGCGAAGCCAAGCTCGCCCACTACGGCGCGGCGGTGCTCGAGGTGGTGGCGGGGTTCGTCGAGGAGGCGCCACCACCCATCACGACGGTGGAGCTTGCGCGGCAACTCAGGGCCGAAATGTCGCCGCCCGAGCGGCTGCTCTGGCAGCAACTGAAGGGGAAGCGGCTCGAGGGCTACAAGTTCAGGCGGCAACACCCCTTCGACCCCTACGTGCTCGACTTCTACTGTCCCGCGAAGCAGCTGGCCGTGGAGGTCGACGGCCAGGGGCACGGAATGGGCGATCAACCGTCACGCGACGCTCGGCGGGACGCCTTCCTCCGCGCTCATGGCGTGCGGGTGCTGAGGCTTCCGGCGCGTCTTGTCTTCGAAGACATGAACGCGGCCGTGCTCACCGTTCTCGGAGCGCTGGAGTCCGAGTAGCTTCCCCCGCGCGCGGGGGAAGTGGCCCGACGTGCGAAGCACGAGGGTCGATGGGGGAAGCAGACCAAGATAGCGCTTCCCCCATCGGCGACTCGCTCCTTCGGAGCTCGCGCCGCTTTCCCCCGCGAGCGGGGGAATATTGCGGGGAATTAAGCTGCAGCTTGGGCACGGCCGAATTATCAGCCGCCCATGAGCCAGTTGCGTAAACCCCTCCTCGGCCTGATGGCCGCCCTCATCGCCCTCTTCGCCACGGTGATCCTGACGAGCAGGAACGGCGCCGGACACGACTCCGCCGTGGCGGAACGCGCCGCCCTGGGCCCGCGGGCCTGAGCGGCGCGGCTCCGGGCGTCAGAACTTCGCCTTCACCTCCGCGCCCAGGATGCGCGGGTCGTTCACGAAGCCGGTGAGGTTGTTGAAGTCGATGCCGCCTTCCAGGCTGCGGTCGTTGGTGATGTTGCGCCCGAAGAGCGCCGCCTCCCACATCCCGCCCGGCGCGCGGTAGCCCAGCCGGACCCCGCCTTCCAGCAGCTTGTCGTCGGTGAACTCGACCGACTGGTAGAGGAAGAAGTTGACCTTCGAGCGGTAGGCCCAGTCGGTGAAGACGAAGATCTCGCCCTCGCCCATCGGCCAGGAGTAGCCGGCGGTGATGTTGGCGATCCACTTGGGCGCGTTCGGCAGGCTGTTGCCGTCGATGCGCACCGTGCCGGCGATCGGGCTGGCCGGGTCCAGCACCGTGCAGGGCGCGCCGCAGGGCTGGGTGAACAGGGCCGGATCGTCGATCTCGGTGTTGTTGTACGACAGCCCGGCGGTGATCAGCAGCCGGTCCACGGGCTCGGCCTCGGCGTTGAACTCGAAGCCGTAGCCGGTGGCCTTGTCGGCGTTGAGCAGGCGGTTGAAGTTGGCCCCGCCGCCCACGGCCGTCACCTGCAGGTCGTTGGCCCGGTAGTAGAAGACCGAGGCGTCGTAGCGGATGCGGCCGCCGGCGCGGCCTTTCAGCCCCGCCTCGTAGGACATCACCGTCTCCTTGTCGGCGACCGAGAGGGTGTCGCCGAACACCAGGCGGCCCTGCACGGACGGCGCCCGGTAGCCGCGGGCGATCCGGCCGTAGAGGTTGAGGTCGTCGTTCACCGCATAGCTGGCGTTGAGGTTGAAGCTGACCTCGCTGGCGTCGGGGCTGGTGCGCAGGATCGCGGTCGGCGGCGCGCCGAAGGGCGAGCGGGTGCGCTGGGCCAGGAAGTCCTTGTCGTCGTCCGAGTAGCGGATGCCGCCGCCCACGGTCAGCTGGTCGGAGATCTCGTAGTCGAGGTTGGCGAACAGCGCCCAGCTTTCGGTCTTCTGGTTCTGGTAGGCGAAGCCGTCGATGGCGCCGCCCGCCAGGGTGTTGAAGCTGTAGCTGTCGATCTTGATGCTTTCGTTGAAGTAGTAGAACCCGACCGTGTAGCCGAGCGGGCCGCTGTCGCCGGCCAGGCGGAACTCCTGGCTGAACTGGCGGTGGAACGGGACCCCGTCCGCGCTCTCGGACGGGAACGGGATCACGCCGGGGCCCGAGGGCGGGGCGAAGGCCGCGCCGAAGCCGCCGTCGATGTCGCCGCGCGAATAGGTGTCCACCATCTCGTAGGCGGTGATCGAGGTGAGCTCGGGCATCCCCTCGCCGAAGTCGTAGGCGACCTTCAGGCTGGCGCCCGACGACTGCACCTTCTGGATCGCCCGGCTCTGGGCGTCCTGGCTGATGGTGTCGCGGTCGAAGCCGGGGACGAAGTTGTTGGTCCCGCGCTGGATGATGTTGGCCCGGAACACCCGCGGCGTGCCGTTCAGGTGCTGGTAGTGCAGGTTCAGCAGGGCCGAGAGCGACTCGGTGGGCGTCCACAGCAGCTGGCCGCGGAAGGCGTACTGGTTGTAGCCCTCGCTGTCGTTGTCGCCCGGCGCCTGGGTGTTGTCGACCCAGTCGTCGCGGTGCTGGTAGAGGCCCGACAGGCGGAAGGCGAGCACGTCGGCAATGATCGGCCCGCCGACCGCGCCTTCCAGGTTGATCGTCGAGAAGGTGGCGTAGGACGCGCTCGCGTAGCCGCCGAACGTCTGGCTGGGCTTGGCGGAATCGAACTTCAGCACGCCCGCCGGGGTGTTGCGGCCGAAGAGGGTGCCCTGCGGCCCGCGCAGCACTTCCACCTGGTCGATGTCGAAGAGCGGGAAGCCCTTCAGGACCGGCGTTTCCAGCACGACCTCGTCGTAGACGAACGAGACCGGCTGGCTGGCGTTGAGGTCGAAGTCGGTGTTCCCGAGGCCGCGGATGTAGGGGCGCGGGAAGGTGCGGCCGAAGCTGGACTCGAGCGTCAGGCTGGGCACGCGGGCCGAGAAGACGCGGATGTCGCCGCCCGACGAGCGGATCGCGTCCAGCTTCTGGCCGCTGACGGCGGTGACCGAGAGCGGCACCTCGTTGATGTTCTCGGCCTTCTTCTGCGCCGTGACGATGACCTCGCCGACGTCGGTGACGTCGTCGGCCGCGGCCGCGGAGACGGCGAAGGCGAGGGTGGCGGCGGAAGCGCCGGCGGCCAGCAGGGCCCGCAGTGCGGTGGAACGCGTCATGAGAGAGATCCCCAGAGGAGTGGGCGGCGATTGCGACTCGCCTCTGGGACTCCCAGCTACACCACCTGGGGCTTAAGCGCCGCCGTTCGCCGGACACTGTCACACGATCGTCGCCGCTGCGTGATCATGGAGCCACAGTCGCGGCCGGGGCGCCCAAAATCTCGGCGGCCCCAGCTCAGCCGTCGAGATCAAGGCCGAGCGCGAGGCGCCCGGCGAACCGCTGCTGCGGCTTCTCCTGGAGCGGGTGGAACCGCGCGCCCTGGATGTCGCGGAAGGCCCGCTCGAGGCCGAGACTGCGATAGAACGAGGCGCCGCCCGCCACTTCCATCGCCCGCTCCACCGTCCTGAGGCAAGCCTGCCCCGCCAGCGTGCGCCCGATCATCGCCCGGTTGGTCGCCTCTGGTCCCGGCCTCGACGTCTCGGCGTTGCGGATCATGTCGCCCACCGCGAGCCGGGCCGCGGCAAGCACGGTCTCCATCTCGCCTGTGGACAGCATGAGCGCCTCGTCCGCCGTCTTGCGGCGGGCGACCTCCACCGCCTTGTCGCGGGCGGCCTGCGCCACGCCCAGGTAGGCGGAGTAGATGATCGGGAAGGCGAGCAGGCTGATCGCGTGGAACAGGGGATGCCAGCGGCCCGGCGCGCGGCGGCCGGTGACGGCCGAGTCGGGAACGAAGACACCGCTCATCTCGACGTCGTGCGAGCCCGTGCCGCGCATGCCGAGCGTCCGCCAGGTCTCGAGGATGGCCACACCCTCGGCCTTCAGTGGAGCGGCGAAATGCAGGACCGTTGGGCCCGCGTCCGGATCGTCGTAGATGGCGCTGGTGCTGATCAGGTCTCCGGCGAGGCAGCCGCTGGCGAAGACCTTGCGCGCGGTGACGCGGAAGCCGCCTTCGACCCGGACCGCGTGACCCGAGCCGTCGAGCCAGTCAGAACCGCCGCTGGATACCAGCACGAGGTCCTCTGCCGCCACCCGGCGCAACAGTCCGTCCGTGGGCGCGCCCTCGTGGCGCCAGCGCCAGGCGGCCAGGGCGACGAGATGGCAGTGCATCGAGAAGGCGAGGCCGGTGGAGCCGCATGCAGCCCCCACGATGCGCACGATCTCGCAGACTTCGGCGTAGGTGGCTCCGCCCCCGCCAAGCTCGGCTGGGACGTGCGCCTTGAAGAAGCCTTCCGCTTTCAGGTGCGCGAAGCTGTCGGCCACGAAGCTGTCGTCCGCGTCGTGACGGGTGGCCGCGGGCGCGATCTCCCGGGCGACGGCTTCGGCCCGGGCGGTCCAGCTTGCGATCGGAGTGAGGGTTGAGGCCATGCCGGCGTCGTCCATGAAAGGTTCCCTTGGGTCGCGGCGACGTCGCCGCCATTGGCCGCGACCATGTCGAGTGGGGCCGGCGCCCGCCAGTTCAGGATCTGAATCTTCGCGGTACAGGATCTGAACTGGCGACACGACGCGCCGGGGCCTAGGCTCCGCAGGAACGGTCGGCGTCAGGAGGCTGTGATGAACGAGACGGCCTATGCCCAGTTCTGCCCGGTCGCGATGGCGGCCGAAGTGATCGGCGCGCGATGGACTTTGCTGATCCTTCGGGAGCTCGGCGCCGGATCCACGCGCTTCAACGATCTTCGCCGAGGACTGCCGCGCCTCTCGCCGGCGCTGCTCTCGCAACGGCTGAAGGCGCTCGAGGCCGCCGAGGTCGTCCGACGGTCGGTGGACGGCGGCGCGCCCGAGTACGTCCTCACCGAGGCGGGGCGCGACCTGATTCCCATCATCGAGGCGATCGGACGTTGGGGCCAGCGCTGGGTGGATCCCGAACTCGCCCTGCAGCAGCGCGACGCCCGGCTGTTGATGTGGGACATGCGGCGCAACCTCGACCCGTCGCCGTTGCCCGCGCGGCGGTGCGTGATCGAGTTCCAGTATCCTGACGCTCCCGCGGGGCAACGCTCGTGGTGGCTGGTCGTGGGACCGCGAGAGGGAGTCGATCTCTGCAGCGTCGACCCTGGCTTCGACGTCGATCTCTACGCCACCAGCGACCTGCGCACGATGACGGCGATCTGGATGGGCCTCGAGACCGTGCGTGCGGCGACCGCGGCGGAACGGCTCAAGCTCGTGGGCGATCGCAAGCTCGCGGCCGACATGCAGACGTGGCTGGGCCTCAGCCCCTTCGCGCGCGAGGCGCGGCTGGCGGGGTGAACCGTACACCTGCAAGCGCCGCCGCCACGAGGGCGGCAGCGCCCGTGCAAGCTGTCTTCGGTGGTCGCGGCGGGCGAGCCGGGAGCGCGTCTTGGAACGTGGGAGCCGAAACGCGCTCCAGGTCCGTGTCTAGCGGCCCGCAGCCGGGGTGTGGCGACGGTGGGCGGCCTCGGCCTCCACCTCGCTGGTCTTCATGGATCGCAGCCAGGGCATGATCTGCCAGAAGGCCGACAGGCCCACGAGCACATAGACCACCCTTGCGGCGGCCGCTTCGTCGCCGCCGAACAGGTTGGCCACGAGGTCGGCTTCATGGCCGCCGATCGCCACCACGCCCCAGTTGACGCCGCCGATTATGACCAGAAGCAGGGTCAGCAGGTTGAGCCACTTCATTTGGTCCTCCAGTACGGCGGAAAGCCGTGGCCCGGTAAGACGCGCCGCCTGCGAATGTTCCCGACGATCAGCGACTTAGACGTCCACCTCGGCGTCGAGGGCGTTTTCCTGGATGAACTCGCGGCGGGGCTCGACCAGGTCGCCCATCAGGCGGGTGAACATGTCGTCGGCGTCGTCGGCGTGGTTCACCTTTACCTGCAGGAGGGTGCGGGCCTCGACGTCGAGCGTCGTCTCCCAGAGCTGCTCGGCGTTCATCTCGCCCAGGCCCTTGTAGCGCTGGATGGAGAGGCCCCGGCGGCCGTTGTCCATCACCGCGTTCACCAGGTCCAGCGGGCCGCGGACCTTCGACGTGCGGTCGCGGCGCGTGAAGGTGGCCACGCCCGAGAAGGTCTCGCTCATCTTGGCCGCGCGCTCGGCGAGGCGCCGCGCGTCGGCGGCGTGCAGCAGCAGGTCGTCCAGCACGAGTTTCTCGGAGACGCCGCGCTTGATCCGGCTGAAGGCGTAGCCGCCCCCGGCCGCGGGCTCGCCGGTCCAGGCGCCGTCGCCTTCCTCGGCATAGAGATCGAGCCGCCGGGCGGCCGCGGCCACGTCCTCGGCGTTGCCCAGCAGGCCCGCCAGCGCCGCCTGCTCGATGGCAAAGGCCGGCGCGCGGGCGGCCAGGCGCTCGATGTTGGCCTTGGCCGCGCGCGACTGCTGCACCAGGGCCAGGAGGTCGGCGCCGGTCATGCGCGTGCCGTCGGCGAGGTCCAGCGTCGCGCCGTCGACGCCCTCGTCGATCAGGTAGACCTCGAGCTCGGCGTCGTCCTTCAGGTAGCGGACGGACTTGCCCTTGGACGCTTTGTAGAGCGGCGGCTGGGCGATGTAGAGGTAGCCCTTCTCGATCACCTCCGGCATCTGCCGGTAGAAGAAGGTGAGCAGCAGGGTCCGGATGTGGGCGCCGTCGACGTCGGCGTCCGTCATGATGACGATCTTGTGGTAGCGCAGCTTCTCGATATCGAACTCGTCGCGCCCGATGCCGGCGCCGAGCGCCATGATCAGCGTGCCCACCTGCTCGGACGACAGCATCTTGTCGAAGCGGGCGCGCTCGACGTTCAGGATCTTGCCGCGCAGGGGCAGGATCGCCTGGTTCTCGCGGTTGCGCGCCTGCTTGGCCGAGCCGCCGGCGGAGTCGCCCTCCACCAGGAAGATCTCGGACTTGGCCGGGTCCTTCTCGGAGCAGTCGGCGAGCTTGCCGGGCAGGCTGGTGATGTCGAGCGCGGACTTGCGGCGCGTGAGCTCGCGGGCCTTGCGCGCGGCCTCGCGGGCGGCGGCGGCCTCGGCGATCTTCTGCACGATCATCTTGGCTTCGTTCGGGTGCTCCTCGAACCAGGTCGCGAGCCCCTCGCCCACCAGTCCCTCCACGGCCGGGCGCACCTCGGAGCTGACCAGCTTGTCCTTGGTCTGCGACGAGAACTTGGGATCGGGCACCTTGACCGACAGCACGCAGGTCAGGCCCTCGCGGGCGTCCTCGCCCGAGACGCTGACCTTCTCGCGCTTCGCCGCGCCCGAACTCTCCGCGTAGTTGGTGATGATCCGGGTCAGGGCCGAGCGGAAGGCCGCCAGGTGCGTGCCGCCGTCGCGCTGCGGGATGTTGTTCGTGAAGCAGAGGACGTTCTCGTGGTAGCCGTCGTTCCACCAGAGCGACATGTCGACCTCGACCGACTCGCGGCGGCCCCGGATCACGATCGGCTGCTTGATGAGCGGGGTCTTGGCCTTGTCGAGGTGGCGCACGAAGGCCTCGATGCCGCCCTCGTAGCTCATGACCTCCTCGAACGGCTCGGCGCCGCGCAGGTCCTTCAGCCAGATGGTCACGCCCGAGTTCAGGAACGCCAGCTCGCGCAGGCGGTGCTCCAGGGTCTTCAGGTCGAAGTCGATGAACTTGAAGGTGTCGAGCGAGGGCAGGAAGGTGACCTCGGTGCCGGTCAGCGGCTCGCCGTTCTCGCGGAGCGGCGAATCGCCCGTCACCACGAGCGGCGAGACGGCGTCGCCGAGACGGAACTCCATCTCGTGGACCTTGCCGTTGCGATGGATCTTCAGCTTCAGGAAGTCGGAGAGCGCGTTCACGACCGACACGCCCACGCCGTGCAGGCCGCCCGAGACCTTGTAGCTGTTCTGGTCGAATTTCCCGCCCGCGTGCAGCTGGGTCATGATGACCTCGGCCGCCGAGACGCCCTCGCCCTCGTGGATGTCGGTGGGGATGCCGCGGCCGTCGTCGGTGACCGTGCACGAGCCGTCGGCGTTGAGGATCACCTCGACGCGCGTCGCCCAGCCCGCCAGCGCCTCGTCGATGGCGTTGTCCACCACCTCGTAGACCATGTGGTGCAGGCCCGAGCCGTCGTCGGTGTCGCCGATGTACATGCCCGGGCGCTTGCGGACGGCGTCCAGCCCCTTCAGGACCTTGATGGACTCCGCGCCGTACTCGGCCGCGCCGTTGCCGCCATTCCCGGTCTCGGGGGTCTCGCTGTCTTCGCTCATCACGCGTCCGGTTGAATCCGCCCGGAACGCCCACCTGGACGCCCGGCCCGATCCGATAGAGGGGTTGAGGGCGCCGCCCGCAGGATGAAGAGGCGCCGCCGCCGGCCGTTCGCGGGCCGATTCTCGTTGTGGAATATAGGGGTTCCCGGCGCCTTATGCACCTCCCGCGTACGCGTGCGCGCGCGAAGGTTTGAGTTCCATTCTTTCGGCATTACGCTCCGGCAGAGCGCGAACGTCGGGGGGCGGCTTGGAGAGGTGGCTGCTGGCGGCACTGGTCTTCGCGCCGTGGGCGGCCACGGCCGCGGACCGGGTCGCGACTGTGGTCGAGCCTGACTGGGCCGAGCTCCCCTCGCCAGAGCTTCTGTCCGCCAACTATCCCAAGGCGCCTCTGCTGCTCGAGATCGAAGGTTTGGCGCAGATCAGCTGCGACGTGGACGAGAGGGGTCGGCTGAGCGGCTGCAACGTGGACCGTGAGGTCCCCGCAGACCTGGGCTTCGGCGTCGCGGCCATTCGGATGAGTTCCAGCTTCCGGATGAAGCCAAGACTGTTCGCCGGCGTGCCTGTGTCGGGCGGGACCGTCTGCATTCCGGTCCGCTTCACACTTCCGCCGCGCAGCGATTCCCGGCGGCCGGCGGGACCTCCATCGGCGGAGGCCCTCCGGGCCGTTGACGCCCTGGAGCTGGCGCCATTGTTTCTCGCCTCTCTCGACGCAGACCTGACGGCTCTGGAACAGGACGACGGCGCAGCGACGCCCAAGGCGTCCCGGGCGGCGGCGACCGCTGCGCTTCGACGGGCGATCGAGGCGCGGAAATCCGGGGCGCGCGAAGCCCTCGCGCAGGCCATGACGGCGGACCTCTCCAGAGACGAGATCATGGCGTTCCACGACTTCGCAGGATCGCCCGGCGCCGCGGTGCTCCAGCGAAGCGGAGAGGAGGTCGCCGCGGCGATCACGCGCGCCGTACCGCGCATGGCGGACCTGATCGGCGCGGAGGTGAGCCGGACGCTCTGCGGCCGCGAAACGTGCGACGGAGCCGGCCTGCCGCTGCAGCCCCCCTCATCCGGAGCCTCCGCCCCGGCCACGGAACAGGCGCCGTCACCCGCAGTCCAGGCCGCACGGGAGCTCATGGCGGCGCTGGATCCGATAAAGCAGATGGAACCCGGGATCGGGGTGCAGCTCGCGAGGCTGAAGGCCGCCTCGGAAACCGGCGACCCTGTCTCGAAGATGACGGCCGAACTGGTGGAGAAGGCGCTCCGCCGCGTCCTGGCCGATCTCGTAGACGAGGCCGCCGTGGCCCTCGCGGCAAGCTCGCGCGAGGACGACATCCGGGCCGCGACGGCCTTCACTACGGCCCCGGCCGCACGCCGGGTAGCGTCGAGCGGCCCGGACGCACCCGGTCTCAGCTCGTTCGCCTCCGAGATCGCCGCGGCGGCGCGTACGACATACTGCCAGGACCACGATTGCACCAGGCCGCCGCCACCTCGCTGACCGGCTGACGCCTGCCGCCGGGCTGAGGTCGGCGCCTCTCCATGCCCCCAGACCCATGAGCTGGCGCGTCGGCGCCCAAAACGCAGGCAGGGCGCGGGCGACGGGGGCGCCGGGGCGGGTTTGGCGCGCGGGACGTGGCGGAGGTCGCCTATGGCTTGGCCATGTCCGCGGAACTGCTCGACCTCTGCGGCGACCTTCCGGTCGTCGATTTCGCCCCCGGCGAGGCCCTGCTCGACGAGGGGCAGACCTCGGGCCGCCTCTATGTGCTGATCGGAGGCGAGGTCGAGATCGTGAAGGGCGACTTCCAGATCGACGTGGTGACCGAGCCCGGCGCCATCTTCGGCGAGATGTCGGTGCTTCTGGCCGCGCCGCACATGGCGACGGTCCGGGCGGTGACGCCCTGCCGCGCCTACCGGTCGACCGAGGGCGAGACGTTCCTGCGGTCGCACCCCGAGATCGCCTATCACCTGGCCCGGGTGCTGGCGCAGCGGCTGAACGGGGTGACCGGCTACCTCGTGGACCTGAAGCGGCAGTTCGAGGGCGAGCGCAGCCACCTGGGCTTCGTGGACGAGATCCTCGAGACCCTGGTGCACAACCAGGGCCCGGCCTTCACGCCGGGCTCGGACCGGGACCCGGGATAGCGGGCGCCCACGCGGGCAGACCCGCAAGCGACTCCACGGGGCGCGACAGAGGCGCGTCCAGGCGCACGATCTCGGCGCCGGCTAGCGAGATCCAGGCGGCGGCGGGCTGGGCGGTGTCGAGGATCACGTGCGCCGGTTCGGGGCCGATCTGCTGGCCGGCGTTGAAGACCCAGGTGTCGCCGATGCGATCGACCCACGAGCCCTCGCGCTTGAACGGGGCCTGGTGGATGTGGCCGCAGAGCACGATGTCGGGGCGGTAGAGCTCGATCCAGGCCGAGAGGTCGGCGTCGCCCCACGACCGGCGGCCGTCCCAGCTGGTGGGCGAGTCCGCGGGCGGCGCGTGATAGACCCAGATCCAGGGCCGGCGGGGCGCTGCGGCGTCGCGCGCCAGCTGGTCGGCGATGCGGGCACGGGCGGCCGGCCCGTCCCACCAGGGGCAGATGGTCACCCGGGCCGCGTCCAGCTCGAGGGTGTCGCCGTCGGTAGGCACGCCGAGGCGGCGCACCCGCTCGATCCAGGCCGGGATCCGCTCTCCGGCGGCGTCCCGCCGGTCCAGGTCGTGGTTGCCGGACGAGACGACCAGGCGCGTCGTGCGCGCCAGCCGCTGCAGGTACTTGAGGATCACCACCACCTGCACATTGCCGTCCAGGCTGCTGGAGATGTCGAGGTGGTCGCCCGCGATGACCACGAGGTCGAACGCCGGCGCGGCGGCGGCCGTCCAGTCATACTGCTTCAGCGCATAGTGCAGGTCTGAGACCAGCAGGATCCGCATCGCCCTCCCCAGCGAACGCGGGGCCCGAACCCCGCGCGGACGCTGGGGCCGCGCCGGCCGCGGCGTCAATCGGGCGGCCCGCTCAGGCCGCGGGCGCCGCCAGATGCTGCAACAACAGGCGATTGATCGCGTCCGGGACCTCGTCGGTGAGGAAATGACCGGCGCCTTCGATCACCTCGAACCGGTAGGGGCCGGTGACGAAGTCGGCGGTGGCCTCGGCGGCCATCCGGCCCACCGTGCCGTCGGCGTCGCCCCAGACGTAGAGGGTGCGGGCGGCGACGGGCGGGACGTCGGCCGCGCGCAGTGAGCCGGCGCCGGCGCGGTACCAGGCCACGGCGGCTTCGAGCGCGCCGGGCGGCGCAAGCGTGTCGATGTAAGCCTGCGCCGTGGCGGCGGGGACGCCGGCGCCGGCGAACATGGCCCGCAGCCCGGCGAAGTCGTCCGCGCGCATCGCGGTCACGGTGGCGTCGTCCTGCAGCGCCTTGTGATGCCCGGACCGCTGCGCCTGCCGCGGGTCGCCGGCGAAGGCGCGGGCGAACGCGGCGGGGTGCGGCCGCGAGAGGACGGCGAGGCTCAGGAGCCGCTCGGGCGCGCGCACCGCCGTCAGCCAGGCGATCTGGCCGCCCCAGTCGTGGCCGACGAGGTGGAAGCGGGCGTGCCCCAGGGCGTCCATCAGGGCGAGCGCGTCGCCGACGATGAGGTCGGCGGCATAGGCCGCGACGCCGTCGGGCCGCGCGCCGGCCGAGTAGCCGCGCTGGTCGGGCGCGATGGCGCGGTAGCCAGCCGCCGCCAGCGCCGCGCCCTGGGCGCGCCAGGCCGCCCGCGACTGCGGGAAGCCGTGCAGCATCAGGACGGGCGCGCCGTCGTCGGGGCCGTAGAGGTCGACAGTGAAGTCGAGCTGGCCGGCGCGAAGGGTTCGGGTGTCAGGCATGGGGCCGAGCGTAGGCCCGGCGATCCGCGTCCGCCAGGGCGTGAGGGTCTGCACGCGGCGGCCGCCCATCCTGGCGAACGCCTGACGATCGGGCGTTTCGGACTCGCTGATCTCGATCGAGGCGGCGCTGTCGACGAAAGACCGGGCCTTCCTACTTTGCGGGGGTCAGCCCGGAGGGCTCCACGCGGAACCCCTGCGCCCGCCCCGCCAGCCCTTCGAACAGCGGCTCGTCGGCGCCGGTGAGGAACGCCTGCAGGCCCAGGGCCTCGATCTCGTCGAACAGCGCGGCGCGGCGGCGGGCGTCGAGGTGGGCGGCGACCTCGTCCAGCAGGAGGATCGGGGCGGGCGCCTCGGCGCGGGCGAGCCGGGCGGCCTGGGCGAGCACCAGGTTCAGGATCAGCGCCTTCTGCTCGCCGGTGGAGCATTCGGCCGCGGCGCGGTCCTTCTCGGCGTGGACGACGGCGAGGTCGCCGCGGTGCGGTCCGGTGAGCGCGCGGCCGGCGGCGGCGTCGCGCTCGCGGGCGGCGGCCAGGGCGCGGGCCAGCCGCGCCTCGATCTCGGCGAAGTCCGCCCCCTCCCCCGCCATACGTTCCCAGTCGCCGGTGAGCGACAGCCGCGCCTGCGGGAAGGGCCGTTCGCCGCGCGTGGCGATCTCGGCCGCCAGCGCCGCCAGGGTGCGCGCCCGCGCCTCTGCCATCAGGGTTCCGGACTCGGCCAGCCGGGCTTCCAGCGCGTCGAGCCAGGCGGCGTCGGCGGGGCCGTCGGTGAGCAGGCGCATGCGTTCGCGCAGCGCCTTCTCGTAGGCCTGGACATGGACGGCGTGCTGCGGCTCGGCCGCGAAGACCAGGCGGTCGAAGAAGCGTCGGCGCTCGGCCGCCCCCTCGAGGAAGAGGCGATCCTGCGCCGGCGTCAGCCAGACCTGGCGCATGTGCTCGGCGAGACGCCCGGGCGGCGCGGGCTGGCCCTCCACGCGCACCACCCGCCGCGCCGCCCCCGCCTGCTCGACCCCGGTGCCCAGACGGACCTCGTCGCCGCCGGCCCTCAGGGTCACCGACACGGCCCAGGCGCGACCCGTCGCCTCGCCGGGCAGCCTGCGGCCCACCTCGGCCAGGGCCGAGCCGCGGAGGCCGCGTCCGGGGATCAGGAAGCTGACGGCTTCCAGGAGATTGGTCTTTCCCGCGCCGTTCGGGCCCGCCAGCCAGACGGGGCGCCCGTCGAGCGCCAGCTCGGCGCCCGCGTAGCTGCGGAAGTCCGTCAGGGAGAGGCGGGTCAGGGCCGTCGCGGTCACCGCGGCGTCTTAGCGGGTTTCCGCCGGATCCGGGAACAGCCAGGGACCCGGCGGCGGCGGGTCTTCGGCGCCGTTGAGGTCCGGATTCCGCCAGCGGATGTCACAGGCGTGGCCATATCTGCGTCCTGGCCGCACAGACGAGACGAGGAACGACACATGGACCAGACCGCCAAAGCCCGAGCCTTCCACGAGCTGCACCAGGGCCCCGAGGTGCTGGTGCTGGCCAACGTGTGGGACGCGGCGTCCGCCGCCACCGTGGAGGCGGCCGGGGCCAAGGCGCTCGCCACGTCCTCGGCCGCCGTGGCCTGGGCGCACGGCTACGCCGACGGCGACGTGCTGGCCGTGGAGACCACCTGCCGCGTGGTGGCCGAGATCGTGAGGATCACCGACCTGCCGGTGAGCTGCGATTTCGAAGGCGGCTTCACCGACGACCTGGGCGTCCTCGCCGACAACATCAGGCGGGTGATCGACGCCGGCGCGGTGGGGATCAACTTCGAGGACGGCGGCCGCGACCCGGAACTGCACGCGCGCAAGGTCGCCGCCGCCCGCGCCGCCGCGGAGACGGCCGGCGTCGACCTCTTCATCAACGCGCGGACCGACGTCTACCTGCGCCAGCTTGCGCAAGGCGACGCGGCCGAGGCGGAGGCCATCCGTCGGGGCCGGCTCTACGCCGACGCCGGCGCCAGCGGGGTGTTCACCCCCGGCGCCGCTGATCCCGAGCTGATCCGGCGGCTGGCGGCGGCGCTGCCGCTGCCTCTGAACGTCATGGCCTGGCCCGGCGTCCCCGATGCGGCGACCCTGGCGAGCCTCGGCGCACGGCGCCTCTCGGCCGGCACGGGGACGTTCCGTGCGGCGTTCGCCGCCCTGGCGAAGACGGCGGCCGCGTTCCTGGAGACCGGCGACGTCCACGGCCTGGGGGCCGCCGGCGATGGCGCGCCGGCGCTGCAAAAGCGGTTCTCGGGCGGGTGACCTCGGCGCACCGGCCGCCTATCTTGCGCCGATGACCGAGACGCTCGACGCCGAGACCGCGGCGCTGCCCGACACCCCCCGCGACGCCACGCAGGACGGCCCCGCGATCCGCCTGTACCTGGTGGACGGGTCGGGCTTCATCTTCCGCGCCTTCCACGCGCTGCCGCCGCTGACGCGCAAGTCCGACGGCCTGCCCACCGGGGCGGTCGCCGGCTTCTGCAACATGATCTGGAAGCTGTTGGTGGACATGAAGGCGCAGCCCGACGCGCCGACCCACCTGGCGGTGGTGTTCGACAAGTCGGAGGTGACGTTCCGCAACAAGCTGTACGACCAGTACAAGGCCCACCGGCCGCCGCCGCCCGAGGACCTGGTCCCGCAGTTCCCGCTGGTGCGCGAGGCCACGCGCGCGTTCGGCGTGCCCTGCCTGGAACTGGGCGGCTACGAGGCCGACGACATCATCGCGGCCTACGCCTGCAAGGTGCGCGACCTGGGCGGCGAGGTGGTCATCGTCTCGTCCGACAAGGACCTGATGCAGCTGGTGGGCGACCGGGTGTCGATGCTCGACACCATGAAGAACGTGAAGATCGGCCCCGACCAGGTGATGGAGAAGTTCGGCGTTCCGCCGAGCCGCGTCGTCGATGTGCAGGCCCTTTGCGGCGATTCGGTGGACAACGTGCCGGGCGCGCCGGGCATCGGGATCAAGACGGCCTCGGCGCTGATCAACGAGTACGGCGACCTCGAGACGCTTCTGTCGCGGGCGACCGAGATCAAGCAGGAGAAGCGCCGCCAGACGCTGATCGAGTACGCCGACCAGATCCGGCTCTCGCGCCAGCTGGTGCAGCTGGATTGCGACACGCCGCTGCCCGAGCCGATCGACGACCTCGCGGTGCGCGACCCGGACGCCGGCGTCTTGCAGGCCTTCCTCGAGCAGATGGAGTTCCGCACCCTGTCGCGGCGGGTGAGCGAGGCCATCGCCCCCGGGCGCGAGGCGGGCGTGGCGGCGGTGATGGCCGAGATCAAGGCCGCCGGGCCGACGGCGCCGACGCACGAGGCCATCGATCACGCCGTCTACGAATGCGTGCGCGACGAGGCGGCGCTCGAGGCCTGGATCGCGCGGGCCTACGAGACCGGGATCGTGGCGTTCGACACCGAGACGGACGCGCTGGGCGCCTTCCAGTCGAACCTCTGCGGGATCTCGCTGGCCGTCGCGCCGGGCCAGGCCTGCTACATCCCGGTGGGCCACGCGGGCGAGCATGAGGGCGGCCTGGCGCTCGACGCCCCGGCCGACCTGCAGCAGGTCGCGCAGGACGTCGCCCTCGCCCGGCTGAAGCCGCTGTTCGAGGATCCGTCGGTGCTGAAGGTGGCGCAGAACGCCAAGTACGACATGGCGGTGCTGGCGCGGCACGGCATCCGCGTGTCGCCCATCGACGACACCATGCTGCTGGCCTTCGCCCTGGAGGGGGGGCTGCACAACAAGTACGGCATGGACGAGCTCAGTAAGCGCGTCCTCGACCATGAGCCGATCCCGTACAAGCAGGTGGCCGGGACCGGAAAGGCCCAGAAGAGCTTCAAGCACGTGGACCTGGCCGCGGCGACCGCCTACGCGGCCGAGGACGCCGACGTGACGATCCGGCTGTGGGAACACCTGAAGCCGCGGCTCGCGCACGAGCGGATGGCCACGGTCTACGAGCGCTTCGAGCGGCCGATGCCGGCGGTGCTGGTGGGCATGGAGATGGAGGGGATCAAGGTCGATCCCGAGATCCTGAAGCGGCTCTCACACGACTTCTCGGTGCGCATGGTCGAACTGGAGGCCGAGGCGCACCGCGTCGCCGGACGGCCCTTCAACCTGGGCTCTCCGAAGCAGATCGGCGACATCCTGTTCAAGGAGATGGGCATCGCCTCGGGCAAGACCACCGCCACGGGCGCGCAGTCGACGGACGCCTCCCTGCTCGAGGACCTGGCGGCCCAGGGCCATGAGCTGCCGCGCATCCTGCTGGACTGGCGGCAGCTGTCGAAGCTGAAGGGCACCTACACCGACAACCTGGTGGATGCGATCCACCCGCAGACCGGCCGCGTGCACACCAGCTACAGCCTGGCGGCGGCGACCACCGGCCGCCTCGCCTCCACCGACCCCAACCTGCAGAACATCCCGATCCGCACCGAGGAAGGCCGCAAGATCCGCAAGGCCTTCATCGCCGAGCCGGGGCACGTGCTGATCAGCGCCGACTATTCGCAGATCGAGCTGCGCCTGCTGGCGCACATCGGCGACATCCCGCAGCTCAAGCGGGCCTTCGCCGAGGGCCTCGACATCCACGCCATGACCGCTTCCGAGATGTTCGGCGTGCCCGTCGAGGGCATGCCGGCCGACACCCGCCGGCGGGCCAAGGCGATCAACTTCGGCATCGTCTACGGCATCTCGGCCTTCGGCCTCGCCAACCAGCTGGGCATCCCGCGCGAGGAGGCCGGCGCCTACATCAAGACCTACTTCGAGCGCTTCCCCGGCATCCGCACCTACATGGACCGCCAGATCCAGCAGGTGCGCAGCCAGGCCTTCGTCACCACCATCTTCGGCCGCAAGGTCCACATCCCGGCCGCGCGCGGAAAGAGCCAGGCCGAGCGCAGCTTCGCCGACCGCGCGGCGATCAACGCCCCGATCCAGGGCGCGGCGGCCGACGTCATGCGCCGCGCCATGATCCGCATGCCCCAGGCGCTGCTCGACGCGGGCCTGAAGGCGAAGATGCTGCTCCAGGTGCACGACGAACTGGTGTTCGAAGCGCCGGAGGCGGAGGCCGACCAGGTCATCGCGGTGGCCAGGCGGGTGATGGAGCGCGCCGCCGAGCCCGCCGTCTCGATCAGCGTGCCCCTGGTCGTCGAAGCGCGCGCCGCCGCCAACTGGGACGACGCGCACTGAGGCGCCGGCTTAGACGATCCAGCCGCTCGACGTGGCTTGAAGGTCGGAGACGTCCAGACCCAGGAGCACGATCTTGTCGCCGTTCGACCAGCTGATCGTGACCCCCGAAGGCGTCTGCGAAAGCGTCGGCTTGAGACCCGCCGCCAGGTAGTCGGACACGACGATCGCGTCACGCTCGCCGGAGGCGCCGAAGTCGGTCACGACGTCCTGACCGTCGCCGCGGCGAAACACGAACGTGTCGGCGCCAGGGCCGCCGGTCAGCCTGTCCGCACCCACGCCGCCGTCGATCGTGTCGGCGCCCGCGCCGCCGTCAAGGGTGTCGGTCCCTTGACGGCCCTTGAGTTCGTTGGATCCCGTGTTGCCGACGATCTTGTTGTTCAGCTCGTTTCCGCCGGCGGGGACGTTCCATCCGCCGGTCAGCACCACATTCTCGAGGTTCGCCTTCAGCGTCACGCCTTGCGCTGTCTTGACGGTGTCGATGCCGCCGCTGGCGTATTCGGTGATCTTGTCGCTGCTGTCGGACACGTAGACGTCATTGCCCGCGCCGCCCGCCAGGGTGTCGGCGCCCTCGCGCCCTTCAAGCGTGTCGCCGGAGGGCGTCCCGGTCAGGGTCTCGCCGAGGGCGCTGCCGACGATGCTCTTGCCCGCGCCGCTGGGCGACCAGAGGGACCGCGCCAGGTCGCCGCCGTCCGCCGCGGCCGGCAGGGTCGTGTTGAACCCCGCGACGACCGACGTCGAGCCGGGCGTGTGCAGCGAGTTGGCCCTGTTGAACAGCATTTCGCCGCCGCGAACGCCATCGAGCTTGATCCAGGACGTGTAGTCGCCGAAGCCCTGCACGACATTGTGGTCGACGACCACATCCCGACCGTTCTGGACGTAGATGCCGTTGTAGAGGGCTCCGACAACCAGATTGCCGCGGATGAGTACATCCAGGTAGGGCAGGTTGCCGACCTCGTCGCGCAGGAAAATGCCCTGGTTGGGCGTCCCGTCCCCACGCATGTAGACGTTGTCGACGATCGTGATGTGATGCGCCGACTTCGTCGTGTTCGTCGTCCAGAACTGGATCGCGTCCGGGTGCTCGTTGTTCGGCCGGCGGAAGTCGGTGAGGGTGTTGCGCGCGATGGTCACATAGGACGAGCCGCCGCCGCGGATGCCGTCCATCGATATATCGTGGAACGTGTTGTCCGAGATCGTCAGTCGCTCGCTATCCGAGTGGCCGATGCCCGAGAAGAGGTTATGCAGTTCCGACTGCTTGATCGAAATGTCCGCGCTCTGCGAGATGTAGAACCCGGGGGGACCATTGGAGAAATCGCCGTCCTCCGAGCCGTGGATCTCATCGCGCAGGAACGACACGTAGCGCGATGTGGTGACCTCGATCTTTGAGACCAGCGAGAACTCGAGATCCTGGAACGACAGGTTGCTGCTACCGCGGATGACGAGCCCGTGCAGCACGGCCGGGTTGGCCGCATCGGCCGACTTGAAGGTCACCTGCGATTCCGGGTTGAAGCTCAGAATCTTGATCGCGGCGTAGTCACCGGCCCCGAGCTGGATCGTGTCGCCCCCTTTGGCGACGCCGAGCGCGGCGGCGAGTGATGCGTCATCGTGCACGTCTATGATCACTTTGATCTCCGGACAATATATCGCGCATGAGCACTGATATTCGGCCAATATTCTGACGGAGAAATCACATCGTTCGGTCGCGACACGTAACAATGTGCGACTTGAACTAGACCTGTTGAAGCTCGATTAGATGCTGAACTATGCGATTCACCCATCGGCCACGACTTGTTAGTCAGCCATTGCTGACTTGCGAAGGCGCAATGGTGTCGCAGGAGAAATACGTAGTCGCGAGAAGGGCATGTCCATACGCGCCCCGGTGAGAAGGCCAGCAGCGAGAGCCGCTAGGCGCCTCACCGCGCGCCTGCGCCGGGCGCTGCTCGACGCGGGACTCAGGGCTTTGAGTCTGCCTACGCCGAGACCTGCAGGAACCGGCGGGTCTCGCCCTCCAGGCGCACGGCGCTGAGCACGCCCGTGAAGTAGACGCCCGTATCGACGTTGATGCGGTTGGCCTTGACCTCGGGCCGCCCCGGCGCGGGCGTGTGTCCGTGGACCACGACCTTTCCGAAGTCGTCGTCGCTGTCGAGGAAGGCGTGGCGGATCCACATCAGGTCGCGCGGGGACTGCTCGGCGAGCGCGACGCCCGGCCGGACGCCCGCGTGCACGAAGTGGTAGTCGCCGATGGTGCGGGACAGCTCCAGTCCGCGCAGGAAGCCGCGGTGCGCGTCCGGGACCGCGGCGGCGAAGCGCGCCCGGGCCTCGGCGCAGGCGCGCACGTCGTCGGGATCGGGCGCGGCGACGCCGTAGGACTCCAGCGTCTCCCGGCCCCAGCTGCCGATCCAGGCCGGCGCGAAGGCGGGCTCGTCGAGGAACCGCAGCATCGCCTCCTCGTGATTGCCGCGGAGCGGCGCGGCCTCGACGTCGGCGCGGCCCGCGAAGGCCAGCACCAGGTCCATAGCCCCACGGCTGTCGGGCCCCCGGTCCACGTAGTCGCCCACGAACACCACCACCGGCCGCTCCGCCGGCCGGCTCGCCTCGGCGTCGCGCACGATGTCGGCCAGCAACCGCTCCAGCGCCCCGGCGTAGCCGTGCACATCGCCCACCGCATAGACGAGCCGGCCCCCGGTGGAGGGCGGTGATGGTGTCCGGCGGTCTGTCACGGAAGGGTCCTGGTGGAGCCGAGGGGAGTCGAACCCCTGACCTCCTCATTGCGAACGAGGCGCTCTACCAACTGAGCTACGGCCCCAGGAAGGCGCGGAATAAGTCGATTGCGGGCGCTCCTGTCAAGCGGCCACGCCGGGCGGGGCGACGAACGGCCAACTTTGTCGCGGCGGCAAACCCGGCTAGAAGCAGCCCCCGAAGGCCATAGGACCCGTCCATGATCGCAATCATCCAGTTCGTCTTCTTCGTGGCGAGCGGCCTCCTCGAGTTCATCAAGTGGGCGATCATCATCAGCGCCGTGCTGTCGTGGCTGGTGGCGTTCAACGTGCTGAACATCCGCAACCAGTTCGCCTACAACGTGGTGCGGTTCCTCGACGCGGTGACCCAGCCGGTCCTGCGCCCCTTCCAGCGGCTGATCCCGCCGCTGGGCAGCGTCGACATCAGCCCGATCGTGGCGATCCTGGTCATCGTGGGCGTGCAGCGGTTCATCCTGCCGGCCCTGGCGAACTTCCTCATTGGCGTCGTCGCCGTCTGAGCCCCTGCGCCTGACGGTGCGCGTGACGCCGAAGGGCGGGCGCGACGCCGTCGACGGGTGGAGCCTGGACGACGCCGGACGGCCTGTGCTGCGGCTGCGGGTCTCGGCCGCGCCGTCCGAGGGGGCCGCCAACGCCGCGGCGACGGCCCTCGTCGCCCGCGGGCTGGGCGTGCCGAAGTCGGCGGTGCGGGTGATCGCCGGCCAGACCGCACGGCTCAAGCGCCTCGAGATCGACGGCGTGAACGCGGACGACGTCGCGCGCGCCTTCGGCGCCCCCTGACGCGGAACCCGCGGCCCACAACGCGGTTTAGACGCTGATCGCCCGGCCGTTCCCCTAGTGGGTCGAGGGCGACCACGATCGGCCCGGCCCACACCCCCCTGGCATCCCCCCGACCGAGGCCGGGCCGATCCCCCCTCCGAACCGTCGAGACCAGCCCCGCGGAACGCCTCGCGCCCGCGCCTGTTCTGTGATTGCGTAGCTTGCCGAGGAGCACACCGATGACCGACGCTGGACCTCATTCCGGGAAGGGCCCGCGGACGTGGGTCCGCACCGACGAGCGCCTGTGCGAGGAGGTGTCCGAGCGGCTGATGGAGGACCGGCTGATCGACGCGAGCGAGGTGGAGATCTCTGTGGCGGACGGGACCGTCACCCTCACCGGACACGCCCCGGGCGCCTCGGACGTGACGCACGCCGAGATGCTGGCCCGGCAGACCCCGGGCGTGACGGCCGTGATCAACCGCCTTGTCGTCCAGGCGGGCCCCCGGGCCGTCGAACGGCTGGGCGAGCCGAACCCGTACGATCACTATGAGGGCCGATGGGGGCGGTGGGTCCCGCCCGTCATCACCTGACGACAACGGAGCCGCGATGCCGAGCCGAGCCCACCTTGCCCGCCTGATCGCCGACGCGCGGCGCATGGTGGTGTTCACCGGCGCCGGCATCTCCACGGAGAGCGGCATCCCCGACTTCCGCAGCCCCGGCGGGGTCTGGAGCAGGATGAAGCCCATCTATTTCCAGGACTTCGTCGCCAGCGAGGAGCGGCGCCGCGAGGCGTGGGAGCGCGCGTTCGGCGGGCGCGCGGGCTGGGTGGGGCGCGAACCCAATGCGGGCCACCACGCGGTCGCGCGGCTCGTCGCGTCCGGCAAGTGCGCCGCGGTCATCACCCAGAACGTCGACAACCTGCACCAGGCCTCGGGCGTGCCGGCGGACAGGATCATCGAGCTGCACGGCAACGCCAGCTACGCCACCTGCCTGGAATGCGGCGAGCGGCACGAGCTCGACGAGCTGAAGACGCTCTACGAGGCGACCGGTGACCTTCCGGCGTGCCGGTCCTGCAGCGGGATCGTGAAGACCGCGACCATCTCGTTCGGGCAGGCCATGCCGGCCGAGCCCATGGCGCGCGCCGAGGCGGAGACTCTGGCCTGCGACTTGTTCCTCGTGCTGGGCTCGTCGCTGGTGGTCTATCCGGCGGCGGGCTTTCCGGTGCTGGCGAAGAAGAACGGCGCGAGGCTGGCGATCGTCAACCGCGAGCCCACCGACATCGATCCCTACGCGGACCTGGTGCTGCACGACGAGATCGGACCCGCGATGAGCGAGGCGACGTCCGCGAATTCGTGACCTGGGCCCGCGTCCACCCCCTCTCGCTTCGCGAGCTCCCCCACGGGGGGAGCATGGTCGGGAGGGTCCTTCCGTCCGGTTTCCCGCGCTCGCCCCGCGACGGGAACAGCCCCTGGGCGCTTCTGCGGCGAAACCGGGCGCTGGGGCGCTATTTGCCTTTGCGCGGCCATTTCGTCACACCCTCGCCTTGATCTTCACGCTATGCGCTCCGCCGCATGTCCCTGGAGCGCTCCGTGATCCGCATCCTCGCCGTCGCCGGCCTGTCCCTTTCCGTCCTCTCGGCCTGCAGCTCGGGGGGCGGCGACGCAGCCGCTTCGGACGACCCCAACGTGGCCCTGCGCCCGCTGATCGCGCAGTGGAGCAAGGACATCGAGGCGACCCACTCCGCCTGCTCGGCGAAGGTCGAGGGCAAGGGCTGCCAGGACTTCCAGGTGACCTGCAAGGCGGAGCACGCCGTGGGCGCGGCCGACGCCCAGCGGGGCGTGACGGCGCAGGTGATCGCGGCCATGACCTTCGCGGGCCGCAACCCGGACGGCTCCACCGGCAAGTCCGGCTCGTCGTTCGCGCTGTTCTCCAAGGCCGCCGACGGGTGGACGCGCGGCGAAGCGATGCCCGTCAACCTGCAGACCTGCGCGCCGGTGTAGGCCGGCTTCAGCCGCGCGCGCCGACGATCTTCTTCACCTGCGCCGCCTGGCGGCGAGCGACCGGCACCTCGGCGCCGGACTGCAGCACGACGGCCGACGGGCCGCCGGGGCGGCGCGCCAGGCGCACGATGCGGTCGCGCCGGACCAGCGCGCCGCGGTGGACGCGCAGGAAATCGGCCGGGTCCAGCTCGGCCTGAAGCTTCCGGATGGCCTTGCGCACGAGGAAGCTGCGGCCCCGGCTGTGGATGCGCACATAGTCGCGCTCGGCCTCGACCCAGTCGATCAGCGCCACGGGCAGCCGCAGCCGGTCGCCGCGGTCCGGCACCCAGATCTCCTCGGCGAAGCCGCTAGGGGGCGGCTCGGTCTCGGCGGCCCGAAGCGCCGCGACCACCTCCTCGAGCTCGACGATGCGGGACCGCGCGGCCCGGCTCTGGAGCGCCTTGCGGGCGCGTTCCAGCGCCGCGTGCAGACGGTCGAACTCCACCGGCTTCAGGAGGTAGTCCACGGCCGCGAGCTCGAACGCATCGGTGGCGAAACGGGAGAAGGCGGTGACGAAGATGAAGGCCGGCGCACGCTCGGGATCGATGGCCCGGGCGAGGTCGAGGCCCGACAGGCCCGGCATGCGGATGTCCAGCAGGACCACGTCGACGCCGCCGCCGGCGATGAGGCGCAGGGCCTCCTCGCCGGTGCTGGCCTGGCCCACCACCTCGGCGTCACGCGCCTTGTCGATGGCCATCTGCAGTCGTCGCAGGGCCGGGGGTTCGTCGTCGACGATCGCCACCCGCAGGGGCGTCGTCGCCTGCGCGATGTCCTGGATCATGCCCGCTCCAATGGAATTTCGACCGAGGCCAGGAAGCCCTGGGGCCGGCGCGGTCCGCAGGTGAGCTCGGCGGCCTTGCCGTAGATCAGCTCCAGCCGGCGACGGACGTTCTCGAGCCCGAGGCCCAGCTTCGGCGGCGCATGCCCGGCGCCGTCCTTGCCGTCGTCCGAGACGGTCAGCCGCAGCCGGCCGTTCGAGGCCTCGGCCGAGATCTCGATGGTGACCGGCGCGTTCGAGCGCGCGACGCCGTACTTGACGGCGTTCTCCACGAGCGGCTGCAGGATCAGGCTGGGGGCCAGGGCGTCGCGCAGGTCGGCCGGGATGTTCTCCACGTAGTTCAGCCGGTCCTCGAACCGCGCCTGCTCGATCAGCAGGTACTGGCGCTGGGCCTCGATCTCATCCGAGAGCGGCGCCTTGTCGGGCAGCTCCTTCTCCAGCGTGTGGCGCAGGAAGGAGGACAGCGAGAGCACCACCCGCTCGGCCCGCTCGTTCTCCTTGGCGAGGATCAGCGAGCTCAGCGCGTTCAGGGTGTTGAACAGGAAGTGCGGGTTGATCTGGTAGCGCAGCATCCGGTTCTGGGCGTCGATCGCCATGGCCTGCGACGCCAGAAGCCGCAGGTTCTTCTCCTTCAGCTCCTCCTCGTAGCGGATGGCGAAGTAGAGGGCGCACCAGCTGATGAACGTCCAGAAGAACATCGAGGCGGTGAACGAGAGCGAGATCGGCGACAGGGGCTCGACCTTCCACAGCGGCGCGATCAGGTAGAAGACGACGTAGTTCAGGTAGGCGTAGGCGAAGCCGCCCAGGATCGACAGCACCACGGCGGCCACGAGGCGCCGCCAGATCGGCTGGTCGGCCAGGGCCGAAAGGATGCGGCCGATCAGGAGGCAGGCGGCGAAGCCGAAGATGGCCATGGCCAGGCGGCGCAGCGCCATCTCCCCCGCGTGCGGCATGGGATCGGCCATCATGCGTGCGGTCACGATGACGTAGGTCAGCGTCCAGAGGACGAAGTTCGCGACCAGGTAGTTGTTGACGCGCGGCAGACGCATCTTGCCTCCCCCAGGCGGGGCATTCTGACGCCTTCGGCGCCACAACCAAGGCCGCTGGTCGACGCCGCTGCGCCGTTCGCCGCAATTCCGGGCGCATTTCCGGACGACCCGCGGCTTTCGAGCCGCCCCGCGCTGCGACGGCGACGCGGCTGCGACCGCTTGTCGCGGCCGCCTGTCCGCCCGCTGCAAATCCCGACCTTTCGGCCGGACCGGGACGCCCCTCGCCGCAATTCCCATGAAGCCGGAGCGGCCGCTGTCATGCTGGCCTCCGGAAGTGTCACGGAGAGGGAGATCGCGCGTGCCGGTGCGTCCGCCATCGCTCAGGGCCATAGCCGCTTTCGAGGCCGCCGCGCGGCACGAGAGCTTCACCAAGGCCGCGGACGAGCTCAACCTGACGCAGAGCGCCATCAGCCATGCGATCCGCTCGCTGGAGCTCCGGCTGGGGGTGGACCTCTTCGAGCGCTACGGCCGGACCGTCGCGCTGACCGAGCCGGGCCGAGCGTTCGTGAGCCGCCTCCGTCTGTCGCTGAACCTGATCTCGGAAGCCTTCGAGACGCCCGCGCGGCCGGGCCGCGCGCGCCTGGTGGTCGCCGCCAGCGCGGGGGTGGCCGAACGCCTGCTCGCGACCCGCCTCCCCCAGTTCCTGGCCGGCAATCCCGACCGCGAAATCGAGCTCAGGACCGTGAACGGGGCCGCCGAGGTGACCGCGGGCGAGGCGGACGTCGCGGTGCTGTACGGCGCCGGCGCCTGCGCCGGGCTGACCCAGCGCCGCCTGGCGGGCGAGGTCCTCTTCCCGGTGGCCGCGCCGGGCCCCGACCTGCCGCGGCGCCCCGAGGAGCTGGTTCGGGCCGCGCTGATCCATCAGCCCGAGCACCCGTGGCGGGTCTGGCTGGAGCAGATCGGCCTCTCCGAGCTGCCGACGCCGGCGACCCTGATCGCCGACAGCCCGCTGGCCGCGCTCGAACTGGCGCGCAACGGCGCCGGCGTGTGCCTCGCCCGCGGGCTGCTCGTCCGCGACGACCTGCGGACCGGCCGGCTGGTCCGGCTCTTCGACGCCGAGGCGGCGCTGCGCGAGGACTACACGGCGGTCTGGAACCCGGCCTCGCCGCGCGCGGACCTGGTGCGGCCGTTCGTGGACTGGCTGGCGGGCGCCCTGGACCCCGGCCCGGCCCCGGTGCTGCACGCGGCCTGAGCGGGCGCCTTACCTCCGCCGGATCAGTCGCCGATCAAGAGAAAGGGCCCTCGCCGGAACGAGGGCCCTTCGGTGTCGATGCCGTCGGCCGGGCCGGCGACGTCAGAACCTCGCGGTCACGCCGACGAACAGCTTGCGGCCCAGGAGGTCGTAGGTGGGGTACGAGTTGGGCGACCCCGTCTGCGAGATGCGGTTGTTCACCAGCGGCGGATCCTGGTCGAGCAGGTTGTTGATCCCGCCTCGCAGGGCGAACTTCTCGTTGATGTTCCAGATCGCCGAGACGTCCAGGTAGCTGCGCTGCGGCAGCTTGGGGTTGAACGGGTTCGTCGCGTTCTGCCCGATCGTGGGTTCGTTCGTGTCCTGCTCGTACGTCATCGAATGGATGTACCGCCAGGTGAGCGAGGCGGTGACGTCCCAGGGCGTCGTCCAGGTCATCCGCAGTGTGTGCCGCCAGCGCGGATTCAGGGTCTGGCACTGGGCGCCGAAGAGGCCCGCGCAGTCGTAAGCGTCGTCCCCGGGCAGCGGCGTGGTGGTGTTCTTGATGAGGTACGTGCCGGCAAGGTTCAGCGACACGCTGCCCCAGCCTTCGAGGCCCCAGTCTTCGATCGGCAGGACGTAGCTCGCCTGCACGTCCACGCCTGAGTTGGTGCCGGCCCCGACGTTGATGTTGGAACCGTTGATGTAGCCTCCCGCGCCCACCGTGGTGCCGAACAGGATGCCGTTCTGGGCCCGCACGATCTGGCTGCAGAAGCTGGGGTCGCCGGACTGCAGGCAGCGGGTCAGCGTGACGCCCAGGGGGATGGCCCCGATGATGTCGGTCAGCTTGATGTGGTAGTAGTCGACGCTGGCCGTGAACCCCCGGATGAACGCGGGCCGCGCCGTGACGCCGACCGAGAAGGTCTTCGCCGTTTCCGGGCCGAGCGCCGGGTTGCCGCCGTTCAGCACCGCGCACTGGCCCGACGGGCACTGCGGGATGTTCAGATACTGGGCCGCCGTGATGCCGGTGTTCAGGCATTGCTGCAGCGTGGCCGGGTTCACGGCGCCGGCGGCGCACGGGTCCTCGCCCACCTGGCTCGTGTTGGTCACGGCCTGCGGGGTGTAGAGTTCCAGGATGGACGGCGCGCGGATCGCCTTCTGGTAGGAGCCGCGGAACGTGAAGTCCCTCACGGGCGCCCAGGAAAGGCCGGCCTTCCAGGTCTCGGCCTGGATCCCGGTCGAGTAGTCCGAGTAGCGGAAGCCGACCTCGGCGGTGAGATCGTCCGCGAAGGCCATGCCCTGTACGAGGGGAATGCGGGCCTCGCCGAAGCCTTCCAGCACGCGCAGGCTGTTGTCGATCGGCGTGGACGCGCCGCCGGCCCCGGAAAGATCGCCCGAGAGCAGGGCGGAATCGGGCGCGTACTCGAGATGGTCGCGGCGGTGGTGGAAGCCGAAGGCCACGCCCACGCCGTCTTCGGCCCATGGCGACTTCACGCCGTAGTCGCCCAGGTCGCCGGTGATCGTGCCTTCGACAATGCGCTCGGCGATCGAGCCCCTCGCGGTGCCCTCGATGTCGAGATACGCCAGGGCCGCGTCGGTGACGCCGCCGTCGCGGAAGATGTTGTAGGGAACGCAGCCGCCGCCCGAGATGCAGACCGGGCCATTCGGCCCCTGGACGACCTGCAGCGCGTTCTGCAGCCGCTGGATCGACAGGTAGTTCTCCGAGGCGTTGGAGAGCGAGGTGTAATAGTACGAGCCGTACAGGTCGTACTTCCACGAGCCAGCGATCTCGCCCCGGCCTCCGAACACCGCGCGGTAGTTCGTGTGCTCATAGACCTGGTTTCGCCCGCCGCCTTCGATGTTGCGGCGGCCGATCAGCAGGTCGACGCTGGCGCCCGACGCGATCATCGCCGGCGTACAGCCCAGCACGCCCTGCTGCTGCCCGCTCAGGAACGGGTTGTTGCAGTTGACGAGGAAGCCGCCGTTCGGCGAGGCGCCGCTGCCCTGGAACAGGCCGGTGGGCGCGATCAGCACGTCGGTCCGGTCCCGCATGAAGCCGAAGTCGCCGTAGAACTCGAGGTGCCGGTTGACCTCGTAGCGCGCCAGGAAGCCCGCCGTGTAGCGCGTGCCCTTGTGCAGCAGGTAGGCGAAGTCGTTGGAGTTGAAGAGCGGAGGGGGCGTGGTGTTGGCCGTGGCGCTCCAGGGGACGAAGGTGTTGCCCACGACCGCGACCTGAGTGGGCGCGCCGGGCAGGTTGAACCCACCGCCGAGAGCCCGCACGTACTGGTTCGAATTGGGCGAGCCCGCGCAGCTGACAGTCCCGTTGGGGTTCAGCACGATCTGGCAGGCCGAGAAGTCGCGCTTGGACTGCGTGACCGGATCCTGGTCGTGATAGGTGAAGTAGCCGGTGACGTTGCCTCGACCCTCGTCAAGGTTCGCGCCCATGATGATCGAAAGATCGCGGGACTTGCCGTCCCAGCGGTTCTTCTTGGGTTGGGCGATGCCGCGGGCGGCGAGCAGGCCCTGAGCGAACTCGTTGTGCTGCTCGTGCTGGTACACGCCCCACTGGGCGTCGATCTCCACGCCCTCGAAGTCGCGCTTCATGATGAAGTTGACGACCCCGGCGACCGCGTCCGAGCCATAGGTGGCTGAGGCGCCGCCGGTCAGCACGTCGACCCGCTCGATCAGCTGCGACGGAATCTGGTTCAGGTCGGGCGAGGGGTTCGGATTCCCGGTATCGGGGTCGCCGATGCCCAGACGCCGCCCGTCGACCAGGACCAGCGTCCGCTGCTGGCCCAGGCCGCGGAGGTCGACGGTGGCGGTGCCGCCAGGCCCGGACAACGGGTTCGAGGTGGTGGAGAAGCCGGTCTGGCTGTTCTGGCTGACCTGAGGCAGCTGGTTCAGGATGTCGGCGGTAACGGGTCGACCGCCCAGCGTGACCTCCTGCGCGCCGACGACCTGGACGGGACTGACGCTGTCGAGGTTCGGCGAGGGAATCCGCGTCCCGGTGACGACCACCTCCGCAACCTCGTCCCCGGCCGCCTGCGCCTGGGCCTGACCGGCGCCGAGCGCCACTCCACAGATCATCGATGACGCCAGCAGGCGTGCGCGCATGCTCTTGATGTTCAAGGTCAAAATCCTCCAACGGCCGGCGGCGCAACGCGCGCGCCGGGCCGATCCCCACATGAAAGCCGGCCCCCGGACACGGCCGGGGGCGCCCGACCGCGCGAACAGCGCCGCCTGGAGGAAAACTATTGTCGCGCTCAGCTTGGCTTTACTGAATTTGTCTTATGCGAGACATGAGACAGCTTCATGTGTCGCCGGGCGCACATGGCATCGCGCCGAGGCCTGCCATCCTATTTAGCTTTATTACTCAATGACGTATTCGCCCTCTCGCGAGGTCGGAGTCCGACGTCGGCGAGATCTGGCGCACGCCAGGGTCGCCATACGTTGCTGGAAGAATGTTGCAAAAAGAGAACAGCGCTCGGCGCGGAATACAATTGTCACATGCATGTGACACATGAAGGCGGCTCATGGGAAGTATGACGACAAGTCGTCACAGTCTCTGATCTTTCCAGGCTAAAGTCATCGGGCATCGGAGCTCTCGGCGTCCGGTCGATTGCAGGAAGAGGCTGATATGACCGCCATCGCCTTCGAATTCGCCACGGGCGCCGCGTTCCCGCGCCCCGCCGCGCCGGCGCATGCGCCCCGGGTCCTCTGGATCGATTCGGACGCCGCGGCCGTGGAGCCGGGCGCCGACATGCTGCGGCGGCACGGCTTCGAGGTCTCGCGCGCCGAGAGCGCCGCGGAAGCCCAGCCCATGCTCGACGCCGCCGGCGCCGACCTGGTGATCCTGGAGACCGCCCTGCCCGACGCCGACGGCCTGACGCTGTGCCGCCGGCTCTCCGAGGCGGAGACGGCCCCCGTGCTCGTGGTGGCGAAGGCCGCGGACACCCTGGACCGCGTCGCCGGCCTCGAGTTCGGCGCCGACGACGTGATGCCCAAGCCCACCCACCCGCTGGAGCTGCTGGCCCGCGTGCGCGCGCTGCTTCGGCGGGCGGCGCGGCAGGCCCGCGGGCAGGCCGAAGGCGCGCTGCAGACGTGGCGGTTCGACGCGGAGCTCGGCTACGTGACCGCCCCCTCCGGCCGCACCGTCCGGCTGAGCCCGGCCGACGCCGCCCTTCTCCGCGTGCTCGTGGCCCGGCCGGGCGAGGTGCTGCGCCGCGAGGCCCTGGTGACCCTGCTGCACGGCGAGGGCGGGACGGCGGGCGGCCGGTCGATCGACGCGCGCGTCGCGCGCCTGCGCCGCACGCTCGCGACGTGCGACGGCGCGGGCGAGATGATCAAGACGCTGCGGGGCGGCGGCTATCTCTTCCAGGCCCAGGTCATGGCCCGCAGCGGGCTGGCCGCCGCCTGACCGTCCGGAAGAAGAAGATCGGCAAGAAGAAGGATGGTGCCGCCAGGGTGACTCGAACACCCGACCTACGCATTACGAATGCGCCGCTCTACCGGCTGAGCTATGGCGGCTCCTGTCCGGGACGGGGCTTTTACCCGCAAGGTCACGATTTGCAAAGCGTCAGGCGCGCGCGCCAGTAGTCGTCCAGGGCGCGGACGAACGCCGCATGGGTCCAGCCGCCCGCGGCCGCGAGGGCCCCGGCCCGCATCGCCCCGGCCTCAGGACCCTGCGCCTCGGCCAGCTCCACGGCCCGGACCAGCGCGTGGGCGGTCGCCTCGCAGTCGTCCTCGCCGACCCAGAGGCCGTTGTCCGCATTGGCGTACTCGCGGGCGCCCACGCCCGTGAAGCCGGCGATCAGGCAACCGCTCGCCATGGCTTCGGCGATGGTCAGGCTCATGCCCTCGAGCCGTGCGAGGCTGAGGAACACGGAGGCGGACGCCAGGGCGGACGCCGTCTCGGCCTCGGTGCGGCCGTCGATCAGCGCCCAGCGGTAGTCGCAGCCGGGGCGCAGGCGGGCGTACAGGTGGCGGATCACCCTCAGCTCGTTGCGGCGCTTGCGCGGCGTGCACGCGATGACGCGCGCCTTGGCCGCCGGACGGAATAGGCGCTCGTCGGCGAAGGCCGGGACGGTCGCCACCTCGTCGTGATCGACGTAGCGGCGGACCCAGGCCGCAACCCCGTCGCTGCAGGCCATGAAGGTGCGGTAGGCGGCGGCGCGCTCCGGGGGAATGGCGGGCAGGCCCAACACCGACGAATAGGGGTTCTGCACGAAGACGACCTTGGCGTTGGGCAGGGCGGCTGCGGCGTTCAGCTCGGCCGCGGCGTCATCAGGGAACACCAGGATGTCGTCGGGCCGGGGCTCGCCCGAGGCGCGCTCGACCGGCGCCTCGTGGCGGAACCACCTCGGCAGCGCTCCTGACGGCGGCGCGCGCACCACGGCGTCGAAGCCCAGGGCGGCCAGGGCCTCCACGTGACGGAAGGCCATCTTGTTGCCCCCGCTCGGAAACTCGGGATTGGGGACGAGGTAGACGATCCGGGGCACGCGCAACGCCTCCCAGGCGCACGGCGCGGCGGACGGGTCCGGCGCGCACTTGGGTTACGCGAAAGGGGCGCGATCGCGTCGCGACGCTACCGATAGCCGTCAGGATCGCGGCAACGCAACGGCGGCGTCACGCGGCGGCGCTTCTGGGGCCCAGAGCCGCGGCCCCAGCCAGGCCACCGCGATCCCGGCCGCGACGCAGACGACGCAGAGCGTCACCATGATCCAGAACACGGGCCCCATCAGCGGCCGGAGCCGCGCATCGTCAGGATCGGGCCGTGCGGCCTCCGGGGGCTCGGGCGGGATCATGCTGCCGGCTCAGGGCCGCCGGTCGATCAGGTTGAGCAGAGCCGCCTCGAGCGGGAACGGCGGGAACGCCTTGGCGGCCATGGGCGTGCGCGCCAGCGGCTTCACCACCGCCTTGGACAGCCCCAGCGCCCGCAGGCGGGGCGCGGGATGCGCCTTCAGCACCTTGGCCAGCACCTGCGAGGCGCGCGGGCTGTGCAGCAGGACGGCGTCGCAGCGGGCGAGGTCCTCGGCCTCTGCCGCCTCCAGCGCCACCGGGGCGGTCTCGTAGAGGATCAGCCGGCGCGCCTCGACGCCGTGCTTCTCCAGGGAGCCGGCCAGGTCGCCTGCCGGCTCGGCCGCGCCCGGGTGCAGCACCGCCCCGCGCAGTTCGCCGCGGCGCACCGCGATGCCCTCGGCCAGGGCCTCCACGTCGCCGTCCGCCGAGAGCACCGACCGGAAGCCCGCGCTGCGCGCCGCCTGCGCCGTGGCGGCGCCCACGGCGAAGACCTTGAGGCTGCGCTCGCCGCTGGCGTCGGCGAAGGCGCGGACGCCGTTGGCGCTGGTGAAGGCGAGCGCCGCGACGCCGCGCAGGTCGACCTCGACATCCGGCAGGACCTTCACCGCCAGCAGCGGGGCCACGACGGCGTCGTGACCCAGCGCGCGCACGCGCTCGGCCGTGACGTCGGCGCCGGGCTGGGCGCGGGTGATCCAGATCCTCTGCCTTCGGGCCATGTGGCGGGGTCTCTTGTCCGGCGGCGCCGGGGGCGGGAGCGACGATGCGGCCACCCGCTCCGGTCTTCAATCCCCGGATCGCCACACGGGCCAAGATCGCCGCCGAGCGTGGCCGTTGGGCGACGGCGCCCCGTCAGAGGACGATGGCGTCGCCCCCGTCGGCCTTCACCGCCGCGCCGAGCGAGGCGCCCAGGTCGCGGGCGGACGCCATCGGATCGGACAGCTGCGAGAGTTCGGACGCGCCGACGTGGCGGAACCGCGCCGTGCCGCCGGGGGACAGGGCCTCGACGACGAGGTTGAGCGTGCCGCCGCTCAGCCACGCGTGGGCGCCGACCGGCGTCTTGCACGAGCCCTCCAGCGCGGTCAGGGCGCCCCGCTCGGCGGCGACGCAGAGCGTGGTGGTCTCGCACACCAGCCCCGCGACCCAGGGCTTGTCGCGGTCGGCTTCGCGGGTCTCGACGGCGAGGGCCCCCTGGCCCGGCGCCGGCGGCGACTCCACGGGGTCGATCAGGCTCTTCACCTCGCCGTCCAGGCCCAGCCGGCGAAGGCCCGCGTAGGCCAGCAGGATGGCGTCCGCCTCGCCCGCGGCGAGCTTGGCCAGCCGGGTGTCCACATTGCCCCGCAGCATCTGGACGTCGAGGTCGGGCCTGCGGTGCAGGCACTGGGCCTGGCGTCGCAGGCTGGCGGTGCCCAGCCGCGCGCCCTGCGGCAGATCTTCCAGGCGCTCGGGCCCGCGGCTCAGGAAGGCGTCGCGCGGATCCTCGCGCTCGGGCACGGCCGCGATGCACAGGCCCTCGGGGAGCAGCGCCGGCATGTCCTTCATCGAGTGGATCGCGCAGTCGATCCGGCCCTCGAGCATGGCCTCCTCGATCTCCTTGGTGAAGAGCCCCTTCCCGCCGATCTCGAGCAGGCGGCGATCCTGCACCCGGTCGCCGGTGGTGGTGATGACGATGAGGGGGGCGACGGCCTCCACCTCGGCAGGGTTGGCGGGATCGGCCCCGAGCAGCGCGGCGATGCGGCGCTGCATGTGGCCGGCCTGGGCGAGGCTGAGCTTCGACCCGCGGGCCCCGATACGGACGACAGGTTGCGTGGCCACGGGCGGCAGTCTACCTCGGAACGAAATCTGACGTGGGCTGCTACAGGAGCCGCCCGCCCCCGGCAACCGGATGACCACGCTTCCACCCGCCACCCAGACCGTCCTCGGCCTCGAAACGAGCTGCGACGAGACCGCCGCGGCCGTGGTGCGCCGCCATGCGGACGGCCGCGTCGAGGTGCTGAGCTCGGTGGTCGGCAGCCAGATCGCCGCGCACGCGCCGTTCGGGGGCGTGGTGCCCGAGATCGCCGCGCGCGCGCATGTTGAGTCGATCCAGGCCATCGCCGAGGCGGCGCTGCGCGAGGCGGCCCTCGCCTACGGCGACCTCACCGGCGTCGCGGCGACGGCGGGACCCGGCCTGGTGGGCGGCGTCATGGTGGGCCTCTCGTTCGGCAAGGCCGTGGCGCTGGCCCGAGGGCTGCCCCTCGTCGCGGTGAACCACCTGGAGGGCCACGCCGTCTCGGCGCGGCTCGCGGCCGACCTGCCCTACCCGTTCCTGCTCCTGCTGGTCTCGGGCGGGCACTGCCAGCTTCTCAGCGTGGAGGGCATCGGCGCGTGCCGCCGGCTGGGGTCCACGATCGACGACGCCGCCGGGGAAGCGTTCGACAAGATCGCCAAGGCCCTGGGCCTGCCCTACCCCGGCGGTCCGGCGCTGGAGCGGCTGGCCGAGGGCGGCGACCCCGCGGCCTACGAGCTGCCGCGGATGCTGCTCGGCCGCAAGGACTGCGACTTCTCGTTCTCGGGGCTGAAGACCGCGGCCGCGCGGCTGGCCGAAGGCGCCACGACGCCGGCGCAGCGCCGCGACCTCGCCGCGGCCGTGCAGGCGGCGATCGCCGGCCAGCTCGCCGAACGGTCGGACCGCGCCATGAAGCTCTATGCCGCGGAGCACGCCGGCTCGGGCCTGCGCTTCGTGGTGGCGGGCGGCGTGGCCGCCAACGGGACCGTCCGGGCGCGGCTGCAGGCCGCCGCCGCCGCGAACGGCTTCGCGTTCGCCGCGCCGCCGCTGGCCTACTGCACCGACAACGCCGCCATGATCGCCCTGGCCGGGGCCGAGCGGTTGGCGGCCGGACTGTCCGACCCGCTGGACGCCGTGGCGCGGCCGCGCTGGCCGCTCGACGAGGTCGCGGCGGCGGCGGCGCCGACCCACAAGGCCGGCCGCAAGGGGGCCAAGGCATGACCGGCGCGCTCGACCGCGTGGGGGTGATCGGCGGCGGCGCCTGGGGCACGGCCCTGGCGCAGGTGTGCGGCCGGGCGGGCCGCGGGGTGACGCTCTGGGCGCGCGAGCCCGAGGTGGTCGAAGCCGTGAACATGCGGCACGAGAACGGGGTCTTCCTGCCCGGCGTCCCGCTCGACCCGATGATCCGGGCGACGGGCGAGATGTCCGCGCTGGCGGACAGCGATTTCATCCTGGCGGTGGCGCCGGCCCAGCACACCCGCGCCGCGCTGTCGGCCTTCGCGCCCCACGCACGGCCGGGCCTGCCGATCGTGCTCTGCTCGAAGGGCGTCGAGCAGGGCTCGCTGAAGCTGATGACCGAGGTGCTGGCCGAGACGGTCCCGCAGGCCGCGGCCGCCGTGCTGTCGGGGCCCAGCTTCGCCGGCGAGGTGGCGCGGGGCCTGCCGACCGCGGTGACCCTGGCCTGCGCCGACGAAGCCCTGGGCTGGGCGCTGGCCGAGGCGATCGCCACGCCGACCTTCCGGCCCTACCTCGCCGGCGATCTGACCGGAGCCGAGGCCGGGGGCGCGGTGAAGAACGTGCTCGCCATCGCCTGCGGCATCTCGGAGGGCCGCGGCCTTGGCCGCTCGGCCCACGCGTCCCTGATCACCCGCGGATTCTCGGAACTCACGCGGCTGGCGATCGCCCTGGGCGGCCACGCCGAGACCGTCGCGGGCCTCTGCGGCCTGGGCGACCTGGTGCTGACGTGCTCCAGCCCGCAGTCGCGGAACATGAGCGTCGGACTGGCGCTCGGCGGCGGCCAGACGCTGGAGCAGGCGCTGGCCGGAAAGCTCTCTGTGGCGGAAGGCGTGGCGTCGGCGCCCGCGGTGCGCGACCTGGCGCGCCGCCTGGGGGTCGAGACGCCGATCTGCGAGGCCGTGGCCGCGATCCTGGCGGGCGAAGTCGGCGTGGACGACGCGATCCGAGGCCTGCTGGCCCGCCCCCTGCGCGAGGAGACGTGAATGCCGCTGTTCCTGCTCACCTGTATCGACAAGCCCGATTCGCTGAACGTCCGGATGGGCGCGCGCGAGGCGCACCTCGCCTACGTCCGCCAACGGCTGGACCAGGTGAAGATCGGCGGCCCGCTCCTCGACGACGCCGGCGACATGGCCGGCTCGATGCTGATCCTGGACCTGCCGGACCTGGCCGCCGCCGAGGCGTTCACGCGCGACGATCCCTACGCCCTGGCCGGCCTGTTCGAGCGGGTGGAGATCCGCCCGTTCCGCGTCACCGTTGGCCAGCTCTGAGCCTGCCAATCCCGCCCGTCCGCCGGCCGGCGTGCGGCTGTGCGCCCTCGACGAGATCGGCGACCCGGGCGGCAAGTCCTTCCGCTTCCGAGAGGGCGATCGGCTGTTCGCCGGCTTCGTGCTCCGCCAGGGCGACGGGGCTGCGGGCTTCGTGGATTCGTGTCCGCACGCGGGCTGGCCGCTCGCGCCCCTCGACGACCGCTACCTGACGCGCGACCAGCGCCACATCCTGTGCGCCGGCCATGGCGCGCTGTTCACCCTGGACGGACTCTGCGTGTCCGGCCCCTGCCATGGTCAGCGCATCGCGCCCTGGCCGGTCGAGGTGCGCGACGGCGAGGTCTGGACCGTCTAGAGCCTAAAGCGAGAGCTTGGGCGCTTTCGATCCCACTCGTGGGGACGCGCTCTGACGCCGGCCGTCAGGGCTTCGCGGCGCGCTCCCTCGCGATTTCGGCCAGCGCCGCCTCGGCCCGGCCGACGGCGGCGGCGTCGTTGCGGTTGCGCGCCTCGATGAGCTGGCCCGTGGCTTCCATCTCCCGCACCGGCAGCAGGTGGCTCGCGTCGGCCGGCTTGAAGGGAAGCGTCTGGATCTTCGCCAGCACCGCCCGCTGGCGCGCCGCTTCGGGCGTCTCGCCGACGCCATAGCCGAAGATGAAGTCGTCGATCTGCTTCCGGAGCGCCGGATCCAGGTCCTTGCGCCGGACGATCGGATCCTCGGGGATCCTGGGCGAGCGCCAGACGATCTCCACGGACGAAAGCGTGCGACGCGCGATGTCCGTGTCCAGGAGCTGAAGCCGCTCCATCGAGGCGGTGTTGTTGGTGGCGGCGTCGAGCAGGCCGCCGGACACGGAGAAGAGGTTGGTTTCGTGGTTGGCCGAGCGGACGGTCTTGAAGCACGCGGCCGGGTCGATCTTCCGCGGCGCGAAGAGGTAGGTCATCGGCGCGAGCGTGCCCGACGTGGACTTGGGATCGCCCATGCCGAACGAAAGGCTTCGGTCGCATTTCAGGATGTCGTCGAGGGTCCGTCCCGACCCCTTCTTCACGATGATCACCGCCTCGTAGCCGTCGACCCCATTCGGGTTGACCGACCGGGCGAAGACCTCGCCGCCGGCCCGGCGCACGGCCTCGAGGCCCGACTGGTTGGTGAACCAGCCGAGGTCGGTCTGCTTGAACCGCATGGCCTCGACCAGCGCGGTGTAGTTGGAGCCGTAGTACGCCTTCACCGGCCGGCCGAGGGCCTTGGACATGTCGGCCAGGAAGGGCGCCCAGTCGGCTTCGGCGCTGGCCTGGCTCTCGGCCGAGAGGATCGAGAAGACGATCTCCTTGCGGTCGGCCTCCTTGGGCGCGGCGCAGCCCGCGAGCGCGGCGCAGGCGGCGGCCAGGCCCAGGATCGTTCTGCGGTTCATTTCGTCTCCAGCGGCGGCAGCCGAAAGCCCACCACCTCGCGGGCGGCCCGATTCACGCCGAACATGACGCCGCTTTGGCTGGGGTCAAAGACGATCGCCTGGCCGGGGACCGGAATTCCCACCGTCGCCACCAGCTTCAGGACGCCGCCGCCCGGAGGCGCCTCCATCACATAGAGCTCCGGACGGTCGTGGCCGGTCACATAGAGCCGCCCGTCGGGCCCCAGGGCGCCGCCCGAATTGCTGTAGGGCGCAAAGCGGCCGAGGACCTCGGGCGGAAACGTCCAGCGCGCCGCCTCGCGCCACCCGTCGTCGAAGCGGACGACGGTGGTGGCGCGGTGATCGCGGCCCGGCTCTCCTCCGCGCCCGTCGTAGTTGGCGAACCCCGCCCACCATCCGCCGCCGTGGCGGTCAACCCAGGTGAGCGATCCCGGCGCGCCCGGCAGCGGGATCGTACGCAGGTGGCGCAGCGTGGCAGGGTCGAAGACCTCGACCTGCGAGGTCATCGGGACCTTGGGATAGTTCGAGGCCGCGCAGACCAGCTCGGCGCCGATGACGGCGCAGGAATTCATGTGCGGGAACTTCGCCGGGTCGCCGCGGAATTCGCCCAGGCGCGCGCCGGTCTTCCGGTCGTACCGGGCGATGACCGAGTTATCGACGGCGTAGATCGACCGGGCGTCCACCGCCACGCCCTGGTCGGCCTCGGGCGCGGGCAGGCGGGTCAGCGCCACGGCGGCGGCCAGCAGGACTTCAAGCACGGGACAGTCCGGGCCGGCCCGCCTCGACGACGAAGGTCGCCAGGTCGCGGACGGGCGAGGACGGCACGAACGCATTGTCCACCGCCCGGAAGGTGACCCGGCAATCCCGGGCGGTGAGCTCCACCCGGCCGTAGCCGCGGCGCTGGCCCTCGGCGAACTTGAGGTGCGGATTGCGCGCCACGCTGGCGGCGAGGCTATCGTTCGCCGCGCCCAGCGAGCTGATCGAGCCGCCGACGAACTCGCTGGCGAGCGGCGCATCGCCCGGCCGCAGGGCCAGGTCGCCGGCGAAGAAGCAGTGGATGTCGCCGCCGAGCGCCACGGGGTTCGGCGTCTTCGCGTCGCGCCAGGTCTCCAGCACGCGCCGCCGGGTCTGGGCGTAGCCGTCCCAGCCGTCGTTCGAGACGCGGCCGTCCTCCAGCCTGAGCTCGCCCATCAGGTACTGCTGGGCCAGAACGTTCCACCGCGCGGGGCTGTCCTTGGCCCGGCCCTCCAGCCAGCGCTCCTGAGTCCGTCCCAGCAACGAGCGGGAGGCGGCCGTCCGGTCGGGACAGTCGTAGGGGATGCGCTTCTCGTCCGAGACCGCCTCGCAGGTGCGACGATCCCGGTACTGGCGGGTGTCGAGGAAGTTCAGCCGGGCCAGGCTTCCCCAGTCCAGCGACCGGTAGAGCTGCAGGTCCGGGCCCACCGGGACCTGCTTCCGGCGGAGCGGCATGTTCTCGTAGTAGGCCTGGTAGGCGGCGGCGCGGCGGCGAAGAAACGCCTTCGGGTCGGGGTTGCTGCGGTCCTGGTCGCGGCCGTAGTCGTTGACCACCTCGTGGTCGTCCCAGATCACCATCCAGGGCGCCGCGGCATGGGCGGCCTGCAGGTCGCCGTCGGCCCGGTACCAGGCGTGCCGCAGGCGGTAGCCTTCGAGGTCGACCGGCTCGTGCGGCGGGTGCGCCCGCAGCGCGCCCGCCTTGGCGGCCTGCTCGTAGATGTAGTCGCCGAGGAAGAGCACCAGGTCGGGCGTCTCGGCGGCGATGCCGGCGTGCGCGGACCAGAAGCCGGCCTCGAACTTCTGGCACGAGCCGTAGGCGAGCCGGAGCCGCTCGACCGGCGCCCCCGCCGCCGGGGCCGTGCGGGTGCGGCCCACGGGGCTCTGGTGGCCCGCGGCGGTGAAGCGGTACCAGTATTCCCGATCCGGCCGCAGCCCGCCCACCTCCACATGCACGGCGTGGCCGGCCTCCCAGGCGGCGATCGCCTGGCCCCTGCGCGCGACGCGCGTCAGGCCGGCGTCCTCGGCCACCAGCCACTCGACGATGACCGGCGCCCGGCCCATCCCGAAGCCGGGCTCGCGCGGCCGCGGCGCGATGCGCGTCCAGAGGACCACGCCGTCGGCCGTCGGATCGCCCGAGGCCACGCCGAGCCCGAACGGATACTCGGCCATCCGCGTCTGGGCGATCGCCGAGGTCCACGCGCCCGGCATGAGCGCCGCCCCCGCGAGCCACGCGGCCTGGCGCAGCAGATGGCGTCGGTCGGTCACCATCGGGCCTGCACGCCCACGTAGTAGGTCCGCTTGTAGCGTTCGTAGTTGGTCAGCCAGTCCTCGCGGCCGCCCTGGTACTCGCGCAGCTTCTCGTCGGTCAGGTTCTGCAGGTCCACGTACACCTCGACGCGATCGCTCAGGGCATAGCTTACCTTCGCGTTCAGGCGGCGATAGTCGTCATCGAAGGTGTCGGCGTCGAGATTGCCGCCGATCGACTGCGGCGCCTTGCCGGTGTGGTGGTAGGAGAGCGCGGCCTCGATCGGGCCCTTCTGGTAGAAGAGCTGGGCGCCCCACAGGAGGTCGGACTGGCCGATGAAGGGCAGCTCGCCGCGGCCCGGGACGGTCAGTTCCGAGTCGGTCAGGGTGACGTTCGCCGCCAGCCCGAACCCGCCCCACAGGCCGGGCAGGAAGGTGAACTGCTGCTGGTACTGCACTTCGAGACCGCGGATCTCGCCCCGCTCGGCGTTCCGGGGCTGCGTGTAGAAGAGGCGGCTGAAGGTGCGGCCGTCGAGCTGCACGCCGGTCCGCGTCTCCCGGAAGCTGAAGATCGGATCGTCGATGCGCTTCAGGAAGGCGCCCGCGGAAAGCAGCCCGCCGGGCGCGAAGTACCATTCGACGGAGAGGTCGAAGTTCTCGGACCGGAACGGGTCCAGGTCGACGTTGCCTTCCGAGAGCTCGCCGTCGAGCGTTCCGTCCGGGTTGGTCACCACGGTGAGCAGGCCGCCCGGCCGGAGCTGCGGGTACTGCGGTCGGCCCAGCGTATGGGTGTAGGCGGCGCGGACGATGACGTCTTCCGCCGGCGTCCAGCGCAGGTGCACGTTCGGCAGGAAGTCGCTGTACTCGCCGCTGCGCCGGACGGGCGTGACCACGCCGCCGCTGAGGCGGAAGCCGCGGATGTCGGTCTCGGTGGACTCGACCCGCCATCCGGCCAGGACGGTCACCGCGCCGAGGTCGATGTTCGCCATCGCGTAGCCGGCCGCCACGCGCTCGGTCAGGCTGTAGTCGCTGAGCGTGTCGTTGGACAGGCTGGTGGCGTTGTTGCGGACGATCCTGGGGCCGTTCAGGTTCTGCGCGGTGAACGCCTTGATCGCATCCTCGTCGATCACGAAGCGGTTCGCGTAGTCGGCCTCGCCCAGCGAGACCGCCATGTCGGGCCCCCGCAGGCCGAAGTCGGCCAGGGTGAACCGGTTGGCAGCGGCCGCGGCGCGCTCGAACAGGTCGGTGCGGCCGTCGAACTTCTTGTCGGTCTCGCGCAGCTTGAACCCGACCTTCAGGAAGCTCTCGGTCCCCATGTCGAGGTCGCGGCGCAGGTCGAAGCGGGCGGCCTTGTTCGTCTCCTCGCCGCTCTCGTCCTGCGCGGTGTACTGGCGGAAGCCCAGGTCGCTGGCGGCCAGGCTGCGCGGCGTGGCGGTGTAGAGCAGCGGGCCCATGTCGAAGTCGACCGTGGCGGCGCCGCCCCGGAACAGCCAGAGCTGGTTGGGCTCGATCAGCTCATTGTAGCCCCAGGAGACGTCGTACTCGACCCGCCAGGGCCCGCGGACATGCCAGGCGCCCAGCTGGAAGGTGGAGAGCGACTTCTCCTTGTATTCCGTGCGCAGGTCCTGCCGCGCCTCGACGTTGCGCGCGACGCCGGTCGTCCCGTCCGGGTTGAGGGTGACGTTGGCGAGGTTGGACGCGAAATCCAGCCGGAACCGCTGGCGGTACTCGTTCTCGGTGAAGCGCGAATACAGGCCGCGGAAGAACACGCGGTCGTCGTCGCTCGGCCGCCACTCCACGGCGCCGCTGACACCGATCCGCTCGCGCTCGAGCGTGTAGTTCGTGAACTTGAGGTTGATAGGCAGGCCGCCGCGGGCGACGCCGGGCACGGTGCGCCAGTCGTCCGGGAAGAGGCCGTCCGAACGGTAGTCGCGGTACGAGTAGCTGACGCCCAGCAGCGCGCCCCAGTCGCCGCGGACCATGCCGAGGGTCACGTCGCCCTGGACGGGCGTCTTCTCGTTGAATTCCTGGTAGCCGACCTGGGCCGAGACCTGGGCCGTGAGGTTCTTGCCGGAATCGAAGGGGGATCGGGTGACGAGGTTGATGGTCCCGCCGATGCCCTGGGCGTCGCGGTCCGGCGTCACCGCCTTCAGCACCTCGAGGCGCCCGAGCAGCTGCCCGCTGACGATGTCCAGCGGCAGGGCGCGGCTGTCGCCGTCCGGGTTGCCCACCTCGACGCCGTTCAGCGTCACGTTGTTGAGCGTCGAGGGCGTGCCGCGGATCGAGACATAGCGGCCCTCGCCCTGGTCGTAGGCGACGCCGACGCCGGGCAACCGCTCGAGGTTCTCGGCCACGTTCTTGTCGGCCAGCCGCCCGATGTCGTCGGCCGCGATCGCGTCGACGACGCCGAGCGCCTCCCGCTTGGTCTCGATCGCCAGCTGCTGCGAGGCGCGCTGGCCGGTCACCACCAGCTCCTCGACCACCTCCTGGGCGAGAGCCGGCGAAGCGGCGAGCGCAGCGCCCAGCGCCGCTCCGCTCACGGTGCAAATCCAGCGCGTCATGGACATCCCCTTCTGACCTGAGGCAGCCGCTTAGGCGGCCCGCGTGTCAGTCGCGCTGCGGTTCGACGATGGTCCCGTGACGATTCATTGCGCTTGAGCGTCCGGCCCATGGGCTGTAGGCCGCGCAGCCATGCTGCAAGGACTTTCCCACCAGGCCCGCGAGGCCCGGAGCTGGCCGTTCGAGCAGGCGCGCCTGCTCCTGGACCGCGTCACCCGCCTGCGCCTGTCGGACGCCGAGCGCGACCTGGCCGCCACGATGTTCGGCGAGGGCAAGTACCTGGAGGCCGTCGCCGCCCTGCCCGCGCTGGCGAAGCCGGTGGTGTTCCAGTGCGGCTACGGCGCCTCGGGCCTCCCCCACCTGGGGACGTTCGGCGAGGCGACCCGGCCGACCATCGTGCGCAACGCCTTCCGGGCGCTGACCGAGGACGCCATCCCCACGACCCTGATCGTCTTCTCCGACGACATGGACGGGTTCCGGAAGATCCCCGACAACGTGCCAAACCGGGAGATGCTGGAGGAGGATCGCGACAAGCCGGTGACGTCGGTGCGCGACCCGTTCGGCGAGTACGAGAGCTTCGGGGCGCACAACAACGCCCGCCTGCGCGCCTTCCTGGACGGCTTCGGCTTCGACTACACCTTCATGAGCTCGACCGAGACCTACAGGTCCGGCCGGTTCGATGACGTCCTGCTGCGCATCCTGGCGCGGTTCGACAAGGTCCAGTCGATCATGCTGCCGACCCTGGGCGAGGAGCGGCGGGCGACCTATTCGCCGTTCCTGCCGATCAGCCCGAAGTCCGGCCGCGTGCTGCAGGTCCCGACCCTGGAGCGGCATGTCGAGCGGGGCACGATCGTCTTCCGGGACGAGGACGGCGAGCTCACCGAGGTCCCCGTCACCGGCGGCCACGTGAAGCTGCAGTGGCGGCCCGACTGGGCGGCGCGCTGGACGGCGCTGGAGGTGGACTTCGAGGCGTCGGGCAAGGACCTGGTGGACTCCGTGCGGGTCTCGAACCGGGTGTGCCAGGCGCTGGGCGGGACGCCGCCCGAGGCGTTCCACTACGAGCTCTTCATGGACGAGAACAACACGAAGATTTCGAAGTCCAAGGGCAACGGCCTGACCATGGAGGAATGGCTGCGCTACGGCACCCCCGAGAGTCTGACCTACTACATGTACCAGTCGCCGAAGTCGGCGAAGCGGCTGTTCTTCGACGTGATCCCGAAGGCGACCGACGAGTACCTGCAGCAGCTCGACGCGCTGAACCGCAAGAAGGCCGAGGGCGACAACGCGGCGCAGCTCGACAACCCGGCCTGGCACGTGCACGGCGGCCACCCGCCCGGCAGGGGTTCGCCGGTGAGCTTCTCGCTGCTTCTGAACCTGGTCTCGGCGGCCGACGCTTCGACCAAGGACCTGCTCTGGGCCTTCATCGGCCGGTACCTGCCGGGCGCGACGCCGGCGAGCGAGCCGCTGCTCGACAAGCTCGCGGGCTACGCGATCAACTACTACGAGGACTTCGTGAAGCCGGCGAAGCGGTTCCGCGCGCCGACCGCGCAGGAGCACGCGGCCATGCAGGCGCTCGTGGACAAGCTTCGCGCGCTGCCGGCGGGGGCGGACGCCGAAGCGATCCAGAACGAGGTGTTCGAGGTGGGCAAGGCCGCCGGCTTCGAACCGCTGCGCCTTTGGTTCGCCGCGCTCTACGAGGTGCTGCTGGGGCAGAGCCAGGGGCCGCGCTTCGGCAGCTTCGTCGCCATCTTCGGCGTCGACCGGACCATCGAGCTGATCGAGCGGGCCCTGGCCGGAGAGCTCGTCGCGGGCTGAGCCGCGCCGTTCAGTCCTCGTCCGAGCCGATCGGCATGCCGGGCGGCGCCTCCGGCCGCCGTTTGGGCTGGGCCAGGACACGCGCCAGCTCGTCCCTGTCGGTCAGCAGGGCCGCCAGCGTCAGGCGGTGCGCGCGCTCCGAGGCGTCGGCGCCCGGGGCGGCCTTCAGGCGCGCCGCGAGGTCCGAGAGGCGGTGGCCGATCTCGGCCTTGGCCGCCGGGGCCACATCGGGACGGCGCGCGGCCGCGGCAAGCTCGAGGGCCGTCCGGGTCTGGACCCGGCGCGCGATCTCGGCGTACCGCCCGGAGGCGGGCGCAAAGGCCTGCGTCAGCAGCCGGTCCACGACCTCGCCCGGGCCCGGCTGGGCCGGATCGCGGCGGCGCTGGTCCACGAGGCGGGTGAGACGCTCGGGCGCCAGCAGGTTGTCCAAGACCAGGCCGGCCGCCACGTCGGCCGCCGAAAGGCTGTCGAACACCGGGCCGCCCGCGCCGTCGAAGACCTCGATCTGGTACTGGCGGTCGGTGTCGCCGGACTGGCCCGAGGACAGCAGGGGGATCAGCGCCTCGGGCGTGTCCAGCGCCTCCGGGGCCATGGCGGCGAGCAGGCCGGCGAGCGCCGCGCGCTGCCGGTCGGCCGGAACGACCGCCGCCGTCGCCGAGGCGTCGCCCTTCACCGCGTAGCTGAAGTCCACGCCGCCCAGCACCTTGGCCGCCGCCTCGAGCTGGTAGCGGTGCAGCAGGTAGATCGGCGCGTACTTGCGCTTCAGCGCCTGCGCCGCCTCGCCCGGGCGCAGCGCCTGTGGGCCGAAGCCGGCGATCGCCGCGCGACGCACGGTCATCACCCGCGCCAGTTCGGCCACCGGATCGGCGCCGTCGTCCCAGATGGCGCCGTGGGGCTGGCCCGAGCCGATCGGCCGGGCGTCGTTGTCGGCGGTGTAGCGCAGGGTGGCGGCGGCCTTGCGGGCCTTGGCCTCGGGATCGCCGTCGCCGTAGAGCCAGTCGACGATGAACCGGTCCCACGCGCCGACCCCGACGCCATAGGCGTCCGACAGGTCGATCCTGCCATCCGTCAGCTTCACCCGCGGCGCGGGGTAATCCATCACCGAGGCGCGGTCCTGCGACGAGGCGGCGAAGTTGTGCGCGAAGCCGAGCGAATGGCCGACTTCGTGGGCCGAAAGCTGGCGCAGGCGGGCGAGCGACACCTGGATCGGATCGTTCGGTCCGCCCTTGCCGCTCTCGGCCGCGCCGACCAGGCCCTCGAAGATCAGCATGTCCTGCCGGACGCGGAGCGACCCCAGCAGCACCGAGCCCTTGACGATCTCGCCGGTGCGCGGGTCGGTCACCGCCTGGCCGTAAGACCACCCGCGGGTCGCGCGGTTCACCCAGTTGATGACGTTGTAGCGGACGTCCAGCGGGTCCGCGCCCTCGGGCAGGACCTCGACGCGGTAGGCGTCCTTGAAGCCGGCCGCCTCGAACGCGGCCGCCCACCACCGGACGCCCTCCACCAGGGCGGTGCGGACGGGCTCGGGCGCCGCGCGGTCGACGTAGAAGACGATCGGCTTCCTGACCGGCGAGACGGCGGCCGCCGGGTCGGTCTTCTCCAGCCGGAAGCGGCGCGCATAGCGCTGGACGATGTCGCGGTCGAGCGGGGCCGCATAGTCCATCACGAGGCCGTCGAAGGCCCCGGACCGCGGGTCGAAGGGGCGCGGCGTGTAGCCCGGCTCGGGAAGCTTCACCAGGCTGTGCCGCACGGCCAGCGTCACCAGCCGCGGGTCCGGCGCGATGTTGCGGACCTCGGGCCCGGGCGTCTCGGAGGCGAAGGTCTGGAGCGCCTCGAACTCCACGTTCTCGGGAAAGACCCTGACCGCGGAAGGATCGGCCACCGACAGCTCCGCTACCGGCTTGAAGCCGGCTTCCCCGCCCTGCTTCAGGGCGTCGGCGATGCCGATCACGTCGCGGGTGAGAAAGCCGGACAGGTCGACCAGAAGCCGGCCGTCGGCCAGGGTCTGCTCGATCTTCCCCTGCCAGACCACCGACGTGGCGAAGGCCTCGCGCGCGGCGGCCTGTTCGGCTTCGGGCGCCCCGGCGGCGCGGAAGCGGGGGTTCTCGAACTCGGCCAGCACCCGCGGGCCCACGCGACGGAAGGCGAGGACCTGGGTGTCGCCCAGGCGCGCGCGGTCGAGTCCGACGGGCGCGGACCCCAGGCCGGTCCTCAAAGCCGTCACATAGAGGTAGCGGCCCGCGACCCCGTCGGGACCGGGCGCGGGCAGGGCCGCCAGGATCCGGCCCTTGGCCGCATCGACATAGATCGGGACCAGGCCCTCCTGCCGGGTCAGGCCCGCCAGGGCGTCCGGCGGAGGCGCAGGACGGGCCGCCAGCGCGGGCGTGGACCAGGTGAGAACCGCGGCCGCCGTGGCCGCCAACCAGAAACGCTTCAACTCGGATCCCCCGGCCGTTCGAGGTCGAGCCTAGCGGCCGGGCGCCCGCGTCGCCAGAGCGTCATCCATCCTGCGCAGCTTCGCCACGTTCCCGTCCGACTTGCGAGGCACAATCGCCCTCCGCGGCATCCCCAGGCCCGCGATCAGGGGCATGAGTTGCTCGTTTCGGGTCGTTGACGCGGCGAGTCTCCCTTGACGTAAACGGAAAGCCGCGTAGGGTTTGTTATCAACGATAATACGAGGGAGGCCACCAATGCCCATGGACCTGCGTCGTCCGCTGCGGACCTACACGATCCGCCAGCTCTGCCTCGAGTTCAAATGCACCCCGCGCGCCCTGCGCTTCTACGAGGACAAGGGCCTGCTGAACCCGGCGCGCGACGGGATGAACCGCGTCTATTCCTACCGCGACCGCGCCCGGCTGCAGCTGATCCTGCGCGGCAAGCGCGTCGGCCTCTCCCTCTCCGAGATCGGCGAGATTCTGGATCTCTACGAAGCCGACGACACGGGCGCCCAGCAGGCCGCCAAGAGCCTGCGGAAGTTCAAAGAGCGGATCGTCGCGCTCGAGCAGCAGAAGACCGACATCGACGATGCGATCGCCCAGCTGCAGGCCGGGATCACCGAGATGGAGCGCCGCCTTTCGGCCACGCGCCCCGATCTTCTGCCGCGCGCCGAGGCCTACGACCAGACGATGCGCCGCCAGCTCGACGGCGTGGAGGCGTAGGCCCGCTTCCCAGGCTCGTCCCGGCGATCGCCGGGAGCCCGATGGCGAACCGCGAGCGCGGGTTCTATAACGCTCGCGGCGCATCCCGGCCGGACCCGGCCTGAGACCTGGGTCCCGGCCGTCGTCGGGATGAGCGGAGGGAAGTTCTGAGCATGACCTACCAGGCCCCCGTGCGGGACTATGTCTTCCTGCTGCGCGACGTGCTGCAGCTGGAGCGCTACGCCAACCTGCCGGCCTTCGCCGACGCCTCGATCGACACGGTCGAGGCCATCCTGGACGAGGCGGGGAAGTTCACCTCCGAGGTGCTCGCGCCGCTGAACGGGGTGGGCGACAAGGAGGGCTGCGCCTGGAGCCCGGACTTCAGCGTCACGACCCCCGCCGGCTTCAAGGACGCCTACCGCCAGTTCGTCGAGGCGGGCTGGCCCGCGCTGGGCTCGGACCCCGCCTACGGAGGCCAGGGCCTGCCGCACGTGGTCAACATGGCCGTTTCCGAGATGACGTCGGGCGCCAACATGGCCTTCGCCATGTACCCGGGCCTGACCCACGGGGCCTATTCGGCGATCCACGTGGGCGGCTCGCAGGCGCAGAAGGACCTCTACCTGCCCAAGCTGGCCTCGTTCGAGTGGGCCGGCACCATGAACCTCACCGAGCCCCACTGCGGCACCGACCTCGGCCTCCTCAGGACCAAGGCGGTTCCCCAGGCTGACGGGACCTACCGCATCTCGGGCCAGAAGATCTGGATTTCGGGCGGCGAGCAGGACCTGACCGAGAACATCGTCCACCTGGTCCTGGCGCGGATCGAAGGCGCGCCGGCCGGCGTCCGGGGCATCAGCCTCTTCATCGTGCCGAAGTTCATCCCGGACGCCGAGGGCAAGCCGGGCGTGCGCAACTCGGTGAAGTGCCTGGGCCTGGAAGAGAAGATGGGCATCCACGGCAACGCCACCTGCGTGATCAGCCACGAGGAGGCCACCGGCTGGCTGATCGGCGAGGAGAACCAGGGCCTGCGCCTGATGTTCGTGATGATGAACGAGGCGCGGCTGGGCGTGGGGCTGCAGGGCGTGGCCCAGGCCGAGGCCGCCTACCAGGCGGCGGCGGCGTTCGCGAAGGAACGCCTGCAGGGGCGCTCGCTCACGGGCCCCAAGAACGCCGACGGCCCGGCCGATCCGATCATCGTCCACCCCGACGTGCGGCGGATGCTGATGGACATGCGCGCCATCGTGGAAGGGGGGCGCGCGTTCATGGCCTGGACGGCGCTGCACGGCGACCTGGCGCACGCCAGCCCGGACGAGGCCGCGCAGCAGAAGGGCCGCGACTACATGGCCCTGATGACGCCGGTGGTGAAGGCGTTCCTCACCGACCGCGGCTTCCAGGTCTGCTCCGACGCCATGCAGGTGCACGGCGGCTCGGGCTTCACCGAGCACTTCCCGGCCAGCCAGTACCTGCGCGACGTGCGCATCGCCCTGATCTACGAGGGCACCAACGGCGTCCAGGCGCTGGACCTGGTGGGCCGAAAGCTGGCGGCCGACGGCGGGCGCGGCGTGATGAGCTTCTTCGCCGAACTCGACGCCTTCACGGCCGCCGAGACGGCCGCGGAGATGAAGCCGTTCACCGAGGGCCTCGCCAAGGCCAAGGCCGAGCTGCAGGAGGCCACCATGTGGCTGATGCAGAACGGGCTCGCCAATCCCGACAACGCCGGCGCCGCGTCGACCGACTACCTCCACCTCTTCGGCCTGACCGCGTTGGCCTACATGTGGGCGCTGCAGGCCAAGGCGGCGCTGGCCAGGATCGCCGCCGGCGACGCCGACCCGTTCTACGCCAACAAGCTGGTCATCGGCCGCTACTACGTCGAGCGCGTCCTGCCCGAGACGTCGAGCCGGCTGGCCAAGCTGAGGACCGGCTCGGAGCTTCTCATGACGCTGCCGGCCGAGGCGTTCTAGGTCCGGCGATGGCGACCTATCGCGCCACCGTCGAGTGGACCCTGAAGGACGGCGAGGACTTCGCCAATGGCCGCTACAGCCGCGGGCACACGGTGAGCTTCGCCGAGCACGTGGTTCCGGCCACCGCCTCGCGCCATGTGGTCGGCAAGTGGGCCGCGCCGGGGGCGGTCGACCCGGAGGAGATGCTGGTGGCGTCGATCTCCAACTGCCACATGCTGACCTTCCTCCATCGCGCGCGCCTGGCCGGGTTCGTGGTCACCCGCTACCGGGACGCCGCCGAGGGGGTGATGGAGAAGAATGCGGACGGCCGCATGGCCGTGACCCGGGTGACGCTCCGCCCAAAGATCGCCTACGAGGGCGCGCGCCCGACCCCGCAGCAACGCGACCAGTTGCACCACGAGGCGCACGAGGAGTGCTTCATCGCCAACTCGGTGACGTGCGAGATCGTGGTGGAGGAAGCGGCGCTCGATTAGTTCGTATTTTGTTCTTGACGGCCCTCCGGCTTCGCCTAAGGTCAAGCTTGCTTGCGAGGGAGGACGTCGTGGGATTCAGCGGGAGTTGGGCCGCCGTGCAGGGTGCGCCGCGCGACGGGGTGCTGGCCGCCCTGGGCCTCGAGCCATCGGGTCAGAGCGACGCTTTCCCGGACTTTCGCGTCTGCCTGGGCGAGTTGCCCGGCGGCTGGCTGCTCCTCTGGTACGATCGCGACCTCAGCACGGCGTTCGAGGCGGCCCGCGACCTGTCCCGCCTGGGCCCGGCCCTGGCCTGCGCGATCGAGGAGCACGTGATGTTCCAGGAGGCGCGGGGCTACGCCGACGGCGCCGAGGTGTGGCGCGTGACCCACGATCCCAATAGAGGCGGAACCCTCTACCATCTCGAGACCGACGGCGCGCCGCCTGCCGAGCTCGCCAGGATTCACGCCGACCTGAAGGCCCAACAGGACGCCGAGGGCGGCGAGACGGCCGGCGTCGACCTCATCTGTGACGTGCCGCTCGAACTGGCCAGGTCGATCTGCGGCTTCAAGCACGACCTGGATCCGCCCGACGGCGTCGTCTTCGAAGAACTCCGCCAGGCGAAGCGCGCGACGGGAACGTCCAGGCCCGGCTTCTTCGCGCGGTTGTTCGGAGCCCGTTAGCGACAGGCCGCGACAGAGCGTCCTCCCCCGCCCGTCCGACGGCCGTCTCCGCAGTCGCTCGCTCGAATCGCGGAGGACGCGGAGAAGACCGCGGAGTCCGCGCGCCGCCGCACCTTCCTCTCCCGCAAGCGGGAGAGGGGGACCGCCCGCCGAAGAGCGGGTGGTGGAGAGGGCAAGCGGCAAGCACAGCGCGGAGGACGACGTTCGCGACGCCAACGCGGTGATGGCCGCGTGGGGTCGCGACTTCCCAGGTCTAGCGGTCGTTCATCGCCCCGAGCCTGACCCGCCTGAGCTAGCCGCGCTCGTCGAGGGCCTAAGCCGCGCTGGCATCGCATTCACGCGCATACCAAACCCGGTCGATGCGCAGTATGTGTGTCGCCTTAGCATTGGTCCGATTGGGGCATCTTCGGCACAGGCATCACCCGCTGACTTGCCGGGGCAACCGGAATCGGGGCGAGCAGGCGGCTGAGGCGTTCGTCCAGCGCAGCGAGGTCCCTGAGCTGGCACTCCCAGATCACCTCCACCCGCCAGCCGGACGCGGCCAGCGCCTCGGCGCTGCGGGCGTCGCGCGCGGCGTTCCGGCCAACCTTGGCCACCCAGTAGTCGCGGTTCTGCTTCGGGACCCGCGCGCCGCGCGGGCAGTCGTGGCCGTGCCAGAAGCAGCCGTGGACGAAGATCGCCAGCCGCCGGCCGGGCAGGACGACGTCGGGCGCGCCCGGCAGGTCCTTGCGATGCAGCCGGTAGCGCGCGCCAAGCCGCGTGAGCGCGCGGCGGACGACGAGCTCGGGCGAGGTGTCGCGCCCCTTCACCCGCCGCATGACGGCCGAGCGCTTGGCGGGATCGAAGACGTCGGTCACGGCCGCAGGGCCTTCGGCGAGGGCCCGAGCCGGAAGCTGCCCGCCAGCACACGGGCGGCGTGGCGGCGCAGACCCGGCGCCTGCGACAGCGGGGCGAAGATGTGGTTGCGGAACCATGGCCAGAACCGGCTGCTCGATTGAAACAGCGGTGTCAGGAGACGGGACAGCAGCTGATAGGGCGCCGTCTGGAGGCGGCGAGCGAACTGGTAGCCCGCGACCTGGGTAGGACGTTCGACCCGCTCGGCGAGCTCGACCCCATCCAGCAGCGCGAGGTTGGCCCCCTGGCCGAGCTGCGGACTGGTCCCATGAGCCGCGTCGCCGATCATGACCACGGCGCCGCGATGCCAGCGCCCGAACGCGACGTCGCGATAGATGGCCCGCGAAAAGCCTTGGGGGGTCAATTGCGACAGGACCGGCTGGGCTTCAGGCCACATCCGCGCAACGCGGTCGCGCCAGGGCTCGAACGCGTCGCCGAAGGCGTCCATCCCGGAGACCGGCAGCGACCAGAAGAAGCTCACCTGCGGCGGCTGGCGGGCGCTGTCCCGGCCGACAGGCAGAATTCCGATCATCACGGACGCGGCGTCGTATCGCTGATGCAGCCGGCCCGCATACTGCCCGTCGGGGTCCTCGGCGTTGGCCCACACCGCCCCCCAGGGATAGACCGGCGCGCGGGCGCGGGGATGGATGATCGATCGAAGCCGCGAGGCCGACCCGTCCGCCGCCACCACAAGGTCGAAGGGGCCGTAGGTCTGGCCCTGCGCGTCCCGCAGGCGCGGCGCGTCGAAGTCATCGACCGCGGCGATCGCCGTGCCGGCCTGTAGCGCGACCCCCGCATCCTGCGCGGCGTCGTGCAGGACCCCGAACAAGCTGGACCTCTGCACGCCGACGCCGAACGCGCCGGTCCGCCAGCGCGAATAGCGCATGTCCATGATCGCCCGGCCGGAGAGGTCGCGCCCGTCGAGATGGTCGATGCGGGCCCCGCGCGCCAGCACCGCCTCATGCAGGCCCAGCCGACGAAGAGCCGCGAGGCCCGACGGCTGCAGGAGCAACCCAGACCCGACGGGACGGGGCGTCTCGAACGCGTCGAAGAGGCGGACCTTGCAGCCCTTGCGCGCCAGGGCGACCGCCGCCGTCAGTCCGGCGACGCCGCATCCGACGACCCCGACCCGCAGGACCTAGAGCCCGTCGAAGAGGGCCGTGGAGATGTAGCGCTCGGCGAAGCTGGGGATGATGGCGACGACGAGCTTGCCCTTCATGTCGTCGCGGCTGGCCACGTCGAAGGCCGCCACCAGCGAGGCGCCCGACGAGATGCCGACCGGGATCCCTTCCTCGCGCGCCACCCGCCGCGCCATCTGGAAGGCGTCGTCGTTGGTGACCTGCACCACCTCGTCGATCACGCTGCGGTCGACGATCGAGGGGACGAAGCCCGCGCCGATGCCCTGGATCGGGTGCGGGCCCGGCTGGCCGCCCGAGAGCACGGGCGAGGCCTGCGGCTCGACGGCGATCATCTTCACCGACGGCTTGCGCGCCTTCAGCACCTGGCCGACGCCGGTGATCGTGCCGCCGGTGCCGACGCCGGAGATCACCGCGTCGACCGCGCCGTCCGTGTCGTTCCAGATCTCCTCGGCCGTCGAGACGCGGTGGATTAGCGGGTTGGCGACGTTGTCGAACTGCTGCGGCATCACCGCGCCGGGCGTCGCCTCGACGATCTCCTTGGCGCGGGCGACGGCGCCCACCATGCCCTTTTCACGCGGAGTGAGCTCGAGCTTCGCGCCCAGGATCACCAGCATCTTGCGCCGCTCGATGGACATGCTCTCGGGCATGACCAGGATGCACTTGTAGCCCTTGGCCGCGGCCACGAAGGCGAGCGCGATGCCGGTGTTGCCGCTGGTGGGCTCGACGATCGTGCCGCCGGGCTTCAGCACGCCCTTGGCTTCCAGGTACTCGATCATCGCCACGCCGATGCGGTCCTTCACCGAGGCGAGCGGATTGAAGAACTCGAGCTTGGCGACGACCTCGCCCTTCGGCTTCAGCGCGGCGGTCAGGTGCGGCAGCCGCACGAGGGGCGTGTCGCCGATCAGGTCGAGGACGGAATCGTGGATGCGGCCCCGCCCGGAACGGCGGTAGCGCGCGGCGTCGTAGGCCTTGTCGGGGGTGGCGTCCATGGCCGGACCTCTCGGAGCATCAAGGACCGCGACCTTAGGCCTTTGGCGGCCATTTGGAAGCGAGGACCGGGCCGATGGACGCCAGGTTTTCTAACAGGGCCCCTGGGTCGGCTTGTCCCGGCAGTTGGCCACCGGGACAGTCTTTCCCGTCGTGCCGGCCGCGTTCGTCAGGTCGATGGCCAGGGTCGGCGTCAGCCAGGCGTCATAGTCCCGCTGCAGGGCCGCGATGGTCTGGCCGGTCGCGCCCTCCACCAGGCGGACGGAGGCGGCGCCGGGGTCGGACTCGGCGCCCGGGTCGCGTCCCTGGAACGCCGCGTAGACCTTCGCCAGCAGGCCCTTTTCCTGGAGGTAGAGCGTGAAGTAGCGCGCGGTGGCGAGGTGGGCGGCCACCTCCTCGGCCGAGTACTCCTGTTCCCAGCGGTCGTCGCCCACCGCGTCGGCGCGGTCGAAGCTGAACCAGGGGCTGGCCACGAGCTTGTCGAGCTTCGGCGCCTGATGCCGCAGGTCGCGCAGCACACGGCCGCGCCAGTTGGGCAGTCCCCGGAACCCGGCGCTGTTGCGGTTCGACACCTCGTAGAGGCTGGCCAGCCCCTCATCCAGCCATTGGGGCACGTCGCCGAAGTTGGCGCGCACCAGCAGGTGGAACAGCTCGTGCAGCAGGGTGCCGCCCTGGGCGCCGCGGATCATGGCCACGGTCGAGAGGTCGTCCTGGTAGGTGTAGCCGAGCGTGGACGGGCTGACGTTCAGGCCGTGCGCCGCCTTCGCCACCCGCTGGACCGCCGCGATGTCGGGCAGCAGGTAGATGGTGATGTAGCGGTCGGGCGGCGCCATGCCGTAGGTCCGCTCGAGGAAGGTGACGTAGTCGTCGAGCATGCGGGCGAGGGTCCGAAGCTGGGCGTTGGTCTGACCCGCGGCGACCACGAACGCGAAGCGGCCGAGCGGGCGGACCGTCGCGCCGGGCGGCGCCAGCGGCGCGAGGGCGCGGCGGATGGCGTCCGGCTCGCCCAGCGGGACGAGCCGCGCGGCCAGCTCTTCCGGCGGGATCGGACGCTCCTGGCGGGCGGGGTAGGCCGCGGCCGCCTGGCCGTCCTGGCCCAGCATGTAGAACAGCTTGCCGCGCGCGGTTGCGCCGGCGCGGACCAGCTGGTCCAGCCCCGAACGGGCGCTCACCGACATCGGCGCCGGCTGGGCGGCGCCGAGGCAGAGGTCGCGTTCGGCGAGCACCTGCCGCCGGCTCTGGGCCGACAGGGCGTAGGCGTAGAGGATGTAGTTCAGCGTGTTGGCGCCCCAGCCGCGGCGGGCGGCGATGCGGCAGGCGCTGGTTCCCAGCATGTAGTCCACGTCGGCCGTGCGGCCGAACGGCTCCCGCCGAAAATCGTAGAGCAGGGGATAGGCGTTGGGATAGCGCGCCCCCAGCCAGTGGCCTCGCCCTTCCGAATAGAGCGGCGAGCGCTGGGCCACCGCCGGCTCGGCGCCGGCCAGGCCGAGGATGAGCGCCGCAGCCGCGGCGACGAACGCGCGTGTCATGGGACTTCCTTTCCGAACAGCTCCTCCTCCTTCGCGGCCAGCGCCGCGGGATCGGTGAGCGGCGCAGGCGGCGGAAGCTCGGCGGCGGGGCGCTGGGCGCCGGCCACGTAGATCGGCGCGTCCGAGGTGCTGAACTCGAAATCCACCGTGAGCGTGATCACCATCAGGGTCGTGCCCAGGACGGCCAGGACGATGCCGGGTGAGGACGTGGCGAGCGCGCCCTTCATGCCCGACCCCTCGGCGGACAGGCGGGTCTCGGATTCACTCAGTCGCGCCAGGATGAAGATCGACCCCGTCAGCGCCAGGATCATGCCGGTGAGGAAGCCGAGGTGGCGGGTCCAGGCGCGCAGCATCAAGGTGGCGTTCACCTGGGCGTAGCGGTGGTCGAGCGCGCTCTTCTCGAGCAGGACCAGGGTCTTCCAGCGCAGGTACTCGCCGTCGGGCGGAACGGACTTTTCGTAGGCGGCCATCGCGGCGGGGATGCGCTCGTCGGGCTGGTAGGCCACCGCGTCGCCCAGCTTGCCGAGCTGGAGCAGGGAGCTGACGAAGAAGAACAGGCCCATCAGCGAAATGGCGGTGACCAGGAACGGCAGCAGCCGCTTCTGCCAGGTCGCGCGCTCGCGCCGCTCGCTCGCCGTCTCGGCCATGACCCCTCCTGCCGGAGACGGCCATCCTAGCCCGGCTGCGCCGGAACACCAATCCAGGGTGGTTGCGAGCCAGGTGGCTCGCCCAATCCGGGCGTCTACTCGGCCGCGATGGCCGCCGGCGCGGCCAGCAGGGGCTCCAGCAGCTCGCTCGCCAGCCAGCGCACGACGGGAACGGCGACGCCGTCGCCGGCGACGTGCAGGGCCGCCGTGGCGGTGTTCGGCAGGCGGTAGTTTTCGGGCAGGCCCATGAGCCGCGCCGCCTCCCGCGGGGTCAGGAGGCGGGAGCGGACCCGGCCGCCCTCCACCACCACGATCGCCTGCCGCGAGGAGCCGCCGCGCGGCGTCCGCAGGCAGCCGGCGAGGCCGTCGAAGCGGACCTCCGCGCGCTGCACGCGCTGGCCGTCCTCGACGCGGGTCCGGCGGAAGACCGCGCCCACGGCGCGCCCGCCGCGGGCCTCCAGCCGGGCGCGGTGCAGCGGTCCCATGAGCTGGAGCAGGCGCGCGGTCTGGGCCGGCGTGTGCCAGCGGACGTCGGCGTCGGGCTCGAGCAGGGCGGCGAGGTCGGTGTTGCGCGCCGGCGGCCGGGCGAGCCGCCACCAGGCCCAGGCGGCCGCCAGCGCCTCCGGCAGCGCGGCGTGCGCGGCGCGGACCGCGCGGGTATGGAACGGGCTGTCGCCGACGAGGCCGGGCGGCGCCTCCCGGGCGGCGATCACGAACAGTCGGGGCCGCGACTGGGGAAGCCGCGTGGCAGCGTCGATCTCCAGCGCCCCGAAGCGGTAGCCGCGACGGGCCAGGGCCGCGCCCAACGCCGCGAAGTCGGCGCCCCCGCGCGAGGTGAGCAGCCCCACCACGTTCTCGATCACGATGAGCCGGGGCGCGCGGCCCTCGTCGTCCAGCGCCTCCATGAGCCGCCAGAAGCCGAAGAAGGCCGAGGACCGTCCGCCGCCGAGCCCGGCCCGCGTGCCCGCGAGGCTGAAGTCCTGGCAGGGACTGGAGGCCCAGGCGAGATCCGCGCGGCCCGGGAGGTCCCCCGCCTGCAGGGCCCACACGTCGCCTTCGCGGAAATGCCCGGCCGCGTCGGGGAAGTTGTCGCGGTAGGTGGCCGCCTTCACCGGATCGAAGTCGTTGGCGAAGGCGCAGGCCCAGTCCGCGCCCAGCCCGAGCCGCGCCATGCCGCCGCCGGCGAAGAATTCGTAGAAGGCGCGGGGCGGGCGACTCATGTGGGGTGCGAGTCTAGCCCGCCCCGCGAAGATCGGAAGGCGCAGGCCGCTGGAGGAACCTGGAGCGGCCGGCCGCCTCCGTGACGCCGGCAGGCGCTTCAGCCCCGGCCGGTCGCCGTCACGATCGCTTCGACGTCGCTAACGGCTCTGGAAACTTGCCGGTTAACGCGCGCAAGGTGGGCCATGCGTTCTCAAGCCCTCCTGCCGTTCCTCATCCTCCTCGCCGCCTGCCAGCCGCAGGATCCCAACGGCAAGCCCGCCGCGCCGCCCGCCGATGCGCCGCCCCCCGCGGCCGCGGCTGCGCCCGCGCCGGCGCCGGCCGCCATGGACATCAGCCAGCCGATCACCGCTCGCGGAACCGAGCCCTTCTGGGCCCTCGTCATCGAGGGCGGGACGCGGATGACCCTGAAACGCCCCGACCAGCCGGACCTGACCGCACAGGCGCCGGGCGCGGCGCTGAGCCCAGGCCGCGCCGTCTGGGTGGCCAAGGCGGCCGACGGCCAGCAGATCACGGTGACGCTCTACGCCAGCGACTGCTCGGACGGCATGAGCGACGCGCGCTATCCGATGGCCGCCGAGGTGGTGCTGCTGAACGAGAGCCTGCGCGGCTGCGCGGCGAAGACCGCGGAGCTGCCCCGCGGCGGCTGAGGCGGCGCTACTCGCCGATCTCGAGGGTGTCGATCTGGCCGGGCCGTTCCACACCGCCGATGTCGGGGCGGGGCATGGCGAAGCCGGCGGTGACGGCCGCGGCCGCCGCGACGGCGATGACGATCTTCAGGCGCATCGGCGTCCTCCTTCTGGAGGTTCCTGTCGTTTCGGGTCGCCAGGAAATGCAGCCGCCGTCCGCGGGTTCCGTGCCCAGGACGAGCAAGTCCGCCCTTGACCGACCGGTGCGGCAGGGCGGCAGAATGCGGAAAACACGGTACGCGACATAGGGAGCCCGGCCATGGAGAAGGCCTTCGATCTCGTCCTGCGGGGCGGCACGGTCGTGGACGGCACGGGGGCGGGCGCCTTCGAGGCGGACGTGGCGGTGAAGGACGGCGTCATCGCGGCCGTGGGTCGCGTCACCGGGTCGGGCGTCGAGGAGATCGACGCCAGGGGCCAGCTGGTCACCCCCGGCTTCGTCGACATCCACACCCACTACGACGGGCAGGCCACCTGGGACGGTCGCATGCAGCCCTCGTCGTGGCACGGCGTGACCACGGTCGTGATGGGCAACTGCGGCGTCGGCTTCGCGCCCTGCCGGCCCGACGACCACGACCTCCTGATCCGCCTGATGGAAGGGGTCGAGGACATCCCCTTCCCCGTGCTGGCCGACGGCCTGCCGTGGAACTGGGAGACCTACCCGGAGTACCTCGACCGGCTGGCCGAGCGGTCCTTCGACGTCGACATCGGCAGCCAGCTGCCGCACGCGGCGCTGCGCGTCTATGTGATGGGCCAGCGCGGGGTCGACCGCGAACCCGCCACCGAGGCCGACATCCACGCCATGGCGGCGATCGCCAAGCGGTCGATGGAGGCGGGCGCGCTGGGGTTCGGCACCTCGCGGACCCTGAACCACCGCAGCTCGGACGGCTCGCCCATCGCCACCCTGACGGCCGGCGAGGACGAGCTGACCGGCATCGCGCTCGGCATGGCGGCCGCCGGCCGGGGCGTCCTGCAGGTGGTGTCGGACTTCAACGACCCGGTCGCCGAGTTCGCCATGCTGCGGCGGATCGTCGAGCGGTCGGGCCGGCCGCTGTCGTTCTCGCTGCTGCAGAGCCCGCGCCAGCCCGAGCAGTGGCGGTACATGATGGAGCAGATGAGCGAGGCCAAGGCGGCCGGGCTCCAGATCCGGGCGCAGGTGGCGACGCGGCCCGTGGGCGTGCTCTTCGGCCTGGAGCTGACGGTGAACCCGTTCAGCTCGCATCCCAGCTACAAGGCGATCAAGGAGCTGCCGCTGGCCGAGCGGGTGGCGCGGCTGCGCGATCCCGAGTTCCGCGCCCGGCTGCTGGCCGAGGAGGCGGCGTCGAGCCAGGCCGCGGGGGCCTCGCCGATGCGCTCGTGGGACCGCTTCTACCTGCTGGGCCAGGACAGCCCCGACTACGAGCCCACGCCCGACCACTCCATCGCCGCGCTGGCGCAGCGGACCGGAAAGGCTCCGCACGAGATCGCCCTCGACCACATGCTGGACGGGGGGGCCGGCGAAGGGCGCGGCATGCTGTACCTGCCGCTGCTCAACTACGCCGACAACGGGCTCGACCACGTGTGGACCCTGCTGCAGCACGACTGCGTGGTCCCGGGCCTCTCCGACGGCGGCGCCCACGTGGGCATGATCTGCGACGGCAGCTTCCCGACCACGAACGTGGTGCACTGGACCCGCGACCGCACGCGGGGTCCGAAGCTCAGCCTCGAACACATGATCAAGGGCCAGTGCCGCGACACGGCCGAGACGGTGGGCCTCTACGACCGGGGGCTGGTGCAGCCGGGCTTCCGCGCCGACCTGAACGTGATCGATTACGGTCGCCTGACGCTGAAGGCGCCCAGCGTGGCCTACGACCTGCCGACCGGCGGACGGCGGCTGGTCCAGCGGGCCGAGGGCTACACCGCCACCATCGTGGCCGGCGAGGTCACCTACCGCGACGGAGAGCCCACGGGCGCCCTGTCCGGCCGCCTGCTGCGCGGCGCCCAGGCCGCGCCGGCGCGGATGGCGGCGGAATAGGGAGAGACGCCATGAACGCTGTGACCCCCGAGTTCCGGCCGCGCGAGCTGGAGACCGCGTGCGAGTGGACGGCCAGGGACGTGGCCGACCCGGCCGCCTGGACCGAGATCCTGTCGTCCGCCGAGGTGGACGAGCTGGAGGCGGCCGTGGCCCACGCCTCGGCGGTGTCCGACGACTGGCTGCGGATCGGCAAGGACCAGTTCCCGCTTCCGACCCTGGGCCCGCGCCTCAAGGCCATCGAGAAGGAGCTGATCGACGGCCGCGGGTTCGTGCGCATCCGCGGTCTGCCGCGCGAGCGCTGGACCAACGACCAGATGAGCCTCGCCTACTGGGGCGTCGGCATGCACCTGGGCAAGCCCTGGCCGCAGAACGCCAAGGGCCACCTGCTGGGCGACGTGACCGACCACGGCAAGGCGCCGGGCGACCCCACGTCGCGGGGCAACGAGATCGGCCTGGTCGGGCTGGACTTCCACTGCGACGGCTCGGACCTCGTGGGCCTGATGTGCCTGCAGACGGGCGTCTCCGGCGGTCTCTCCGCCGTGTGCAACTCGGTGGCGCTGCACAACCGACTGGTGCGCGAGCGCCCGGACCTCGCGGCCGAGCTCTACAAGCCGCAGCCCTTCGACTACCGCGGCGAGCAGCCGCCCGGCCGGCCGGGCTGGTACCTGATGCCGATCTTCACCGAACTGAACGGCCGCCTCTTCATCCGCCTGATCCGGCCCTACGTGCTGGCCAGCCAGCGGCATGAGGACGCCCCGCGGCTGACCCCCGCCGCGGTGGAGGCGCTGGCCTGGATGCAGGACATGGCCGAGGGCGGCGAGTACTCGGTGATCATGGAGTTCCAGCCCGGCGACATGCAGTTCATCAACAACTTCCACGTCCTGCACGGCCGCACCGCCTACGAGGACGACCGGGCCACGGGCAGGATCCGCCACCTGAAGCGCCTGTGGCTTGAGACCGAAGTGCTGGCCGAGCGGCCGGCGCAGTTCGTGAACCGGATGGGGACGCACTGGGCGCGGAACCTCACCATCAGCCGGATGGATGCCTGACCATGGGCGACCTCGTCATTCGAACCGACCGGGACGGCGCGGCGACGCTCACCCTGAACCGGCCCGACAAGCTGAACGCCCTGAACGTGGCGCTCTTCCAGGAGCTGGATGCGGCCGTGCGCCGGCTGGCCGGCGAGACCGAGACGGTCGGGCTGGTGATCGTGCGCGGCGCCGGACGCTGCTTCTGCGCGGGGCACGACCTGGCCGACATCGCCGCCGGCGAGAAGCTGCCCGAGCCGTTCTACCAGTCGAAGGTCATCGAGCGGCTGGCCAACCTGCCGCAGCCGGTGATCAGCGCGGTGCACGGCCACTGCTACACCGGGGGGCTTGAGCTCGCGCTGGCCGGCGACCTGATCTTCGCCGCCGAGGGCGCCCGCTTCGCCGACACCCACGCCAAGTGGGCGCTCACGCCGGTCTGGGGCATGAGCCAGCGCCTGCCGCGGCGAGTGGGAACCTATCGCGCCCGCGAGCTGATGTTCACCTGCCGGACGGTGATGGGCCCCGAGGCGCTGTCGCTGGGGCTCGCGGACTTCTGCGTCCCCGACGCCGAATTCGACGCCCGGCTGGACGAGCTCTGCGGCCAGATCCTCGCCAATTCGTGGTTCAGCCACCGGGCCAACAAGCGGCTGCTGGTCGAGACCGACGGCATGACCCAGTCCGAGGGCCTGGCCCACGAGATCTTCCGCGGCGCCGGACGCGGCCCCGACATGGAAGCGCGCATCGCGGGCTTCCAGAACAAGACGGTGAAGCAGGCGTAAGGCTCGGGCCTTCGCCCGCCGACAGGTCCTAGGCGCGCTTCTTCGCAGCGGGCTTCTTCGCCGCTGGCTTCTTCGCCGAGGCCTTCTTCGCCGGCGCCTTGCGGACGGCGGCGCTTCGGGCCGGGGGCTTGCGGCGCTCGCCGCCCTGACCCAGGCTGCGCTTCAGGGCCTCCATCAGGTCGATGACCTCGGCCTCGCGGGGCTCCTCGACCTTCTCGACGCCTTGGCCCTTCTCCTTCTGCCGGATCAGGTCGCGGAGCGCGTCCTCGTAGCGGTCGTTGAACTTCGAGGTGTCGAAGGGGCCCCCGAGCTGGCCGATGATCTTCCCGGCGATCTCGACCATGGCGGCGGGCGGCTTCTCGTCCGGGATGCGGTCGAACACCTCCCCCGCGTCGCGCACCTCGCGGTTCGAACGGATGGTGTAGGCGAGGATGCCCCGGTCGCGCGGCTCCAAGGCGATCAGCCGCTCGCGCTGGTGCATGACCAGGCGCCCGAGCGCGATCTTGCCGGCCTTGCGCATGGACTCGCGGATGACCGAGAACGCCTCCACCGCCATGTCCCCGTCGGGCGTCAGGAAATAGGGGTCGTTCCAGTACAGCCGGTCGATCTCGGACTCGTCCACGAAGCGTTCGATGTCGAGCGTGCGCGTGGTCTCCAGCCGGACGTTCCTGATCTCCTCGTCGGTGACCACGACGTAGTGGCCCTTGGAGACCTCGTAGCCCTTCACGATGTCGGCGCGGTCGACGGGGCCCGTCTCCGGATCGGTGGGGATCATCCGGATGCGGTTCATCGTCTCCTTGTGCAGCATGTTGAACTGCACGTCCCCGGAGCGCGCCGTGGCCGTGTAGAGCGCCACGGGGCAGCTCACGAGCGAGAGGCGCAGGTAGCCCTGCCAGGTCGGACGGGTGGCCATGGGAGACTCCGAATTTGCGGAGTCGGGAACGCGGCCGGGGCGACTCGGTTCGGCGGGTGTCTGCCCACGAAACGACGTCAGCGCGGCCCCACCTCGCGTTCGGCGGCGTCCAGCTCGGCCTTGCGGAAATTCGTGCGGACCCCGCCCGGCGAGCCGAACTCCATGAGGCGGTCGCCGCGCGGGTCATAGGCGGGCCATTCCGCGCAGGGCGCGCCGGATCTCGCGAAGGTCACCCAGCAGCCGTGCATCAGCGTCGCCATGGCCCGGTCCTCGGCGCTGACGGCGCTCATGGGCGTGCGCCGGCCCCAGTACTCGAAGACGTACTGGATCTCGGCCGCGTGCGCGGCGCGGGTCATCTGCGGGCGGAAGCGGCTGCCCACATACGAGAAGTGGTAGAGCCACGCGGGCGCGCCGGCCGACGCCTTGCCGGCGATCCACCGCGCCGGGGCGCCGAAGACCCGGTCGGTGAAGCGGTCGCGGTCCTGGACGGTGCGCAGGCCGCCGGCGAGCGGACCGCCGAACGCGACGGAGTCCTCGCCCGAGTTCCAGCCGATGATCAGCGGGACGTCGGCCGCCCGGCCGGCGGCGATGGCCTGGGCCGCCGTCTCCCTGAGCGTGCGGCCGTCGGGCGAGGGGTTGTACTCGGCCGACAGGGGGGTGAGCCGCTCGAAGGGCAGCGCGCGCAGGTCCGACCCCGAGGCGCCCGGCGTCGCGCCGGCCTTCTCGAGCAGGGCCACGCCTTCCGCTTCGGCCTGGGCGCGCGTGCGCGGGGGCGACCAGCCGCCGCCGGACTGGACCACCGCCTTGTGGAACAGTCCGCGCGCGCCCGGCGCCGCCAGCAGCGCCAGCACGCTGGCCCCGCCCGCCGACTCCCCGAAGATGGTCACGTTCCGCGGGTCGCCGCCGAACGCCGCGATGTTGCGCCGGACCCACTTCAGCGCCGCGATCTGGTCCATCAGGCCGAAATTTGCGTCGGGGCCCAGGGCGGGATGCGCGAGGTAGCCCAGCGCCCCCAGGCGGTAGTTGATCGACACCAGCACCACGCCGTCGCGCGCGAAGTTCTGGCCGTCGTAGACCCAGCCCGCCCCCACCCGATGGCCCCCGCCGTGGATCCACACCATCACGGGCGCCCTGCGCGCCGACTTCGGCGCGAAGACGTAGAGCTGCAGGCAATCCTCCGAGACGGGCCCGTTCGCGCCGCCGAAGGCGTTGGGCGTGCCGTCGGCGTTCATGGGCTGCGGACACGACGGGCCGTTCTTCGTGGCGTCGCGCTCGCCCTTCCAGCGCGCCGGCGGCTGCGGCGGGCGCCAGCGAAGGGGCCCGACCGGCGGGGCCGCGTAGGGGACGGCGCGGAACACATGGGCCCGCTCCGTGGCCTCGCCGGCCACGACGCCCGCCTCGGTGCGCGCCGACGGCGCCTGCGCCCAGGCCGCCTGTCCGGCCATGAGGAGCGCCGCCGCGACCCCCAGGAACATCCGCATCGCCCGCCTCCGCTCCGACTGCACCGAGTTTAGACCGGTCTTGCGCCGGCGTCGCAACCGCCCCCCTTTCCCGCCCCGCGGCCCCGGTCCAAAGTCCCGCCCCGGTAAGCGTCGACACTCACGCCCGCGCGGGTGCGAGCCCGGCGGCGTCAGGGGACAGTCTCTTGCTTCAGCGTACCTTCTGGCTCTCCACGGCGGCCTGCATCGCCCTGGCCCTCCCGGCCGCGGCCCAGGCGCCGCCCGCGAGCCCGGCCCGGCCCGAAGCCCCGCCGAACACCGTGGGCGAGGTCAGGGTCGAAGGGACCGCGCCGCCGGTGCGCACCTCGATCGACCGCCAGAGCTATTCGGTCACCAACGACCTGCAGGCGACTGCGGGCTCGATCAGCGACGCCCTGCGCAACGTCCCCTCGGTGGAGGTCGACGTGAACGGCAACGTCAGCCTGCGAGGCGATCCCAACGTCACCATCCTGATCGACGGCAAGCCCTCGGGCCGGTTCCGCGGCGAGGGCAAGGGCCAGGCCCTGCAGAGCCTGCCCGCCAGCCAGATCGACCGCGTGGAAGTGATCACCAACCCCTCGGCCGCCTTCAACCCCGAGGGCAGCGCCGGGATCATCAACCTCGTCACGCGCAAGAGCGCCCCGCCCGGGCTCGGCGGCAGCGTGCGGGCGAACGTGGGCTCGGGCGGCCGCCAGAACGGCGGCCTCAACCTCACGCGCAAGGCGGGGCCCGTCACCCTCAACGGCGGCCTCTATCTGCGGCATGACTCCCTGCAGCAGACGTTCCGCAGCGACCGCCGGTTCCAGGATCCGCTGGCGCCCGGCGACATAACCCAGACGCTGCGGATGGGCAGCGCGGGGACCGTGAACGTGGCCGGGGTGCGGGCCGGGCTGGACTACGACCCGGACCCGAAGACCCGGATCAGCCTCGAGCTCGACTACAGCGGCGTGACCTTCGCCACGGACCTGCTCGAGAACCTGCGGCAGACCACGGCCGCCGGCGCGACGCGGGCGGACTACGACAACAGCGCCGGCCTGAGGCAGGACCGGGACAGCCTGGAAGGCCAGGTGAGCTATCGGCGCAAGTGGGCCGAGGATCATGAGTTCACGGCCAGCCTGTCGCGCGAGCGCAACGACGAGGACCGCACGCGCCCGATCCTGCGCACCTTCCGCACGCCGGCCACGGGCCCGGTGTTCGAGCTCAGCGACAACCGCAACCGCTTCTGGAACACGCGACTGAAGGCCGACTATTCCCGGCCCACGCCCGGCGAGGGCAAGCTGAAGCTCGGCTATGCCTGGGATTCCGATGACAACGACTATCGGCTGCTCTTCATCCGTGGACCCGGAACAGGCCCCTACGTCATCGATCCGGCGCGCTCGAACCTCTTCCGCTTCGACCAGCAGGTGCACGCCGCCTACGTCACCTACGAGCGGCCCCTGGGCGACCTGACCGCGCTCGCCGGCCTTCGCGCCGAGGCCACGCTGATCGATCTCGACCAGCCGACCCAGGGCGTGCGCGCCTCGAACGACTATGTCCGGCTCTATCCCAGCCTGCACCTCAGCCATCAGCTCAGCGAGGCCCAGCAGCTGAAGGCGAGCTACTCGCGGCGCGTCCAGCGGCCGCAGGCGCAGGACTACAATCCGTTCCTGGTCTACGTGAACCCGACGAACCGGTTCCAGGGGAACCCCGACCTCAGGCCGCAGGTCACGGACTCGTTCGAGGCCGGCTACCAGTACCGCAAGCAGGGGACGATCCTGCTCGCCACGGGCTACTACCGGCGCACCCGCGACGGCGTGAACGACGTCTACCGCGACCTGGGCGGCGGCGTGATCCTGCAGTCGAAGGCCAACGTCGGGCGGGCCCAGAGCGCCGGGGTCGAGCTGGTCGCCAACGGTCGGCTGCCGGGGCGCGTCACCTACAACGTCAGCGGCAATGCGCTCTGGAACGAGATCGACGCCCGGGACCTGGGGTTCGGCGCGGGCGTCCGCTCGGCCTACACGGTCTTCGGCCGCGCCTCGCTGAGCTGGCAGGCGACGGACAAGGACTTCCTGCAGCTGCAGGGCTTCATGAACGGCAAGCAGCTCCTGTCGCAGGGCTACCGCAAGCCGCAGGGCGGCCTGAACCTGGGCTACCGGCGCAAGTTCAACGACCAGCTGTCGGGTGTCGTGACCGTGCAGGACCTGCTGAACACCCAGGGCTTCTCGACGGTGATCGACACGCCGCTCTTCCGCGAGCGGAGCCGCGGAGAGTCGGGCAACCGCGCGGTGCTGGTGGGCTTCACCTACACCTTCGGCGGCCGCCAGCGCGACCAGGGCTTCGACTTCGGCGGCCCGGGTCCCTCCTGAGCCGCGGCCGCGCCCTTCCGGAGCCTGCGGCGAGACCGGGACGACAGCGTTTGAGATCGGGGAAACGCCGGCCCGTCAGTGGAAATCGCGGCTGCGGATGAGGCGGCCGGTGACGTTGGAGCGGACGGCGATCCTGGCTTCGTCGTCGCGCAGCTCCGAGAGCCGGGCCGAGAGGTCGGTGAAGCGCTGCGCCACCAGGTGGACGACGCCGTCGACGCTCTGCACCTGGCCGTGGACGACCAGGAACGCGGCGCTCATCACGGTCCTGCGGTTCGCCTCGAAGGCGTCGCGCCAGACGACGACGTTGGCGATCCCCGTCTCGTCCTCCAGAGTCATGAAGACGACGCCCTTCGCGGTCCCAGGCCGCTGGCGCACCAGGACGAGGCCGCCCACGGCCAGGCGGGTGCGGTCGCGCACCGACACCAGCGTGGCGCACGTCACCACCCGCTGCCGGGTCAGATCGGCGCGATAGAAGCTGACCGGGTGCGCCTTCAGCGACAGGCTGGTGGTGCGGTAGTCCTCGGCCACGTTCTGCGGCAGGCTCATGAAGGGCAGCTCGACCTGCGCCTCCTTCAGGCTCTGGCGCAGGAGCAGCGGCGCGGTCCGCTCGGCCCCCCATTCGGGCGACAGCCCCTTCACCGCCCACAGCGCGTCGCGCCGGGTGTAGCCCAGGCTCGCGAAGGCGTCGGCCTCGGCCAGCAGCTCCAGCGCCCGGCGGCTGAGGCGGCCCTGCCGGGCGAAGGCCTCGATGGTGTCCGCGCCCGCCGCCCGGGCGGCCACCAGCGCCTCGGCGTCGTCCTGGCGGAAGCCCTTGATCTCGCGCAGGCCCAGGCGCACGGGGCGCAGCCTCTCGCGCGGATCGTCCTTGGCCTCGAGCGTGCAGTCCCAGTCGCTGAAGCCCACGTCCGGCGGCCGCACCTCGACGCCGTGCTCGCGGGCGTCACGGACCAGCTGCGCCGGCTGGTAGAACCCCATGGGCTGGCTGTTGAGCAGGCCCACCAGGAAGGCGTCGGGGTGATGGCGTTTCACCCAGGCCGAGGCGTAGACCAGGATCGCGAAGCTGATGGCGTGGCTTTCGGGGAAGCCGTAGCTGCCGAAACCCTCGATCTGCTTGAAGCAGCGCTCGGCGAACTCGCGGTCGTAGCCGCGCCGCACCATGCCCTCCACGAACCGGACGCCGTACTCGCCCACCGTGCCCATGTTGCGGAAGGTGGCCATCGAGCGGCGCAGGCCGTCGGCGTCGTTGTCCGAGAACTCGGCTCCCACGATGGCCACGCGCATGGCCTGCTCCTGGAACAGCGGCACCCCGAAGGTCTTGCCCAGGATCGATTCCATCTCGTCCTGCGGATACCCGGGGCCCGGCCGCGGATAGGTGACGGGCTCGATCCCCTGCCGGCGTTTCAGGTACGGGTGCACCATGTCGCCCTGGATCGGGCCCGGCCGGACGATCGCCACCTCGATGACCAGGTCGTAGAACTTCCGCGGCCTCAGGCGCGGCAGCATCGACATCTGGGCGCGGCTCTCCACCTGGAACACGCCCACGGAGTCGGCCTTGCAGAGCATGTCGTAGACCGCCGGGTCCTCCTGCGGGACGTGGGCCACGTCGGTGACGAAGCTGCCGTCCGGCAGCGGCGGCAGGAGGTCGAAGCTCTTCTTCAGCGCCGTCAGCATGCCCAGGGCCAGCACGTCGACCTTCATCAGCGCGAGGGCGTCGATGTCGTCCTTGTCCCATTCGATGAAGGTGCGGTCGGGCATGGCGGCGTTGCCGATGGGGACGGTCTCGTCCAGCCGCCGCTTGGTGAGGACGTAGCCGCCCACGTGCTGCGACAGGTGCCGCGGGAAGCCCAGCAGCTCCTGCGCCAGCGCCGTGGCGCGGCGGATCTCGGGCGCGTCGGGATCGAGGCCGCACTGGCGGATGTGCGCGTCGGGCACGCCGTCGCCGTAGGAGCCCCAGACGGTCCCGGCCAGGGCGGCGGTGATGTCCTCGGTGAGGCCGAGCGCCTTGCCCACCTGGCGGATGGCCATGCGCGGGCGGTAGTGGATCACCGTCGCCACGATGGCCGCGCGGTGGCGGCCGTAGCGGCGGTAGACGTACTGCATCACCTCCTCGCGCCGCTCGTGCTCGAAGTCGACGTCGATGTCGGGCGGTTCGCCGCGGTTCTCCGAGATGAAGCGCGAGAACAGGAGGTCCTGGTCGGGCTTGGTGGGATCGACCGAGGTGATGCCCAGGCAGAAGCAGACGCAGGAATTGGCCGCCGAGCCGCGTCCCTGGCACAGGATGTCCTGCTCGCGCGCCCAGGCGACGATGTCGTGCACCGTCAGGAAGTAGTTCGGGTAGTCGAGCTTCTCGATCAGGTCGAGCTCGTGGGCGACCACCTTGCGCACCTTCTCGGGCACGCCGGCGGGATAGCGCCACGCCGCGCCGGCCCAGGCCAGGTCGCGCAGGTGCTGGATGGCGGTCTTGCCCGGCGGCACCGGCTCGTCCGGGTATTCGTAGCGGAGCTGGGAGAGGTCGAAGCCGATCCGTTCGGCGATCTCGACGCTGCGCTCGGCCGCGCCCGGGAACTTCGCGAACAGGCGCGCCATCTCGTCCGGCGTCTTCAGGTGGCGCTCGGCGTTGGCGAGCAGGCGCAGGCCGGCCTCGTGGACGGTGCAGGTCTCTCGGATGCAGGTGAGCACGTCCTGCAGCGGCCGCCGCTCGGGGCCGTGGTAGAGGACGTCGTTGGTGGCCACCATGGGCGCGCCCGTGCGGTCGGCCAGGGCCGCCAGCCGCGACAGCCGCTGCAGGTCGCGCGCGCCGTAGCGCCGGGCCGCGGCCAGCCAGACGTCGGGCAGCGCGCGGGCGATCCCGCGCAGGCGATCCTCGAAGGCGGCGTCCAGGCGCTCGGGCGGGACCACGAGGACGAGCTGGCCCTCGGCCTCCTGCATGAAGTCCGCCCAGTGCAGCTCGCACTCGCCCTTGGCCGACCGCATCTGTCCGGCGGTGAGGACCCGGGTGAGCCGTCCGTAGGCCTCGCGGTCGGACGGATAGACCAGCAGGCTGGGCGCGCCGTCGGCGAAGTCGAGGCGGCAGCCGGTGAGCGCGCGGACGGACGAGCCCTGCTTGCGCAGGTCCTCCTGCTGGCGCCAGGCGCGCACGACGCCGGCCAGGCTGTTGCGGTCGCAGATTCCCACCGCGTCCAGCCCCAGCGCCTGGGCGCCCACGACCAGCTCCCACGGATGCGAGGCGCCCTGCAGGAACGAGAAGTTCGAGGTGGCCTGCAGCTCGACGTAGCGGGTCATGGGGCCGCGCCTTCCATGCGGCTGTCGGCCCGGTTTCGCGCAGCCAAAACCGGGATGACAGCAGGATGTGGAGGCCGCGTCACGGAAACAGCCCGTGGAGCCACCACTTCGCGGGCTCGCCGGCGTGGTAGAGGCCCGAGCGGAACAGCCAGAAGCGGCCGCCCTCGGCGTCCTCCACCCGGTAGTAGTCGCGCACGTGGCGGACCGAGACGTCGCCGATGTCCTGCTTCCACCATTCCTGGGCGATGCGCTCGGGCCCCTCCGCCCGTCGGATGCGGTGCAGGCGGCCGCGCCAGCGGAACTGGCTGGGCGGGTCGTCGGGGGTCAGCGCGATCACGGCCTCCAGCGGCTCGGGCTGGCGGAAGAGGCGCACGGGGCGCGGCGTCTCGCGGTCCCAGGGCCGGGCCTCGGCGGGCCTCTCCAGGGGCAGGTCGCGGCCGGCGGACAGCTCGGGCACATGGCTCTCGCGCGGGCGGACCCGGAACACCCGCGTAGGGCCGAGGCGGTTCACCAGCCGGTCCACGAGGGGCGCGAGGCCGTCCTCGACCGCGGGGTCCTGGCCCGCGTCCAGCCGCGCCTGCCGACCCGAGACCGCCTCGACGGCGTAGGCGCAGATCGTCACCGACTCCACGCCGAAGCCGGGATCGACCGTCTCGAGCTTGGGCTGGAAGAGCCGCGCGATGCGCTTCGCGTCGCGGCCCGCCAGCGACAGGCCCACGGCCACGGACGGCGCCTTGCCGTCGACGCGGTGGAAGGCGACCTCGAAGCGCCGCGCGCCGCGGCCCTCCCGTTCCAGCCGCGCGCAGAGCTTCGCGGTCACGTCCTGCGTCACCCGGGCCATGTCCTCGGGCGCGCTGATCGGCTCGAAGAACGCCAGCCGCGCCACCCAGGGCGTCGGCGGGCGGCGGAAGGCCAGCGCCTCGGCGCCGCGGCCCAGGGCCTGGTCCAGCCGCTCCAGGACGTGGCGGCCGAACCGGCGGCCGAGCGGCGCGCGCGGGATCTCCATCAGCTGGCCCACCCGGCGCAGGCCCAGCCGGGCGATCTGGGCGGCCGCCTCGGGCTCGAGCCGCAGCGCCTGGGGCGGCAGGGGCGCGAGCAGCTCGCCCTGGCCGTTCGGCGGTGCGATGGTCCCGTCCGCGCCATGGTGGGCCAGGGCCCAGGCGGCGCCGGGCGTGTCGGCGATGGCGAGCCGGAACGGCAGGCCGTTGGCCGCCAGGCGGCTCCGGAGGTCGTCCATCAGCTCGGCCTCGCCGCCCCACAGATGCGCCACGCCCGAGATGTCGAGGAAGACCCCGTCCGGCGCGTCGGCCGCCGCCGCGGGCGAGAAGCGCACGCACCAGTCGACCAGCTCGCGCAGAGCCTGGGCGTCGGCCTGCGGCTCGGCGTCGGCGACCTGCAGCTCGGGGACCAGGGCGGCCGCGTCGGTCGCCTTCTGCCCCACGTGCAGTCCCAGCGCCGCGGCCTCGCAGGACACCGCCGCCAGCCGGCGCGCCTGCTTCACCGTCTCCACGAGCGCGAAGGGGGCAGGCGATGAGGACGTCCCGCCGGCGCCGGGCTGGGCCGCGTCAGGCTGCGCGGCGACGGTCTGCGGGTTGCGCCGGCGCCAGTTCGCGATCGCCCAGGCGGGCGACCAGGCGCAGAGGATGCGCGACATCGCCTGCCTCCCAGGAATAGGCCGCATCGGCCTCGAGGATCCATGCGCCGGGACGTCCCCCGCGGCAGCGCTCCAGCGCCACTTCGAACCGTGGGGGGCCCAGCCCGAACTCGCCCGGCGGCGGTTCCGATCGGGCCGACGCCACCCTCCAGCGACTGGCGGCCACCGAGCCGGCGCGTTCGACCTTGGCCGGCCCGCCGAACGGCCGGCGCTTGATGACGAAGCCCGTCGACCCGCGCCGCTCGCAGGCCAGCTGCAGCCGCCGGCCCGCCGTCAGGTCCACGGCCTCCACCTCGCCGAACACCGCCGCGACGCCCGCGGTGGCCAGCGCGTCCTCCATCACCGCCAGCACCTCGGCCTCGTCGCGGGCGCAGACCTGGATCAGGCGCTCGGGCGGAAAGCCCAGGCCGTCGAGGCCCGGCGCCCAGAGGTCGTCGCGCCGGAAGACCCAGACCGCCTCGCCGCCCTTGGCGAGCGGAGCCGCCGCCAGGGCCGCGAACCCCGCCGGCGCCGCGGAGGTTTCGGCTTCCAGACCCGGCCCGACGATCTCGTGCCAGCGCCCCAGCGAGAGGCCGCCGCCCGGCAGGCAGCCGTCGATCTCGGTCGCTCCGAAAGGCAGCGCGCCGGCCGCCGCGCGCCCGCCCGTCTCGAGCGCCGCGACCTTCGCCCGGATCGCGGCGAGCTTCTGGCCGCGAAAATCGGACATGGCTTCGGGACTCCTTTTGTTCCACTTTCGTTCTAGGCCTGAGAACGCCGGAGTCAAGGCTCGGGTTCGAGGCCGCGGCTCATCGAGATTCCCGTCCGGGGGATGTCGGCCTAGGCTCGCCGCGAACGTCCTTGAAGTGGGAGGTTCCGCATGACCGACGCCATTCGACTGCTGATCGGGACGCGAAAGGGCGCCTGGATCTACGAGAGCCGCGACCGGGCGGCCTGGTCCGTGGAAGGCCCCCTGTTCCTGGGCCAGATCATCAACCACTTCGTCCAGGACCCGCGCGATCCCGGCGTCCTGCTGATGGCCGCCTCGACGGGCCACCTCGGGCCCACCATCCTGCGCTCGACCGACGGCGGGAAGAGCTGGACCGAGGCCAGGACGCCGCCGGCCTTCCCGAAGGGCGAACCGCACGGGCGCTCCGTGGACCACTCGTTCTGGCTGGAGCCCGGACACGCCTCCGAGCCCGGCGTCTGGTGGGCGGGCGTCTCACCGCCGGCCCTCTTCCGCAGCGGGGACGGCGGCGACACATGGGCGGGCGTCGACGGCCTGAACCAGCACCCCATGGTCATGGAATGGTTCCCCCCGGAAGGCGGCACGCCGGACGGCGCGATCCTCAACCAGGTGGTGATCGACCCCCGCGACGCGCGGCACATGTACCTGGCCACGTGCTCGGCCGGCGTGCTCGAGACCCTGGACCAGGGCCGCACCTGGCGCCCGTTGAACCAGAACGTCCGCTGCGACTTCCTGCCCGACCCCTATCCGGAGTTCGGCCAGGACAGCCACTACATCGCGCTGGCGCCCACCGACCCTGATCGCATCTGGCAGCAGAACCATTGCGGGATCTACCGCCTGGACCGCCCCGGGGAGCGCTGGACGCGGATCGGTGAAGCCATGCCGCCGGACGTCGGCGACATCGGCTTCACCATCATCCCCCACGCCCGCGACCGCGACACCGCCTGGGTCTGGCCGATGGACGGGACCGAGGCCTGGCCGCGCACCAGCCCGGGCGGACGACCCGCCGCCTACCGCACCCGCGACGGCGGCGCGTCGTGGGAGCGGCAGGACCGGGGCTTCCCCGCCGCGCAGGGCTGGTTCACCGTCAAGCGCCAGGCGTTCTGCGGGGACCGCGGCGACCCCATGGGCCTCTACATCGGCACGACGGGGGGCGAGATCTGGATGAGCGGCGACGAGGGCGGGAACTGGCGGCAGATCGCAGCCCATCTTCCCGAGATCTACTCGGTGACGGTCGCCACCGGCTCATGATCCGCGTCTCCATCCCCTCGCAGCTCATCGCCTACACGAACGGCGCGACCCGCGTGGAGGCCGAGGGGGCGTCCGTGGCCGAGGTGCTGGACGACCTCGACCGGCGCTTTCCCGGCCTGAAGTTCCGCGTGGTGGACGAGCAGGACCGCATCCGCCGGCACGTCCGGATCTTCGTCGGCCCGGAGGAGGCGAAGACCGTAGACGTACCGGTCGGTACCGGCGCCGAAGTCCTGCTCTTCGGCGCCCTCAGCGGCGGCTAGAACTTCAGGACGCGGGCTTCCTTCACGTGCGGAAGGCCCTGAATCTTGCCCAGCAGCTTGCCGTCGGGCTCCTGGTCCACGCCCACCAGCGCGATCGCGTCGTCGCCGGCGTCGATGCGGCCCAGGTTGAAGGTGGCGATGTTCACGCCCGCCTCGCCCAGCAGGCCGCCCAGCGCGCCGATGAAGCCCGGCTTGTCCAGGTTGTTCACATAGAGCATGCGCGGCAGGAACGGGGCGTCGAGCTCCATGCCCTTCACCTCGACGATGCGCGGCGCGCCGGCCATGACCGAGCCCGCGAACGAGCGCTTGCCCTTCTCGGTCTGGACGGTGATCCGCATCAGGCTCTCGTAGATCGGCGAGTCCTCCTGGCGGCTTTCCGAGACCGTGATGCCGCGCTCCTTCGCCACCGCCGGCGCCGAGACCATGTTGATCTCGGCCAGCATGGGCCGCATCACGCCGGCCAGGGCGGCGGCGCTCATGGGCTTGGTGTTGAGCTTGGAGATCTCGCCCTCGAAGGCGATGTCCACGGCCTTGATCCCGTAGTCGAGCATCTGCCCAGCCAGCGAGCCCAGCTTCTCGGCCAGCGCCACGAACGGCTTCAGGCGCGGCGCCTCCTCGGCGGTGACCGAGGGGCTGTTCAGGGCGTTGGTGACGGCGCCGGTGAGCAGGTAGTCGCTGATCTGCTCGGCGACCTGCAGGGCCACGTTCTCCTGCGCCTCGTTCGTCGAGGCGCCGAGGTGCGGGGTGGCCACGAAGTTGGGCGCGCCGAACAGGACGTTCTCCTTGGCCGGCTCCTTCACGAAGACGTCGAAGGCCGCGCCGCCCACGTGCCCGCTCTCCAGGGCCGCGCGCAGGGCCTCTTCGTCGACGAGGCCGCCGCGGGCGCAGTTGATGATCATCACGCCCTTGCGGCACTTGGCGATGTTCTCGGCCGACAGGATGTTGCGGGTCTTGTCGGTGAGGGGCGTGTGCAGGGTGATGAAGTCGGCGCGCGCCAGCAGGTCGTCCAGCTCGACCTTCTCGACGCCCATCTCCACGGCCCGCTCCTCCGAGAGGAAGGGGTCGTAGGCGATGACCTTCATCTTCAGGCCCAGCGCGCGGTCGGCGACGATGCCGCCGATGTTGCCGGCGCCGATCAGACCCAGGGTCTTGGCGTAGAGCTCGACGCCCATGAACCGGCTCTTCTCCCACTTGCCGGCCTGGGTGGAGGCGTCGGCGGCGGGGAGCTGGCGGGCCAGCGCGAACATCATGGCGATGGCGTGCTCGGCGGTGGTGATGGAGTTTCCGAACGGGGTGTTCATCACCACGACGCCGGCGGCGGTGGCGGCCGGGATGTCGATGTTGTCGACGCCGATCCCGGCGCGGCCGATCACCTTCAGGTTCTTGGCGGCGGCGATGACGTCCTTGTTGGGCTTGGTGTCCGAGCGGACGACGAGGCCGTCATAGTCGCCGATGACGGCGATCAGCTCCTCCTTGGAGAGGCCGGTCTTGATGTCGGTGTCGACGCCGCGCTGGCGGAAGATGTCGACGGCGGCGGGGCTGAGGCTGTCGGCGATGAGAACGCGGGGCATGAGAGTGCTCCTGTGGAAGCGCGCTCCCGGCCGGGCCGGGAGGCTCGATGTCGATGGATGAAGGCCGCGCTGGCGGCTCAGGCGGCGAGGAGTTCGGCGGCGACGGAGGCGAAGGCCCAGTCGAGCCACGGCGTGAGCGCGTCCACGTCGGACGTCTCGACCGTGGCGCCGCACCAGATCCGCAGACCGGGCGGGGCGTCGCGATAGCCGCCGATGTCGAGGGCGACGCCCTCCTTCTCGAGCAGCGAGGCCAGCTTCTTGGCGAAGTCGGCCTGGGCGTCGTCCGAGAGGCCGGCGATCCGCGGATCCACGACCTTCAGGCACACCGAGGTGTTGGACCGCGTGGCCGGATCCTCGGGCAGGAACTCCACCCAGGGGGTCTTGGCCACCCAGTCGGCCAGGATCGCAAGGTTCGCGTCGGCGCGGCGGCGCATCTCGGCCAGTCCGCCGATCGCCTCGGCCCACTTCAGGGCGTCGACGGCGTCCTCGACGCACAGCATGGACGGCGTGTTGATGGTCGAGCCCTCGAAGATCTCGAGGTTGACCTTGCCGCCCTTGGTCATGCGGAAGAGCTTCGGCATCGGCCAGGCCGGCGTGTAGCTCTCGAGGCGCTCGACCGCGCGCGGGCCCAGGATCAGGACGCCGTGCGCGCCTTCCCCGCCCAGGGCCTTCTGCCAGGAGAAGGTCACCACATCGAGCTTGGCCCAGTCGAGCGCCTGGGCGAACGCCGCCGAGGTGGCGTCGCAGATGACGATCCCCTCGCGGTCGGCCGCGATGAAGTCGGCGTTCGGCACGCGAACGCCCGAGGTGGTGCCGTTCCAGGTGAAGACCAGGTCGGCGTCCTTGCGCACCTTGGCCAGGTCGGGCAGCCGGCCGTACGGCGCGGACAGGACCTCGGCCTCGATCTTGAGCTGCTTGGTGACGTCGGTCACCCAGTCCTTGCCGAAGCTCTCGAAGGCCAGGAGCTGGACCGGCTTCGGCCCCAGCATCGACCACATGGCCATCTCGACGGCGCCGGTGTCGGAGCCGGGCACGATGCCGATCAGGAAGTCGTCCGGGACCTGCAGCACGGCGCGCGTGCGGTCGATCGCTTCCTTCAGGCGCGCCTTGCCCAGCTTCGACCGGTGCGATCGGCCGAGGACGGCGTTGGCGAGCGTTTCGGGGTTCCATCCGGGGCGCTTGGCGCACGGGCCGGACGAAAATTCAGGGCGAGCCGGGCGCATGGCCGGCTTCGGCAGGGTGTTCACAGCGATGTCTCCTATCCTCGCAGATAGGCAGCGCCCCGTTGGGAGGGCGTGGCCCGCGGGCCAAAAGCCTCGGTTTGCGCCGCGGCGCAAGCGAAAGTTCGTTCACGAAACCTGAAGCGCGGCCATTTGCGCCGCCGCCGCCCGCGGCGGGGTGGCGGCGGCTACGACGATGTGATCCAAGCCCGCATGCAATCGCGCGCGGGCTTCGACTGGGCGGTGATGGCCCTGCTCGTGGCCATCTGGGGGTCCGGCTTCGCCTTCCTGAAGGTGGCCACCGAGCACATCGATCCGCTCTGGACCTCGGCCATCCGCACGGGCGTGGCGACGCTGACGCTCGCCGTGGCCCTGGTCGTGAAGGGCGATCGGTTGCCGCCGCTCCGGCACCCGGCGTGGCGGGCCTACCTGTTCCTGGGCGCGGTCGGCATGGCGATCCCGCTGGGCTTCTTCGCCTATGCGTCGCAGCGCACGCCCAGCGCCGTGGTGGCCATCTGCAACGGCGCCTCGCCCATCTTCACCGGCGTGCTCGCCCATATCTTCCTGGCCGGCGATCGCCTGACGCCGCGCAAGACGCTGGGGATCGCGATCGGCTTCGCGGGCCTCGTGGCCCTGGTCGCGCCGCGCCTCGCGGCGGGCGCGTCCGTCGAGGCGCTGGCGCTGTCGGCGGCGCTGTTCGGATCGCTGCTGTACGCGATCGCCAACGTGGCCACGCGCACGGCGCCGCATGTGTCGGCCTCGGTGGGCGCGCTGATGATGGTGGGGTGGGCGTTCGTGGTCGCCATCGGCCTGGCGGCGGCGTTCGAGGCGCCGCCGGCCTGGCCCATCCCGACGCCGTCGCTGGCCGCCGTGCTCGTCCTGGGCGCGGTGTCCACCGGCCTCTCGAACATCGGCTACGTCTTCCTCGTCCAGCGGCGAGGACCGCTGTTCATGTCGATGTCGATCTATCTCGCGCCCTGCATCGCCACGGCCCTGGGGATGGCGATGCTGGGCGAGCGGCCCGGGTGGCCGGCGTTCGTGGCGCTGGGCTTGATCCTCGCGGGCGTCGCACTGGCGACGATGACGCCACGGTGGCCGGCGCGGTCGTGAGGACGGAGCGCCGCGGGCGTTCCAGGCGGCGTCAGGCCGCGTCCTGCTGCGCCAGCTGGGTCGCCCGTGCGCGGGCGCGCCGGACGCGCGCGCGCCAGGAGGTCGCCGTGCCGATGATCAGGCACCACACGACCCCATTCCAGTTGATGTTGTTGATGAGCGCGATCCAGTAGTCGACCGGCCGCTCCATCACGATCAGGTACGAATGCAGGGCGAACTGCGCGGCGTAGAAGAGCATCGCGCCGCCCATCCAGGGCGCGCCGAAGCGGAGGGTGATCGCCAGCAGGGCCAGCGCGGCCAGGCCGTCGTTGCCCAGGCGGACGACCTCCCCGAGGTCGGCGAGGTGCCGGCCGGCGAGATAGCCGACGGCGACGTTGACGATCACGACGCCTGCGGCCAGGCGTTCGGCGGCGCCGCCCTTCCAGAAGGCGAAGATCCCGGCGAAAACCGAGAAAGCCTGAAGGGCCAGGTAGAGCAGATGCCCGGACATGATCAAGCGCCCCTAATGCACACCAGGGGCGCCCAACCAGTTAAAGTCTTGCAACGATCGGTCGCGCGACCGGCCTAGCGGCCGATCAGCCGACCTCGCGCATCGTCGTGACGGAGTGGTCGACCGCTTGCGGCGGCTTTTCCATGTTGTCCATCTTCGTACGGATGCCGAGGCGGAGCTTGGCCTCGTTGAGCTCGGTATGGACAGCGACCATGGCGGTGCGAGCTTCGCTCAGCGCCTTGATGGCTTCCATCATCTTGACCTGCACGTCGTCGGCGAAGACCAGCGACGCGTTCACGTCCTTGCGGGCCTTCAGCATTTCGCTGAGCAGCTCGGCGGCCTCAACCATAGCACCGTCCACCGCCGCTTCGGTGATGAACAGCTTCTTGGCCACGCGCTGGGCCACGAAGACCTTTTCCATTGATTGCACCCCTAGAGTTGACCCGACACTCGTTAAGGTAAAGCAGAGGTTACCGCACACGCAACCGATTCAGTGGTTGTTAACCATAATTTTGCCCGCGCAGGGTTGTGCCGTGGCCGAAATGGCACAGCTTTGCCGCCGTTGGCATGGCCGGGCGGCGCCCACGCTGGGTTGCAGTTTGGCCCACGGAAGCGAAGCGTTAGGACTCGGCGCGCTAAGACGGGCGCGTCATGCCGGGCCTGTGGGACAACCCGAACGATAGCGCGGAGCGCGCCGCCGCGCCCACGGCGACGTTCCATGCCCGCGTCGCCGGGGTGGGGCTCATCACCACCGTGGTGGTGCTCGTGGCGGCGTGTCTCACCTTCATGCTGCAGCAGTGGGCCGTAGCCCGCACGCAGTCGCATCGCTTCCACGAGGAACTGGCCGAGATCACGGCGCAGGTCGCGGCGCCGTCCGTCGCCTCGCCCGACCCGCGGGCGCTGGCGGCCGCCCTTGCGACCCTCAAGGTCAGCAAGGACGTGATTTCGGCCAGCGTCGTGGACGCGGAAGGCCGCCGGCTCGCGGCGATCGCCACCCGCGCGCCGCCCAAGGGCGGCGCCACGGAGGTCATCACGCGCACGGTGACGCTCGGAGGCAAGCCTGCGGGGCAGGTCAGCGTGACCGTCGAGCAGCCGTCCCTCGCGCCCATGCTGCCGCAGTTCATCGCGCTGACGTTCGTCCTGCTGTTCGGCGGCGTCGGCGTGGCCCTGTTCCTTGCGCGAAGCCTCGCGCACAACGTCATACGCCCGGTCCAGGCGCTCTCGCAGGGCATGCACGAGGTGGCGGCGACCGGCAGCTTCACGCCCGTCCCGGTCGACGCCTCGGACGAGCTGTTCCAGAGCCTCACCGAGAGCTTCAACCACCTTCTGGCGAAGCTCGCCGAGCGGGAGGACGACCTCAAAGCCGCCATGCGCGAGCTGGAGGTGGCGCGGGACGCCGCCAACGCCGCCAATGTGCTGAAGACGCAGTTCCTGGCCAACATGAGCCACGAGATCCGCACGCCGCTGAACGGCGTGCTGGCCATGGCCGAGGTCATGGCCATGGGCGACCTGGCGCCCGTGCAGCGCGACCGCCTCGACGTGATCCGCCGGTCCGGCGGCCTTCTCCTCGCGGTGCTGAACGACGTCCTCGACCTGTCCAAGATCGAAGCCGGCAAGCTCACGCTGTTCGAAGAGGATTTCGACATCGAGGCCGCGGTGGACGCCGTGCGCGACAACTTCGTCGTGATGGCCGAGGCCAAGAGCCTGGACTTCCAGGTCGAGGTCGACGACGCCGCGAAGGGCTGGTGGCGCGGCGACGCCGACCGCCTGCGGCAGATCATGGGCAACCTGCTGTCCAACGCCGTGAAGTTCACCCCGTCCGGCGCCGTGTCGCTCCAGGTCGACGTCGCGGCCTCGGGCGGCCTCAGGCTGACGGTCAAGGACACCGGCGTCGGCATCTCGCCCGAGAAGCTGCCCAACCTGTTCGAGAAGTTCACCCAGGCCGACAACTCCGCCACCCGCCGCTTCGGCGGCACGGGCCTCGGCCTCGCGATCTGCCGCGAGCTGACCCAGATGATGGGCGGCTCCATCGAGGTGGAGAGCCAGGAGGGCCACGGCTCGACGTTCATCGTCGAGGCGCCGCTGGCGCGCGGCGGACCGGCGGCCTCCCAGGCGTCCGAGTCCGGACCGGGCTCCGAAGACGCCAACCTCCGCATCCTCGCGGCCGAGGACAACCCGACCAACCAGCAGGTCCTGGCCGCGGTCCTGGGCTCGCTGGGCATCGAGGTGCACATCGTTCCCGACGGCAAGGAAGCCGTGGAGGCGTGGCGCACCGGGACCTACGACCTGATCCTGATGGACATCCAGATGCCGGTGATGGACGGCATCGCCGCCGCCGCCGGCATCCGGGCGGCCGAGCGGTCGAGCGGCCGCCGCCGCACGCCCATCGTCGCGCTGACGGCCAACGCCCTCAGCCATCAGGTCGAGGAGTACCTGGCCGTCGGCATGGACGCGCACGTCGCCAAGCCGATCGAGATCGCCAAGCTGTACGACGCCATCTCCGGCGTCCTGAACGCCGCCGCCACCGACGGCGTGTCCCCCAGTCAGGCCGGCGTCGCCGCCTGATCTCGGATTTATTCGCCTCTCCAATTCGTAATGTAGATGAATGACTTCCGACTGGGCGGCTCAGAACTGCTTCAGCCGTCGGGTGTTTTTATCCGCTGCATGGAAGCCGGCTCCCCCCGGCCTCCGCACGGATAGGAGATACGCCATGAAGAAGTTCGCTCTCACCGCCCTCGCCGCCGCGGCCGCCATGACGGCGCTGCCCGCCGCCGCCCAGCCTTATGGCCGCGACCACGACCGTTACGAGCGTTACGAGCGCAGCGACCGCCACGCGAGCGGCTGGCAGCAGCAGCGCGACTGGAACCGCGGTTTCGAGATCAACCAGAGGCAGCGGGTGCTGGACCAGCGGATCGACCGCGGCCTGCGCCGGGGCGACCTGACCCGCAGCGAAGCCGCGCAACTGCGCCAGCGGTTCAACCAGATCGTGCGCATCGAGGCCCGCTATCGCCACAACGGCCTGAGCCGCTGGGAGCGCAATGACCTCGAGCAACGTCTCGCCTCGCTCGAAGCGAACGTGGACCGCAACCTGCGTGACGGCCAGTACGCCTATCGCCGCTAAGGTGTGACGCTCCGCCCGCCGGTCTGGCCAGCGGAGACCGACGCGCCCTCGGGAACTTCCCGGGGGCGCGTTCGCGCGTTCAGAGGCGCAGGCGGCTCTCGACCACCGTCACGGCGCGGCCGCGGATCAGCACCCGCGCCCCCCGATGCTCGCACTCCAGATCGCCGCCTCGGCCCGGGTAGGCCTGGTGGAACCTCACCGTGTCGCGCCCGAGCTTCTGCGAGAACAGCGGGCTCAGGATGCAGTGCAGCGACCCCGTCGCGGGGTCCTCGGGGATGCCGGAGCCGGGGGCGAAGAAGCGGTCGACGACATCGCACGGGGCGTCCCTGCCGGCGATCGCCGCCACGCCCACGTTGCCGCGTCCGCCGGTGGCTGCGCTCGAGACGGCGTTCAGCGCCGCCAGGTCGGGTTTGAGGCCCCGCACCGTCGCTTCGTCGTCGAACACCGCGACGAGATAGGGGCCCGCCCAGACCTCCGAGGGCGTGGCGCCCAGCGCCTCGGACAGGCCGTCCGGGACGTCGGTCCGCACCGGCGGCTGGGCCGGGAAGTCCATCTCGTAGCCGTCGCCGCGACAGGCGACCGTCAGCGGCCCCGACGCGGTGTCGAAGACGAGGCGGTCCGCCGTCAGCCCCAGTTCGGCCAGCAGCACATGCCCGGACGCCAGGGTCGCATGCCCGCAGAGCGGCACCTCCAGAAGCGGCGTGAACCAGCGCAGGCCCAGGCGCGCCGGATCCGGCGTCCGCAGCAGGAACGCCGTTTCGGCCTGGTTGTTCTCGGCCGCGAGCGCCTGCATCCAGGCCGTGTCGGGCCAGGCCTCGAAGGGCTCGACCACGCAGGCGGGGTTGCCGCGAAACGGGGCGGACGCGAAGGCGTCCACGGTCCACTGGCGCACGGGCGGCCTCCTTCGGTTGGCGCCTCGCACTTGCGGCGGCGGCCGCGCTTCGGCAAGGGCCAGTTCCGCGCCGCCGGACCGGGCCGCCGCCCGCCCCCGTCGCTGCACCCTCACGGGCTCGAGGCCGTTACATGCCCATGGACATGATCGAAGACCTGGAACGGCGCGCCGCCGAGGCCGAGGCGGCCGGCGACGCGGAGACGGCCGAGCTGCTGCGCGAGGCGATCGGACGGCTCCGCAGCGGCGATTCCGCCCTGCGCGAGCAGGCGCCGGGGAAGATGGGGCTCGGATCCAGCCAGGAACGCTATGCCGCCGCCGACCGGCGACAGGGCCTGCCGAAGCGGCCCGACCCGCTGACGCGCGGCCACAGGCCCGGCGGGCGCCGCCGCGGCTGATCGCGGCTACGGCGCGGCCGAGACCAGGATCTCGCGCTTGCCGGCGTGGTTCGCGGGGCCGACGACGCCTTCCTGCTCCATGCGCTCGATGAGCGAGGCGGCGCGGTTGTAGCCGATCTGCAGGCGGCGCTGGATGTAGCTGGTCGAGGCCTTGCCGTCGCGGGTGACGACGGCGACCGCCCGGTCGTAGAGGTCGTTGCCGTCCCCGTCGCCGCCGCCGTAGCCGCCCCCGTCGCCGTCGCCGTCCTCGTCGTCGCCGCCGGCGGTGACCTCGTCGAGGTAGGCGGGCTGGCCCTGGTCGCGCAGGAACCTGGCCACGGCCTCGACCTCGCCGTCCGACACGAACGGGCCGTGCAGACGCGTGATGCGGCCGCCGCCGGCCATGTAGAGCATGTCGCCCTGGCCCAGCAGCTGCTCGGCGCCCTGCTCGCCCAGGATGGTCCGGCTGTCGATCTTCGAGGTGACCTGGAAGCTGATCCGCGTCGGGAAGTTGGCCTTGATGGTGCCGGTGATCACGTCCACGGACGGGCGCTGAGTGGCCATGATCAGGTGGATGCCGGCCGCGCGCGCCATCTGCGCCAGGCGCTGGACGGCGCCTTCGATGTCCTTGCCGGCCACCATCATCAGGTCGGCCACCTCGTCGATGATGACCACGAGGTACGGCATCGGCTCGGGCCGGATCTTCTCGCTCTCGAAGATGGGCCGCCCGGCGTCGTCGAAGCCGGTCTGCACCGTGCGCTCGAAATGCTCGCCCTTGGCGATGGCCTCGCGGGCCCGCTCGTTGAACGAGGCGATGTTGCGCACGCCGATCTTCGACATGCGGCGGTAGCGGTCCTCCATCTCGCGGACGGTCCACTTCAGCGCGACGATGGCCTTCTTGGGATCGGTGACGACGGGCGCCAGCAGGTGCGGGATGCCGTCGTAGACCGACAGCTCCAGCATCTTGGGATCGATCATGATCAGCCGGCACTGCTCGGGCGGCAGCCGGTAGAGGATCGACAGGATCATGGCGTTGACGCCCACCGACTTGCCCGAGCCGGTGGTCCCCGCGATCAGCAGGTGGGGCATCTTGGCGAGGTCGGCGATGTAGGGCTCGCCGCCGATCGTCTCGCCCAGCACCACCGGCACCACCTGGCCGCCGCGCTCGTACTCGGGCGCGGCGAGGAGCTCGCGCAGATAGACCGTCTCGCGCCGCTGGTTCGGCAGCTCGATCCCGATGGCGTTGCGCCCGGAGACCACCGAGACGCGGCAGGCGGCGACGCTCATGGAGCGTGCGATGTCGTCGGCGAGCGCCACGACGCGGGCCGACTTCACGCCGGCGGCGGGGACCAGCTCGTAGAGCGTGACCACGGGGCCGGGCCGGATCTGGTCCACCTGGCCGCGGACGCCGAACTCGGCCAGCACGCTCTCGAGCAGCTGGGCGTTCTGGCGCAGGGCGCCCTCGTCGTACTGCGCGGCGCGGGCGGGCGCCTTGGTGAGCATGGACAGCTCGGGCAGCTGGAAGCCGCCCTCCTGGGCGAAGGCGAAGGTGGCCTGCGCCTCCTTGACCTCGCGGGCGCTCTCCTTGGGCGGGGCCTTCGGCGCCTTGACGGTGAGGGTGCGCTCGTCCACGGCGGCCTCGGGCTCGTCGTCGGCCGCCGCTTCGGGGACGACCGGCGGAGCCGCGGCGCGGTCGCGGCGGGCCACCTTGGCGGCCGCCACCGGCTCGGGTCGGGCCGCCTTCAGCTTCGGCTTGGGCGTGAGCGCGTGCGACAGCCAGTCGGCGACCCCGCGCGCGTCCAGCCGCGACAGCCCCAGGCTGTAGCCATAGGCCACGGCCCCGGCGAGGCTCAGGACCAGTCCCGCGATGAGGCCGCCCTGGGGAATCCGGGCGTACCCGATCAGGCCCGACAGGCCGGCCAGGAGCGAGTCGCCCCAGAACCCGCCCAGCCCCTTGGCCAGCGGCCAGGCGGCCGGGACCGGCGCCCAGGCCAGCGCGCCGGCCAGCATCAGCACGCCCAGGGTCCCGATGGCGGCGCGCAGGCGCAGCCGGGCGCGGGAGGCGTCGGGGTCGGGATCGGCGACGCGGGACAGGCCGACCGTCACGATCAGGAGCGCCAGCAGGCCGGCGGCCACGCCCAGCGACTGCACTCCGATGTCGGCCAGCACCGCGCCGCCGCCGCCGAGGGCGTTCGTCGGCTGAAGCGGGCTTGCGGCGTTCAGGCTCGGATCCGCCGCGTTGTAGGTGGCGAAGGCCGCGGCCAGGGCCACGCCGAACGCCGCGGTCACGCCGCCGCGCAGGCGCGCGGTCGCGGGATGCCGCCAGGTGAGACTGCCGATGTGGAGCGCCAGCTCCCAGCCGGTCTTTCGCGCCACCCGCGCCATCGAATCCCCACGCTCCGAACTGCCGAACACCCCTTTCTGCCGCCGCGACCGTTAATCGCGCGTTTACCGTGATCGCGCCGCGGCCGGACGGGCTTCCGCAGGGCGGGCCGGCGCATTAGGGTCCGCGCCATGTCCTGGTCGATGCCCCGTCCCGTCCTGCAGCTCGTGGCGACCGCCCTCGTCGTGGCGTGCCTCGGCGCCTTCGCGCTGGGCGTGTTCACCGCTCCGGCCCGCGGCCGCCTGCCCGGCGACGGTCCCGTGGGCAAGGGCGCGGCCGTGCTGCAGGCCCAGGAGGCCACGCCGCTCATCGACGAGAGGATCGGCGGCGCGCCGACGCCCGAGGAGCTCACGCCCGAGGAGCAGGCCGCGCTCGAGGCCGAGGAGAAGGCCAAGGCCGAAGCCGCCGCCCTCGCCAAGGCCGAGGCCGAGAAGGGCGCTCCGGCCGGCCCGGAAGCCGCGGCGGCCGTGACGCCCGCGCCGCCGCCCGCGGTGGTCGAGGCGGCGCCCGCGCCGACGCCGCCGCCGAAGGTGGAAGAGCCGGTGTTCTAGGCGGCGCAGCGCCGCTCCGCCGCCCGCCCCTACACGCCGTTCTTCTTGAAGAAAGCCAGCATCTTGCCCCAGGCGTCCTCGGCCGCCTCCTTGTTGTACGAGGGCCGATAGTCGGCGTGGAATCCGTGCTGGGCGCCGGGGTAGACGATGATGTCGCTGCCGGTCTTGCCCGCGGCCGCGAGCGCCGCCTTCATCTTCTCGACGTCCGTCAGCGGGATGCCGTTGTCCTTCTCGCCGTAGAGGCCGAGCACCGGCGCCTTCAGCTCGGGCGCGAGGTCGAGCGGATTGCGGTTCGACGCGTCCCCCGGCGACATCCCGGACGTGAGCCGGCCGTACCACGCGACGCCGCACCTGAACTCCGCGAAGCGGGCGCAGGCCTCCCAGGTCACCGCGCCGCCCCAGCAGTAGCCGGTGACCGCCACCCGCTTCGCGTCCGCGAAGGACTGCGCCTTGAGCCAGTCGAGCGCGGCCTTGATGTCGCCGGTCACCTGGGCGTCCGTGGCAGTGGCCACGATCTTCATGATCGCGGGGAAGTCGGTGAGCTTCGACGGATCGCCCGCGCGGACGAAGAAGTCGGGCGCGATCACCACATAGCCGGCCTTGGCGAGGCGCCGGCAGGTGTCGCGGATGTACTCGTGCAGCCCGAACACCTCCGAGATCAGCACCACGCAGGGGAACCGTCCGTTGCGGGCGGGACGGGCGACGAAGGCGGGGATCTCGCGGTCGGCCGCCTTGATCGTCAGCTCGCTCTGCACGAGGTTCGTCCCGTCGGTCCTGATCGGCTCCGCCTGGGCGGACCAGGCGGCGACGGCGTAGCCGCCGGTCAGCGCCAGGGTCAGGCCGCGGCGCGACAGGTGCAGGTCCTCGGGGCGCGTGCCGTCCGGGCGGGTTAGGGTGACCATGGCGTTTCCTCCAGCATTGGGGCCGTCGCCGGCGCCGGTCGGCGGCCCGGACCCCGCAGGACCATCAGGGGCCCGCCGGGAGTTGATGGGTTTCGCCGTCGAACATCAAGGCCGACCGCCATGAGCCTGCGCATGAAACCCCTGGCCGTCCGCCGCCTCACCGCCGGCGAGCGGGCGCTCGGCGCGGAGGTGTTCGGCGAGGCGCTGGATACGGACCGCGTGAGGATCCTCGCGCTGCCCGCCTGGAACCGCGCGTTCGTCACGGGGACGCGGCTGGTGGTGTGGCCGGCCGCCACGGCGCCCCTCGACTTCGCCGACGAGCCGCTCCGCCGGCAGGCCGTGTTCGTCCATGAGCTCACGCACGTCTGGCAGGCGCAGCGGGGCGTGGGGCTGCTCTTGGCGAAGATCAAGGCGGGCGATGGCGCGGCGGCCTACGCCTACGACCTGGAGCGCGGGCCGGGGTTCGCGCGGCTGAACATCGAGCAGCAGGCCATGGTCGTGGAGCACGCCTTCATCGCCTCGCGGGGCGGCGAGACGCCGCACCCGGCCGAGCTCTACGCCGCAGCCGCCACGAACTGGCGGGGCGTCGCATGACAAGCCCCTGTCGAGATTGGGGCTTTGCCCTTGCAGGGCCCCCGAGTTTCCCCATATCCGCTCTCGACACCGGCCTTCGCCCGAAGCAGGGCCGGACGGGACGTAGTCGAACCGGGGGCGTCGCTATTCTCGGGCGCTTCATCAGAAGGCCCACCCGCGGCGTCCGCCAACAGGAGCGAGCAGACGACTGATGAGCAAGATTATCGGCATCGACCTCGGCACGACCAATTCGTGCGTGGCCATCATGGACGGCAAGACGCCGAAAGTGATCGAGAACGCCGAAGGCGCGCGGACCACGCCCTCGGTGGTCGCCTTCCAGGATGACGGCGAGCGCCTCGTGGGCCAGCCCGCCAAGCGCCAGGCGGTCACCAACCCCTCCAACACCCTCTTCGCGATCAAGCGCCTGATCGGCCGCAACTTCGACGACCCCGTGGTGTCGAAGGACAAGGGGATGGTGCCCTATGACATCGTCAAGGGTCCGACCGGCGACGCCTGGGTCAAGGCCCAGGGCAAGGACTACTCGCCCCAGCAGGTGTCGGCCTTCATCCTGCAGAAGATGAAGGAAGCCGCCGAGCAGCACCTCGGCGAGAAGGTCGAGAAGGCGGTGATCACCGTCCCGGCCTACTTCAACGACGCCCAGCGCCAGGCCACCAAGGACGCCGGCAAGATCGCCGGCCTGGAAGTCCTGCGCATCATCAACGAGCCGACGGCGGCCGCGCTGGCCTACGGCCTCGAGAAGAACGACGGCAAGAAGATCGCGGTCTACGACCTGGGCGGCGGCACCTTCGACGTCTCGATCCTGGAGATCGGCGACGGCGTCTTCGAGGTGAAGTCGACCAACGGCGACACCTTCCTGGGCGGCGAGGACTTCGACCTGCGGCTCGTCGACTACCTGGCCGACGAGTTCAAGAAGGAGCAGTCGGTCGACCTGCGGAAGGACAAGCTGGCCCTCCAGCGCCTGAAGGAAGAGGCCGAGAAGGCGAAGAAGGAGCTGTCCAGCGTCACCCAGTACGAGGTGAACCTGCCCTTCATCAGCATGAACGCCTCGGGCCCGCTGCACCTCAACATCAAGCTGTCGCGCGCCAAGCTCGAAGCCCTCGTCGAGGACCTGATCCAGAAGACCGTCGGCCCCTGCGAGCAGGCGCTGAAGGACGCGGGCCTGAAGAAGTCCGACATCGACGAGGTGATCCTGGTCGGCGGCATGACCCGCATGCCCAAGGTCGTCGAGACGGTGAAGGCGTTCTTCGGTCGCGAGCCGCACAAGGGCGTGAACCCCGACGAGGTCGTGGCGCTGGGCGCCGCCGTGCAGGCGGGCGTCCTGGCCGGCGACGTCAAGGACGTGCTGCTGCTCGACGTGACCCCGCTGACGCTGGGCATCGAGACGCTGGGCGGCGTGTTCACCCCGCTGATCGAGCGCAACACCACGATCCCCACCAAGCGCAGCCAGACCTTCTCGACCGCGGACGACAACCAGTCGGCCGTGACGATCCGGGTCTTCCAGGGCGAACGCCCGATGGCGCAGGACAACAAGCTGCTGGGCCAGTTCGACCTGGTCGGCATCCCGCCCGCCCCGCGCGGCGTGCCGCAGGTCGAGGTCACCTTCGACATCGACGCCAACGGCATCGTCCACGTCACCGCCCGCGACAAGGCGACCAGCAAGGAGCAGTCGATCCGCATCCAGGCCAACGGCGGCCTCTCGGATTCGGACATCGAGGCCATGGTCAAGGAAGCCGAGTCCAACAAGGCCGACGACGAGAAGCGCAGGGCGGCCGTCGAGGCCAAGAACCAGGCCGACGCGGTCATCCACTCGACCGAGAAGGCGCTCGCCGAGCATGGCGACAAGGTGGGCGAGGCCGACCGGTCCGCCATCCAGTCGGCGCTCGACGACCTGAAGGGCTCGCTGGAGGGCGGCGACGCCGAGGCGATCTCGGCGAAGACCCAGACCCTCATCCAGGCTTCGATGAAGCTGGGCGAGGCCATGTACAAGGCCCAGCAGGGCGACGACGGCGGCAGCGCCGACGGCGCCTCGTCCCAGGGCGGCTCCTCTGACGACGTGGTCGACGCGGAGTTCGAGGAAGTCGACGGCGACGGCAAGAAGTCGGCGTGACAACGCGCCCCATGGCGTCCGGACCTGCCTCACGGCATGAAGGCGTCATTGGGGTCGTCGCCGCCGCCTTCGCGGTTGCTGAAGCAACAGGTTCCCCCGCCCGCTCGGTCTTGCTAAGCCTTGCAGCCGGGCGGGGGGCCACCCACTTCAATTCACACCAGTTTTCGAGCGCCTGACGACTCATGCGGGACTATTACGAGATCCTGGGCGTGGAGCGCGGCTGCGACGAGGCCGCGCTGAAGTCCGCCTTCCGCAAGCAGGCGATGGAGCACCATCCCGACCGCAATGGCGGATGCGAGGATGCGGCCAGCCGGTTCAAGGAGATCAACGAGGCCTACTCGGTCCTCTCCGATCCCCAGAAGCGCGCCGCCTACGACCGCTTCGGCCACGCCGGCGTCAACGGCCAGGGCGGCATGGGCGGCGGCCAGTTCCACGACGTGGGCGACATCTTCAACGAGGTGTTCGGCGACGTCTTCGGCGACATGTTCGGCGGGCGCGGCCGGCAGGCGCGCGGCGGTCCGGCGCGGGGCAACGACCTGCGCTACGACCTGGAGATCACCCTCGAGCAGGCCTATGCCGGCTCCGAGGTCGAGATCACCGTCCCCGTGACCATGACCTGCGAGCCCTGCGAGGGCTCGGGCGCCAAGCCCGGCACCAGCCCGACCACCTGCACCACCTGCCACGGAGCCGGCCGCGTGCGGGCCAGCCAGGGCTTCTTCTCCATCGAACGCACGTGCCCCCGCTGCGGCGGCTCGGGCCGCATGGTGATGGACCCGTGCGTCGAGTGCCGCGGCGCCGGACAGATCCGCAAGACCCGGACCCTGGCGGTGCGGATCCCCGCGGGCGTCGACGACGGCGCGCGCATCCGCTTGGCCGGCGAGGGCGACGCCGGCCTGCGCGGCGGGCCGCGCGGCGACCTCTACATCTTCGTCTCGGTGAAGCCGCACGAGCTGTTCGAGCGCGACGGCCTCGACCTGCTGTGCACCGTGCCCGTGCCGATGTGCACCGCGGCGCTGGGCGGCGAGATCGAGGCGCCGTGCCTGATGGGCGGCGCGGACTGCGACGGCGCCTGCAAGATCGAGGTCAAGGTCCCCGAGGGCGCCCAGACCGGCCGCACGGTTCGCGTGAAGGGCCGCGGCATGCCGTCGCTGCGCGGACCGCAGCGGGGCGATCTGGTGGTCGAGCTGTTCGTCGAGACGCCCACCCACCTGACCGCGCGCCAGAAGGAACTGATGCGCGAGCTCGCCGGCCTCTGCGGCGAACAGCAGCACCCGAAGGCGGCCGGCTTCACCGGCAAGGCCCGGAAGTTCTGGGACAGCGTCCTGGGCCAGGCCTAGGGTCCGCATTCAGTACCCGCCCATCCCGGCGAAGGCCGGGATCCAGATGGAATGGTTCAGACGCGGGTTCCGCAAGCTTGGAGCCCCTCCAACCACGACCTCGCACCAGGATCTGGGTCCCGGCATTCGCCGGGACGGTCGGAAGCTGTTGAGATCGCGAGCTGCGCGACGACCCCTCCCGCGCCGCGGGAGAGGACGCGAAGCCCCCTACTTTTTCGGCCGGTACGCCACCAGCACATTGCCCCCCGTCTGGCCGAAGCTCGCGTAGCCCGAGGGCACGAACAGCATGCCGTCGCCGGCGAACGGCCCGGCCGCGTCGATCGAGCCGCCCTTGCCGTCGATCCCGTTCACGGTCTTGAACGGAACGGCCGTGTCGTGCGTGGCGAGCAGCTTGCCGGTCGCCGCCTCGAACACGTGGAACCGGCCGTCGAGGCTGCCGGCGAACACCGCCCCGTCCACCACCAGCGGCGGCGCCGAGAGTCCGTGCCGGATCGCGCAGCCCGCCACGCGGGTCTTGCGCTCGCCGGAGCAGTCGGGCGTCGACGTCCACGACCAGGCGAGCTTGCCGCTGGCGATGTCGATGGCGTAGAGGCCCGCCGCGTTCAGCGGGGCCGGGACGCCCGGATCCGAGATCGGCGCGAACACGCGCACGCCGTCGGTGGCGATGCCCCAGTGGACGCCGCCCAGGGCCGAGCCCTTGCCGAACTGGTGGCGCCACACCTTCCTGCCGGTGCCCGCGTCGACCGCCCAGACCTCGCCCGATTTCTGGCCGCCCAGCACGAGGCTCTTGCCCCTGCCCTTCCACAGGAGCGGCCCGCCGCCGAAATCGTGGTCGAGGAGCACGCTGCCCTCGCCGGCGAAGAAGCAGTTGGGGTTGATCTTCTGGCCGGGCTTCGGCGCGCCGATGGGGCAGGCCATGTGCCAGATGTCGTTGGCGAGCGCCTGGAACACCCACTTGGTCTTGCCGGTCTTCAGGTCGATGGCGACGAGGGAGTCGGTGGTGCCCGGGTCGGGCGGCGAGGTGCCCTCCCCCGTCGAGGTGTAGGCCACGCCCGCCTTCAGGTCGACCGAGGGACTGGACCAGATCGGGGCGCCCGAGGGCCCGAACATCTCGACGCCGGCCGAGTTCTTGCGGCCCAGCGGCTTGGCGTCGGGCATGGTGTGCCAGGTCCACAGCAGCTTGCCGTCCGCGGCGCTGACGGCCGCCACCGCCCCGTGCGTCTTGCAGCATTCGTAGCCCTGCCGCATCGCCAGGCCCACGTCGGCGGCCGAGATCGGGACCAGGATGCGATCGCCCGCGAAGAGCGGCGTGCCCGACAGCGGGACCTGCTTGTCGTGCCGCGGATCGACCCGCCACAGCACCTTGCCGTCACGGGCGTCGAAGGCGGTGAGGTGACCGCTGTTGTCGCCGCCCACCAGCGCCCAGGGCCCGTTCGGACCCAGCCGGCCGTAGGCGAGGCTGGCGCGCAGGTTCGACGGCGTCTGGACGGCCCACTTCACGCAGCCGGTCCGGGTGTCGAGCGCCAGCAGGTGCCCGGCCTGGCCGGCCGGATAGAACAGCGTGGACCCGACCACGACGCCCTGCCCCCGGAGGCCCGAGGTGCGCGGCAGGGCCAGCGCCCAGGCGACCTCGAGGTTGGCCGCGTCGCGGGTGCTGAACCCCGCCTGCGCGGCCGTCATCCGCCGGGAGTTGTCGGTGTCGACGCCGAAGCCCACCTGGGCGGGCCTGGCCGAGAGGTCGACGGCGCGCTTGTCCTCGGCGCACCGATTGCCGTCGAGCCAGGCCGTGCCGACCGGCCCCTCGGGCGCGGCGAGATAGGCGACCACGTCGCGGATCTGGCGGCGATCCATGCCGTCGCCGATCGGCTTCATCACGCCGGTGGTGAGCGCCGCGGCGATCTGCTGGGCGCTCATCTTGCGCAGGGCGCTGAACGCCGGCGTGCGGCTGCCGGCCTCGGGCGCGTTGTGGCAGGCGGCGCAGAGCTGGTCGTAGACCGCCTTGCCCGGCGGCTCGAACCCGTCGGTGGCCTGCGCCTGCGCCAGCCCCGCAAGGCCCATGCCCGCCAGCACCGCCGCCGCGGCGGCCACGCCCGCCCCAGCCAGAGGTTTCCAGACGCCCATTGCCGTTTCCCCAACTCTTCTTGGCGCGGAGGCTAGCGTCCCGGACATGCGTCAGGATTGCCCGCCTGAAATCACCGTACCGGTTTGCGGCCGCGCGCCCTTTCAGCTAGAGACACGCCTCCGCTGAAGACGCACCCGTAGCTCAGCTGGATAGAGCGTTGCCCTCCGAAGGCAAAGGTCACACGTTCGAATCGTGTCGGGTGCGCCAGCGGCTTCGATGTTTCATGACGATGGTCCAGGTTGGCTTGGCGAGGCCTTGCGCGCCGCGCGCACGCTGAGGGCGACCACGTGCGGCCTGCCTGGCGCGGGGCATTCGGTCTACGTGGTGCTGCTGCGCGATCGCCGCCGGGCCGAGCCTTGGGGCCTCTACGTGGGCCAGACCGCGCGCGACCCCGACCTGCGGTTCGACCAGCACAAGGCCGGCTACAAGGCGAGCGGCGCCGCGCGGCGTTTCGGCGTGCGGCTGCTGCCGGACCTCACCGCCCATCTGAACCCCATGCGGCGGTGGGAGGCGATCGACCTGGAGGCGGCGCTGGCCGAGGCGCTCAGGCGCGCCGGCGTGGCGTGGGTCGAGGGCGGACACTGAGCGCGCGCCCTCCCGTTAACCTCCTGACAAGGAATTGTGGCGGTGCGGCCACGCTCGGTGAGAAAGCGGCGGCCCGCTCGCGATACGTGTAACGGTGTTGCGCGCATCGCCTAGCGGGGGCGGGGGGCGGCGCGTAGCTGTCCGGCCAATCAGACGGCCCGAGAGCCGTCGCAAAAAGGTCGGAGAGAGAACGAGATGACCCTTCGCAAGCTGATGCTCGCCTCGTGCGTGAGCGGCCTGGCCCTGGCGGTCGGCATGCCCGCCGCGGCGCAGACGGATGTCGCCGAGGTCGAGGAGCTGGTGGTCACGGCGCGCAAGCGCGACGAGGCGCTGATCGATGTCCCCTTCTCGGTGGCGGCGCAGACCGAGCAGGTCATGCGCGACCGCGGCGTGACGAACGTGGAAGAGCTGTCGCGCACCGTCGCGAGCTTCACCGTCCAGAACCTCGGCCCCGGCCAGAGCCAGGTGGCGATCCGCGGCATCTCGGCCGGCCAGATCGTCCGTGACCAGCCGGGCGTGAAGGAACAGGTGGGCGTCTACCTCGACGAGAGCGTGATCTCGCTGTCGCTGTTCACGCCGGACCTGGACCTCTTCGACCTGAACCGCGTCGAGGTGCTGCGCGGCCCGCAGGGCACGCTCTACGGCTCGGGCTCGCTGTCGGGCACGGTGCGCTACATCACCAACCAGCCGACCACCGACCGCTTCGAGGGCGTGATCGAGGGCACGGTCTCCAAGGTCGAGCATGGCGACGTCGGCTACAACCTGAAGGGCACGATCAACGCGCCGATCAACGACATGATGGCGCTGCGGGTGACGGCCTATACCGAGCAGTTCCCGGGCTTCATCGACGCCCTGCAGCCCGGCGGCGGCGTCGAGCGCGACGTGAACGACGGCGTGCGCCGCGGCGTCCGCGCCGCGCTGCTGATCAAGCCGAGCGAGAACCTGACGATCACCCCGCGGGTGCTGTACCAGGACATCGACGTGGACGGCTTCAACCGCGTCGACATCTACAACATCCTCGCCAACGAGTTCACCACCACGCGCCCCCGCGCGCGCCTGGGCGGCCTGAAGCAGTTCACCCAGCTGAAGGAGAAGTTCGAGGACGAGTTCTTCCTCGCCGACCTGAACGTCCAGATGGACTTCGGCGGCCTGCGCCTCACCTCGATCTCGACCTTGACCGACCGCGACGTGCTGGTCCTGCGCGACGCCACCGCGCTCACCGGCTCGATCACCGGCGGCTCCATCGGCCTGCCGCAGGCGGTCTACACGATCGACGCGCCGCTCTACGACACCACCGACGTCCAGAGCTTCACCCAGGAGGTGCGCCTCGCCTCGACCGGCGAAGGCCCGCTGCAGTGGGTGGTGGGCGCGTTCTATTCCGACATCGACCGCGACTACGCCCAGGACCTGCGGGTGGTGGGCTTCAGCGCGGCCACGGGCATCCCGACCGCCAGCGACCGCGCGCCGACGGACAGCCTCTATTTCTCCACGGTTCCCTACAAGCAGAAGCAGATCGCCGCGTTCGGCGAGGCCACGTTCTCGGTGACCGAGCGCCTGGATGTGACCGCCGGCCTCCGCTACGCCGACTACGAGGAAAGCCGCGAGCTCACCTTCGACGGGATCTTCGCCGACAAGACCATCGAGGTCCCGGGCAAGACCAAGGCCGACAGCTGGGCGCCGCGCCTCATCGTCGCCTACGAGGCGACCGACGACGTCACCCTGAACGCGCAGGTGTCCAAGGGCTTCCGTCTGGGCGGCATCAACGACCCGCTGAACCGCCCGCTGTGCACCCCCGCCGACTTCGCCACCTTCAACGCCCTGTCCCAGCCGAGCTTCAAGAACGAGACGGTCTGGAACTACGAGGCGGGGATGAAGGCGCGGTTCGGCGGCGGCGCGGGTTCGCTGACGCTGGCCGGCTTCTACGCCGACATCGACAACCTGCAGGCCACCATCGACGCCGGGTCGTGCTCGTCGCGGATCATCGCCAACGTGCCGTCGGCCAAGTCGGTCGGCTTCGACGCCGAGTTCGCCTACCGGCTGACCGAGAACTTCGATGTCGCCGCGACGGCCTCGTACAACGACGCCGAGCTGACCTCGAGCCTGCTGGACTCGGCCGGCCAGCCGATCCAGGGCCTGCGCGACGGCAACCGTCTCCCGACCGTGCCGAAGTTCCAGGCCTCGCTCAGCGTCGGCTACGAGCGGCCGCTCGCCAGCGGCGCCGAGGTGTTCTCGAACCTCACCGTCCAGCACGTGGGCAAGCGCTACACCCAGGTGTCGGACCAGGAGAACAACCCCCGTTCCGTGGCCCTCTTCCCGAACGTGGGCGGCCAGCCGGCCGCCAGCCTGATCTTCCCGCTGGAGCTGCCGAGCTACGAGGTGGTGAACCTGCGCATCGGCGTCCGGGGCGACGGCTGGGAGGGCGCCCTGTTCGTCAACAACCTGGGCGACGAGCGGGCGAAGCTGGCCATCGACCGCGAGCGCGGCCTGCGGGCCCGCTACGGCTTCCTGACCAACGCGCCGCGCACCTGGGGCGCGACCCTGCGGCGCGAGTTCTAGTCACGCCGCGCCGTCACGGCGCGGACAGACCGACGAGGGCGGGACCAAGGTCCCGCCCTTTGCGTGTCTGGCGCCTCGCCTGCCGGGGCGAAGACCGCTATGGCTGGCGCCATGGGGAAGGGCCAGTCGCGAGCCGCCGCCGTCCTGCTCGGCCTCTCGGCGCTGGCCTGGGCCGGCGCGGCGATGGCGCACAACATCGGCGGGACCGACGCCGCCTTCGTGGCCGCCACGCGGGGCCCCGACCCGATCCCCTTCGCCTACCTCGGCGCCAAGCACATGGTGACGGGCTACGACCACCTGCTGTTCCTGGTGGGCGTCATCTTCTTCCTGTTCCGGCTGAAGGAGATCGCGCTCTATGTGAGCCTCTTCTCGCTGGGCCACTCGATCACGCTGCTGGCGGGCGTGCTGCTGAGGCTGGAGGTGGAGCCGCACCTCGTGGACGCGGTCATCGGGCTGTCGGTGGCCTACAAGGCCTTCGACAACCTCGGCGGCTTCCGGACGGTGTTCGGCCGCCAGCCGGACACGCGGATCGCCGTGCTGGGCTTCGGGCTGATCCACGGCTTCGGCCTGGCCACCAAGCTGCAGGCGCTGAACCTCAACCCCGACGGCCTGGTCGTGAACCTTGTCGCCTTCAACATCGGCGTCGAGCTGGGCCAGATCGCGGCGCTGTCCCTTATCCTGGTGGCGATGACCTACTGGCGGCGCTCGAAAACCTTCCGGCCGATGGCGGCCGGCGCCAACGTCCTCCTGATGCTGGCCGGGTTCGTGCTCGCCGGCGACCAGATCGCCGGCTTCATCCTCGACGGAGCGGTCTCATGAGCGAGCCACCGACCCTCTCGCGCGGCCGCCTGCTGGCCGTCACCGCGGCCACGCTCGCAGCGGCGGTCCTGATCGTGCTGGGCGTGATCCTGCCGGCCGAGTTCAACCGGGATCCGCTGGGCGTCGGCAAGCTCTCGGGCCTGTCGCGGCTCTGGGCGCCCGACGAGGTGGAGGTCGACGCCCGGAGCGGCGGCGCGGCGCGGGCGCGGGAATACGCGGCGCCGTTCCGGACCGACGTCGTCGAGATCCCGCTGGGCGGCTTCCTGGACGGGGTCGAGAAATCCGAGCTCGAGTACAAGGTGAAGATGGCGAAGGACGCCACCCTCATCTACGCCTGGGAGGTGGTCGGCTCGGCCGATGCGCGCGACTTCCACTATGACCAGCACGGCCACACGACGCCCGCGCCGGGACAGCCGATGACGGTGGCCACCTACCGGCAGGCCTTCGGGCTCAGGCAGCAGGGCGCGCTCACCGCGCCCTTCGACGGCATACAGGGCTGGCAGTTCTCGAACTCCAGCGAGAAGCCGGTGGTTGTGCGCCTGCGGCTGGCGGGCTTCTACGAGCTCGTGCCGGCGGGCCAGCCGGGCAACGAGGCCGGGATCGTCGCCAACGTCCCCGCGGCCCAGGCCCGGCCGGATCGGGCCGGGGCTGCAACACCTTCGCCATAATCCGGGCGTTCCGTGGCGGGACAGGAGTTCCCGCATGCGCGTCGCCGCCGTCCTCGCCCTCGCCCTCGCCGCGTCGCCGGCTGCCGCGGCGGAGCCTCCGCAGGCCACGGCCGCGGCCGCCGGCGGCAGCGTCGGCGACCAGATCGCCGAGTTCCTGCGGACCTCGCCCGCCGCGCCGATCGAGGAGGGCGTCGCCGGCGTGACGCCCCGCGACGACGGCGCCGACGATCGGAGAGTCCACGGCGAGGTCGCGGTCGCCGTCGGCACGGGCGGCTACCGGAGCGTCTACATGCGCAGCGAGATGCCCCTGGGTCGGACCGGCCGGCTCAGCCTGGCCTTCGGCGACGAGCGCTCGCGGCGCGGGGGCGTGCGGGGCCCGGACGCCGGGCCGCCCTACGGCGCCTTCGGCGTCGACCGACAGCGCTGCGACCTGGAAGGCCTGACGCCGCCGCGCGCCCTGGACGTGATGGGCGGTCCGCACGGCCGCTGCGTGCGGCCGCCGAGCTGGTAGGCCGGCGCCCTACTTCTTCTCCGGGGCGGCGGGCAGGGGATCGCCCTCCGCCGGCCCCTGCGCCTTCATCTGGGGCTCGATGACGAACTGCTCGTGGCAGGCGACGCAGACCTCGTAGATGCGCCCGCCCTCGTCGAACACCGCCTTCTCGTCGTGCTTTTCGGCCGCGGCCCGGGCCAGCATGGCCCTCTCGCTGAGCATGCGGGAATACTTGTTCCAGTCGGCCTCGGGCGCTCGCGTCCGGCCCGGCATCTGCAGCACGTTGCCGGCCTCCACCAGCATGGTCGCGCCCGTCACCAGGACGTCCCACCCCTCGTCGGTGGTGGGGTAGAGCGAATGCTCGCCCTTCTCGTCGACCATCGTCCCCGAGTTCTTCCAGATCATGAAGGCGGCCGGGTCCACGAAGTGGCCCATGAACTCGTTCATGGGGATCTCGGTGTTGAACTTGGCGCCGGGCGCGCCCCCCTTGCCCGGCGAGCAGGCGGCCAGGGCGGCGGCGGCGGCGAACAGGATCAGGCGTCTCAAGGCGTACTCCATCTCGTCGCGTCGCAGACTAGCGGCCTTGCGCGCGCCGCGCACCGTACTGAACCGTAGCGACGGGGTTACACGGGCGCCGACTCCCGCGAGAGGCGAACATCGTTTCCCGGGCGGCCCTCTGCGCATAGGATGTCTGCGACACGACCATCGCCCGCTGACACGGGGCCGGCGAACCCTGACGGGGAGCTACGATGCGACGTCTCCTGGCTGGCGCCATGGCCGCTTTGGCCGTGGGCGGGGCCGCTCATGCAGCAGACTATGTTGTCGTCAACGTCTCGGGCACGGCCATGCCGTGGCTGTGGGAAGATGGCGGCCTCAACACCGACTACCAGTTCGGGATCCAGGACGGGACCGGACCCGCGATCTTCGACTTCGCCGACCTGGGCATCGGCGAAGGGGACGACTTCGGCATCCTCTTCGTGCCGGGCGGCCTGATCGATGTGTTCGGCAACCCGCCCAGCGTCGACAACCGCGGCGACACGGCGACCGGCATCAAGAACGACGCCCTGGGCTTCTCGGGGACCGCGTTCCCCAGCCTGTACATGTCGGGCGAGTACCAGACCGAAGCCCACGCCGGGGTGCACCTGGGCGCCCTCGTCGGGACCTACGCCGACGACGCCGGCAGCGTCCTGGGCCCCTTCTCGCTGGGCACCGTCTTTGACGACGGGTCCTGGCTGGTCGGGTTCTCGACGTCGCGGGGCGCCGGGATCACCCGCCTGCAGTTCGGCGTCAACGACGACATCTTCGCCGACAACACCGGGTCGTTCCAGGTGTGCGTGGACCGGGCGGACGACGCCTGCTTCAACGCCTTCTACGGCAACGGCGGCGGGGTGGTTCCCGAACCGGGGACGTGGGCCTTGATGATCGCCGGCTTCGGCCTGGCGGGCGCGACTCTGCGCCGGCGGCGAGCCCTCGCCGCCTGAACGCGCGGGGGGAGGCCGGCTGGTCCGCATGGCCGGCCTCCCGACGCGCACTCATGCCCTCGCAAGCTGCGCATGAGGGCAGAATGATGCGCCTTGCGCTGACGCGACGCCTGATGTCTACCTCCGCGGGCTGAAACCTCGGCAAACGGCCGCCGTTTGCCGTAGAGTGCGTCGTCCCCCCGCGAGGCCCCCTTGACCACCCAACCGACGCCGCCCCCCGCGGCCACCGCCCTGGAGCTCATCGGCCGCACGCCGATGGTCGAGCTGCAGGACTTCGACACCGGCCCCTGCCGCCTGTTCGTGAAGCTGGAGAGCGCCAACCCCGGCGGCTCCATCAAGGACCGCATCGCCCGCTCGATGATCGAGGCGGCCGAGGCGGACGGGTCGCTGAAGCCGGGCGGCGTGATCGTCGAGGCCACCGCCGGCAACACCGGCCTGGGCCTCGCCCAGGTCGGGATCCTCAAGGGCTACAAGCTGCTCCTCGTGGTGCCCGACAAGATGGCGCGTGAGAAGATCCAGCACCTGCGGGCCATGGGCGTCGACGTGCGGATCACCCGCTCGGACGTGGGCAAGGGCCACCCGGAATACTACCAGGACATGGCCGCGGCGATCGCGGCCAAGCTGAACAACGCCGTCTACATCAACCAGTTCTCGAACCCGGCGAACCCGCTGGCGCACGAAACCTCCACCGGCCCCGAGATCCTGGAGCAGATGGGCGGCGACGTGGACGCGGTCGTGGTGGGCGTGGGCTCGGGCGGCACGCTGACGGGCCTGGGCCGCTTCTTCCGCAAGGCCTCGCCGAAGACGAAGATGGTCCTGGCCGATCCCGTGGGGTCGATCCTCGCGCCCCTGGTCGAGCGCGGCGAGAAGGTCGAGCCCGGCTCTTGGGTGGTGGAGGGCATCGGCGAGGACTTCATCCCCGACAACTGCGACCTCGACCTGGTGGCCAAGGCCTACGAGATCCCCGACGCCGAGAGCATCGCCACCGCCCGCCTGCTCCTGACCAAGGCCGGCATCCTCGGCGGATCCTCGTCCGGGACGCTGCTCGCGGGCGCCCTGCGCTACTGCCGCGAGCAGACCGAGCCCAAGCGGGTGGTCACGCTCGTGTGCGACACTGGCAGCCGCTACCTCTCCAAGGTCTACAACGACAGCTGGGTCGCCGAGCAGGGCCTGGTCGACCGCGAGCTGCACGGCGACCTGCGCGACCTGATCGCCCGCAGCACGGGCGACGCGGTCACCGTCGGCCCGGACGACACCCTGCTCACCGCCTACAACCGCATGCGCGCCGCCGACGTGAGCCAGCTCCCCGTGCTGGACGACGGGCGCCTGATCGGCCTGATCGACGAGAGCGACCTGCTGGAGGCCGTCGAGGACCGCCGCCAGGACCAGCGCTTCCGCCAGCCCGTCGCCACCGCCATGACGGCCAAGCTGCACACCCTGCAGGCGGGCGAGCCTCTCGACGCCTTGCTTCCGATCTTCGAGCGTGACGAGGTGGCGATCGTGATGGAGGGCCGCGAGTTCCTGGGCCTCATCACGCGCATCGACCTGATCAACTACCTGAGGCGCGCGGCGTGACCGACGAGACTTCCAGGGGCCGCAACCGGCTGGACTTCGCCACGCGGGCCATCCACGGCGGCCAGGCGCACGATCCGACGACCGGCGCCGTCACGGTGCCGATCTACGCCACCTCCACCTACGCCCAGTCCAGCCCGGGCGTGCACCAGGGCTTCGAGTACTCGCGCAGCCACAATCCCACGCGCTTCGCCCTCGAGCGGGGCGTCGCCGACCTGGAGAGCGGGACGCGCGGATACGCCTTCGCCTCGGGGCTGGCGGCCATGGCGACGCTGCTGGACGTGCTGGACGCAGGCGACCACGTGATCGCGAGCGAGGACCTCTACGGCGGCTCGTTCCGGCTGTTCGACAAGGTGCGCGCCCGCTCGGCCGGTCTCGCGTTCAGCTACGTCGACCTGGCCGACGTTTCGGCGATCGAGGCGGCGATCACGCCGCGCACCCGCATGGTGTGGGTGGAGACGCCGACGAACCCGCTGCTGCGCCTCGCCGACCTGGAGGCGATCGCGGACCTCTGCCGCCGCCGCGGCCTGATCGCGGCCGCCGACAACACCTTCGCCAGCCCCTATGTGCAGCGCCCGCTGGAGCTGGGGTTCGACGTGGTGATGCACTCCACCACCAAGTACATCGGCGGCCACTCGGACGTGGTCGGCGGCGCCCTGGCGGTGGGCGACAACGCCGAGCTTCGCGACCAACTCACGTTCCTGCAGAACGCGGTGGGGGCGGTGGCCTCGCCGTTCGACAGCTTCCTCACCCTGCGGGGGATGAAGACCCTGGCCCTGCGCATGCAGCGCCACTGCGAGAACGCCCAGGCCATCGCCGAGTGGCTGGAGGCGCGCCCCGGCGTGGGCCGCGTGATCTACCCCGGCCTGCCCAGCCACCCCCAGCACGACCTGGCGCGGCGGCAGATGCAGGGCTTCGGCGGCATGATCACCGTGGTGCTCGACCGCGACCTCGAGGGGACGCGGCGGTTCCTGGAGCGCACCCGCCTGTTCACGCTCGCCGAGAGCCTGGGCGGCGTGGAGAGCCTGATCGAGCATCCGGCCATCATGACCCACGCCTCGATCCCCGCGGAGACGCGCGAGCGGATCGGCATCTCGGACGGCCTGGTGCGCCTGTCGGTCGGCGTCGAGGACGTGGGCGACCTCATCGCCGACCTGGAGCAGGCGCTGGCCTGAGTCCTCAGGCGGCGGCCGTGCGCCGCCGTGTGCGGACCGCCGTCCCCACGGCGCCGAAGCCGAGGATCATCATCGCCCACGTGGCAGGCTCGGGAACGCCGCCCGTGGGAATGGCCGTCACCTCGAAGGCGATGTTGTCGATCCCCACGTCGTAGGCGTCCGGCCCCCACTGGATCCGGATGCCGTCGGAGCGGGTGAGGTTTGACGCGAACGACTGGTGCGTAAGGCCGATGATCAGGTTGGGGAAGGCGCCCAGCACGTCGCCGTTCCCCCCGAGGAGGGTGACCTGCGAGCGTCGGTTGTCCCCGCCGTAGGAGCCCAGGTCGAAGCCCAGGAGGGTGACCTGGAAACCCGCCAGGGGGCGGAGGAAGACCTCGCTGACCGCGCCCGGATCCCCCCAGGCCACGCCGTGGAGGTCGCTGTAGACGTTCCACCACGACAACGACCCGCCGTTGGGCTGGGACCGCCTGTACTCGACGTCCAGCTGGCCGGCGATGTCGCCATAGCTCTGCAGGATGCTCGCGTAGTTGCTGCATCCGCCCGAGCAGGCGCCCCCGTCGAAGGTGAGCACGTCCGCCGCGGCGATGGTCGGCGCGGCCGCCAGCACCGTTGCGATCGCCGCCCCGATGGCGGTCGCGGTCTTGATCCCGAATGACATGAAAACCCCTGCCTGCTGTCAGCGTCGGGCGATGCTGGCCCGCGGCGGCCGGGCCGCGCATCCTGCAAACGGATGATCCCCAGGAGGCGAGTGCCCGCCTGCACCGGGGCGCCGATCGCCGCTCACGCCCCCGGCGCCGTGATCGTGACCGGGCGCCGCGCGCCCACGTCGATCGCACGAAATCACCCCGGAACCGGGCGTTGAGCCGCGCGATCGTTCGCCTCGGCCAGGATCTGGGGGCGCGCGCTTCCCGCGCCTCCCGCAGCGCCCCGAACGACTACGCCTGTTTCGACGCCGAAACACGGGCGCGGCGCGATTGACGACCCTGCGGGCCTGCGGTTGGCTGACGGGATCGAGCGCCCGCCAGAGGCGCCATCCGGAGGAATGTCGAGATGACCACGGCCCTCGCCGCGGCCGATCGCCTGCCGCTTCGCACCAAGCTCGCGTTCGGCGTGGGAAGCGCCGCCGAGGCGATCGCGCTCTATGCGGTGCTCACCTACGTCATGCTGTTCTACAACCAGGTGCAGGGCGTCCCCGCGCACTGGGTCGGCATCGCCATCTTCTGGAGCCTGATCCTCGACGGGCTGACCGAGCCGATCGTCGGCTCGTGGTCCGACCGCACGAAGTCGAAGCTGGGCCGGCGGCACCCGTGGATGTACGCCGCCCCGTTCCCGATCGCGCTCAGCTTCTACTTCATCTTCGTGCCGCCGGCCGGCCTCAGCGAGCTGCAGCTCGCCATCTGGTGCGGGGTGTGGGTGGCGGTCCTGCGGCAGGTGATGACCTTCTTCCATACGCCGCACCTGGCGCTGGGGGCCGAGCTGTCGCCGCACTACACCGAGCGCTCCAAGGTGATGGCCTACGTCAGCTTCTTCAGCTGGGCGGGCGCATCGTCCATGGCCTGGATCGCGCTGACCTACTTCTTCCCGAGCACGCCCGAGTACCGCAACGGCCTGCTGAACCCCGAGCCGTGGAGCACCTTCGCCCTGGTGTTCGCCATCGCCATCGTGGTGGTGCTGTTCGGGTCGGCGTGGTTCACCCGCGACCGGATCCCGTACCTGCCGCAGCCGGCGGCCGACACGCCCAAGTTCAGCGCCGCGGAGTTCATCAGCGACATCTGGAAGGCGCTGCGGAACGTCAACTACGTCTGGCTGCTGGTGGGCTACTTCTTCCTGTCGATGATGATCGGCCTGCGCGAGAGCCTGCGGATGCACGCCGCGCTCTTCTACTGGCAGTTCACCACCGAGGAGCTGCGCTACTTCATCATCGGCAGCTTCGCCGGCTACGTGACCGCCTTCATCTTCGCCGCGAAGATGCACGGCCGCTACGACAAGCGGCGGACTGCGATCATCTCGTGCCTGATCTACTCGGTGGTCCCGGCGATCCCGCTGGCCCTCGGCATGGCCGGCGTCCTCACGCCACAGACGCCGAACCTGCTCGCCATCCTGATCGCCATGGGCGCCGTCGGCTATGGCGCCGCCGCGGTCATGAGCATCAGCGTGATGTCGATGCTGGCGGACATCGCCGACGAGAACGAGCTGCGCTTCGGGGTGCGCCAGGAGGGCATCCTCTACTCCACGCGGGCGCTGTCGGCGAAGATCGACCAGGCGATCGGCTCGCTGCTGGCCGGCTGGGTGCTGGTGGCCATCGCCTTCCCCGAGAAGGCGAAGCCGGGCGAGGTGGATCCGGGCGTGCTCTACAGCCTGGCGGCCTGGGACGGCGTTCTGGCGGCGATCCCGGGGGTGATCGCGGCGCTCTGCTACGGCCGCTACCGGATCAACAAGGAGACCTACGAGGCCACCCGCGCCGCGCTGGCGGCGCGCCGGGTGACCCCGCCGGCCTCGGCTCCGCCGACCGTGGCGGGCGGGCCCGCGGCGGCGGTCGTCACCCCGGCGGAGTAGTTCAGCCGGGCCGCATCGCTTCCAGCAGGCTGCCGGTGTAGGCGGCGTGGCCCACATGGGTGAGCCGCGCCGAGACGTCCGCCCAGATCTCGCCGCCCAGGTCGCGCCAGCGGCGGCAGAAGGCGTAGTCCTCCGACAGGTACTGGCCGGTCTCGGGCTCGATCATGGTGTCGAACACCATGACGGCCTCGGGCGCCTGGGCGTCGGCCATGTCGCGCATCTTGGCGCGCAGCTGCGGATAGGCGTCGAACAGGCGCTGCATCGCGGCGCGCCGGATCATCAGGAAGCCCGTTCCGCCGTAGGCCACCTGAGCGTAGCCGTCGTTCACCTCGATGCTGTTGTCCGGCGTGGGCAGGAAGCGGACCACGTAGCCGATGGCCGCCGTCTGCAGGTCCTTCACCCCGGCCAGGGCCGCGCGGCGCACCTTCTCCCAGTCGATCTGCTTCAGCGGGCAGACGGCGGCGATGACGTCCTTCTCGGCCTCCAGCAGGCGGAAGACGTTCTCGGGCCGGAAGCCGATGTCGGCGTCGATGTAGAGGATGTGGGTGGCCTGCGGATGCGCCAGGAACTGGGCCGCCAGCCGCGAGCGGCCGCGCGTGATCAGGGCCTCGCCGCCCATCATCTCCACGTGCAGGCCGATCCCCTTCACCCGGCAGGCCTCCTGCAGGTCGAGCAGGGACTTCACGAAATAGAGGTTCAGCTGGCCGCCGTAGCAGGGGACGGCGAGGTAGATGTACGGGGACGGGCTCTGGGACGGCATGGCGGCGACCATAGTGGCGCCCTCAGGCCCGCGCCATACGCCGCACCGCCAGGAAGCCCGCGACGGCCAGCCCCACGCCCAGGGCGTCGGCGGCGAGATCCATGGGATCGGCGTGCCGGCCCGTCGGGGCGAGGCCCTGCAGGACTTCGATGGCCAGGCCGTAGGCGAGGGCGAACGCCGGAATGGCGAGCACCCGCCGCGGGGCCAGCGCATAGCCGGTCGCGGTCAGGACGAACCAGGCGGCCGTGTGCTCGAAGCGATCGCCCGTGCCGGGGTCCGGCAGATCCTGCGAGGGCAGGAGGCACAACACGAGCAGGATCGCCGCGGCCAGGGCGTAGAGGGCGAGCCTGAGGGGTCGCGCGAAACGGTAGGGGAGCATCAGCCTCACTTGCACCGGCAATCATGGCCCCCTAGCGTCCGCGCCGCGAAGAATTGATGCAGGAGCTGTGCGTGGCGGTCGAGGCGGTGATCTGGGATTTCGGCGGGGTCTTCACCTCCTCGCCCTTCGAGGCCTTCAATCGCCTGGAGGAGGAACTGGGCGCGCCGAAGGACCACATCCGGCGGGTGAACGCCACCAACGGCGACCACAACGCCTGGGCCCTGTTCGAACGCAACGAGATCGACACGGCGCGCTTCGACCAGCTGTTCCTGGAAGAGTCTACCGCCCTGGGCTTCCCGATCCGCGGGGCGGACGTCCTGCCGAGGCTGTCCGGACAGCTTCGCCCGCGCATGGTCGAGGCGCTGAAGGCCTGCAAGGTCCAGTTCAAGGTGGGCTGCATCACCAACAACGTGGTGTCCGAGCACTCGCCGGGCCAGGCCGAGGGCCAGCGGATGGCCGGCGCCATGGCGACCGTCATGCCCCTGTTCGACGCCATCATCGAGAGCAGCAAGGCGGGCGTGCGCAAGCCGGACCCGCGCATCTACCTGATGATGTGCGACCTGCTGGCGGTGCAGCCGGAGAACTGCGTCTACCTCGACGACCTGGGCATCAACTGCAAGCCGGCCGCCGGGCTCGGCATGAAGGCCATCAAGGTGGTGGACGTCGACCAGACGCTGGCCGAGCTCTCCGCGGCGACGGGGCTCGAGTTCCCGTGACCCGGCCGGCGAAGATCGGCGCCGAGGCGGCCCTGGCCGGCCTTCCGGGCTGGCGCAGGGTCGAGGGCGACCGCGACGCCATCTGCAGAAGCTTCCGGTTCAAGGACTTCAACGAGGCCTTCGGCTTCATGACGCGCGTGGCGATCCGGGCCGATCAGCTCGACCATCACCCCGAGTGGTTCAACGTCTACAACCGCGTCGACGTGACCCTGGCCACTCACGACGCCGACGGCGTGACCCAGCTGGACGTGACGTTGGCGACGTTCATGAACGAGGCGGCCGGCGGGTAGGCGCGCGGACGACGGCCTCAGTTCACGACGATGGCGCCCAGGAGCACGCGCGCGCCGGGGCGGCCCAGGATCGCGTCGGTGTGCCGCTGCAACTGCTGGGCCAGGTAGTCGGCGTTGGGCAGGGCGCCGGGCGAGAGCCCCGCGGCATAGGCCTGGACCGACTGCACGTAGGCGGCGCGCAGGCGGGGGGCCGACTGCTCGGCCCGCAGGCGCAGCGCCGGGTCCGGCACGTCCAGCCCGCAGTCGACCGACAGCACGCCGCGGCGTCCGCTCGAGCGGATGGTGGTGCCGAGCAGGGTCTGGAGAGGCAGATACGAGCCGCCGCCGGACTTCTTCTTGTCCTCCGCGGCGAGGGCGAGCGCCGGGATCAGGGTCGAGGCGGCCGCGAGGCTGAGGAGTCGGCGGCGTTCCATGGCCTGAAGCCTCGCCGATCATGGTTAGCGGTCTCTTTACGCGCGCCTGCAACAAACGCGGCCAACGCAGGGATTCGCTGGAGCGCCCATTGGGCCGATTCGCGCCGACCAATCTCGACCTCGACGGCAAGGTCATCCTCGTCACCGGCGGCACCGGCTCGTTCGGGCGGCGCTTCATCGAGACGGTTCTGACCCGGGCCCGCCCGCGGAAGCTCATCGTCTATTCCCGCGACGAGCTGAAGCAGAGCGAGATGCAGATCGACTTCGCCGAGCGCTTCCCGCCCGAGAAGCTCATGGCGATGCGCTACTTCCTGGGCGACGTGCGCGACCGGGAACGGCTGTCGCTGGCGCTGCGCGGGGTCGACATCGTGATCCACGCCGCGGCCCTCAAGCAGGTTCCGGCGGCCGAGTACAATCCCTCGGAGTGCATCCACACCAACGTGCTGGGAGCCGAGAACGTGGTGTGGGCCTGCCTCACCAACCGCGTGAAGCAGGTGGTGGCGCTCTCCACCGACAAGGCCTGCAATCCCATCAACCTCTACGGCGCCACCAAGCTCGCGTCGGACAAGACCTTCGTGGCGGCGAACAACCTCGCCGGGGACATCGGGACGCGCTTCGCCGTCGTGCGCTACGGCAACGTCGTCGGATCGCGCGGCTCGGTGATCCCGTTCTTCCAGCGCCTGATCGCCCGCAAGGCCGCGGAGCTGCCGATCACCGACCCCCGGATGACGCGCTTCCTGATCACCCTCGGCGAGGGCGTGGACTTCGTGCTCTCGTCGCTCGACCTGATGCACGGCGGCGAGATCTTCGTGCCCAAGATCCCGTCGATGAAGGTGACCGCGATCGCCGAGACCCTCGCGCCCGACATGCCCACCAAGCTGATCGGCATCCGGCCCGGCGAGAAGCTGCACGAGATGATGATCTCGGTCGACGACGCGCGGAACACGGTGGACCTGGGCGACCGCTACGCCATCGAGCCCGCGTTCGTCGAGTACACCCGCGCGCCCCTGCCCGGCCGCCGCCTCGACGACGAGTTCAGCTACGCCTCCGACACCAACGACGAGTGGCTCGACGGCGCCGGCCTGATGAAGATGCTGGACGAGGACAGGCCGCGCGAGCGGCGGCGCCGGGCGGGCGACTAGCGTGGCCGACAGCGTCCTTCCGTACGGCCGCCAGACCATCGATGACGACGACATCGCCGCAGTGGCCGCCGCGCTCCGCGGCGACTTCCTGACCACCGGCCCGACGGTGGAGGCCTTCGAGCGGGCCTTCGCCGAGACGGTGGGCGCAAAGCATGCCGTCGCCTGCGCCAACGGCACGGCGGCGCTGCACCTGGCCATGCTGGCGCTGAAGGTCCAGCCGGGCGAGGTGGTGATCGCGCCGTCGATCACCTTCCTGGCCACCGCCAACTGCGCGCGCTACGTGGGCGCCGACGTGATCTTCGCCGACGTGGATCCGGCCAGCGGGCTGATGACGCCCGAGACCCTGGCCGCGGCCCTCGACAGGCTCGCCGGCCGGCGCCTGCGCGCCGTGCTGCCGGTGCACCTGCGCGGCGACGCCTGCGAGCTTCCGGCGCTGGAGGCGCTGGCAGGCCGGCATGGCGCCGTCCTCGTGGAGGACGCGCCGCATGCGCTCGGAACCACCGCGACCTTCGGGAACGCCGCCGAGACCATCGGCGACGTGCGCCATTCGGCCATGGCGACCTTCTCGTTCCATCCGGTGAAGACCATCGCCACCGGCGAAGGCGGAATGGTCACCACCAACGACGCCGCCCTGGCCGAGCGCCTGCGGACCCTGCGCTCGCACGGCATGACGCGGCCGCCGGGCGCGGACCCCTGGTGGTACGAGATGCACGAGCCGGGCTTCAACTACCGCCTGCCCGACATCCTCTGCGCGCTGGGCCTGTCGCAGCTGCGGAAGCTGCCGGCGTTCGCGGCGCGCCGCCGCGCGATTGCCGCCGCCTACGTCGAGGCGCTGGCCCCGCTGGCCCCCGTGGTGACGCCCGCCGCCACCCCGACCTGGAGCGACCCCGTGCTCCACCTGATGACCGTGCTGATCGATTTCGAGGGCGCCAGGCTCAGCCGCCGCGCCGTGGTCGAGGGCCTGAGGGCCCGCGGGGTCGGCAGCCAGGTCCACTACATTCCGGTGCACAGCCAGCCGTACTACCGCGGGCTCTACGGCGAGCCGTCGCTGCCGGGCGCCGAGGCCTGGTACGCACGCTGCCTGTCACTGCCCCTCTATCCGGGGATGGCGGACGGCGATGTCGGCCGCGTGGTGGACGCGCTGCGCGAGACGCTGCGGCTGTAGTCAGGCCGCCAGAGTCAGGCCGCCAGCCCCGCCGCCTGGATCAGGTCGCGCACCTGGGCCATCTGCTCGGGCGCGGCGGCGAGTTCGGCCCGGGTCGCGTCCTGCTTGAACAGCTTCAGGACCTCGGCGCGGGCGCGGGCCGCCGCGGGCCCCTGCGGAGCGGCCTCGCCGGCCGCCAGCTTCAGCAGCAGGGTCAGGCGCTGGAGGACGGGCGCATTCGCGTTGGCGACGCTCTGGGCCAGCTTGGCGCGACGCTCGATCTCGCCCCCGATGTCGCCCAGCTTCTCCTGGATCGGGTTGAAGTCCTCGGGCACCAGGCCGCACCGCGCGACCGATCGCGACAGCCCGGCCAGCTGGGACAGCCGCACCGCCGGCGTCTCGTGACCGTCGCACATTTCCTTCTCGAACTTCAGGGAAGCCACGATGGCCTTCAGCCAGCCCGAAGCCTGGCGCTTGTTGGCCGGCCCGATGACGTTCTCCGAGAGCCAGATCATCGCCTCGACCTCTTCCAGGCTCGTGCGCCCGGACCCCAGGTAGGCCTCCACGAAGTCGCCGGTGACCAGCGTCCGCGAGCGCGCGGTGAAGGCGGCCTGCACGTCGTCGTGCGGCAGCAGGTTGCTGGCGGCCGCGGTGAGCGACATGGCCAGCGCCCGCAGCACGTCGATCTCGCGCTCGGCCTCGCCGGGGCAGAGTCGGCGCGGGCCGCTCAGTTCGCGCAGGATCCGCCGGCCGACCGCGGCGCGGGTCTCCTTGAAATGCTCGCCGGCGAGCCATTTCGCCAGCCGCTGGGCCGTGGGCGACAGCTCCGGCATCACCTTCTGGACCGACTTCTCCACCTTGATCAGCGCCTCGACGGCCTCGAAGGCGGTCAGGCGCGTCATCGCCGCGAGGTTGGCGCCCAGGTCGCGCCCCTTGCCCATGATGTCGTTCATCCCGAGCTTGGTCTCGAGGATCTCGGCCAGCGGCTGCTGGATCGTGGACAGCGCCAGGGCGCGGGCCGGGCCCTGCTGCGGCGCGGCGTCGGCGAGGTCGAGGAGGCGCTGGACCTTCTCGGACCAGCTGGCGGCCGGCGCGATGGAGGCGGCCACCCCGGCGCCCAGCAGATAGCCGCGCTCCGGCTCCTGGACCAGCCGCTCGGCCGCGGCGGCGAAGCCCTCGCGGTCCACGTCGGGCAGGACGCCCTTCTTGTGGTCCTTCATCAGGCGATCGACGGCGCGCTCGATGAGCGCGTGAAAGATGCGGATCAGCTCGTGCACGCTCATCGAGCGGGCATGGGCCTCGGGGATCGCGACCTTCTGGATGGCATGCTGGAGGTCCGTGCCCGCCGCCTCGAGCTTCTCGACGAGGTCGGGCCGATGCAGCAGTTCGAACGGCGTCGCGTTGTTGCGCTCGAGCCAGCCTTCCAGCAGGCGGCCGATCCGCTCGCGGGCGTGCAGCGTGTAGAGGTCCTGGGGCGTGACGCAGAGCGGCTGCGGCTCCTCCTTGGGGACCGACTTGGCGGCGGTGTCGGCGGCGCCCAGCTTCTGGATCACCACCGAGTTGAACTCGCGGGTCTCCTCGTCAAAGACCTCCTTGGTGACCTTGACCGCAGCCACGCGCTGCTCGGCCATCAGGTCCTGCGCGGTCTGAAGCGCCGCGGCGCGGTTCTCGGTCGCAAGATCGAGCGTCCACGGGCCGCCGGCGAGCTTCCGGATGTAGACCTCGAAATGCACTGTCATCCCGCTCATGGCGAACGCGGATCCCCCCAAATTCAGGAACCACGTTCGCGGAAACAGCTTAAGGCTGCGTTGACCTTGCCCCGCGTTGGGCGCGGCCCCATTGAGGCCACGGTGAAGGCCCAATAGGTTGCACAGCTTCGGTTAAGGAGAGTTCTACCTCAGATGGCGAAAATTACGCTTGTCGACGATGACGAGAACATCGTCACGTCGGTCAGTCTCGCCCTCGAGAGCCATGGCCACGCCGTGAAGGCCTATTTCGACGGCGCCTCGGGCCTGGCCGCGCTGGAGAACGACCCGCCGGACGTGGCGATCCTGGACGTGAAGATGCCGCGGATGGACGGCATGGAGGTGCTGCGCCGCCTGCGCAGGACCTCGGACATCCCGGTGATCATCCTCACGTCCAAGGACGAGGAGATCGACGAGATCCTCGGCTTCAACCTCGGCGCCGACGACTACATCCACAAGCCGTTCAGCCAGCGGCTCCTGATCGAGCGCGTGAAGGCGGTCCTGCGCCGCGCCGGCCGGGGCGACGCGGACGAGGCGGCCGGCCCCGCGCCCGCGGCCGACGCCGGCGCGCGGGCGCTGAAGCGCGGCAAGCTCACGCTGGACCCCGCCCGGCACGAGAGCCTATGGGACGGCAAGCCCGTGAAGCTGACCGTCACCGAGTTCCTGCTCCTCCAGTCGCTCGCCCAGCGGCCGGGGTTCGTGAAGAGCCGCGACAACCTGATGGACGCGGCCTACGACGATCAGGTCTACGTCGATGACCGCACCATCGACAGCCACATCAAGCGGATGCGGAAGAAGTTCCGCGAGGTGGACCCTGAGTTCGACGCGATCGAGACCCTCTATGGCGTCGGCTACCGGTACCGGGAGTCCTGAGACCCCGGAACCCGAGGTCTTCGTCCGGCCGGTCCGTCAGCGGCCGCCGCGGGGCCTGAGGTTCACCGGGCTCCCCGGGTCGCGGCTCGGTCGCCTGATCCTGGCGTTCAACCTGCTGGGCCTGGCGATCCTGATTTCGGGCGCCCTGGTGCTCAACGAGCTGCGCCGCGGGCTGGTGAACGCGCGGATCGACAGCCTGTCGACCCAGGGCGAGCTCATCGCCTCGATCCTGAACCAGGCGGCCACCGTGGGCGAGCCCGAGCCCCAGATGGACGCCGCGCTCGCGACCGAGCTGCTGCAGACGCTGTCCAATCCGCGGGCCCAGCGCGCACGGCTGTTCGACAGCCGCGGACGCCTGGTGGCCGACTCCGACTGGATGGCCGACGAGGTGGAGAGCCGCGAGCTGCCGGCGGCGCGCGGCCGCGACGACCGCGGCTTCGAGCTGATGCCGCGGGCCGCGCCGCCCACCCAGGAGGAGCGCGAGGCCACGCTCGCCCGCGAGGTCGCCGTCGCCCTTAAGGGCCAGCGCCACGCCGGCCTGCGCCGCAACGCCGACGGGGACCGCGTGGTGTCCGTCTCGCTGCCGATCCAGCATGTCCGGGTGGTGCTCGGGGTGGTCACGCTGGAGGCCAGCGACGTCGACGCCATCATCGCGCGCGAGCGGGCGGCGCTGATCCCCTTCATCCTCATCGCCATCGGCGTGACGGTGGTCTCGTCCCTCCTGCTCAACACTCTGGTGGCGCAGCCCGTGCTGCGCATGGCGCGCGCCGCCGACCGGGTGCGCCATGGCCGGGCGCGCGCGATCTCGCTGCCCGACCTCGCCCGGCGCGACGACGAGGTGGGCGACCTCACCCGAAGCCTCGAGGCCATGACCCAGTCGCTCAGCGAGCGGATGGACGCGATCGAGGCCTTCGCGGCCGACGTGGCGCACGAGATCCGCAACCCCCTCACCTCGCTGCGCTCCGCGGTGGAGACGCTGGACCTGGTGAAGGAGCCGGCGGCGCGCGAGCGGCTGCTCTCGATCCTGAAGAACGACGTGCAGCGCCTGGACCGGCTGGTCACCGACATCTCCAACGCGTCGCGCCTGGACGCCGAGCTGTCGCGCAACCAGCCGAAGCCGGTCGACCTGAACCGCCTCATCGGCGACATCGTCGCGACCTACCGGACGACCGCGCGGCAGGACGACGTCAGCGTGGCGTTCAGCCCTCAGGCGGGCGCGGAGCCGGTGACCGTCATGGGCCGCGAGGGGCCGCTGGGCCAGATCCTGCGCAACCTGATCGACAACGCGCGATCCTTCAGCCCGCCCGGCGACGTGGTGACCGTCGGCCTCTGGCGGGTGAAGGGCGAGGCCATCGCGACGGTCTCGGACAACGGCCCCGGCATCCCGCCCGAGAACCTCGAGACCGTCTTCGAGCGGTTCTACACCTCGCGGCCGAAGGGCGCGGCGTTCGGCGGGAACTCGGGCCTCGGCCTCTCCATCGCGCGCCAGATCGCCCAGGCGCACGGCGGCACGCTGCGCGCCGAGAACCGCACCGGGGCCGACGGCAAGGTCCTGGGCGCGATGTTCACCCTGATCCTGCCCGAGAGCGGGCCGTGACCCTCGTCCATGGCGGCCTCGTCGCCCGGCGGATGGGCGGCCTCTGGCGCGGCGTCCTCATCGAGGGCCCCTCGGGCGCGGGCAAGTCCGATCTGGCGCTGCGCGCGCTGGACCACGGCTTCCGGCTGGTGGCGGACGACCGGGTGATCCTCTGGGTCGCGCAGGGCCGCCTCTACGGCCGTGCGCCGGATACGCTGTCGGGCCTGATCGAGGTCCGGGGCGTCGACGTGATCGCCGCCACGCCCGTCCCCTTCTGCGAGGTGGTGCTGAAGGTCCGTCTCGGCGCCCCCGATCGGATCCCCGATTTCGCAACCGAGACGATCCTTGGGGCGTCAATTCCACTCCTGGCGGCAGACCCGTTCGAAATCTCCGCCCCTGCGAAGTTAGGCCGCGCGATGGAGGCCTTTGACGCGGCGCACAAGAGGCGTATCTAGCTCGGCTCGCGCCGCTCCCTCAGGCGCCGTCTCGGGTGGGGATACCCTTGGATCGTCCGGCATGATCGGCCTCGTGATCGTCACTCACGGCCGCCTGGCGCAAGAGTTCGTGTATGCGATGGAGCACGTTGTCGGCCCGCAGGCGGCGGTCGAGGCGATCTGCATCGGGCCCGAGGACGATATGGAGAAGCGCCGCCTCGACATCCTCGCCGCCTGCGGGCGGGTGGACGTCGGCCAGGGCGTGATCCTGCTCACCGACATGTTCGGCGGCACCCCCTCGAACCTCGCCATCTCGGTGATGGAACAGACCAAGGCCGAGGTCATCGCCGGCCTGAACCTGCCCATGCTCATCAAGCTCGCCTCGGTGCGCAGCCGCGCGCCCCTCGCCGACGCAGTTGCGGCGGCGCAGGAAGCTGGGCGAAAGTACATCTCCGTGGCCTCCTACGTCCTGGCCGGAGAGAAGTGAGCTGAGCGAAGCCTGCCGCACCGTCGAGATCGTCAACAAGCGGGGCCTGCACGCGCGCGCCTCCGCCAAGTTCGTCAAGCTCGCCGCCACCTTCGACGCCGAGGTGAAGGTCACCAAGGACGGCACCACCGTCGACGCCCGTTCGATCATGGGCCTGATGATGCTGGCGGCCGGCCCCGGCTCCGACATCGAGATCACCGCGGAGGGCGAGGAAGCCGACGTCGCCGTCGCCGCGCTGGCCGATCTGGTCGAAGGCCGCTTCGAAGAGGACGAATAGCCCGCGCCGTCCGGTTTCCCGGCAGGCGAACGCAGGGATGGGTCCCGGCCTTCACCCGGAACCAGATGACAGGCCGCAATCAGTTCCGCGTCAGGCGGCGGCAGATCTCGTCCAGCTGTTCCAGGCTGGCGTAGCGGATGCGGACCTCGCCCACGCCGCCGCGGTCGGCCACGTCGACGCTCATGCCGAGGGCCTCTTCCAGGTCGACCTCGAGGGCGGCGGTGTCGGCGTCCTTGGCCTTGCGCGGGCCGGACGTCTTCTTCGGCGGGGCGGCCGCCCCGTTCCCGCGGGCCAGCGCCTCGGTCTCCCGGACCGACAGCCCGCGCGCCACAACCTGTCCGGCGAGGGCCTCGGCGTCCGGGGCGGTGAGCAGCGCGCGGGCGTGGCCGGCCGTGAGCCGGCCGGCGACGAGGTGGTCCTGCACCGCCTCGGGGAGCTGGATGAGGCGCAGGGTGTTGGCCACGTGGCTGCGCGACTTGCCGACGCGGCGGGCCACCTCGTCCTGGGTGATCCCCAGGCGGCCCATCAGCGACCCGTAGGCGCGCGCCTCCTCGATGGCGTTCAGGTCGGCGCGCTGGATGTTCTCGATGACGGCGATCTCGAAGGCCTCGACGTCGCCGAGCTCACGCACCAAGGCGGGGACGGCCCTGAGGCCCGCCCGCTGCGCCGCCCGCCAGCGGCGTTCGCCGGCGACGATCTCGTACTCGCCCGGCTGGCCCGGCGCCGGCCGCACCAGGATCGGCTGCAGCACGCCCTTGTCGCGGATCGAGGCCTCGAGCTCCGCGAGGTCCTCCTCGGCGAAATGCCGGCGGGGCTGCTCCGGGTTGGCGCGGACCAGCTCGATCGGGATCTCGCGCACGCCCTGCGCGGGATCGATGGCGTGGCTGATCTCCTCCGCCTCGCCCAGCAGCGCCGAGAGGCCCCGGCCCAGTCCCCTGCGGTTCTCCGCCATCTCAACTCACCTCGAGCTGGGCCTGCGCCCGCCGCCTGCGTTCCCGCAGCACCACTTCGCGCGCCAGCTTCAGGTACGCCTGGCTGCCCGCGCACTTCAGGTCATAGACCAGCGCCGGCTTCCCGAACGACGGCGCCTCGGAGACGCGCACGTTGCGGGGGATCACCGTCTGGTAGACGGTCTCGCCGAAGTGCCCGCGCACGTCGTTGGCCACCTGCTGCGACAACGAGTTGCGGCGGTCGAACATGGTCAGGACCACCCCCTGCAGCTCCAGCGCCGGGTTCAGGCTGCCGCGCACCAGGTCGATGGTCCGCATCAGCTGCGTGAGCCCCTCCAGCGCGAAGAACTCGCACTGCAGCGGCACCAGGACCGCGTCGGCCGCCGCCATGGCGTTGACCGTGAGCAGGTTCAGCGAGGGCGGGCAGTCGATGAGCACATAGGTGTAGGCGGCGTTCGCACGGAACGGCGCGATCGCGTCGCGCAGCTTGAACGAGCGGCGCGCCTGCTGGCCCAGCTCCAGCTCCACGCCGGAAAGGTCGGGGTCGGCCGGCACCAGGTCGAGCCCGGGCACCGAGGTCTTCACGATGGCGTCGGCCAGCGCCTTCTCGCCCATCAGGACGTCGTAGAGGGTCTTCTTGCGCAGGGCCCGGCCCACGCCGAGCCCGGTGGAGGCGTTGCCCTGCGGGTCGGAGTCGATGAGCAGCACCTTCTCGCCCACGGCGGCCAGCGCCGTGCCGAGGTTGATGGCGGTGGTGGTCTTGCCCACGCCGCCCTTCTGGTTGGCCACCACGAGGACACGTAGGGCCCGGTCAGACCTTCCTGGCACGTCCCAGCCTCCTCACGCGCACGATGCGCCCCCGCGGGTCGCTTCGAGACGGAAGGGTGTCCGCGTCGAAGTCCCAATATCTTGTAGCCTCCTTCAGATCAGCCGCAACATCTTGTCCTTTGAGGAACAAGCCTTGCGCGCCGGCCTGGAGGTATGGCCGGGCATACCCCATCAGCCGGTGGAGCGGGGCGCAAGCCCGCGCGGTCACGATGTCCACAGGCAGGCTGAGGTTTTCCGCGCGCGCGTTGTGGACCGTGGCCGGGAGGTCCACTTCGCGCACGACCTCGGACAGGAACCGGCACCGCTTGGCCATGCTCTCCACCAGGTGGACGTGGAAGCCCGCCCGGCCCTTGCCGAGAATGGCGAGAACCAGCCCCGGAAAGCCGGCCCCGGCGCCCAGGTCGGCCCAGGTGCGCGCGTCGGGCGCGATCTGCAGGAGCTGGGCGGAATCCCAGGCGTGCCGGTTCCAGAAATCCGGGAGGGTCGCCGGACCCACCAGGTTCATCACCGCGTTTCCGGCGGTCAGCATCTCGAGGAAGCGCTGGAGAGCGGCGACCTGAGCCTCGTTCGCGCCGCTGGCCTGGGCGAAGCTCGGCGCGTCCCTGACCCCGTCCGCCTCGCCGCCCTGGCGGCCATCCGCCTCCGCCGGACGGGGAGGACTTGCCGGTTCGCCGGTCATGCCGCGCGGCGGCGGACATGGGCCAGGAGGGCGGTGAGCGCCCCGGGGGTCACCCCCTCGATCCGGGCGGCCTGGCCCAGCGTCAGCGGGCGGACCGCGGCCAGTTTCTCGCGCACCTCGTTCGAGAGCCCGCCGATCCCCGCGTAGTCCAACTCGGCGGGAAGGCGCAGGTCCTCGTCGCGCCGGAAGGCCTCGGCGTCCGCGGCCTGGCGGTCGAGATAGCCGGCATAGGCGGCGTCGATCTCCACCTGCTCCCGCACCGCGGGGTCCCAGGCGCCGATCTGCGGCCAGATGCGGGCGAGGTCCTCGAAGCCGATGGTCGGGTAGGCCAGGAGTTCGCTGAGGCTGCGGCGCTGGCCGTCGGCCTTGACCGGGAGGCCGTGCCGCTGGGCTTCCGCGGGCGTGAGCGTCAGCGCCCGGGCCGCCTCTCGCGCCACCGCAAGCGCCTCATGTTTCACGTGAAACACCTGGCTGCGCCGGGCGCCGACGACGCCGAGCGCGACGCCGCGACCCGTGAGGCGCTGGTCGGCGTTGTCGGCGCGCAGGGTCAGCCGGAACTCGGCGCGGCTGGTGAACATGCGATAGGGCTCGGTCACGCCGCGCGTCACGAGGTCGTCCACCAGCACGCCGATGTAGCCCTCGTCCCGGGCGAACTGCACGGGCTCGGCGCCGGACGCCGCCCGGGCCGCGTTCAGGCCGGCGACGAGGCCCTGGGCGCCCGCCTCCTCGTAGCCCGTGGTCCCGTTGATCTGGCCGGCCAGGTAGAGGCCGGCCAGCCGCTTCACCTCCAGCGTCGGGTAGAGCTCCCGCGGATCGACGTAGTCATACTCGATGGCGTAGCCGTGGCGGCGGACCTTCACCGCCTCCAGGCCCGGGATGGTGCGCAGGAACAGGTCCTGGGTCTCGGCCGAGACGGAGGTCGAGACGCCGTTGGGATAGACGGTGTCGTCGTCCAGGCCCTCGGGCTCCAGGAAGATCTGGTGGCTGGTCTTGTCGCGGAACCGGACCACCTTGTCCTCGATGGACGGGCAGTAGCGCGGCCCGCGCCCGGACACCCGCCCCCCGTACACGGCGCTCTCGCCCAGGCGCTCGGCGATGATCCGATGCGTCTCGGCCGTCGTGGCGGTGATGCCGCATTGGATCTGCGGGACCGTGATCCGGTCGGTGAGGAACGAGAACGGTATCGGGTCGGCGTCGGCCGACTGCATCTCCAGGCGGTCCCAGGCGATGGTCGACCCGTCCAGGCGCGCAGGCGTGCCGGTCTTCAGCCGCCCCATCCGAAGGCCCAGGGCGTACAGGCGGTCCGACAGGCCGATCGCCGGCGCGTCGCCGATGCGGCCCGCGGGAATGCGGCTTTCGCCCTGGTGGATGACGCCCTTCAGGAAGGTCCCGGTGGTCAGCACCACGCGGCCCGCGGCGTAGGCCTGGCCGCTCGCGCCCAGCACCCCGGTGACGCGGCCGTCCGCGACCAGCAGATCCTCGACGGCCTCCGCCCGGATCTCGAGGTTGGGGGTGGCGGCCAGTTCGGCCTGCATGGCCTCGCGGTAGAGCCGCCGGTCGATCTGGGAGCGCGGACCGCGGACGGCCGCGCCCTTCGATCGGTTCAGCATGCGGAACTGGATGCCCGCGGCGTCGGCGAGCCGCCCCATCACGCCGTCCAGGGCGTCGATCTCCCGCACCAGGTGGCCCTTCCCCAGGCCTCCGATGGCGGGGTTGCAGCTCATCTCGCCGATGGTCTCGAGCTTGTGGGTCAGCAGCAGGGTGCGCGCGCCGAAGCGCGCCGACGCCGCGGCCGCTTCGCAGCCCGCGTGCCCTCCCCCGATGACGATCACATCCCAAGTCATGGAGCGCGGCATATAGTCGATCGCGGGCCGGGTTTCACGTGAAACAGTGGCGCGCCCCGGGCGCGCGGCATCGCAGCGACGACCCCGGGCTACTTCCCGATACAGAACGTGGCGAAGATCCGGCCCAGGACGTTCTCGGGGTCGATGCGTCCGGTGATCCGGTCCAGCGCCCGCGCCGCCAGCCGCACGTCCTCGGCCGCGAGCTCCAGGTGCTCGTCGTGCCGCAGCGCGCTCCGCAGGCGGTCGGCGGCCTCGGTCAGGATCTCCTGGTGGCGCAGCCGCGTCGCGGCCGGCGGTTCAGCGCCGGCCAGCGCCTCGACGACCCGCTCCTCGAGGGTGGCCCGAAGCCAGGCCAGATCGCCCGGCCCCCGCGCCGTGAGCTCGGCCACGCCCAGCCCGAGCCAGCGGGCCTGCTGCGCCGCCCAGGCCCCCGCCCGGCCCACCGGAAGGTCCCGTTTCGTGACGACGCAGAGATCGTTGGGGGCCAGCTCCATCGGGACGGCCGGGGTCTCGTCGGACGCGCCGTCGACCAGCCAGAGCCGCAGGTCCGCGCCGGCGGCCCAGGCGCGCGCGCGGCGCACGCCTTCGGCCTCGATCTCGTCGCCCGTTTCCCGCAGGCCGGCCGTGTCGGCCAGCACGGCCTTGTAGCCCGCGAGCACCATGGGGACCTCGATGATGTCGCGCGTGGTCCCGGGCGTCGCCGTGACGATGGCGGCGTCCCGCCCCGCCAGCGCGTTCAGCAGCGTGCTCTTGCCGGCGTTGGGCGCGCCAATCAGGGCGATGCGGAAGCCCTCCCGGACCCGCTCGCCGCGCTCGGCGTCGGCGGCCGCGGCGTCCAGTTCCGCGACCAGCCGCTCCAGCGTCGGCCGGGCGCGCGCCGCGACGTCGGCCGGCACCTCCTCGTCCGGGAAGTCGACGGCGGCCTCCAGCATGGCGAGCGCCTCGAGCAGCCCCTCGCTCCAGCGCGCCTGCACGTCCGACAGCCGGCCGCCCACCTGCTCCAAAGCCTGCCGCCGCTGCGCCTCCGTCTCGGCCTCCACCAGATCGGCGACCCCCTCGGCCTGAGCCAGGTCCAGCTTGCCGTGTTCGAAGGCGCGGCGGGTGAACTCCCCCGGCTCGGCCAGGCGAAGACCCAGCGTGGCCAGAGCCGCGATGACCGCCGCGACCACGGCGGGGCCGCCATGGAGCTGGAGCTCGGCCACGTCCTCGCCGGTGTAGCTGTCGGGGCCCGGGAAATAGAGGACCAGCGCCTGGTCCAGCGCCTCGCCCGCCGCGCCCCGCAGGGTCCGCAGGGCCGCGCGCCGCGCCCGGGGCGCCCCGCCCGCCAGCGCGCGCAGGGCCGGCCGCACCGCCGGCCCGGACATCCGCACCACGGCGACGGCCGCCCGCCCCGGGGCCGTCGCCGGCGCGAAGATGGTGTCGGTCATTTCGGGGTCGTGGCGGCTTCCATGAACTTGCGGAACTGCTCCTGGGCGCCGGCGCCGAAGCTCATCCAGTTCTTCATGAAGTCCTCGGGGTTGAGCAGGCTGATGTTGGCGTCGATCCGCTTGCTCATCTCGCTGACCAGATGGTCGTTCAGCGCGCTCACGTCGGGCAGGCCCAGGAACCGTCGCGCCTCTTCCGGGGAGCAGTCCACCTCGATCGTCATCTTCATGGTCTATGGCCTTCCCTATGGTCTCCGAATATGGCTGCGACCTGACCCGTTCCGCTAGTGCCGCGGCGCGGGCTTTCGACGACGGAGGACGATTATGGGCGAACGCATCAGCATCTCGACGCCGGACGGCGCGTTTTCGGCCTATGTGGCCCGGCCCGCCGCCGCCAAGGCGCCCACGGTGGTGGTGATCCAGGAAATCTTCGGCGTGAACAAGGTGATGCGCGACATCACCGACGGCCTCGCCGGCCAGGGCTTTCTGGCGGTCTGCCCCGACCTCTTCTGGCGCATCGAGCCGGGCGTCGACATCACCGACCAGTCCAAGGCCGAATGGGACAAGGCGTTCGCGCTCTACAACGCCTTCGACGTGGACCAGGGGGTGAAGGACATCCAGGCGACCATCGACGCCATCCGGGCCGACGGCCAGAGCAACGGCAAGGTGGGCGCGGTGGGCTTCTGCCTGGGCGGCCTGCTCGCCTTCCTGTCCGCGACCCGGACCGACGCCGACGCGGCGGTGAGCTACTACGGCGTCGGCATCGAGGGCCGCGTGGGCGAGGCCGAGGGGCTCTCCAAGCCGCTCATGCTGCACATCGCCGAGGAGGACGGCTTCGTGCCGAAGGCGGCCCAGGTGGCGATCCGCCAGGCCCTGGAGGGCCGCCCGCAGGTGGTCATCCACACCTACCCCGGTCGGGACCATGCCTTCGCCCGCGAGGGCGGCGAGCACTACCACGCCGGCGACGCCGCCCTGGCCGGCGGCCGCTCGCTGGCCCTCTTCCGGGAGGCCCTGGCCTGATGCGCGCGATCCAGTTCACCCGCACCGGCGGTCCCGAGGTCCTCGAGGCCGTCGACCTCCCGACGCCGGAACCCCGGCCCGGCCAGGCGCGCGTGCGCCACGAGGCGGTCGGCGTCAACTTCATCGACACCTACCACCGCACGGGCCTCTACCCCGTGAAGCTGCCCTGCGTGCCGGGCGGCGAAGCGGCGGGCGTGGTGGAAGCGGTCGGCGAGGGCGTGACGGCCGTCAAGGCGGGCGACCGGGTCGCCTACTCCGGCGGCTTCGGAGCCTACGCCGAGGCCAACTGCGTGCCCGCGGACCGGCTGGTGAAGCTCCCGGACGGCGTCGATGCCCGTCTTGCGGCCGCGATCCTGCTGAAGGGTATGACCACCGAGGCGTTCGTGCGGCGCACCTACCCCGTGAAGGCCGGCGAGACCGTCCTGGTGCACGCCGCCGCGGGCGGCGTCGGGCAGATCATGACGCAGTGGCTCAAGGCCATCGGGGCGGAAGTGATCGCCACGGTCGGCTCGCCCGAGAAGGCGGCGCTGGTCCGCGAGCTGGGGGCCGACCACGTCATCCTCTACCGGGAGCAGGACGTGGCGGCCGAGGTGCGCCGGATCACGGGCGGCAAGGGTGTGCCGGTCGCCTACGACTCGGTGGGCAAGGACACCTTCGAGGGCACCCTGGCCAGCCTCGCGCGTCGCGGCCTGTTCGTCAGCTTCGGCAACGCCTCGGGCCCGGTTCCGCCTTTTCCGCCCGCCCGGCTCGCCGCCGGCGGCTCGCTCTACCTGACGCGGCCGACGCTGTTCGACTACGTGGTCACGGCCGAGGAGCTCGCGGACAGCGCGGCGGCGGTGTTCGACATGGTGTCGTCGGGCCGCATCCGGATCGAGATCGGTCAGACCTTCGCGCTCGCGGACGCCCGCGCGGCGCACGAGGCGCTGGAGGGTCGGAACACGGTCGGCGCGAGCCTGCTGATCCCCTGATCCGGGATGACCGGGTAGAGCTTGGCTGTTTCACGTGAAACATCGAAGCCCCGGTATGGCCTGGTCCTACCGGCGCCGCTCTCGCGCAGGGAGGCGCGCCCTGACCCGGGCGACGAGCCGCGCTTCGCGACAGGCGCCGTTTTGCCGCGGGACCTTTGATTTCGTTGGGGTTCCGGCGCGTCCGTAGAACTGTGTTCTTCCGGCTTCCGGGGGCGGCGCCGCAGGGTCTGAAATAAACCGCGGAGGACGCAGAGAAGAACGCAGAGAGCGCAGAGACCTCCGCGCCCTCTGCGCTGCCTCCGCGATCTCTGCGGTCAAGGCAGGACGGCTCCGCCGCCCCCCACCCCAGCAGGACTTTCATGTCGATAGCCCTGCCCGGCGGGGAGCATCTTTGGGGTGCTCGCGCCGGGCCAGCCCGGTAGAGGCTGCCCCGAGCGGGCTTCAGGTGTTCATCGACTGGAAGAAGTCGTCGTTGTTCTTGGACTGCCGCAGCTTGTCGAGCAGGAACTCGATCGCGTCCTGCGCCCCCATCGGCGACAGGATCCGCCGCAGGATGTAGGTCTTCTGCAGGTTCGCCGGCGGCGTGATCAGCTCGTCCTTGCGGGTGCCGGACTTCAGCACGTCGATCGCCGGATAGATGCGCTTGTCGGCCACCTTGCGGTCGAGGACGATTTCCGAGTTACCGGTGCCCTTGAACTCTTCGAAGATGACCTCGTCCATCCGGCTGCCGGTGTCGATGAGCGCCGTGGCGATGATGGTCAGCGACCCGCCTTCCTCGATGTTCCGCGCGGCGCCGAAGAAGCGCTTCGGCCGCTGCAGCGCGTTGGCGTCCACGCCGCCGGTCAGCACCTTGCCCGACGACGGCACCACCGTGTTGTAGGCGCGGCCCAGGCGGGTCACCGAGTCCAGCAGGATGACCACGTCGCGCTTGTGCTCGACCAGGCGCTTGGCCTTCTCGATGACCATCTCGGCCACCTGGACGTGGCGCGTCGCGGGTTCGTCGAAGGTGGAGGAGATCACCTCGCCCTTCACCGTGCGCTGCATGTCGGTGACTTCTTCCGGGCGCTCGTCGATCAGGAGGACGATCAGGTAGCACTCGGGGTGGTTGGTCTCGATCGACTTGGCGATGTTCTGCAGCATCACCGTCTTGCCGACGCGCGGCGGCGCCGTGATCAGGCAGCGCTGGCCCTTGCCGAGGGGCGCGACGATGTCGATCACCCGGCCCGACCGGTCCTTCAGCGTCGGATCGTCGATCTCCATCCGCAGGCGTTCGTCGGGATAGAGCGGCGTCAGGTTGTCGAACATCACCTTGTGGCGGACGTTCTCGGGCGCCTCGAAGTTGATCTGACGGACGTTCACCAGGGCGAAGTAGCGCTCGCCCTCGCGCGGGGCGCGCACCGCGCCCACCACGGTGTCGCCGGTGCGCAGGCCGAACTTGCGGATCTGCGAGGGCGACACATAGACGTCGTCCGGCCCCGGCAGATAGTTGGCCTCGGGAGAGCGCAGGAAGCCGAAGCCGTCCTGCACCACTTCCAGCGTCCCCGAGCCCTCGATCTCGACGCCCTCTTCGGCGAGGGTCTTCAGGATCGCGAACATCATGTCCTGCTTGCGCATGGAGTTCGCGGACTCGACCTCCATCTGCTCGGCGAAGGCGAGCAGGTCGGCGGGCGACTTGTCCTTCAGCTCCTGCAGGCTCATGCGGGTCAGGCCCATGGCGGCGATCGCCTTGGCCGCCTCGCTGGGCTCCTCGGGCTCGGCGTCGGCCTCCACGCCCTCCGCGCCGGCTTCTGCCGCCGCGTCCGCCAGGGCGGGGTCCAGGGCGTCGACGTCCATGGCGGGACCGTCTTCGGCGGCCGGGGCGTTGTCTTGGTTTTCGTCGGTCATATTGATTTCACTTCGGATTCCCGCGCCCACGGACGCCGTCCGGGTGCGGTGGGGTAAGCATGTGGACGCCCGCGGGCGCCGATTTGACTTCGTTCTGGGAGCCGGCGGACCGCGCGATGTCGCTGCGGGGCCGGAAAAGATGCGGGGCGCGCCGGAGTCCGACGCGTGGGCCAGGGGAACCACGTCCGGGGGCGCGGGTCAAGGCTGGCGACGGGCCGCTTCCGAGCCTGAGCGCGCTTCGATCCGGAAACCGGCGCCCGTCAGCCGAACTGCAGCGTGACCGCCAGGACCGCCAGGACCGCCAGCAGGAACGGGATCTCGTTCGTGGCGCGCCAGAACTTCCCCGACCGGGGCCGCTCGCCGGCGGCGATCCGGCGGCGCGCGCCCGAGAGGAAGCCGTGCCAGCCCGACAGGACGACGACCACGCCCAGCTTCACGATCATCCAGGGCTGCGCCAGGAACCCCCAGCCGGCGCCGGCGGCGTAGACGTGCCAGAGGATCAGCGTGACCCCGAGCACCCACGTCAGCCCCATGGCCGGGTTGATGATGATCCGCAGGAGCTTGGCCTCCCACACCTTGAAGTGGGCGTCGAACTCGCTGCCCGGCGGGGCCGTCTCGGTGTGGTAGGCGAACAGCCGCGGCAGGTACATCATCCCGCTCATCCAGGCGATGACCGCGATGATGTGCAGACCCCGCAGCAGGTCGTAGCTCAGGAATTGCGGCCAGCTCATGCGGCTTTCCCCCCGTCCCTGCACGCGCACTTGCCATGCGCCGCGGGGCAGAGCCAAGGCCCGAACGGCCGCACGCCGTCCTGCGGCAGGGCGTCCTGCACCGCGTCGGCGAGGGCGCCGATGAACGCCGGCGTGGTCCCTGGGGTCCGCGCCCGCAGATAGGGCGCGACGCCGGCCTCGGCGGCCAGCGCCGCGTACTCGTGATCCAGCTCCACCAGGGTCTCGACGTGCTCGGAGACGAAGGCGATCGGCGAGATGATGACCCCCTTCCCGTCCTCGGCGGCGCGGCGGATCTCGGTCTCGGTGGACGGCTCCAGCCACTTCAGCGGCCCGACCCGGCTCTGGAACGAGACGCGCCAGTCGGGCAGTTCCGGCAGCAGCGCCGCCACGGCGGCGGCGGTCGCCTCGATCTGCGCACGGTAGGGATCGCCCCGGTCCACCACGTTCTGCGGCAGCCCGTGGGCCGAGAACAGCAGCCTCAGGCCGTCCGGCCGTCCGCCCGCCTCCCAGGCCTTGCGGATCTGCTCGGCCACCGCCTGGACCAGGCCGGGCGCCGTGGGATAGCAGCCGACGGTTCGCGACCGGCCCGCGCCCTTGTAGGTGCGCATCCAGTCCGCGAGCGACGACCCCGTCGTGGTGGTGGAGAACTGCGGATAGAGCGGCAGCAGGACCACCTCGTCCGGCGCGAACTGGGCCACCGCGCGCGCGGTCTCGCGGGCGAACGGATGCCAGTAGCGCATGGCGATGAAGACCCGCGCCTCGACCTCGGGCGCCCGGCTGCGCAGCTCGGCCTCGAGCGCGTTCGCCTGGGCCTGGGTCTCCTCCAGCAGCGGGGAGCGGCCGCCCATGATCGCATAGTTGGCCTGAGCCAGCTTCTCCCGGCGGCTCGCGATGAGGCCGGCCAGCGGATGGCGGATCAGCGTCGGCAGGCCGATGATCGCCGGATCGCGGAACAGGTTGGCCAGGAACGGCCGCACGGCCGCCAGACTGTCCGGGCCCCCGAGATTGAAAAGGACGACGGCGACCCGGCTCACGGCGCGACAGGCGCCTCCACGCGCCGACCCGTCACGCGCTCGACCACGCGGGCGATGTTCTCGATCGGCGTCTCGGGCATCACGCCGTGGCCGAGGTTGAAGATGTACGGCCCGTCCGACCACTGGGCGAGCAGCTGCTCGACCCGCGCGTCCAGCGCCGGCCCGCCCGTGGCCAGCAGCAGGTTGTCGAGCGCGCCCTGGATGGCCTTGCCGCCCGACTGGATGCTCCGGCCCAGCGCCGCCGAGGCCTGGGTGTCGAGGGCGACCGCCTGCACGGGGACCTTCGCCGCGTACGAGGCCACCAACGCGCCCGCGCCGCGCGGGAAGCCGATGAAGGGCGCGTCGACGCCGGCCGCCCTGACCTTCTCGACGATGCGCACATGGGGCCCGATGACGATCCGCTCGAAGACGTCCTCGGCCAGGTTGTCCGCCCAGCTCTCGAAGAGCTTCAGCACCTGGGCCCCGGCGCGGGCCTGCATCACCAGGTAGCGGGCCGTGGACTCCACCAGGACGTCCAGCAGCGCATCCAGCGCCTCGGGATGGCGATAGGCGTAGGCGCGCGCCGCCTCGCGCTGGGATCCCCGGCCCTCGAGCATGTAGGTGGCGACGGTCCAGGGGGCGCCGGCGAAACCGATGAGCGCGCGGTCGGGCTCGAGCTCGGCGCGGACCCGCGACAGCGTCTCCCCCACATTGGCCAGCTTCGCCGTCGAGCCTTCGATGGCGTCCTGGAGCGCGGCGATCGGCGGCAGCGCGCCCAGCCGCGGCCCCTCCCCCGCCTCGAACCAGACCTCCTGCCCCAGCGCCAGCGGGATCAGCAGGATGTCGGCGAACACGATGGCCGCATCCATCGGGAAGCGCCGCATGGGCTGCAGCGTCGCCTCGGCCGCCATCTCGGGGTCGAAGCAGAAGGCGATGAAGTCCTTGGCCCGGGTCCGCAGCGCCCGGTACTCGGGCAGCGATCGCCCGGCCTGGCGCATGAACCACACCGGCGGACGCGCCAGGGTCTCGCCCGAAAGCACGCGCAGGAGGTTGGGCGTCTGGCTCATGAGAGCCTTTAAGCCTGCCCCGCCCCGGGGCTCAAGGCGCCGTCGGCCGGACCGCTCTTCTTCTTCTCAAGAAGACTCTTGAAAGAGGTTGGGACAGAGGCGGTAGGGCCTGTCGGCGGCGTGGAAAACCTTGACGATCCCTTAACGGCGCCCCGCTCGTCCCCAGGGTGTCCCAGGGCGGCCGCGCCGGTCCACAGGCCCTGTGAGTCCCGGGGACGCGGGCCCGCGCGCCTTGAGACGCTTGAGGAATCGGCCGGGGTTCCGGGGACAAGCCCGGTATGGAACGGCGGATCCCCGGTCGTCGACAACAGCCGACCATTCGGGCCGCGCAGGCGCCGGCCTGGGGGTTAACAAATGCTTAAGGCGGCAAACCGTCCCCGCCTTCCTCCGGAACGCGCCACATGCGAAAGGCGGGTCCGATCTATCCCCATCGCCGTCCAGCTTCGCTAAGACTGCGTCCACAGGAACCGTCCCCAGGGTTTTTCGGAGTCGCCTTGCCCAACGCCTCGCCGCCCCGTCTCGCCACCTACTTTCACGTCCACCTGGTGTCGGATTCCACCGGGGAGACGCTGAACGCCATGGCGCGCGCGGTCTGCGCCCGCTTCGAGAACGTCCTGCCCATCGAGCACATCTACGCCCTGGTGCGCTCGCAGCGGCAGCTGGACCGCGCCCTCAACGACATCGAGGAGGCGCCCGGCATCGTGCTCCACACGATCGTCGACGAGAAGCTGCGCGCCGCGCTCGAGGAGGGCTGCCGGCGCCTGGACATGCCGTGCCTGCCCGCGCTCGACCCCCTGGTGAGCGCGATGCAGCGCTACCTGGGCGCGGCGACGACCAGCCGGGTCGGCGCGCACCTGCGGCTGGACAACGACTACTTCAACCGCATGGACGCCCTGAACTACGCCATCGGCCACGACGACGGCCAGGGCGGGCAGGACCTGGACCAGGCCGACGTGGTGCTGCTGGGCGTGTCCCGGACCAGCAAGACGCCCACCTGCATCTACCTGGCCCACCGCGGGGTCCGGGCGGCCAATGTGCCGCTGGTCCCGGGCCGGCCCCTTCCCGAGAAGCTGTTCCAGCTCCGGAACACCCTGGTGGTGGGTCTCCTGATCTCGCCCGACCGGCTGATCCAGATCCGCCGCAACCGGCTGCTCAGCCTCAAGGAGACGCGGGACACCAGCTACACCGACCAGGAAGCGGTCCGCGAGGAGATCATCGCCGCGCGGCGGCTGTACGAGCGGCACGGCTGGCCGACGATCGACGTCACCCGGCGCTCGGTGGAGGAGACGGCCGCGGCGGTCCTGAACCTGGTGCACAAGGGCCACGGCCAGGTCGAGGTGCTGGGGTGAGCATCGTCCTGGCTTCCCAGAGCGCCGCGCGCCGCGCCCTGCTGCACGGCGCGGGCGTCCCTCACGACGCGGTGGTGGCGGGCGTCGACGAGGACGCCGTCAAGACGACCCTGCTCGCGGCCGGCCAGGGACCGCGCGAGGTGGCCGACGCCCTGGCCGAGGCGAAGGCCCTCCGCGTCTCGCAGGCCAGGCCGGGCTGGGTGATCGGCGCCGACCAGACCCTCGACCTGGACGGCCGTCTCTACGACAAGGCCCCGGATCTGGCCGCGGCCCGGTCGCGCCTCGTGGAACTGCGGGGAAGGACCCACAGGCTGCATTCCGCCGTGGTGGTCGCCAAGGCCGGGAAGCCCGTCTGGCGGGAGATCGCCACGTCGAGCCTGACCATGCGCGACTTCAGCGATGCGTTCCTCGAGGACTATCTCGCCAGGGAAGGGGAGGCCGCCCTGGGGTCCGTGGGCTGTTACCGCCTGGAGGGGCCCGGCGCGCAGCTCTTCGCGGCCATCGAGGGCGACTACTTCGGCATCCTCGGCCTGCCGCTCCTGGGCCTCCTCGACTTCCTGCGGCGCGAAGGGGCGCTGGCCGCATGATCACGGGCAAGACCGTCGTGGCGGGGGTCGTCGGCCGGCCCGTGGCCCATTCCCTCTCGCCCATCCTGCACAACGCGTGGCTGGCCGCGGCCGGGATCGACGGGGTCTATGTCCCCTTCGCGCCGGACGCCCACGGCTTCGAGCGCCTGGCGAACGGTCTCCGCGGCGGCGCCGTGCGGGGCGTGAACGTCACCGTCCCGTTCAAGGAGGCCGCCCTCGCCGTGGCCGACAGGGCCAGCGAGGCGGCGCGGACCGCGGGCGCGGCCAATGTGCTGATCTTCGACACCAACGGACGCATCCTGGCCGACAACACCGACGGCTATGGCCTGCTGCGGGCGTTCGCGGTCCAGGCCCCGCGCTGGGACGTGGGCCTGGGGCCGGTGACGGTGCTGGGGGCGGGCGGCGCGGCGCGCGGCGCGGTGGCGGCCCTGCTGCTGGCCGGCGCGCCAAGGGTCTGGGTCGTGAACCGGACCCGGGCCAAGGCCGAGGCGCTGGCCGAGGCGCTGGGGCCGAAGGTCTTCGCCCTGCCCTGGAGCCACGCCGCGGGCGCGCTCAGCACGTCCACCGCCGTGATCAACGCCACGAGCGCCGGGCTCGGCGGCGGCGAGGGCCCCGTCGCGCCGCTCGAGATCACCCAGCCCCAGGCGGTGGTGATGGACATGGTCTACAAGCCGCTGGTCACCCCCTTCCTGCGCCGCGCCATGGACCTGGGTCGGCCGGTGGTGGACGGGCTGGAGATGCTGGTCCGGCAGGCCGAGCCGTCGTTCGAAGCGTTCTTCGGGGCGCCGCCGCCGGCGGAGGTGGACGTGCGCGCCCTCGCCCTGGAGCACCTGGCATGAAGATGATCGGTCTCACCGGCTCGATCGGCATGGGGAAATCGACCACCGCGGCGATGTTCCGCGAGGCCGGCATCCCCGTCTACGACGCCGACGCCGCCGTGCACGCCCTCTACGACGTGGGCGGCGCCGCGGTAGGGCCCGTGGGCGAGGCGTTCCCGGGGGTCGTGAAGGACGGGCGCGTGGACCGCGAGGCGCTGCGCCAGCGCGTGCTCGGCAAGCCCGATGAGCTGAAGCGCCTGAACGCCATCGTCCATCCGCTGGTCGGCCAGCACCGCGGCGGCTTCTTCAAGGACGTCGAGGCGAGCGGCGCCGACATGGTGATCCTCGACATCCCGCTGCTGTACGAGACCGGGGGCGACCGCAACATGGACGCCGTGATCGTGGTCTCGGCCCCCGCCGAGATGCAGCGCGCCCGGGTGCTCGAACGCGAAGGCATGTCCCCCGAACGCCTCGAGGCCATCCTCGCCCAGCAGACGCCCGACGCCGAGAAGCGCGCCCGCGCCGACTACGTCGTCGACACCGGCCAGGGACTGGAACACGCCCGCGCCCAGGTCGCCGAGATCATCGCCAAGCTGCGGGGGGGCTGACGGGCCGGCGTGGAATTACAGCGTTTGCGGTGACCCCCCACCCACTCAGCTGTCATCCCGGTTTCCGCGAAAGCGGAAGACCGGGATCCATACGCGCCCGATTGTCGTGGCGGCCCGCCACCGCCGCCGCCGCGCCCTTCCGGACCCACGGAGTCTATGGGTCCCGGTCTTCGCCTCCGGCGAAACCGGGATGACAGCCGTTTGAAGTAGAGCGCCCCCCTCAACCCCCGACCATCCCGGCGAAGGCCGGGATCCAGATGGAATGGCTCTGAAGCGGGTTCCGCAGGCTCGGAGCTCCTCCCACCACGACCCCGCCCGAGGATCTGGGTCCCGGCCTTCGCCGGGACGGTCGGAACTTCGAGTTGAGCCTCTCAGCTGTCATCCCGGTTTCCGCAAAGCGGAACACCGGGACCCATACGCGCCCGATGGCCGAGACGGCCCGCAACCGCCGCCGCCGCGCCCTTTCCGGACCCACGGAGTCTTTGGGTCCCGGTCTTCGCCTGCGGCGAAACCGGGATGACAGCCGCTTGAGATCACAGCGCCCCCACCCTCTCCGCTGTCATCCCGGCCCATACGCGCCCGATGGCGGGGACGGCCCGTCACCCCTCCAGCCGGAACGGGACCGTGCGGCGCTCGTGTTCGGGGACGTTGAGCCTCCGGTCCATGGGGGGGAAGGCGCGCTGGGCGCAGTCGTCGCGCTCGCAGATGCGGCAGCTGACGCCGATAGGCGCGGCCGGGCCCTTCAGGTCGACGCCCTCGGAGTAGACCAGCTCGTGGGCGTGGGCGATCTCGCAGCCGAAGCCCAGGACGTAGCGCCGGTCGGGCGTGAGGTAGGCGTCCGAGCGCTTCACCACCGCGCGGGCGACGCAGAGATAGCGGGTCCCGTCCGGCATCGCGGCCACCTGCACCAGGAAGCGGTCGGGCGCGGCCACGGCGTCGTGGACGTTCCACAGGGGGCAGGCGCCGCCGAAGCGCGCGAACTGGAAGCGCGTGGCGCTGTGCCGCTTGGTGATGTTGCCCGCGTAGTCCAGGCGCACGAAGTAGATCGGTGTGCCCCGCTGCCCGGGCCGCTGCAGGGTCGAGAGCCGGTGGCACACCTGCTCCAGGCTCGTGCCGAAGTGGGCGGCGAGCTGCTCGACGTCGTAGCGCCGCTCGCGGGCGGCGGCGGCGAACCGGCGGTAGGGCATGAACAGCGCCCCCGCCGCATAGTTGCCCAGCCCCACCCGGCAGACGTCCTCGGCCTCGCGGCTGCGGAACCGCGCCACCGCCAGTTCGGCGTCGATCCGGTCGGCCAGGTTTGCGACGGCGAGGTGGTAGGCCATCTGGAACGTCCGGGTGGACGAGGGCTGCGAGGCGTTCAGCCACAGCGTGTTGCTGGCCGGATCGTAGCGGCGCATCACGTCGTCCATGGCCGCGTAGCGCACGGCGACGCCCATCCGCTCGCGCAGGTACATCTCGATCAGCATGTCGGGCGGCCCCGGCTGGTCCAGGCCCACGTCGCCCGCGAGGTCCTCGGCCGCCCGGTCCAGGCCGTCGATGTAGTTGTCCTTGAAGTGGAAGAAGTCGCGCACCTCCTCGTAGGGCAGGAGCGAGCTCGCGGCCGTCGCCTCGTCCAGCGCCACCGCCTCCTCGGTCAGCTTCAGGCGTTCGGCGAGGCGGTGGTTGGCGCGGTGCAGCTCGAGGAACCGGCGGGCCAGGCCCGGCGCCTGCTGCACGGCCTGGCGCAGTTCGCTGAGCGGGATGACGTCGCCCGGCGCGCCGCTCTCCAGGACGGCTTCGCGCAGGTCGGCGATGAGGCGCTGGTCGTTGTCGGCCTCGAACACCTCGGCCGGCGCCCGGAAGGTCTCCATGAGGCCCATGAGCACGCGGTCCGTGACCGGCCGCTGGTTGGCCTCGATCTGCGAGAGATAGCTCGCCGAGATGCCCAGGCGCTGGGCGCACGCCTCGAGCCGCCAGCCGCGCTGCACCCTCAGCGCCCGCACCTTGGGACCGACGAAGAGCTTGTATCGCATTTTACAACTTCACAAACCGGGGCCCGACCATAGCCAATTCTTCGCACGATGTCGGTTGAAACCTGTCCCGTCCCGACGTCAACCTCCCCGCCGCACGGTCCTGGCAGAGCGCCGGCAGCGCTCCGCAACTTTGCGAGCGGCCAGGGAACGGGAGCGAGACATGATGGACGACAACCTTCGCCACCTGCCGCGTCTGGGCATCGCCGGAGCCATGCGGCTCTACGGCATGACCGCGCGCGCGCTGCGCTTCTACGAGGAGCGCGGGCTCATCGAGGCGCGCCGCGACCGCCTCAACGCCCGGTTCTACGACGCCGCCGCCCGCCGGCGCCTGGAGTGGATTTCGCGCCTGCGCCGGGCCGGCGTGGGCCTGCCGCAGATCGAGGAGGTCCTCGAGGCCGAGACCGAGTCCGAGGCGCGCGCCGCCGCCGCGGCCGCCCTGGCCGCGCGCCGCAGCAAGCTCGCCGCCGAGATGGCCGCGCTGGACGCGGTGCTGGCCGAGATGGAGCGCCCCGAGGCGCCCCGGCGGATCGCCGCCCGCGCCTGATCGGGCGCGGCGCGGATCCGCGCCGGCTCAGTGCCGGAAGACGCGGACCCCCGTGAACACCATGGCGAGGCCGCGCTCGTCCGCGGCGTCGATGACCGCCTGGTCGCCGATGGAGCCGCCGGGCTGGATCACCGCCGTGCAGCCCGCGTCGGCCGCCTGGATCAGGCCGTCCGGGAACGGGAAGAACGCCTCCGAGGCGCAGGCCGAGCCCGTGAGGTCCAGGCCGAAATCGGCCGCGCGCAGGGCGGCGATGCGCGCGGAATCCTTCCGGTTCATCTGCCCGGCCCCGATGCCGAGCGTCTGGCCGTCCTTCGCATAGACGATGGCGTTCGACTTCACGTGCTTGGCCACGGTGAAGGCGAAGAGCATGTCGCGCACCTCGGCCTCGGTGGGCGCGCGCCGGGTGACCACCTTGAGGTCGGCCGGGGTCAGGTGCGCGATGTCGCGGCTCTGGACCAGGAAGCCGCCGGACACCGACTTGAACGTCTTGCCCGCGCGCGCCGGATCCGGCAGGCCGCCGGTGACGAGCAGGCGCACGTTCTTCTTCTTGCGGAAGAGGGCCACGGCCTCGTCATCCGCCTCGGGCGCGATCACCACCTCGGTGAAGATCTCCAGGACCTGGGCCGCGGTCGCCGCGTCCAGCCGGCCGTTCAGGGCGACGATCCCGCCGAAGGCGCTGGTGGGGTCGCAGGCCAGCGCCCGCTGGTAGGCCTCCAGCATCGTCCCGCCCGTGGCCAGGCCGCAGGGGTTGGCGTGCTTGATGATCGCGCAGACCGGCCCGGCCTTGGGATCGAACTCGGACACCAGTTCGAAGGCCGCGTCGGTGTCGTTGATGTTGTTGTAGCTGAGTTCCTTGCCCTGCAGCTGGGTCGCCGTGGCGACCCCGGGCGACGCGCCGGGGAAGCGGTAGAAGGCCGCCTGCTGGTGCGGGTTCTCGCCGTAGCGCATGGTCTGGGCCAGCTGCCCGCCGATCGAGAACCGGCCGGGGGCGAACTCGCCCAGCTCGCCGGCGAACCAAGAGGCGATCGAGGCGTCGTAGGTGGCCGTGCGCGCATAGGCCCGCGCCGCCAGCTTCCGGCGCAGCGCCAGGCTGGTGGTCCCGTCCGCCGCGAACTCCGCCAGCAGCTCCTGCAGGTCGGCGATCTCGGTGCAGACGGCCACGTATCCGTGGTTCTTGGCCGCCGAGCGGATCATCGCCGGGCCGCCGATGTCGATGTTCTCGACGCAGGTCTCGAAGTCCGCGCCCGCCGCCACCGTCTGCTCGAAGGGGTAGAGGTTCACGTAGACCAGGTCGATCCCGCCGATCCCGTGCTCGTCCATCGCGGCCTTGTGCGCCGGGGCGTCGCGCACGCCCAGGAGGCCGCCGTGGACGACCGGGTGCAGGGTCTTCACCCGTCCGTCCATCATCTCGGGGAAGCCGGTGAGGTCCGAGACGTCCTTCACCGGCAGGCCGGCGTCGGCGATGGCCTTGCGCGTGCCGCCGGTGGAGACCAGCTCCACGCCGCGTTCGGCCAGCGCGCGGGCGGCGTCGATCAGGCCGGTCTTGTCCGAGACGCTCAGCAGCGCGCGGCGGACATGGACCTTGTCGGGGGCGGGCGGGAAATCGGGCGCAGCCGGCACGGCATTCTCCTCTCAGGGGACAGGAAGAAACGCCCAGGCGCGCGGCAGGATATGGTCCACGCGCTCCCCGGTGGTCGCCCACCTCAAGTCGCCAGTCACGCGGGATGGCGGCGGGTTACGCCTCGGGCGCTCGGGGGTCAACAGGCTGGCGCGCGGGCGCGAGCTTCCACCGCACCCGGGCGCCGGAATCGGCCCGGCGCTGACCGCGCAGGACCAGCTGCGCGCCGCCGCCCGGCCGGGGTTCGAGCACGATGTCCAGGGCGTCGTTGCGCAGGATCCAGCCGTCGGCCTCGCCCTCCAGGCGCAGCAGCACGCTGCGCCGATCCTGCGACACCAGCGCGCGGACGCCGGCGTGCAGCGGGAAGCGGATCGCGTAGGGGATGAAGTGCCGGCCGTCGGGCCCCTGGGCGCGGGCGGTGGGCGTGAGCCGGTCCTCGCCGCGCAGCTCGCCGGCGGCGACGTCCAGGTAGAGCCGGCGCTGGTGCATCAGGCCGTAGCGCGGCATCCAGCCATGGTGGGCGAGGTCGAGCCACAGCGCCCCCGGCGCCTCGTGCCGCTGCACGTCCACGGCGAAGGTCGCGTCCACGAGCCGGGGGCCCAGCACCGCGCCGGCGAACCCGTCCAGCGCCCGCGCCGGCGTCTCGCCCGCCTCGACGGTGGCGGCCGCCTCGATCCCGCGCCCCGCGCAGGCGTCGACGAGGCGACGGCCGCCTACCAGCACCGCGATGGCGAGCGGCGCCGCGCAGGCGTCCGCGGCCCAGGGCCCGGGCGCCGGCGGCGCGACATCGGCGACGACCTGCAGGCGCGGCGCGTCGAGCCGCTGGTAGCCGCTCAGCTCCCCCGGCGTGGCGCGGTCGCCGGTCTCGTCCTGCGCCCGGGCGGCCGCGACATAGGCGGCGGCGCAGGCCCGCCCGCCGTGGAAGGCGGCCAGCCGGCCGTCGGCCAGGGTGAAGAACCGGACGGCGGCGGCCAGCCGGCCGATGGCGCGCTGCACCGCGTCGGGGGCCGCCAGCCCGCGCTGGACCATGGCCTCGTCCAGCGTCTGCAGGTCGAACAGCAGCTCCAGGGCCAGGTCGGGCCGGCGGGTGGCGTGGCCGCCGTCCGCGTCCACGGTCGCCGCCAGGGCGCGGGCGAGCCGCGCCAGCGCGCGATCCAGCAGGCGCCGGCCGGCGGCGCCGCGCAGGGCCGCCCCGGCCACCGCGGCCGAGGCGGCGCGGCTCGCCGCGTCGGCCGGGTCGCCGGGAAGCAGCAGGTCCCGCGCCTGGCGGGCGAGGTCGCCGGCCAGCTGCGCGGTCTCGGCCTCGGACGCCCGGGCCGCCAGGGCCGGACCGGCGCACGCCAGGTTGAAGACCCGCCGCGCCATGACCTGCGGCGACCAGGCGAAGCCGTTCCACCGCCCGAACAGCCGCCGCCACTCCAGCACCAGCCGCAGGGCTTCCGCGGCGCCGTCGGGGCCCGCCGCCACGAGGCCCGGCAGCCAGTCGAACCGGTGCAGCGCCTCGGCGAACGCCCGGCTGGGGCTGGGACGGTCCCAGGGGTCGCCCCGGGGCCTGACGGCCAGCGTCTGGCCCGCCAGCACGAACGCGCCCGCCAGGATCGCCTTGCCGGCGTCGGCGTCGGGCGGCCGGAAGTCGCGGGGCTGGACGCCGAAGCCCTCGGGCTGGGGGCGGGCCGCGGTCCAGCGGCGCAGGCCCGACGCGCGCCACTCCTCCTGCAGCGTCCGGGCCGCGCCCACGGCCAGCGCCAGGGCGGCGTGGCGGCCCGGCAGGCGGACGCCGGCCATCCGACGGGTCCTCAGCCGCGCAGGGCGGCGATGTTGGCGGCGTACCGGTCGCGCCCCCCGCGGAAGACCGCGGTTCCCGCCACCAGCGCCGTCGCCCCCGCCGCGACGCACAGTTTCGCCGTCTCGGGCGTGACGCCCCCGTCCACCTCCAGCGGAATGTCGCGCCCCTCCGCGTCGATCATCCGGCGCAGCGTCTCGATCTTGCGAAGCTGCGAATGCATGAACGTCTGCCCGCCGAAGCCCGGATTGATCGACATGACGAGGATCAGGTCGATCTCGTCCATCATCCACTGGATCACGCTCGGGTCGGTGGAGGGGTTGAAGACCACCCCCGCCTTGGCCCCGACCTTGCGGATCAGCTTCAGCGTCCGGTTCAGGTGCGGCCCGGCCTCGGGATGCACCGAGATGTAGTCGGCGCCGGCCTCGCGGAACGCCTCGATGTACGGGTCCGCCGGCGCGATCATCAGGTGGCAGTCGAACGGCAGCTTCGAGTGGGGCCGCAGCGCCTTCACCACGTCGGGGCCGATGGTGATGTTCGGCACGAAGTGGCCGTCCATCACGTCCACATGCACCCAGTCGGCGCCCGCGGCCTCGATCGCGGCCACCTCCTCGCCCAGGCGCGCGAAGTCGCTCGCCAGGATGGAGGGCGCGATGATCACGGGCTCGGCCATGAAGACGGCTTAGCCTGATGCGCCCCGTCTTGTCGCCCCCTGTCGCACCGTCGCCCGCTGGTCCTCCCCTGGGGAGGACCGGGCCGGCGCCTCGTCCTCCCGGGCTGAGGGCCTCAGCCCCGCCGCAGCCGTGCGACGTAGAAGCCGTCGGTCCCGCCCTCGCGGTGGTGCGGCAGGATCCGCAGGGTCCCGTCGGGCCGCCGCGAGGCCTCGGGCGCGCCGCCCTCGCCCGCGGCCACGGGGTCCAGCGCGAACTCGGGCGCGCGCCTCAGGAACGCCTCGACCTGGCCCTCGCCTTCCTCCGGCTCCAGCGAGCAGACGCAGTAGACCAGCCGGCCCCCCGGCTTCACGCGCCGCGCGGCGGCGTCGAGCAGCCGGGCCTGCACCGCGGCGAGCTTGGGGATCTCGGCCGGGCTCGCCATCCACAGCACGTCGGGGTGGCGGCGGAACGTCCCCGTGGCCGAGCAGGGCGCGTCCAGCAGGACGGCGTCGAAGGTGCGCCCGTCCCGCCACTCGGCGGCGTCCGCCTGCACCACCTCGGCGGCCAGGCCCGTCCGCGCCAGGTTCTCGCCCACGCGCTTCAGGCGGCCGGCCGAGCGGTCCACCGCCACCACGGCGGCCCCCGCGGCCGCCAGCTGCAGCGTCTTGCCGCCCGGCGCCGCGCAGAGGTCCAGCGCCGTCTCGCCCGGCCCCACGTGCAGCAGCCGCGCCGGCACGGCGGCCGAGGCGTCCTGCACCCACCAGTCGCCCTCGGCGAATCCGGGCCACGCCGTCACCTCGCCCTTCTGGTCCGAGCGTTCGGTGGCGCCGGTCGCCTTGATCGTGACGTCGGTGGCGGGCTCCACCGGGATCGTCGCGGCGATGGCCCGCGCGGCGTCGCGGCCGTAGGCGGCCTGCCAGCGCGCGGCCAGCCAGGACGGCAGCAGGAGGTCCGGGTCGTCCAGGTCGGGCGGCTCGCGCGTCAGCCCGCGCAGCACCGCGTTCACCAGGCCCTTGAACGCCGCCCCGCCCTTCTGGGCCGCGGCCAGGTCGACGGTCGAGCCCACGGCGGCGTGGGCGGGCGTCTTCAGCACCAGCAGCTGCGCCGCGCCCAGGCGCAGCACGTGCACGATGCGCTCGGGCGGCGGCTTCTTCAGCCGCGCCTGCAGCGCCGCGTCGATGGCGCCCAGATGGCGCAGCGTCGCCATGGCCAGGGCGCGGGCGAAGCCGCGGTCGCGGGGGGCCAGCGCCGCCAGCGCCGGATGGCTCAGCCCCTCGTCCAGGCCGGCGCGGCGCGACAGGGCGGCGGCCAGCAGCTCGAGGGCCGCGGCGCGGGCCGGCAATCCGGCGATGTGGGGGGTCTCGCTCACCGGCGCGGCGTGCCCGCTTGGAGCGGCGCGCGCAAGGGCTTAAGTCAGGCGCATGGACGACGCCCCGCCCAACGCCGCCCCCGGCAAGGCCCTCACCCCCGCCGCCCGCCGCGCGCTGGAGGAGGCCGAGGCGCGCCGCCGGGCCGAGGTCGCCGCCGATCACCCGCCCGAAGACGGCGGCCCCCGCGGCCCCGAACCCACCCGCTTCGGCGACTGGGAACGCAAAGGCATCGCCGTCGACTTCTGACCTTCCTTTCCCGCTCGCGGGAAAGGGGGACCGTCCGCCGAGCCCGGCGCAGGCCGGCCGGAGACGGAGGGTGGAAAGGGCAAGCGGCCGGCGCGGAGACCGGGGCTTTCCCTCTCCACCACCCGCTCTTCGGCGGGCGGTCCCCCTCTCCCGCAGGGCGGGAGAGGAAGGCGATCCAGCGAGGCCGCGCCCCCACCCTCCCAGCTGTCATCCCGGTTTCCGCGAAGCGGAACACCGGGACCCATACGCGCCCGATGCCCGAGGCGGCCCGCCACCGCCACCGCCGCGCCCCTTCCGGACCCACGGAGTCTATGGGTCCCGGTCTTCGCCTAAGGCGAAACCGGGATGACAGCCGTTTGAGATCGCAGCAGCAGCTCTCACCCCGCCCCGCCCGTCCGTGTGGTCCGTGGTCCATCCACCGCACACGCCGCCGCCCACTCCGCCTCGAACCGTCGGTCCTCCGCGATCATGTCCCGGAAGCGCAGCGCCTCGGCGACCGTCCGGTCGAACGCCGGGTCCCGCCGGCGCCACGCCGCCACGGTGTTGCGGCTCGGCATGTCCGCGTCCCGGCACAGCGCCGTCACGCTGGCGCCCATCGCCAGCCCCCGCCCGATCGCGTCGGCGAGCTCGGGCGTCGGCCCGCCGCGGCGCCGGGCGCGGGCCCGGCGGATCTGGCCGCCCCGCTTCATCTGCGCCAGCACGGCGGCGAAGCCGGGGTCCTGCGCCTTCCAGCGCCGCAGCGCGGTCGGCCCCGGCATGCCCGGCTCGCGCAGGATGTCGGCCAGCCGGTCGCCCCGGTGCACGCGCGCCAGGATGCGGTCGGCCAGGGCCGGGTCGAACGGCCGGCGCGCCCGCGCCTCGCGCGCCAGGCGGCCCAGCCGCTTGGCCTCGGCGTACCGCGCCACGAAGTCCGGGCGCATGGCCTTCCAGGCGCGGATCGTCGCCTGGTCCGGAGCCCGGCCCGCCAGCTGCATCGCCCGCACCGGCTCGCCCGCGCGCACCACCTCCAGGAAGGCGTCCACGCGGCCATAGTCGTAGAAGAACCGCCCCTGGTCGTGCCGCGGCCGGAACTGCCTGCCCCAGGCCCCGGCCCGCGCCAGCCGCGCCTTCAGCGCCGGATCGGCCCGCGTCCGCGCCAGCATCGCGTTGTACGACGGCGCCCAAGGCTCCCGGCACACCTTGTGCAGCGTCCACCCGCGCTCCAGCCATTCCTCGATGCGCGCGGTCACCGCCGCCTCGGCCGCCTCGGCCACAGCCCCCTTCCGCCGCCGGCGCCCCCCGGACGCCGCCGCCAGCCGCGCCCGCACGCCCTCGTCCTCCCGCACCCACCGCATGACCAGGTCATAGCTGGGCATCCCCGGCCCCCGCACCGCGCCCAGCACGCTCCCCCCCGCCTCAAGCACCGCGCACACCCGCGCCAGCACCGCAGCCCGATCGTATTTCGCAGGACGCCCCATGGGCGGGAGATGGGAAGGGGAAGGGAACAGATCAAGAACACAGCCGAGGGGCAAGCGAGGGGCGGGCTGGCTCCTCGGAGAACTTGGGAAGGTCCGCACTAGGGCCGGCGCGTGAACCCAGTAGCGTTGTCTCGCGCTTGGCGCTTCTGTTGGGAGCCCTCCTCCCCCCCAACCGGAGCCGCTGGCCGCGGTAGGCGCATCTCCAGCAGGGTTGCGGTGCGCCGCAACGCCTCAAGCTGCTGCTGCATTACCTCGCGATCAGCTTGCCGCTCGGCAGATGTGGCCTTGGCATCTGCCTTCCGATTGTCCTCCGCCTTGCCCTGTTGGTGAGCCGTCCAGAGCCATGTTCCTGCCGCGACGAGAATGCCGAGCGCGCCAGTCACGACACCAGCGCCCCCAACCCAGAGAGCTCGTCGGGCGTGGTGCTCTGTTCGCTCCGAGCCCACTTTCATCTCGGTGATGGCGCTCTGAGCGTAGTCGTTCAGCGTCGACTGCAGCGCCGCGCTGGCCTCACTCAGGCGGGCCATGCGACTGATGTCCTCCTCAACCCGCTTGAGGATGGAGTTCATATCCAGCATCGGGGTGCGCGGCGGGGGAGGAATATCGACTTGCGGGGGGCGCGCGCCCAGAATCGACTGCATGTGCGAGTTCGCGCTCATGTTGCGCGACAGCGCCTCGTCCATATCCAGCACTGCGCCCTTTTCGAACGGACCCTTGCGGGTTTCGACAGCTTCTCCACCAGCCCTGCGCACGAAGGCCAGCCAGTCCTCTCCGGCTCGGCGTCTACTGGCATCGAATACGGTTGGTTCGTGCTCAGTGAGTGCTTGGCAGAACGCTTGCATGTCGGCTTCGGTGAGGTCTGCCCGCTGAGCTTCGGTGAGGTGTTCCAAGCCCTCCATTCGCCAGCCCATGTGCACCATCAGCTTGCCGATGAATTCCACATCCGAACCAGTGCTTGTGCGGAAGTTCAGGTAAGGAAAGTCGACGCCGTAAACGGCGCGGAACCCGAGTTCACCCATCCGTTCACTCATGATGGTGAACTTGGGCGGAGACTTCTCTTCACTCAGGTCGGCGAGGTCCACCATGGGGAAGGATGCCTCAGAGGAACCGGGGCTGAAAGACCTCATCCATGCGGATGATGCCGAGCAATAACCACTGCTTCGGCCGCTTGGCGACTGTGCCCATGGCGAGCGCCACGCCCTTCTCCATGTACGTCTCCTCGTAGACATCCTTCAGGCGGGTCAACGCTTCGGCTTCGCCGTAGCTTTTGCGCCAGTTGAAGAACGTGGCCGACGTCTCCCAGTCCCCGCACGTCATGTGATGCGGGCCCGCCGCATCCTCGAAACCCACTCGGAGGTGGAAAGGACTGGGCTCAAAGGCTTTGAGCGGTTCGTCGAGAAGGCTCCCCTGAGCGGACGCTGCGGCAAAGGCCATCTTCTCGCCCGCGACCTCGGCGTCGGACTTGCGGCGCCATCGAAAGCTCAGGCTCTTGGGACGCACCAGAGTGAGCGTCTCGCCGCGCCCGGCCGCCTCCGCGTAGGAGGCCCGCAGGAGGGGGTCCAGGAAGGGCGCATGATCCTTACGGGGCAGCTTGCCTGTGATCGCCAAGCTCTGTTCCTCGACCCGCCGGCTCTCCGTTCGCGGGTCGTCCTTGGGCTTGTGCCACTTGTACTCGACCGTGTCCCAGCGGGAGAACTTGGCGTCGCCGCTAAGGTGCCGGAAGCGCACGGGATAGAGGCGCCGCCATTGACCTTCGGGCGTCACCCCGGCGCAGCAGACCGTCTCCTGATAGCGCCGGCTAGGGTGCGGCGCGGCCTTCACCAAGATGACGATCCGTTCGATCCCGCTCATGCTTTCCCATCTCAAATGGTGAAGCTTGAAGATGAGCAACAACCAGTTTGCAACCGTGCGCAACCCTCTCGGCGACGATGGTGCGGTGACACTGCGCGGCGTCGGCCTCGTAGCAGAGCAACGCCGTGCGCTGGCTCCGGGCCAGTTCGGCTAGGCGCGCAAGGCCGCCGAGGGCCTCGGGCGTCGCCAGATGCGCGGAGAAGATTGACTGGAATTCGGCCCAACGGCCCGCGCGCGCGGCGTCACGGCCGGGCTTCGGGTCGCCAAGTTCGCGTAGGTGGATGTAGCGGATGCCCGCACCTGTGAGGCGGTCGGATAAGGCGGTCTTCGCAAAGCCCCGTCGGCGCGAAGCTGCGACGGCGCGTACGTCAACGACAACCTCTACGCCGGCAGCCGCCAGGGCAGCATCGAACGCCTCCGGGGTGCTTCCTTCGTACCCGATGGTGAGCAGCTCTAACATAGTCGCCTCCACCTTCCTGCCGTACCTCCGGGGTGGTTAACGGCTTCCACCCTCGGCCTGACAAAACCGGACGTGGACTATTTTACAGGCGCTTGCGGATGTCCGATTTCCGCAACGGTCCGAAGCTCAGTTCCTGGCACACGGCTGATGTGGTGATCCCTCGACGAGAATCTCGCTAAAGGAGCCTCCGCCGCTCACGCACGATCACGCCATCAACCTCCAACCATTCCGACGGCGTCAGCACCATGATCGACAGCGGCATGTGGAACGCGAGGCCGAAGGCTCCCCGCAGTTCAGCGGCCAGAATTAAGGTGTCCCGCCATCGCGGCTCGCCGGCACCATCGACAGACACCAGGGCCAGGTCGATGTCGTTTGGTTTCGCAGCCGGATTTAGGGACGAGCCGAACTGATAAGCGGCGTACAGCCTGGAAGCGTGAGCGCGCAGCCTTCCCTTCAGCCAAGCCAGTATCGCCTCATCGGACGCCATAGCGGCCGAGGTAACCGAACAGCGACTTGTAGGGCATCAGACTGATTTTCAGCTTCTTGGCGTATTCCTTGGCCTCGTAGGTCCCCTCACCCCAGGTCTCGCTATACGCGACGATAGTCGCCCCTAGCTGGTGGGCCTTGTCGACCACCTCGGCCGTGGCCTTATATTCGCTAGGGTCTGGGCAATAGATGCGCTCGCGGCGGCCGGCGAACTCGATGGACAGCACGGGGTTGCCGGCGTCGGTCACCACACCGCTCATCGTTGAGAGCTGCTTGTTCAGCCAGAAGGTCGTCATAGTTGCGATCCGGTCAGGGCGTGGAAGTCGGCCAGCACGAGGTCGCGCATGTCGGCGATATGTTGGCGAACGTTCTTCGGAAAGAAGAATCCGCGATAACGGTCGGTGGGGATGGTCTGGAACGTCTCATACATCGCGACGTGGATCATGAGATCGTTGTACGCGCCCAGGCTGTCGCGCGCGTACAGCCGATGGGTCCTGGTGCGGAGAATCTCAAGGATGCGACGGTTGTTTTCCAGGATGATCTTCTTGGTCTCAGCCCAAACGAGGGCGGCACCGCCGCGCTCGATCTCGCCTTCCGGGAAGCTGGGCGGCCCGGTCTTGTCGAAAACCTCGCCGTTGATGTCGAGCAGGGCTAGGAGCGGATTATAGAATTCGCTGAGCGAGGCGGAGAGAGCCTCGATCCGGCGCTGGCGCAGGACAGCGTTGAAGCCGCGCGAGGCCTGAAGATAGACAACGCCCACTGCGACGGCGTTGGTGACGACCAGCGCTGCGACGCCACCTACAATCGGCCATGGTCCCTTTTCATACCAGGCTTTGTCGTCAGCCGCTGGCGGCGCGACAGCGATGACCATGGAAGGCCGATCCATCGGGGCCGGCGCGGCCGCCCCTTCTTCGGCGATGGTGACGCACAGCGCGACGCCGGCGGCAATGATCGAGGCAGCCATGCCGCGCGCTACAGCAGATCGAGGGAGGTGGAGCAACACGGCCACGCGACACTCATACCTCGAATTTTCGCCCTTGGCTCAAGCTGCGCCTATTCGGCATACCGAGCGGGCGAGCGCCTTTCGCGGCCAGGTTGGTGCCGCGCTAGCCCTCTCCGGGAGTCCGCTTCCGGATCCGATCCCAAGCTCCCCTCCTGGCCCTTCTGCGACCCCCCTCGCCTCCCCCTGCCCGCCAGGGCAGAGAGGCGTCCTTCGATCCCATGGTTGATTGCGAGCCTGGCGTGGGCGCCTGGTCAAGGACGCGCGCGTGCCGCGCGCGCCGCCCCGCGGCGGCCCTGCGGGCCGTCCTTGAGCAGGCGACCACGCCAGGCAAACTCCGTCCATGGGATGTAAGGCGCAGGGCGGCCGCCGAAGGGCCAAGCCCCTCCCCTACCCCCTAAACCCCCGCCATCTCCCCCGCCACCCGCCGCGCCGCCGCATGCGGATCGTTCGCGGCGGTGATGGGGCGGCCGCAGACGATGTGGCTGGCGCCGGCGCGCAGCGCGTCGGCCGGCGTCGCGGCGCGGGGTTCGCGCGGCTCGGAAGCCGGGCGGTCTTCAATCTTCCTCGAGACGCGCCTTGAAGCCGTCACGCTGGTGTTCAGGATGCTCGTCCATGAAGATCGGCCCACTGCATCGACTGGTCCTGGCCGCCCTGTTCGCAAGCCTCGGCGGCCCGGCGAACGCGGCGCCCAGCTTCGAGGACACATATCGGGTGAGGGTGGTCGCCGGACACTACACCGGGACCTACGAGAGCCTGGCCTTGCGGCAGGTCTGGTCGAAGGCCGGACCGTTCTGGATGGCGGAGCGCCGAACGCGGACCACGGCCGGCATCACGGGGCCTACGCATCGCATCGAGCGGGTCTGGATCGATGGCAGGCGGTGCCCCGCGCTCACCCACGTCGTGCGCAGCGTCCGAGAGATTCCGACCCCGCCGCCCGCTCTGGGGATCGCTCCCTTCCATGGCGCACGGGTGAACCTGGCGACACGAAGGCCCGATGGGACCTATGACGTTCGATCCGACTACGAAGGTCCGGTCGCGAAGTGGTGGCGCGAGGCGGGCAAGGCGCTGGAAGCGTGTTGGGGAACCCCTATCGCGATGGTGGACGACGGGCTGCTTCCCCTGACGTTGGAAACCGATGCGGACGAGGCGCCGTATCGGGCTCTGGAACTCGCCGACTAGGGCAGGTCCGGTTCCGGTCGGACCCGGATGGCCGCTCCCGCCGCCCCCCCTAAACCCCCGCCATCTCCCCCGCCACCCGCCGCGCCGCCGCATGCGGATCGTTCGCCGCAGTGATGGGGCGGCCGCAGACGATGTGGCTGGCGCCGGCGCGCAGCGCGTCGGCCGGGGTCGCGGCGCGGGCCTGGTCGTTCTTCGCCGCCCAGTCGGGGCGCACGCCGGGGGTCACCACCAGGAAGTCCCTGCCGCCCAGGGCGCGGGCCAGCGCGGCCTCGTGGGGGCTGGCGATCACGCCGTCGCAGCCGGCGGCGATCGCCTGGTGGATGCGCCGCTCCACCAGGGCGCGGGCGGTCTCGTGGTAGCCGGTCTCGATCAGGTCCTCGTCCGTGAGGCTGGTCAGCACCGTCACCGCCAGGATCTTCAGCCCAGAGGTCCCGCGGCCGCGCACGGCGCTGGCCATCACCTGCGGCTCGCCGTGGACGGTCAGGAAGTCGCAGCCCGAGCCGGCCAGCACGGCGGCGGCCCGCTGCACCGTGGTGCCGATGTCGTGCAGCTTCCAGTCCAGGAACACCTGCTTGCCGGCCGCCTTCAGCTCGCGCGCCAGCGTCATTCCCTCGCCGCCCGCGAACAGCTCCAGGCCCACCTTGTAGAAGCCCACCGCGTCCCCCAGGGTCTCGACCATCGCGCGCGCCTCGCCCACGCTGGGCAGGTCCAGCGGGATGATCAGGCGCGGGTCGGCCTTGGTGTCGGCTTGCGCGAGCGCGGCGGCGGCGGCCATGGCGTGGCTCCGTTGGGGCGGGTGGCGATTTGGGCTAAGACCCTGGAATGAGCCAGGCCGAGTTCGCGGTCAACTTCTTCGTGGCGCTGTTCGCGCTGATCGACCCGGTGGGCAACGTGCCGCTGTTCGCGGCCGCGACGGCGGGCGTGAAGTCGCGCGACCGGGCCTGGATCGCGCTCTACATCGCCCTGTTCGTCCTGGGCTTCCTCACCTTCTTCTACTTCACCGGCCTGTCGCTGCTGGAGTTCTTCGGCATCTCGCTGCCGGCGTTCCGGATCGCGGGCGGGGTGATCCTGTTCCTGCTGGGGCTGGAGATGGCCCGCGACGACTTCACCGCCACCTTCAGCGAGGCCGCCGACGCGCCGGCCGGGACGGGCCGCGCCTATGTGCGCAAGCGCTTCGAGCGGATGATCGTCCCGTTCGCCATGCCGCTCCTGATCGGGCCGGGCGCGATCTCCAGCGTGGTGATCTACGCCAGCCAGGCGCGGGCGTTCGGCATGGCGGGCGCGGCCGTCGGCGTGGGCGTGATCGCCGCCGTGGCGCTGGCCACGCTCCTCGCCTTCCTGGCCACGCCGCTCATCACCCGCATCCTGGGCCGCATCGGCCTGACCATCGTGGTGCGCGTCCTGGGCCTGATCCTCTGCGCGCTGGCCGTCCAGTTCATCCTCGCCGGCTTCGCCGAAAGCACCATCGGCTTCATCCGCCCCGGCGTCGCCAATCCGTACTAGGGGGAACCACGGAACACACGGACAGCCGCCTCCGGCGCCCGCACGGAAAGCGCCCCCCACCCTCTCCGCTGTCATCCCGGTTTCCGCGAAAGCGGAACACCGGGACCCATACGCGCCCGATTGTCGGGGCGGCCCGCCGCCGCACCCCCTCCGGACCCACGGAGTCTATGGATACCGGTCTTCGCCTCCGGCGAAACCGGGATGACAGGGTTTGAGGTAGAGCCCCCCACAACCCCCGACCATCCCGGCGAATGCCGGGATCCAGATGGAATGGCGCGGAAGCGGGTTCCGCAGGCTCGGAGCCCTTCCCACCACCACCCCCGCCCATGGATCTGGGTCCCGGCAATCGCCGGGACGGTCGGAAGCTGGACCCCTACGAGCGCCCGTCCTCAACGGGCTTCACGCCGCAGGCGCTCTATTGAACCGCGGAGGACGCAGAGAAGAACGCAGAGCGCGCAGAGACCTCCGCGCCCTCCGCGCCTCCTCCGCGACCTCTGCGGTTAACGGGGCGCCCACCGCCCCCCTTCCGCGCGGACGCCGCAGGCGGCCGTCCGCGTCTTCCGCGGTTCCCCCTACGTCTTCCGCAGCCGCCCGCCCTGGCTCGCCATCAGCGCCAGGGCCCAGTCCTCGGGCAGCGCCTTGGCGAACGCCGCGATGGCCTTGTTCACGCCGCCGGGCACGCAGACCGGCCGGTTCGCCTCCACCGCCCGCCAGCCCGCGTCGACCACCGGCCCGGCGTCCATCCAGAGCCAGCGCGGCGTCGAGGCGTCGGCCAGCGCCCGGGTGCCGTTCACGTCGTGGAACTCGGAGTAGGTGAAGCCGGGGCACAGCGCCGTCACGTGCACGCCGCGCGCCCGCCCCTCGAGGTGCAGGCTCTGGGAGAAGCGGACCAGGAAGGCCTTCGAGGCGGCGTACAGCGTGTGCCCCGCCGCCGCCGGCAGCAGCCCCGCCAGCGAGGCGACGTTGACGATGCGGCCGAAGCGGCGCTCGGCCATGCCGCCCATCACCCGGTGCGCCAGCTCGCACGGCGCGGTCACCATCACCTGGACGAAGGCCGCCTGGTCGTCCCAGCCGGTCTCGGCGAAGGTTCCGGGCAGGCCGTAGCCCGCGTTGTTGATCAGCGCGTCCACCTGCCGTCCCTGTTCGCCCAGGCGCTCCAGGATCCGCCCCGGCGCCGCGGGATCGGCCAGGTCCGCGGCGATCGTCAGCGCCTCCACGCCGTGGCGGTCGCGCACCTCCGCCGCCAGGGCCTCCAGCCGCTCGGCCCGCCGCGCCGTCAGCGCCAGGTCGTAGCCTTGGCGGGCCAGGACCCGCGCGAACGCCGCCCCGATCCCCGCCGATGCGCCCGTCACCAGCGCCAGTTTCCGATCCATCGCCGCGAACCTAGAGCGCGTCCCGGCAAGTGGGAACCGCCCCCCACCCTCTCAGCTGTCATCCCGGTTTCCGCGCAGCGGAACACCGGGACCCATACGCGCCCGATGGCGGAGGCGGCCCGCCACCGCCACCGCCGCCCCCCTCCGGACCCACGGAGTCTATGGGTCCCGGTCTTCGCCTCCGGCGAAACCGGGATGACAGCGTTTGAGGCAGCACCCCCACCCAACACCCCATCCCGGCGAATGCCGGGATCCAGATGGGATGGCTGGAAAGCGGGTTCCGCAGGCTCGAAGCCCTTCCCACCACCACCCCGCCCATGGATCTGGGTCCCGGCATTCGCCGGGACGGTCGGAAGCTTAGGGTTGAACCTGGCCCCCTACGAACTCCCACCCTCTCCGCTGTCATCCCGGTTTCCGCGAAAGCGGAAGACCGGGACCCATACGCGCCCGATGGTCGTGGCGGCCCGCCACCGCCGCCGCCGCGCCCCCTCCGGAACCCCGGAGTCTATGGATCCCGGTCTTCGCCTCCGGCGAAACCGGGATGACAGCCGTTTGAGATCGCAGCCCCCCTCAACCCCCGACCATCCCGGCGAATGCCGGGATCCAGATGGAATGGCGCGGAAGCGGGTTCCGCAGGCTCGGAGCCCTTCCCACCATCACCCCGCCCATGGATCTGGGTCCCGGCATTCGCCGGGACGGTCGGAAGCTTTGGGTTGAGCCTGGACCCCTACGAACTCCCTCCCTCTCCGCTGTCATCCCGGTTTCCGCGAATGCGGAAGACCGGGACCCATACGCGCCCGATTGTCGTGGCGGCCCGCCGCCGCCGCCGTGCCCTTTCCGGCACGACGGAGTCTATGGGTCCCGGTCTTCGCCTCCGGCGAAACCGGGATGACAGCGTTTGAGGTAGCGCTCCCACCCACCACCCGACCATCCCGGCGAATGCCGGGATCCAGATGGAATGGCGCGGAAGCGGGTTCCGCAGGCTCGGAGCCCTTCCCACCATCACCCCGCCCATGGATCTGGGTCCCGGCATTCGCCGGGACGGTCGGAAGCTTTGGGTTGAGCCTGGACCCCTACGAACTCCCTCCCTCTCCGCTGTCATCCCGGTTTCCGCGAATGCGGAAGACCGGGACCCATACGCGCCCGATTGTCGTGGCGGCCCGCCAGCATCGCCGCCGCGCCCCCTCCGGACCCACGGAGTCTATGGATCCCGGTCTTCGCCTCCGGCGAAACCGGGATGACAGTGTTGAAGGCAGCGCCCCCACCCTCTCAGCCGGCGGCGGCTGGCTGCGATTGAACGGCGTCTCGTTTGGGTGTATTCGCGCCCGCCGCGACGGCATAGGGCCGCCTTGGGAGCCTCACGGGGCCTCCCGGAGATATTGGATGGCTGAAAAGGCCGTCGACGCCGACAGGGCGTCCGAAGACTCGTCGCAACCCAACGGGCATTCCCAGCACAAGGAAGGCTTCTGGGCGCTTGCGCTCGGATCCATCGGGGTGGTGTTCGGCGACATCGGGACCAGCCCCCTCTACGCCATGCGCGAGGCGCTGGGGCACGCCCGCGGCGGGGGCGGCGGCGAAATGGCCGTGCTCGGCGTCGTGTCGCTGATCACCTGGGCGCTGATCCTGATCGTGACGATCAAGTACGTCGTCTTCCTCATGCGCGCCGACAACAAGGGCGAGGGCGGCACGCTCGCGCTCATGGCGTTGGCCCAGCGGGTCAGTCCCGGCCGGCGCTCGCTGATCATCTTCGTGCTGGGGATGGCCGGGGCGGCGCTGTTCTACGGCGACGGGATCATCACGCCCGCCGTGTCGGTGATGGGCGCCGTCGAGGGCCTGAAGCTCGCGCCCGGCATCGGCTCGCGCCTCGACCAGGGCACGGTCCAGATGGTGGCGGCGGTCATCCTGGTCGCCCTGTTCCTCGTGCAGTCCCGCGGCACCGCCAGCATGGCGAAGTTCTTCGGGCCGATCACCGCGCTCTGGTTCCTGACCCTGGGCGGGCTCGGCCTGCTGCACATCTCGGACGACTTCTCGATCCTGCGGGCGCTGTCGCCGCACTACGGGGTGCTGTTCCTGGTCGACAACGGCTTCCTGGGCTTCGTCATCCTGGGCAGCGTCTTCCTGGCGGTGACCGGCGCCGAGGCGCTCTACGCCGACATGGGCCACTTCGGGAAACGCCCGATCCAGGCGGCCTGGCTGGGCCTGTGCCTGCCGGCGCTGGTGCTCAACTACTTCGGCCAGGGGGCGCTGGTGCTGTCGGACCCTTCGGCGCGGGCGAACCCCTTCTTCGAGATGATCCCCCAGGCGGCCTACTGGCCGGTGCTGGCGCTGGCGACGCTGGCGGCCATCATCGCCAGCCAGGCGGTGATCACCGGGGCGTTCTCGATGACGCAGCAGGCGGTGTCGCTGGGCCTCTTCCCGCGCATCGACATCCGGCGCACGTCCGAGACCCAGGCCGGCCAGATCTACGTGCCCCAGGTGAACACCTTCCTGATGGTGGGGGTGCTGGTGCTGATCGCGATGTTCCGCGACTCCTCCAGCCTGGCCTCGGCCTACGGCATCGCCGTCACCGGCTCGATGTTCGTGGACACGCTGCTGTTCTTCTACATCGTCCGCTACATGTGGAAGCGGCCGGTCTGGCAGGCCGCCGGCGCCTCGCTCGTCTTCGGCCTGATCGACGTGGTGTTCATCACCTCGAACCTGCTGAAGTTCTTCGACGGGGCGTGGCTGCCGCTGGCGCTGGGCGCGGCGCTGATGGTCATCATGTGGACGTGGACGCGCGGGGCCGCCCTGCTCGCCGAGAAGAGCCGGCGCGACAGCGTGCCCCTGGCCGAGCTGGCCGACATCCTGAAGGTGCGGGCGCCGCACAGGGCGCCGGGCACCGCCATCTTCCTGACGTCCGATCCCGACACCGCCCCGGTCGCGCTGATGCACAACCTCAAGCACAACAAGGTGCTGCACGAGAAGAACATCATCCTGACCATCCACACGGCCGAGACGCCGCGCGTGTCGGACGAGAACCGCATCCGCATCGAGCCCATCAACGACGACTTCAAGAAGCTGGTGATCGCCTACGGCTTCATGGAGCAGCCGAACGTGCCCAAGGCCCTCGGCCTCTGCCGCAAGCAGGGCCTGAAGTTCGACATCATGGCGACGTCATTCTTCCTCGGCCGCCGCAGCGTCGTCCCATCGGCGCAGTCCGGCATGCCGCTTTGGCAGGACAAGCTCTTCATCTTCCTGATGCGCAACGCCGCCAACCCCACCGACTTCTACAAGATCCCGCCGGGCCGCGTCGTCGAAATGGGCGCCCAGGTGACGGTCTGAGATGCAACTCGACGTCCTCGCGATCGTGGGCGACGCGGTCTGGATCTTCGTCATGGCGACCATCGCCTCAGCCACCCGGCGCGCGGCGAAGGTGATCCCGCCGGATGCGCGCGTGCCGATGCAATGGAGCCTCCGGGGCCGGACGGTCTGGCGGGCCCCGCGCACCGTGGCCTTCCTGCTCGTGGTGGGGATCCCGCTGGCGCTCGGCCTGATCCTCTCGGCCGCCGCCCGGACGCCGAGCCCCGACACCGGCGGCCCGCTGCTCGTGTTCCTCGTGCGCCTCGCACTCGCCCCCGTGATGGCCCTCGTCCATCTGGTCTGGCTGCGGCGCGCGATGCGGACGCTGGACTCCGAAGGCGTGCTTAAGCCTTGAACCCGCCGCCCGCGTGTCCTTAAAGGCGCGCGACCGATCCAACCCTCGTCGAAAGCCTCCGCCGCCCATGGCCGCTCAGCCCGTCAAGAAGGTCGTCCTCGCCTATTCCGGCGGGCTCGACAGCTCCACCATCGTCAAGTGGCTGCAGACCGAACTGGGCGCCGAGGTGGCGACCTTCACGGCCGACCTCGGCCAGGGCGAGGAGATCGCGCCCGCGCGCGACAAGGCCATCATGCTGGGCGTGAAGCCGGAGTACGCCTTCGTGGAGGACATCCGCGAGGAGTTCGTCCGCGACTACGTCTTCCCCATGTTCCGCGCCAACACGGTCTACGAGGGCCAGTACCTGCTGGGCACCTCGATCGCTCGGCCGTTGATCGCCAAGAAGCAGATCGAGATCGCTCGGGCCATCGGCGCGGACGCCGTGGCGCACGGCGCCACCGGCAAGGGCAACGACCAGGTGCGCTTCGAGGTGGCGTACTACGCCCTCGAACCCGACATCCATGTGGTCGCCCCTTGGCGCGAGTGGAACTTCAAGAGCCGCGAGGCCCTGCTCGACTTCGCCGAGAAGCACCAGATCCCGATCACCAAGGACAAGCGCGGCGAGGCGCCCTTCAGCGTCGACGCCAACCTGCTGCACTCCTCGTCCGAGGGTAAGGTGCTCGAGGATCCCGCCGTCGAGGCGCCCGAGTTCGTGCACATGCGCACGATCGCGCCTGAGGCGGCGCCCGACCGGCCGACCGTCTTCACGATGGACTTCGAGCACGGCGATCCCGTCGCCATCGATGGCGAGCGGCTTTCGCCCGCCGCTCTGCTGACCCGGCTGAACCAACTGGGCCACGACAATGGTGTGGGCCGCCTCGATCTCGTGGAGAACCGCTACGTCGGCATGAAGTCGCGGGGCGTCTACGAGACGCCCGGCGGCACGATCCTGCTCCACGCGCACCGGGGCATGGAGTCGATCACCCTGGACCGCGGGGCGATGCACCTGAAGGACGAGCTGATGCCCAAGTACGCGTCGCTCATCTACAACGGCTTCTGGTTCGCCCCCGAGCGCGAGATGCTGCAGGCGGCGATCGACTACAGCCAGAAGAACGTCACGGGCCAGGTGCGGGTGAAGCTCTACAAGGGCAACGTCACCGTGATCGGCCGCACCTCGCCCTACTCGCTCTACGACCAGGAGCTGGTCACGTTCGAGGAAGGCAAGGTCGCCTACGACCACCGCGACGCCGCGGGCTTCATCAAGCTCAACGCGCTGCGACTGCGGGTAGGCGCCAAGCGCGACAAGCGGGCGGGCTGACGCAGGCCCGCGTCAGGCGTTCAGGCGGTTGTAGGGGTACTGGTCGCGGATCTCGGCCTGGAAGAATCGGCCCTTGGAGTCCGCGTCCACGAACGAGCGGTGCACCTCGCAGGGCACGCCGACGTAGACATAGCTTTCGCCGCTGCTGAAGCGGACGAGGAGCTTCGCCCGGACGGCGTCGTAGTCGATGGCCTGGATGGCGGCGGAGTCCACGTCCATGGCGTGCTCCCGGGTTCGCACGGTCCACAAACGAATTCCCCGCGTCCCGGGCGGTTCCCGCCGGGGCCGGCGCGTGCCAAGCTCTGCCATGAACGGCGCGCCATCCGAGACGCGCCGGCACATCGAGCGAGGACAGCCCATGCAACCGCACATCCCCGTGGCCATCGTCACCCTGCTGGCGCTGCTGGTCTACTTCTGGATGGGCCTGCAGGTCGGGCGCGCCCGCGCCAAGAGCGGCATCGCCGCCCCCGCGACGACCGGCGATCCCGTCCTCGAGCGCACCATTCGGGCGCACTACAACACCCTGGAGTGGCTGCCGCTGTTCCTCGTGCCCCTGTGGCTCTTCGCGATCTACTGGAACGACCTCGTGGCCGCCGCCGTGGGCCTGGTGTGGATCGTCGGGCGCGTCGTCTACCAGCTGGGCTATGTGGCCGACCCGAAGAAGCGGGAGCTGGGCTTCATGATCCAGGCCCTGGCCGTGGCGGTGCTGCTGTTCGGCGCCCTGGGACGGCTGGTCTACGCGGCGGTGGTCACCGGGGGCGTCTGAGCGGCCGCAACCACAATTGCGGCCGAGTGTTCCGCTTCCTACATCCCCCTCGAGGGGCGACCGAGTCCGAGACGAGAGAAATGTTCAGGAAATCCAGCGCCCTCGCCGCCATCGCCCTGTCGCTGGGACTGGCGGCCTGCGCGACGCCCACGCCCTATCAGCCCAACGTCCGCGGCAACGCCACGTCGGGCGGCTACTCCGAGGTTCGGATCGAGCCCAACCGCTTCCGCGTCAACTTCTCGGGCAACTCGCTCACCGATCGCGAGACGGTCGAGGGCTACCTGCTCTTCCGCGCCGCCGAGCTTACGGTGCAGAGCGGCTACGACTGGTTCGAGATCGTGGAGCGCGACACTGACAAGAAGGTGCGCACCTACGTCGAGCCCGATCCGCTGTACCGGCCCTGGTACGGCGCCTACGGCTTCTGGCGGCCGTCCTGGCGCTACTACGGGCGCGGCTTCGGCTGGCGCACCTGGGATCCCTTCTGGGGCGACCCCTTCTGGGCCGACCGGGTGGACGTGCGCACCGTCGAGCGGTTCGAGGCGTCGGCCGAGGTCCTCATGGGCCGCGGAGCCAAGCCGCAGGACAGCCCGCGGGCGTTCGAGGCCCGGGCCGTCATCGACAACCTGCGTCCGCGGATCGTCTACCCGCAGCCGCGATAGCGGCGTGGGCGGCGTCCAAGGCCAGACCTTCCACGAATAGGTGAAGGGGGCCGTCCTCGCGGCGGCCCCGCTTCATCTTGATCGCCGCGGCCCGGTGATGTTGAGTCGTCGGCGAGGTCGGCCGCGCGTGCGGCTGGAGGGTTTGAGTCCATGCTGAGGGCGCCGACGCCCCCCGATCGGCATCGTCCGAAGCGCCGCTGGAGAGCGGTGATCGTGGCCGTGGTGCTGAACGCGGCCCTGGCGCCGGCGGCGTGGGCCGCCCAGCGCGTCGCCCTGATCGTCAGCGTCTCGAAGTACGACAAGGTCCCCAGCCTCGCGAACCCTGCCAAGGACGCGAAGCTCGTCCAGGGCACGCTGCAGAAGCTCGGCTTCCAGGTGAAGGTGCTGGCCGACCCGAACCGCATCCAGCTCATCGAGGGCCTTGGCGAGTTCGAGGAGATGGCCAAGGGCTCCGAGGCCGCGGTGGTCTACTACGCGGGTCACGGCGCCATGATCGACGGCGTGAACTACCTGCTGCCCAAGGACGCGATTTCGACCAACAAGTCGTCGCTGACCGGCAGTTCGGTGGAATCGGCGCGGCTGGGCCAGTCTCTGATGGGCGCCAAGGCCGTGCGCCTGATCATCCTCGACGCCTGCCGCAACAACCCGACGGCCACCCGCAGCCTGGGCGGCAACACCCGCGGCCTCGCCCGCGAGACGGGCCCCACGAGCGTGCAGGTGGTCACCCTGATGGCGGCCGGGCCCGGACAGGTCGCCCAGGACGGGGCCGGTGGCGCCGCCAACAGCCCGTTCGCCATCGCCCTGACCCAGGGCCTTACGCGGCCGGGCATCACCGTCGGCGAGCTCCCCAGCTACGTGCAGGCCGAGGTCGAGCGGATGACCGAGGGCGAGCAGACGCCCGACCTGCAGGGCATCTGGCCGAACGTCCACTGGAGCTTCGACCCCAACGGCCCCGCGCGCCAGGCGTCGGCCGCGCCTGCCGCCGACCTCACGAAGATCAAGTGGGAGAAGGACCAGGTCTTCTGGCAGTCGATCAAGGACTCCGACGATCCGGCCGACTTCAAGGCCTACATGGAGGCCCAGGACCGGGGCGAGATCACCGGCTCGTTCCGCAAGCTCGCATCCAACCGCATGCGGGCGCTGGAGAAGCTGCCGGCCGGGTCGTTCCAGGTGGCGTCCCGCTCGGCCACGCCCGGCCAGGAGCTGGTGGTCGCCGCCCGCGACGCCTTCGCCCGCGGCGACTACCGCACGGCCTTCCGCGACTGGTCGACCGCCGCCCAGCAGGGCAACGGCGCGGCCATGTACAACCTCGGCGTCATGTCGCTGACCGGCAAGGGCGCGCCGAAGGACGTGGGCGCCGCCGCCCGCTGGTTCCGCCAGTCGGCCGAAGCCGGCCATTCCGGCGGCATGGTCAACTGGGCGCTCTGCCAGCTGAACGGGTTCGGCACGGCGAAGGACGAGGGCGCCGGCTTCCAGACGCTGCAGCGGGCGGCCGACCGCGGCTCGGCCACCGCCATGGGCATGCTCGCCGAGGCCTACCTGCGCGGCCGCGGCGCGCCGCAGGACGCTCGCCAGGCCGCGGGCTGGCTGCAGAAGGCGGTGAACGCCGGCGACGGCCCCTCCATCGCCCAGCTGGGCGACCTCTACGAACAGGGCGTGGGCGTGCCCAAGGACGTGCGCCGCGCCTTCACGCTCTATGAACGGGCCGCCGTGGCGGGCGACACCGACGCCATGGTGCGGCTGGGATACGCCTACGAGGACGGCGAGGCGGTGGCCAAGGACGACGTCCAGGCGGCCACCTGGTACCAGCGCGCGGCCGAGCTGGGCAGCGCCGAGGGGATGTCCAGCCTGGCCGTCATGCTCGAGAACGGCGCCGGCCTGCCGCAGGACTACGGCCGAGCCGCGGAGTACTATCGCAAGGCCGCCGCCGCGGGCGACGCGCGCGGCTACCTGGGCCTGGGCAGCCTGACCGCGCGCGGCGCCGGCGTCCGGGCCAACCCGGCCGAGGCGGTGCGCCTGTTCCAGGAGGCGGCCAACCGCGGCAGCGCGGCGGCCATGCGCAACCTGGGGATCATGTACGAGGGGGGCCAGGGCGTGCCCGCCAACCGCGCCCGCGCGGTCGAGTGGTACCGCAAGGCCGCCGCCGCGGGCGACGAGGGCGCGCAGGCCGAGCTGCAGCGGCTGGGCGCGCGGTAGAGGGTTTGAGAGCGCTGAGCCCGCGTCCGCCCCCGCGGATCCGGCCGGGCTCCGGGAGGGATGGGGTGATGGTGCAAGGGCTTCGCGGGCGGGCGTTCCGCCTTTCGGTGAGCGCGGCGGCGCTGCTCAGCATGAGCGTCCAGCCGGTGCTGGCGCAGGGCAAGGACGGTGTGCTCAACGCCTGCGGAACCGAGCGCGCCGGGCTGGTGAAGCTCGACAAGGAATACAAGGACCTCAAGCGCTCCAAGATGGCCTCGGCCGTGGGCGAAGGGCTGAAGCAGGGCGCGGTCGTCCTCGCCAAGGGCGTCATGAGCGGCGGCATCCCCGTGGGCCGGGGCGGCGGCTTCGGCAGCGCGATGGGCGGCATGGGCGGCCTCATGGGCGCGGTCGGCGGCCTGGCGATGCAGCAGGCCGCGCAGGCGCCCCAGCCGTCCGGGGCCGCGCCCGCGCCGGCCCCCGCCATGCTGTTCGGCCAGGACATGCTGTCGGGCGCCATGGGCCTGCAGGTGCCGGGCATCAGCGACGTCGGCCTGGGCGGCGGCGACAACATGAAGGCCTACGCCGCGCTGGCCGTCCTGGTGGCCATCGTCGCCACCGCCGACGCCTATGCGCGCCTGAAGGAGCAGGAGGCCGGCGGAGACCTCAAGAAGGCGTCGTTCAACATCGACCAGGACGCCGGCCGCCAGCTCACGGTGAGCCGCAAGATCGCCGACGACGGCGCGGCCCTGGTGGACTGCCGCGCGCGCCAGCTCACCGATATCAACACCCGCCTCGCGGGCGCGACCAACGACAAGGACCGCAAGGCGATCCGCCGCGAGCGGACCGATCTGGTGGCCGCGCTGAAGAAGGACATCGACCTGACCGGCGGCGTCGTCGACCAGCACACCGGCATGGCCAAGACCTTCACCCAGGGCCGCGCCATGACCGACGGCGCGTCCGAGGCCGAGGTGCTGGGCGGCCAGGCGCCGGCCTACGCCCCCGCGGCCGACACCACCCGGCTCGCCATGCCGAAGGCCGGCGCGGCGCCCGCCGCAGGCCAGCAGCAGGCGGCCGCCCCGCCGCCCGCGGCGCCGCCGTCCAACCTCGTGGCGCTTCGGGCCTCGGCGGTCCGCGCCGCGCCCGTGGCCTCGGCGGACGTGCTGATGAACCTGCCCGCCGGCCGCCAGATCCAGCCCAAGACGGCGCAGCCCGATGGCGGTTGGTGGGAGATCGACGTGGCGGGCTCGCCCGGCTACGTGCGCGCCTCCGATGTGGGCCCGCCCGGATCGGCCCCGGTGCAGCAGGCCCAGGCCGGCGGCGGCGGACGGGGCCAGGCGCAGGGCCGCGGGCGCGGCCAGGCCCAGGCCAAGGCGCCCCCGCCGCCGCCCGTCCCGGCCGGGCCGACGAACATCCGCGCCTACAACCAGTCGGTCATCGCCGCGCGCGACAACGGCAAGGGCCGCCTCTCCAGCCTGATGACCGACGTCCAGGCGGCGCAGCGGCGCGACAACGTGTTCTACGCCTGGCTCGACGGCCTGCGCGGCGGCTGAAACCCGACGACGCCCCGCCGCCAGGCGGCGGGGCCTGCGTCGGCCGAGACGTCGTTCGGCCACACTGTCGATCGAGTGGAAAATGGAGCGGGCGAGGCGATTCGAACGCCCGACCCCAACCTTGGCAAGCGCGGGGACTGGTTGTTCAGTGAATTCAACCGGGTGTTCGTAGCTATCGGGAATTGCAGAAGAGTGCAAAGGGCACCAGCCGAAACAATCTCCAATTGCGACTGCTAACAGTGTGTGATGGCGTCGCGCATCTCCAAATTCTGCGCAACGACGAACTTGTGACCAGGCTGCAACCAGAGCGAATCTTGGGCGGCGCTCGATGGATGGCTTCAGCGGTAAGCGAGGATCGGCCTGATGCCAATTTGGGGGAATGTGGAACTGAGGGCAGCCATAGCGGCTGGCAAGATCGGCGCCATAACCCTCGACACCAACACGTTCGATGCTGCGCAATGTAATCTGACGCGTCCCCTCTTCCTTAGCCTCGGGCAATTCAAGGGCACCGGCGTTCGCTATCTGCTCACCGACGTGGTTGCCGGTGAGGTGCGAGCTCATATTCAGAGAAGAGCCGAGGAAGCAGCGGCGAGGCTAAGGGCTGCAGCGCGGGAATTCGATCTTGCCTGGGGTGTCATCGACGCGTTGCCCAAGGCAATAGCCTCCCTAGCAGCAACTCCAGACGCCCGGAGTTCAGCCCAAGTCACGCTTGACGCCTACATCGCGGCTACGGGCGCAGAGGTTCAATCAAGCGCTGGAAACGTGGACCTGAACGCTTTGTTGGAGAGCTACTTCTCAGCGCGTCCGCCCTTTGCCAACAAGACGGACAAGAAGCATGAGTTCCCTGATGCCCTAGCTCTGATGTCACTGGAAGCTTGGGCGCAAGCTCGGTCGAAGTTTGTCGTCGCCGTCTCCAAAGACAGCGGCTGGAGGAAATTCGCTGCGAACTCGGACTGGATCGTCTGCGTGGACGATCTCCGTGGGCTGCTCGGGAGCTTCAACGAGGAAGACACATTCGTTGCCAAGCGCGTGGTCGCCCAGCTGAACCAGGGAGAATTGGCAGAACTCTCGACGGCGATTGACGAAGCGGTACAGGGCTTCGTGGATGACATGTACCCAAATATAGATGCGTCTACAGCCTTCCATTACTACGCCGAGTATGAGGGATCCTCGCTCGTCGGAAGGAGCGACATAGAACTCGCCACCGTAGATGCCATCTCATCCACAGATGAATCGATTACGATCAGCTTCGACGTGGATTGCACTGTCGAAGCAGATGCATCGTTCACATTCTATGTGCGCGATGAGGGAGACAATATCCCGATCGGCGGCGCGGCTGTGTCTCGTACTATTGACCTGTCCTTACCGATGACGATCGAAGTCGCGCGCGACGATCCTTCCGCCCTATTCGACATAGACGTTTCCGGAGACCCGTTCACGAGTCTGGATTTCGGTCACGTCGAAGCTGACGAGGAAGAGCCAGAGCCGGAAAGCTGGGACGATGGCGAGGAATGACGGCGTCGAGCCGCCACCAGCTCTCCGGCTAGCGCGACGGCTCCTGACTTAACATTTCCGCAGCACTGACCTTAAGTGCCATTGCAATGCGCCCGATATTGTCGAGGGACACATTTCGCTCCGCGCGTTCGATGGAGCCAATGTAGGTCCGGTGAAGCCCGCAAAGATCGGCGAAGGCTTCCTGACTCAAGCCGGCCTCCTTGCGAAGCCGTCTGACGTTCGCAGCAAACACTTTCCTGAGGCTGGTCGCCGGCCCGTCCACGGGGCGGACGGTCGGGAAATGATGACTTTACTTCTACAGACGATACGTAGCATCTGCTTGACGACTATACGTAGCGGCTGCCCGCTTGTCCCTCGCACCCGCCCCACGTCTCGCCGAGAAATACCTGGTCGTCAGGAGTGCGGCCGACGTGGATCGGCATCTCAATCAGATCCGAGCATCTGCGGCGCGCGCCCAGGCGTGGATCGTCTCGCATCGCGGCGACCCGCTCGACCTCCTGCGCCAGATGAAGTTTCAACCGGTCGGCTTCCACCCTGTTGAGGACCGGCCGCTCAACCTGCTGGAACAGCTGAACCAGACGTGGACATATGCGGTCGCCTTGGAGGCGGCCCGCAAACTGCTGGAGCTCCACCCCGAGGCCGGCGGCTTCCACGTCGCGCCAGGCGCCCACATGTCCATTCCGTTAGACATCATGAGCATCGCGCCGGGGCTGGTCGGCGCCGAGACGTTTGCCGTCACGAAGCCCAGCAGCAACAACAAGCTCAACAAGGATCTGGTGAAGCTGGCCGGCCGTGAGGAGACGCACCGCTATATCTTCTTCAGCGCGCCGGGCTTTGACGAGACCAAACGCTTGCCCCGCTACGAGCGCGGCGGCGTCGAGGTGTGGTCGGTCGCCGTCTGATCGAATCGTAGTAGGAAAAGCACGCTCAAGGCGGTTCGCGCCCCAAGAAGTACGGGTGGCCGCTCAACTCCCATCCCTCTCGTTTTAAGCCAGGGGAATGGAGGGGGCACCCTCCTACCCTCCCCCCAAGACGCGCGAATCACCTTTGATGTGTGGGCCTCACTAACCACGAGGCAAACATGTCTAAGACGATCACCAAGGTGCCCGCGAGCCTGCGGCGCGCCAAACCTCCCCATCAGGCCGAGTTGAAAGTGGAAGCCGGGCAGCCGGCTGCCGTGGACTTCAACAAGCTCTACAGCATTCGCCAAGCCGCCGAGATTACGGGACTCCACTACTGGCTCTTGCTGCGGGCGGTGAACCGGGGCGACCTGCCCAGCTACCAATTCGGCAACGCCCGCAAGCGCGTCCGCCTGCCAGACATCGAAGCGGCTATCGCCGTCGCCGGCCTCGGGGGGCGCGCGTGATGAAGAGCCTCAACCTTCCCCCGCTCTCCTTGGTCGATCTGCTGTTCGGCAAGGACTTCGATGGCCACGTCGTGCTTTGGGAAAGCACGACGAAGAAATCCCAATTCTACTCGCCCCTGGCTCTGCCCCAACTCGCTGGTGAGATCGAACGGCTCAAGCCGACTAACGATCTCTATATCGGGGTCGCTACCCAGGAGCGGGAACTCGACCCCAAGCAGCGTGGCGGAAGCAGCTCGACCGCGACCGTCGGGGGCTTCTTTGCCGACATCGACTTTGCATCGAGTAAGAAGAGCCACAAGGCCTATCCGCCCGATGAGGAAACGGCGTTGAGGGTGCTGGACAAGTTCGTCCACCGTCCCACCATGGTCATTCACACTGGCAACGGCCTCCACGCCCACTGGGCGTTTGACAAGCCGATTACGTTCCGCGACGCCAAGGAGAGGAAGGCTCACGAGGCCTGCCGCAGGGCCTTCGCCCGCGAACTCAGCCAAGTCTTCCGGAACGAGGGCTATGAGATCGATGGCGTCCAGGATCTCGCGCGAGTGTGCCGCCTGCCCGGGACCCTCAACCATAAGTCCAAGCCGCCCAAACCTGTCGAAGCGATTATCCTCAATCACGACGCGCGCATCGACCCCTCGCTATACGAAGAGGAACGGAAGCGCGTTGGCGCTAAGCCTCGTAGGAGACGGGACGGGCTTCCGGCTCACCATCTGAAAATCCGCCTGCACTGCGCCTGGTATCGGCACGTGACCGGAGAGGGCGCCGCGACGTGCCCAGAGCCCGATTGGTATGCTGCCGCGTCGATCACGGCGCGCACGAAGGATGGCGAGCAGCACTTCCACGACTATAGCCGGCAGCATCCCGGCTACGAGCCAAGGGAGGCGGACGAGAAGCTGGCGCGCGCGTTGGCAGAGGCCGGTCCCCGTACCTGCGAAGCCATTCGCGATGCGGGCAACGATCATTTCTGCGATGAATGTCCGCACTTCGGCCGAGTGAAATCGCCGATCCAGCTCGGCAGGCGCTACGACCCCGGCGAGCTTGGGCCGATCCCGGTAGGCTTCACCAACTGGGGCGCTTTCGCGCTGATCGATCAGAGGCGCCGGATCCCGGTGTTCCTGACCCCCGGCCAGATCCTCGACTACAAGGTCCTGCTCGGCCTGGCCGAGCGGGACTTCTGGCAGGGCGCTTTCCCCGACGTTGAGCGAGGCTTCGACGCAGGAGCTGCCGGGGAGACACTGATGGCGGCATGCCGCGAAGCGGGACCATTCAATCCTGCGCGTGTGAGGGGCCGAGGCGTTTGGCTCGAAAATGGCCAGGTCGTGATCAATCTGGGTGCCGAGATCCCTCAAGGCCTCAAGAACCTCTACCTCTGCTTCGAACCACTAGATGTCCCGCAGCAGGCCGCCTTCCCGACCGATCGGCTCTTGAGCCTTCTCCAGAAGTTCTCCTGGAGGCGGCCGCAGGACGCGGTTATCCTGTTGGGATGGTTGGCGGTCGCCGCGGTCTGCGGAGCGTTATCGTGGCGTCCGCACTGCTTCGTTTACGGCCCCGCGGCGTCCGGCAAGTCCACCGTCCACCGGCTGGCAAGCTCAATCCTACGTCCGCTCGGCGTGTCCATCGACGGCCAGAGCAGTGAGGCCGGGATTCGACAGGTCTTAGGGTGCGACAGCCTGCCGGTCGTCGTCGACGAGTTCGAGACCGACCAGGGCGTCTCACGGCTGGCCGGGGTCATCCGGTTGGCCCGCAGCGCCTCCTCGGCGGAGTCGCCGGTGCTGAGGGGAACGCAAGGCGGCCAAGCCATCCAATACAGTATCAGGACAGCCTTCTTCTTCTCGGCGATCAACGTCACCGGCATGAACCCGGCCGACGAGACCCGCATCCTGTTCTTGGAGTTGCTGCCCCACGAGGGGGACATCGTGCTCTATCGACACATCCAGGAGGAGCACGCGTTTTTCGAGCCCCTTGGCCCGGCTTGGTGCGGCTGGATGGCGTCCAACGTCCACCACATCGCCACGGCCATCGAGACGTTCCAGACGGCCCTGCACAGCGTTACCAGCCGCCATCGGCAGAACATGGCGACGGTCCTGTCGGGCGCTTTCATCGCCCTCCACGGCCGCCCCCCGGCGGCGCAGGAGGCGATGGCGTGGGCGGCCGAGTATGCCGGTGCGATCGAGCATCACGCTCGCGCCCACGAGCGAAACGACGCGCAGGACGCGCTGGACCACCTCTTCGCCCATGTTGTGCGCGATGAGGTCGGCGGAACCTACCCGCTAGCTCACTGGCTGGGCTGCGAACTGGAACACCTGACGGGCGCTTCCACCTCCAACGACACCGGCGGCGCGGCGCGTATCCTGTCCACCTTCGACATACGAGTCATCACCACCGGAGACCAGCCCGGCCTCATGATTCGGAACGGCTCGGCCGCCATCGACCGCATCTTCGAGGGCACGCGATGGCAGCGGGCAGCTTGGAAGCGCGCGCTGGGCCAGTACCCCGGGGCGTTCTCGCCCGCCAACCCGATCCGCTTCCCGAACTCGGCGGCCAAGTCTCGCTGCATCGGCCTTCCTCTGGAGGTCGTTCCCCCGTCCTTCGAGAAGAGGGTTTCCGATGAGTGGTGAGCACGTGGGACGGGACGGGACATAGAGATGGGTGGGTAGGGGTAGGGGTGCCCCACACCCCTAGGCCGCACGGCATGGCGTCGGCAGGACGTCGGCCACCTCGCGCAGAACGTCCCGTCCCGTCCGCCGTCCCGCTGTGATTTCACCCCTCGCGAGGTTGGAGTCAGCCGCCGCGCAGGGGATCCGCCCCGGGGAAAGGCGCCGCCTTAGTCGCCTCTGCGTGCCCTTGGTTGCAGTCTTGGTTGCAGCTCTTGGGCGTTCCCGATCGCGCGGGAAATTATGCGGCGGCTCTCGTTGTGTTTTAATTTCAATGGGATAGCGATCTGCGTCAGGCGGTCGCTCTCCATGGAGTTCCGCAGATGTCCCGCACTATCCTCGCCCACGCCCTCCCGGCACCCCGGGCGGACGCCATAGCAGCCCACGAGGCGGCGCGCACCGCATGGGCGGGCGCGACCACCGCCGCCGACATCACGGCCGCCCGCGGCCTCAGCAGGGCCGCGGTGTTGCTGGCCGCCATGGATTCGGCATGGCTCGAGCAACTCGACGCCGCCTGCATCGACGCCGAGGCCGAGCATGCCGCGGACCTCCATGCCCAAGCGGCCGACCGCCTGCGGCCCACTCCAACACAAACTCAGGCGCGCCCCGTAGGGCGCTAACGGAAACCGAAATGCACGACTTCCAGATCACCATCACCAAACGCGAGCGCGTCCGCCCGAAGGCGGGCGGCGGCACGGTCACGCAGGTTCGCTACTTCCTGAACTACTGCGACCCCAAGACCGGCCGGCGGATGCAGCCCTCGTTCGCCCGGCGCTCAGATGCCGAGGCAGCGCGCAACAAGATCGTCGCCGCCGTCCACGGCGGCATCTACAATGATCGACGGGGATCGCCCACGATGCGGGCGCTGATCGAGCACTGGGTGCAGTTCAGCGAAGGGCGCGTGAAGCCCAGCACGGTGAAGGGGTACCGGGTTGTCGCCGAGGTGATTACCGGTCCGCTGCTTCGCGGCACGCCCCGCGAGCGGTACATGTACAGTCGCTACGGCCAGGCGCCGAAGGACGCCGTCTTCGAGCCCTTGCTGGGCGACATCCTGGCGGTGGACCTCACCACCTCAGAGATCCGCAAATGGCACACCACGCTCAAGGAGCTGGTGGGCGACTACACCGCGAACCGAGCCAAGTCCGTCCTGAAGAGCGTCCTCGCCCTGGGCGAAGAGGACTTCGGCATCCGGCCTCCCTCTATGCCCACGCTGACGGGTCGCAGGAAGTCGCGGCCGCGGAAGACCATCCTGGCGCCCGACCAGATCGCCATGGTGCTGGAGGCCGCCCAGGCCGACCCTGAGCGCGGCGTCTACTACGCCTTCCCCTTCCTCACGGGCACTCGCGCGAGCGAGCAGCTGGGCCTCTTGTGGGAGGACGTGGACTTCGACGGCGGCGTCATCCGCATCCGCCGCATCCAGGAGCGCGACAATTCCCTCTGCAACATGACCAAGACCGAAGCCGGGATGCGAGAGGTCCCGATGATGCCGATGCTGCGGGAGATGCTGCTGGACTGGAAGGAGCGGTGCCCGCGGGACCCTGACTATCCCGACCGCGTCTTCCCGACGCCGGGGCGGGCGCAGGCTTGGCCCAACCCTCGCCGCATCGAGGGCGGGCGGCCGCTCAACTACCAGAACTTCAGGAGCCGCTTCTGGCGGCCGATCTTCGCCGAGCTGGGCCTGCCCTACGTCAGCCTCCACTCCGCCCGCCACAGCTTCATCTCGACGCTTCAGGCGCAGGGCGTGGAGGTCGGCCTGGTTGCCAAGCTCGCCGGCCACGCCAACCCGGCGGTGACGCTGGGCCACTATACCCAGGCCGTCCGGGGCGGCGGCGAGGCCGTGGAGCGGCTCCAGGAGGCCTACAGCAGCCCAGCGGTGGCCGCATGACGGGCGTCAACGAAGGAGCGGATGTGAACGAGTTTGCCGCGCTGTCCGGCAGCGAGGCAAGCGAGCGGTATCGGCAATTGCTTGATGCCGGTGAGGTCCAGGAGGCCTCGCGACTGCACCAGGCGTATCTTGAGACGCACCGCATCCGGCTTTCGGCTGACCAGCAGGTTGCCGAAGCGAACGCGGCTTCTCATGCACCCGCGATGAGGCCAACCCTGCACGGCTCACGCCAGAGATCGAGGATGCGGCGAGTTGGCGTCGCGCTGTCGATCTTGGGATTTATCATCGCCGCATTCAGCGCCGCGGCCGGCGTCGGGGGCGCAAGCCTCCCCCTCGCCGTCGCGCTGACTAGTGCCGGCTCAATTCTCTGGCTGGCCGGCGTCATCGAGGATCGCCTGATTGAAATATTGGGGGCGATCACTAGCTCGCAGAGTGATGCGGACTAGGGTGAAAGGTGGGCCTCCCGTCGGCCCCCGGCGAGTGGCGCTGGCCGGCGGCATGCCCGGCACGGCCCATGTACCCGTTCGAGCCCCCTCCGTGACGGCTCTCGGGGGGATCCGCCCCCCCTCTATGGCGACCCCTCGGGGAGGGGGCCGGGAGCGGAACAGCTGTGCATATTGTGTAGGTTGTGCAGGCTCCTGAGAGGTTATTGAACCCCCACGAGCCCCGCTTCGGCAGCCAGGGTCAGCATGGTGCCGAGCCGATCCGGCGTGGCGTTCGGGATGCCAGGTTGAGCGCCCGGCGACCTCGCCCAGCCGCCTTCCTCGAGCACCACTCGCAAGCGGAGTAACCGCCGACGGCCCGAGCGCGCATCGGCCAGGCCTCGCCCGACGCTCCAGTACACGTGCTGGCCGAATACCCACGCTTCGATAACATGTGCCATGAGGGCGGCCGGCGAAGCATCGAGACGCAACCGGACTTCCCGCGCCGCCATGGCCAACGGGAGGCGGTCGACGCTTTCGCCCGCTGAACTATCTGGCGCTTCGGCGAAGCACAAAGCTATGGCCCGGCGATAGAGGCCGGGAAACGTCTCCTGGTCTTCCGACCAGATGCAGGCCTGCAACTCCTCCATCAGCTCCACCGGCCCGATCTCGGCGGGCAAGCTGAGCCACGCTTGCGCAGTCGCTTCATCCTCCCCGACGGCTTTCAAGAACATCGCGACAAGGCGCTCTGTGTGCATGGGCGCGTCGAGCTTCCCGACGCACCACGAGAAGAGACCTTCAAGGGCAAGGCGGAAGAGCTGGCGCACCTGAAGCGTGCGCCACGCCCCCGCGGCGCTGGAGCCGTTCTCAGACAGCGTAGGCGACCCGGGTAGATTGCACATCGCCCGACGCAGGATTGCCTCGTCGAGAGTGGCGGAGGCGGCAGCCGTTTGGGTTAGAAGCTCTAGACCGCTCCGGCGGGCCGCGTTAGCCGACGCGCCGCCAAGGAGTTCGGCCATCACGTCCTTCTCTTCGGGGCTAGGATCGTCCAAGGCCCAGGCCTCACTCCAGGCCAGCACCTCAGCGTGTGAGATCGTGACGGGCTCCAACGTAGAAAAGGCCGGATGATCGAGGTGTGGGCGGAGCCGGGCTTCAAACGCGTCAAGTGCGCGATCGACGCCCGCCCCTGGCTTCAGCGCGCCGCTATTGATGACGTCTGAGATCAGCCACCCAAGGGTCCGCGTTGCTGGCCCGTAGTTGATAGGCGCGCTCAGTGCAGTTGAGAGTTCCCGGACGTCCCGGCGCTTGCGCCACTCCTCGCCACCAAACGTGTAGGTGCCCGCTGCGAGAAGGGGCGCGAGGACATCGCGACCGGGCAGATCCGCGCCGGGGTGGCGCGCGAACTGCGACCACACGAACATCACCTCAATTCGATCAACGAAGTCCTGCAACACCTCCGCCGGCGCTTCGACCATCCCCGCTTGCGCGGCCAGTTGGGCTGCGCGCCGCCAGGCCCAAGTGACCACGACGAAGGGCCGAATATGTCTGGCGACATTGTTCACGCCAGGAAACACGCGGTCCATCAAGTCGAAGTTGATTGCCCGCAGTCCTAGGGGGTCCACACCGCCTGGCCTTATCTGGTTTTCTGCCGTTCGGCGGGGCTCAGTGGCTTCCCGCGCCGCGGCGATGAGTTCCGCCACGCTCGCCATGTCTAGAAATCCTCCGAAAGCAGCACATGACCGCAAGGAGTGGTCGCGATTGCAGCGCTCCGGAGTTCAATCCGGACGCCGGTTGGCAGGGCGGAGTAGGAACAGGGGCACCGCAACGTGTCCGCCGAAACAAAGTGGATTTCTCGCCGGGCGCGTGCAGAGCCATCCAACGCGCTCTGCAGCTTGGTCCATTCGGGCCGCGCGCGGAGGATAGGATACTCAGCGCCTGGCACCCCGGTCTCCATCTGCCGCTTGAGAGCCCGCACTTCCTCTTGTGTGGTGGAGCCGCCAACCATCTCCGCCCAGAACTTGTCGGTGTCAGCGTTGGGACAGAGAAGCGCCCGGAACCCTGAAGCGCGGCCTAGGTCGGGAGTTGCGCCCTCTGGCGCCCATCCCTGCTTCAACATCCTCCGGCGCGCGAATCGAGCACGATTTGGCCAGCTGCGGCCAATGTCGCTCATGGCGTCGACGATCACGAGAGCAGTAGCAAGGTCACGATCTGTGTCGCCGCTCTCCGCTATCGCGGCCGTGAGGGTCTGCAGATAGTCGCGAGTACGGTCCTCGCTCGCCCCCAACGCACCGCAAATGTACTGGGTGATGGCGGCCATCGCCTCCAGCCCGCCGTGAGCCGAGGGATTTTCCATAACCCGCGCGAAGTGGCGTTCGAAGTTCGCGAAGGCCTTCCTTTCATTAGCCACCCGTCGCCGACGCCGCTCCTCGGCGCGTTTTCGGGCCGCTTCAAGTTCTTTGGGCGTGAGGCCGTCGCCAGCCTCTTCCTGGTCATCCTCGCCAGCATCCTCGCGGGCCGCGAAGGACTCTCGGGGCGCCGATAGCGCGGCGAACATGTTGTCAAGGAAGCGCCTCCAAGCCGTATCGTGGGCTGAGGACACGTCTGGCGGATGCGTGACGGGCTTGTGCGATCCCGCCGTTGAAAGCAGCTCTTGGATGTTGGCGAGCGGGCGAGGGCGGGCCGCCGACTGCCCCCAGCTGCCACCATTGCCTGGCGCTCTGGACAGCGCGTGAGGATTCTCCCAGACCCAGGCCATGAGGGCGGCGGCATCCTCCGGGGTGTCGGTGTGCGCGAGCACCGCAAGCAGCCGGGCGGCGGCCGACCCCGTTCGCCGACGGATTTCTGCCAGGTCGGCGAACGTCACGAAGCCTTCGGCGATTTTCGCCTGCGTCTCCAACCGCAGCACAACACGGCCGAGAGCCCAGCCTTGGCTCTCCATGCCGTCCGCTAGCCAGGCGAACCGCCCCTCTGGATCGACGTCTGTGTATCCGAGATCCTGCGCCACACCGCCAAACACCACCTGTAGTCGGGCACGCCCGGCCGGATATGACGTCAGGACGCGGCCGTCGATCCGCCCGGCGCTCAGCCGAGCCCGCAAGACGCCGTTGACACGCTGCTCATCGGCGTCGGCGTCTTCCGCCGATGTTGGTGGAACGGGGGCGGACGCGGGAACGCATACCCAGCCGACTTGGGAAGCCCTGGAAATGCGAAGAATGCCGGCCTCGATGTTTCGCCCGCCGCCTAGCGCTGCCGCCGTGCCGTTGGCGCTGCCCGAGAATATCAGCCGCCCACGCTGACATTGGATCTCAAATACTTTCGCGTGGAGATGCCGCTCGTCGGCCGCCAGCCATTCCACGGCCACCGGATGTACCGGTAGCGGGCACGCGCGGGGCCAGTTGTCCGCGCCGCGGCCCTCGACCCACTTCGGATGGGCGTGCACGAAGGCCTCAGAGACACCCAGGCGGGTGCAGAGTGCGGCCAGGGCGGCTCCATCGTCCCAGAAGGGCGAAGCCGCGACCAACCGGGTAGCGCCGCCCAGGCCATCCGCCTCGGCCAACAGCTGACCCGTGAGGTCGTCGGTCACGTTGTGCAGAAGCCGGATGTCGCCGTTGCGAGCGCCCGAAGCTGACGCGCTTTCCAGGGCATCCGCCACCAGTTCGAGCCGTTCACCGGCATCGTGTGTCACGCGATCCGTCCTAGTGGCGAGCGCTCGAAAGAAGCCCGCGGCGTCATCGAAGGCGTCGGCTGCAAAGCTGGGGTGCAGGTGTTCGGCGACCTCAAGATTCCCGCCCCAGCCGCCGAAGGTCAGGTTGCCCGACCCGACGACAAGGTGAGCGTCATCGGCCGACAGCAGCGCCGCGACCTTTGCGTGGAGCACCCCTTGCTTCACGCTGACGGGCTCAATGTTGTAGTCCTTGCCGACGACCCGCGCGCCGTACTCAGCGAGCGCGCCCTGAACACCCATCACATCAGCGAGTATGAGGGGCGGCGCCGAACCAGCACGCACTAGCGCGTCCAGGGCGACGGCCTCGAAAAAGGACAGGCTCAGCGCATAGGTCGTAAAGGCTGCATGCTCCCAGCGAGCCGCTCCCAAGACGTCGAGCGCCGACAGTTCCTGTGCAGCCAAGCGCGCCCCCACGTTCAAGCTACAGCGTGAGGTTGCGCAGAGGAAGCCGCTCGTGTCACTCCTTGCAGCGGGGGAACAATGGTGCAGCCGTTAGTCGAACGCTTCTTTACCTACGAGTATCGACCGCCAGACGGTGGCAACCTTCTTCCTGGAGACGAAGGCGGCTGGAGCCTTGAGGGTGTCGCGCACGCGGCCACCATCACCATGAACTACTTCATCGAAGGCAAGGTCCGCCGCCGAGCGCCGTACGACAATTTTCGTATCTTCATGGCGCCCCCGCGAAATGGCAGCTGGGCCGCAGATTTCCTCGTCCAGCTTCAGAGTCCAGGGACGTGGGCCGGGGTCGTCGCGGGATTGTCCGTGAACGTGCCCACCGTCTTCAAGGTATTCAAGCGTCTCGCCAATAGAGCCACGGGCGTGAGGCCGGCCGGGGATGAATCGGAAGCCTTTGAAGGTCTGCACCAGGGCACCTTCGATGCCTTGGTCGAGGCGGTTGAGCCCGCCCTTGTGCGCGCCCACCGTGTCATTGAAAGCAAGTCGTCCACGCTCACCCTGAGCGCGGGATCCGTTGGTTTCGTCTTCAACTCGGAAACCAAGCGCTACATCGAATCTTCAATCGTGGATCCTGCCCGCACCGTGGCCGTGGGTAACGTCGCCAGCTACAACGTCAATGGCCGGACGGGCCGTATCTTCTTTGACGACCTCGGCCGAACGGTCCCCTTCCGCATTGCCAAAGACGCAGGCCCTGAAACGGAGGTGGCGTTGGCTCGGAGCCTTGAGAACTACGCAAACAAGCGCCTAGCCAACAAGGACATACGGATTTCCTATGTCGCCACTCGCGCGGAAGATGGGTCGATCAAGAGCATTCTGGTAGTCGGGGCGGAGTTCATTTTCACGTAGCACCGGACGGGCTCGCGACGGCGCGCGGTTGCTGGCTCAGTCGAGCGAAGCCCCTTAGACGTGGGGCTCAATAGGGGTCGGGGGCGTGAATGGCGGCGGCGCAGACGAACGGGAACGGGGGCGACCTCGGCTTTGAGGCGGAGCTGTTCAAGGCGGCGGATAAGCTGCGAGGCAACCTGGAGCCCTCCGAATACAAGCATGTCGCTCTCGGCCTGATCTTCCTCAAATATATCTCGGAGGCTTTCGAGGCGCAGCGCGCCAAGCTCGAGAAGGAGGAGTACGCCGACCCCGAGGATCCGGAAGAGTACCTCGCCGCGCACGTCTTCTGGGTCCCGCCGGAGGCTCGTTGGGGGCACCTTCAGGCGAACGCGAAACAGCCAGAAATCACGTTCGTGGACGTGACGACGGGGCGCGAGCGCAAGGGGGATATCGGCGGGCTGATCGACAATGCCATGGAGGCGATCGAGAGGGCCAATGTGAAGGTCCTCAAGGACGTCCTGCCCAAGATCTATAGCCGCCCCCAGCTGGATAAAACCATGCTCGGCGAGCTAGTCGACCTATTCTCGAACGTCGATCTGAAGGGCGGACATGGCGAGGCGAGGGACCTCCTAGGCCGCGCCTATGAATACTTCATCTCGCAGTTTGCTGGTGCTGAGGGACGACGTGGAGGCGAATTCTTCACGCCCCGATCAGTGGTACAAACTATTGTCGAGATGCTGGAGCCCACCAAGGGGCGCGTCTACGATCCCGCCTGCGGCTCTGGGGGCATGTTTGTCCAATCAGAGCGGTTCGTCGAGGCGCACCAGGGTCGTCGCTCCGACCTCGCCGTTTACGGTCAGGAGCGCAACCACACCACCTGGCGCCTGTGCAAAATGAACCTCGCTGTCCGCGGGATCGACGCGGATATCGCGTGGAATAACGAAGGCAGCTTCCTGCGTGATGCCTTCCCCACACTGCGCTTCGACTTCGCAATGGCAAATCCGCCGTTCAACATCTCGGACTGGTGGCAGCCTCAGCTAGAGGGCGACGCTCGCTGGGCCTACGGAACGCCGCCTCAGGGCAACGCCAATTTCGCCTGGCTGCAGCACATCATTCATCATTTGGCACCGCGCGGCACCGCAGGAGTCGTCTTAGCCAACGGATCGATGTCCTCGGAACAGTCCGGAGAGGGCGAGATCAGAAAGGCAATGATCGAGGGCGACATCGTCGATTGCATGGTGGCCTTGCCGGGCCAGCTATTTTACTCGACCCAGATTCCCGCCTGCTTGTGGTTCCTAGCGCGAGACAAGAGCGCGAACGGGCACCGTGATCGCCGCGGCGAAATCCTGTTCATCGACGCACGCAGCCTTGGCCACCTTGTCGATCGGACACGGCGCGAGTTCTCGCGGAACGATATCAAGAAGATCACTCAGGCCTACCATCGCTGGCGCAATCGCGCCGAAGTCAACGAGACACAGGGCCTGCCTGCATACGTGGACGAACCCGGCTTCTGCAAAGCGGCCAAGTTGGCGGAGGTCCGATCCCACGGGCATGTACTTACACCGGGCCGCTACGTCGGGGCGCGAGATGAAGTAGATGATGGCGTCCCCTTCGAGCAAAGATTTGAAGAGCTTCGGGCCGCCCTGATTGAACAGTTCGCGGAAGGCCGCGCCTTGGAGTCTCGTATCGAGGCCGCTCTCGGCGAGGTCGATACTCTTGCCTGAATGGCGGAAGATCACGCTCGGCGAAGCGGCTGACTTGTCAGTAGGCTTTCCGTTCAAGAGCGCCAGCTTCACCGAGGACGCAGACGACATTCGACTGCTTCGAGGTGATAATGTCGCCCAGCGTAGAGTGCGTTGGGACGGCGTCAAACGCTGGCCGAAGGCAGATTTCGAGGCTCTGCGCCAATATCACTTGAGCGTCGGCGACATCATCCTAGCGATGGACCGGCCTTGGATCGAAGCCGGGCTCAAGTGGGCGGTGATTGGGGCCGCCGACTGCCCATCACTGCTGGTGCAACGTGTCTTACGCATACGGGCAAAGCCCGGCGTCGATCAGCGCTTTCTTGCTGGCATCGTGGGTTCGCGCTCATTCACGGAGCACATCCTGGGTGTTCAAACGGGCACCGCTGTGCCGCATGTAAGTGCGAAGCAGGTCGCGGCGTTTTCGTTTCTCCTTCCTCCGCTGGCCGAACAGCAGCGGATTGCGGAAGCGCTTTCGACACTAGACGAAAAGATCGAGCTGAACCGGCGGATGAACGCGACGCTGGAGGCAATGGCTCAGGCCGCTTTCCTAGATTGGTTCGTCGAATTCGGACCCGTCCGCCGCAAGCTATCCGGCGCAACCGTCCCCGTCACGATCATGGGCGGCCTCACTGCCGATGTTGCTAGAGCCGCTGAACTTGCGGCGCTCTTCCCGGATCGCCTCACCCACAAAGGGATTCCGGAACGGTGGGCGGAGCGCGCGATCGGCGACCTTGTCGAAACGATGGGCGGATCGACGCCAAGCACGGCAGACGAAAGTTTGTGGAACCCACCTGAGCATCGTTGGGCCACCCCAAGAGACCTGTCAGGGATGTCGGATCTTGCGCTCCTCGACACCGGCCGCCGCATTAGCGCGGCAGGATTGGCAAGAATCACGTCCGGCCTCCTACCCGTAGGCACCGTACTTCTCTCGTCACGCGCGCCAATCGGCTACCTGGCTATTGCCCAGCAACCTGTAGCCATCAATCAGGGCTTTATTGCCCTTGGGCCCACCTCAGATATTGGCAGCGCTTACCTATATCTGTGGTGCCGGGCGAACATGGACTCAATAATTGCAAATGCAAATGGGTCTACCTTTCAGGAGATAAGCAAGAAGAATTTTCGGCCTATTACATCCATAGTCCCAAACGACCTTTCTGTTGTCCGTGCATTTTGCGAGATCGCTCAGCCTCTAATCGACCGCATCGTCGCCGGAGCGCGCGAAAACAACGCTCTTGCAGATACGCGCGATTATCTCCTGCCTCGCCTGATGTCCGGACAGGTCCGCGTGTCCGCTCGCAACGGGACCGCGTGACAGGATGGAATATTTTCGCCAACGCTTTCGCGATCACCTCAACGAGAACTGGCCGGTTACTATTGGCACAATGCAGTTCGACACCGCTGAGGTATTCGAGCGGATGGCAGCAGACGACTTTGAGGCCAGCTTCGCGGAGTGGTCCCAGGGTGAGCGTCAGCGATGCGGTGAAAGGGCTGCAGAGTTCCTCGAAGAAAACGGATGCCGGGATCGGTTTGACGCTCTTCTCGAACGGTTCGAAGCTAAGCAGGTAATTCCATTCATCGGTGCCGGAATGTCTGTTTCATCCGGCTTCCCGCCCTGGGGCGATTTCCTTCGGTCACTGATGACCGACGCCCCCGACCATAAGGCCGACCTCGAGGCAATGATCGGCGAAGGTCGCTACGAGGAAGCGGCGCAGCTCGCCTTCGACGCTGTAGGGCCGCGAGTGTTTGACGAAGAGATCGGTAACCGGCTTGGCAATCGCCGAAAACAGCCCGCTGGGCCGGTGCGCCTCTTACCCCAGTTGTTTTCGGGTGAGCTACTCACGACGAACCTGGACTACGTGCTCACCAAAGTATTCCAGGAATCACATTCCGGATTTACGGCGGAAATCGCAGGGCCTGCGCTTCGAGACGCACTGGTTCGACTTGGAGCCGATCCACATTGTCTATTGCGCATACATGGCGAAGCGGCATCAAACATCGGCCGGGTCGTAACAGCTGATGAATATACCCGAGCCTACGGCGACGAGAAAACTGTAGCCGCCATCTTGGGTGAGATTTGCGGCCCTCGAAGCATCCTTTTCCTTGGCTGCAGCCTGACGAGCGACCGGACACTGCAAGTCCTGAAGGAAATAAACCTGAATTCTTCGGTCTCACGACCACCGAACTATGCCTTTCTGCCCCTCTCCGCTAACGCAGATAGAGCGTCTCGCAGGAAGGATCTGGCAGAAGCGGGCATTCACCCAATTTACTACCCCGACGGCGACCACGATCAATGCATCGAGGACCTGCTCATATCGCTCATGGAGGGCGGCCTGTGACCACTTCCGCGATCGTCGCCCCGTGACCAGCGGCTTCTCCGAGGACGTAGTTGAGGCAGCCGGCATTGAGATCCTTAAAGATCTGGGCTGGCTGTATCTGCACGGGACCACCATCGCCCCGGACGGGCCGGCGCCGCAACGCGCGGCGTTCACCGATGTGGTCCTGCTCCGCCGGTTAGAGGTGGCCCTTGGGAAGTTGAATGCTGGTGTTCCGGAGGCCGCGCGAAACGAAGCGCTGCGCCAAGTTCTGACCAGCGCAACCGGGTCCCTTGTGGAGGAGAATCGTCGACTTCACCGGATGCTGACAGACGGGGTCGATGTTGAGTATCGGGCCGACGACGGCCGCATCGTGTCCGACAAGATCTGGCTGATCGACTTCGCCGACCCCGACGCGAACGACTGGCTGGCTGTTAACCAGTTCATCGTAGTTGAGGCGGGCTGGAACCGCCGCCCGGATGTGGTCCTCTTCGTCAACGGGCTCCCTTTAGCAGTGCTGGAGCTGAAGAATCCTGGGGACGAGAACGCCACGCTCACCGGAGCCTTCAACCAGCTGGAAACATACAAGGGACAGATACCTAGCTTATTCCGCACGAACACCGTCTTGGTGGCATCCGATGGGATGGAAGCGCGTATCGGGTCTCTCACCGCAGACTTTGAGCGTTTCATGCCGTGGCGGACGATCACTGGGGCTGACGACGACTTCACGCACAAGGGCGCGCCCGAGCTCGAGACGCTTTTGCGTGGGGTTTTCGACCGCGAGCACTTCCTCGCCCTGATCCGAGACTTCACCGTTTTCGGTGACGGCGAGAAGGGCCCGTTCAAAATCATCGCGGGCTATCATCAATTTCACGGCGCGCGAAAAGCCATTGCCGAAGCGATCGACGCTGCCGGGCCGGAGGGCGACCGAAAAATCGGCGTGGTGTGGCACACTCAGGGTTCAGGCAAGAGCCTGCTGATGGCCTTCTTTGCAGGCCTGGTCGTCAAGGCGCCTGAGTTGGAGAATCCAACAATCGTTGTGCTGACCGATCGCAACGACCTGGACGACCAGCTCTTCTCGACTTTTGGTTTGTGCCGAGATCTTATCCGCCAGACCCCCGAGCAAGCCGATACCCGTGAGGATTTGAGGCGGCTCCTGAGCCGTACATCAGGCGGCGTAATCTTCGCCACAGTGCAGAAGTTCGCGCCGGAGCGGGGCGAAGAGCGATATCCGGAGCTAACCGACCGTCGCAACCTGATCGTCATGGCCGACGAGGCGCACCGCAGCCAATACGGCTTCGACGCGCGCCTAAACCAGCAGACCGGAGAACGGCGCTACGGCTACGCCCATTACGTGCGCCAAGCCATGCCGAACGCCTCCTTCATCGGCTTTACGGGCACACCGATCGAGGCCGACGACGTCAATACTCCCGCCGTGTTCGGCGACTACATCGACGTTTATGACATCAGCCGTGCCGTCGAGGATGGCGCAACGGTGCCGATCTACTACGAAAGCCGGCTGGCGCGCATTGAGCTGAACGAGGACGAGAAGCCCGTTATCGACGCGGAGATCGAAGCACTCGTCGAGGACGAGACCCTAACCGAGGCCGAGAAAGCCAAGGCCAAGTGGTCCACGGTGGAGGCCCTGGTCGGTTCGCGCAAACGCCTGAAGCAGATTGCTGCGGACCTCGTACAGCACTTGGAGGCTCGCCTGGAGGCATTGGACGGCAAGGCCATGGCCGTCTGCATGAGCCGCCGGATCTGCGTCGATCTTTACGATGAGATCGTTGCCCTCCGGCCGGAGTGGCATTCCGACGACGACGCCAAGGGTTCGGTGAAGATCGTCATGACCGGAGCCGCATCGGATCCCCTAGCATGGCAGAAGCACATCGGAAACAAGAGGCGGCGCGACCTCTTAGCTAAGCGCGCACGCGATCCGTCAGATCCACTAAGGCTCGTGATCGTGCGCGACATGTGGCTCACCGGCTTCGACGCGCCGTGCATGAACACCATGTACATTGACAAGCCGATGCGCGGACACGGCCTGATGCAGGCGATCGCGCGCGTGAATCGCGTCTTTCAAGATAAGCCCGGCGGACTGATAGTCGACTACATCGGGATCGCGCAGAACCTAAAGACCGCCTTGGGGCAATATACCCAGGCCGATCAGGAGAAGACCGGCATTGACGAAGCCGACGCCATCGCCGCGCTGATGGAGCGGTACGATGTCATTTGCGCCATCTTCCACGGCTTCGATTACACACCTGGAATCACAGGCACTCCGACGCAGCGCCTGGCGTGTTTGGCCGGGGCCGTCGACTGGGTCCTGAAGTGGGGAGAAGCGGAGGCGGCCAGGGTGGCCGGTCCTGAAGAGAAAAAGCGGGCGCACCGCAGGTATCAGGATCTCGTGCTCGAACTGAGCAAGGCCTATGCGCTTGCGTCCGCTAGCGATCCGGCCCGTGAAATTCAGGACGAAGTTGGGTTTTTTCAGGCGATCCGCGCCGCCTTGGCTAAGAGCAGCGCCAAGGGCGGGCTCAGCACTGCGCAGAAGACGCTCGCCGTCCAGCAGCTCATCGACAAGGCAATCGCGTCGGCAGACATCATCGACGTCCTGAAGGCTGCCGGCATTTCATCCCCTGACATCTCCATCCTCTCCGACGAATTCCTGTTGGAGGTGGCTGGGATGGAGAAGAAGAACCTGGCGCTGGAGGCCCTCAAAAAGCTTCTCGCGGGCGAGATCCGGAGCCGCGCCAAAACCAATGTCATTGAGAGCAAGGCCTTCTCTCAGCGCCTCGAAGACGCGGTCGCGCGCTATCACGCGGGAGCCATTTCCGCGCTGGAGATGATCCAGGAGCTGATCGGTCTAGCAAAAGACCTCAAGGCCGCGGAAGCGCGCGGCGAGGAGACTGGCCTCACGCCCGAGGAGCTGGCCTTTTACGACGCCTTGGCTGAGCATGAGCAAGCGGTGGAAATTATGGGGAGCGAAGCGCTGCGCGTGATTGCCCATGAGCTTGTGGACCAGCTTCGAAAGAACGCCACCGTCGACTGGCACCATCGCGAAAGCGCAAGGGCACAGATGCGCATCCTCGTGAAGCGTATCCTGCGCCGTTTCGGCTACCCGCCCGACCTTTCAGACGCCGCAGTGCAGTCGGTACTGGCCCAAGCCGAAGCGCTGCTCCGGGAAACAGCCTGAGGTCTGCTGCAACCAGGCTGCAACCAGGGCCTTACGAAGGCCCCGCAGCCAGCCCCGAGCAAGCGGGCCGAAGGCCCCTAGGGCCTAATTTTCCTTCGTCTTTCGGGATCTCGAATTTGGAGCGGGCGAGGCGATTCGAACGCCCGACCCCAACCTTGGCAAGGTTGTGCTCTACCCCTGAGCTACGCCCGCGCTCCGAGGGGCGATTGTCTGCCCCAAATGCGAGAGGCGGCCTTATGGCAGACGGCATTTCGCATTGCAAGCGGCCGAATGGGGCCTCGATGCGCTTCGCGCGTCAGCGGAACTTCGGCGCCTTCAGCCGGCGCTTGTTGACGTGCCCTTCCGGCGGCGCGGCGACCTCTTCGGGGTACTCGCCCTTGAAGTAATAGCGCTGCCAGGCCTCCTTGGTGGCCTCGGGGTCGCCGCGGAAGATGCGCTGGTTGAACTCGGACCGGTGCTTCTCCCAGACGTCGTACTGGTGGCGCAGCTCGGGGTCGGAATCCATGCGCCGGATCACCGGCTGGATCTCGTGCAGCGTCTTGTCCTGCACGAGGGTGATGAAGCAGAACGGCTCGCCCTTCTCGAACCGCACGCGGCCCGGGCGCGTGAAGATCCAGTTCATCGTGAAGGGGAAGGGCAGCCAGTCTGTCTCCACGACGCCGGCCAGGGGCTGGATGCCGTCCTTGACGTGGTTGGGCGGCCCCATGGCCATCATCGACCAGCCGGGCGGGGTGCGGAACAGGTAGCCCGGGTGCAGCGTGAGGACGCCATGGCTGAAGTGGCTGGTGGCCAGGCGGTGGAAGTCGGGGTTCGGGTAGTCGGGCCGCAGCGTCAGGTCCTGCTGCATCAGGCCGCCGTTCCATTCGGCGGTGAACGCGACCGGACAGAGGATCTCCCAGCCCGACGAGTTGGCCATGCTGAGCGGCAGGCACCGGTAGGGATGCCGGGCGTGGAAGTTGTCCATCCAGGCCCGCTGCGGCCGGCCCGGCACGATCTCGGGCGGCCGCTCGGTGGTCGGGAAGCACTCGAGTTCCATCGGCGGCTGGGTCACGGGCCCTCCAGGCGGGGTTTGCGCGCGACCCTTAAGGCCACGCCCGCAGCGACGTCCAGCGCGCAGACGAAAAGACCCCGCCGCGAGGCGGGGCCTTCGTTGACGCTTGCGCGGCGGCTCAGGCGAGCGCGCTGCGCCGGCGGCGGATCATGGCGCCGGCCATGCCGAAGCCGCCGATCATCAGGGCCCAGGTCGTGGGCTCGGGGACGGCCAAGGCGGCAAGCCCGTCGAATTCGAAGGAGTTGCCCCGGGACCTGAAGGTGATGGACTGCACCCCCGGGCCATCGAAGCTATAGTAGACGCGGCGGCCCCACGACTGGTCGCCGGTCAAGTCCTCCGGCAGATTGGTCCAGAGGTCCTCACCGGAGACGGTCACCGCGCCAGAGGCGCTGGCGAAGGTGAATTCTACGTCGTTGTACTCGTCCGGAGAGCCGAAGTAGAAGCTGAAGCCGCGCATCGCCCGGCCCAACGCAGTGAGCGTGGCTGAGCCCCCGTTCTCCACCGTCCAATACTCGCTATCGCCATAGGCGTAGGCGCCATTGGGATTGTTCGGGTTCACCGGGATGGGTGGCGGAGCGGACTGGCCAGGATCCAGGCCCAGCGAGCCATCGCGCTGATAGGAAAGTGCAGCGTTGTTGAACGACCACGCGTAGCCGGGATCGATCGCGTTGTCGAAATCGTAGATGATCTGGTGACCGTACGCGAGACCACTGTAGAATCCCGGGCCCCCAGTCAGATTGCCGGGCTCGCTCGACAGGACAGTCACAGTGACGGCGCTGGCGGATCCTGCGGATATCGTCGCAAACACAGCCGCAACAGTCGCGGCAAACAGCCGGCGCTTCATGACCTGGTTCCCGTCTCTCATCAGCCGCTCGTGACGCGGCTCCCACGTCGTTAACCCTATTGGAAGGTCGGGCGCCCGACGAATCGAATCGCTTCAAAGGCGAAGCGGGGCCGGAAACGCCTGCGAAAACAGGCTCGGCCATGGGCGGACCTCGCGCCGGACGCGAGGCCTGTCGCCCGCTTCCAGCGCGTCGAAGGTCCTAGGCGCGGCCCTGCGGCTTCGCTATGGCGGCGGCATGCGGACCCGCGACGACCTCCTGGCTTTCCTCGCCGACATCGGCGTGGCGGCCACCACCTACGACCACCCGGCCGTCTTCTCGGTGGGCGAAAGCGGCAAGATCAAGCAGGAAATCCCGGGCGCCCACACCAAGAACCTCTTCCTCAAGGACGCTAAGGGCCAGCTCTGGCTGGTTTCGGCCGAGGCCCATGCCGAGATCGACCTCAAGCGCCTGCACACGGTGGTCGACGGCGCGCGCATGTCCTTCGGCCGCGCCGAGCTGATGGAGGAGACCCTCGGGGTGACGCCGGGCTCGGTGACCGCCTTCGGCCTGGTGAACGACCGTGACCACCGCGTCCGCTTCGTGCTCGACCGCACACTCGCCGAAGCCGAGCTCGTGAACTTCCATCCGCTGACCAACACCGCCACCATCACCGTGAGCCAGGACGGCCTGCGCCGCTTCCTCGCCGCGATCGGGGTGACCCCCATGGTGGTGGATTTCGTTGCAATGCGCCGGGTGGAGTAGCGGCGAGGCCAACTTGCGACCATCTTGGGCGCAGGACGTTTGGTGGCGACCAAGGGACAAGGAAGACCGGGCATGACCCTCATCGGCGAAACCCAGGGCGGGCAGGGCAAGGGCGCCCCCGCCGACCTCATCAAGGACGCCACCGACGCCAGCTTCATGGCCGACGTGGTCGAGGCGTCGAAGACGACGCCCGTGATCGTCGATTTCTGGGCGACCTGGTGCGGTCCGTGCCGTCAGCTGGGCCCGGCGCTCGAAAAGGCGGTGACGGCCGCCAAGGGCGCGGTGAAGCTGGTGAAGATCGACATCGACAAGAACCCTGCCTACGCGGGCCAACTGCGCGTGCAGTCGATCCCGGCGGTCTTCGCCTTCGTCGACGGGCGGCCGGTGGACGGCTTCATGGGCGCGCTCCCGGACAGCCAGGTGAAGGCGTTCGTCGACCGCCTGGCCAAGCAGGGCGGCGCCTCGCCGATCGACGCCGTGCTGGACCTCGCCAGGGAGTCCCTGGAGGTGAACGACCTGGGCGGCGCGGCCCAGGCCTACGCCCAGGCCCTGCAGATGGATCCCGGCAACGCCCGGGCGATCGGCGGCCTGGCGCGGCTCTACCAGCAGCAGGGCGACCTGGAGCGCGCCGCCGAGGTGCTGGAACTGGCCGCCCCAGACGCCAGGGACCCCGACATCGACGCCGTGCGCGCTGCCCTCGCGCTGGCCGCCGACGCGCCGTCCGAGACCGCCGAGTTCGAGCAACGCCTCGTCGCCGACCCGGACGATCACGAGGCCCGGCTCGAGCTGGCGAAGGCCCTCGCGGGCTCGGGCCGGATGATGGAGGCCGTGGACCAGCTGATCGAGTCCATCCGCCGCGACCGCGAATGGAACGACCAGGCCGCCCGCAAGCAGCTCCTGACCATCTTCGAAGCGGCCGGTCCCGTGTCCGAGGTGGCCAAGCAGGGCCGTCGGAAACTCTCGTCGATCCTCTTCAGCTAGAAAGGCGGCCGCCATGGCGCCCTACCGCCAGATCGCCGATCTGCCGCAGCTGATCCCGGTGTTCCCGCTGGACGGCGCGCTGCTGCTGCCCGGCGGCGAGCTGCCGCTGCAGATCTTCGAGCCGCGCTATCTCAACATGGTGGACGACGCCATGGCGGGCGACCGAGTCATCGGCATGGTCCAGACCCGAGGCGGCTCGCGCGCGCGCCCGATCCTGTCCGACGTCGGCTGCGTCGGGCGGATCACCAGCTACGCCGAGACGTCGGACGGCCGATACTTGATCACCCTGACCGGCGTCTGCCGCTTCGAGACGGGCGAGGAGCTGGACCTGCGCATGCCCTACCGCCAGGTGCGCGCCGGCTATGCGCGCTTCGGCGCCGATCTCGACCGGGACCTGGACGTCGAGGTCTCCGAAGCCGCCCGCGCGAGGTTCGGCCAGGCGCTGAAGCGCTACCTCAACCGCCGCGAGCTCGACATCGACTGGGAGACCGCCAGCGCCGCGCCGCTGGAAGCCCTGGTGAACAGCCTGTGCATGGGCCTGCCCTTCGAGCCCGCCGAGAAGCAGGCCTTCCTCGAGGCGCCCGACCTCGCGGCCAGGTTCGAGGTCCTCACCACCCTGCTCGAGATCGACACCACCGAGCCGGATGACGAGCGGCCGCACCTGCAGTAGAGGCGGGGCATGTCCGAAGACGCGCAACAGCACGATGTCGACCCCCGCCTGATCGAGGTGCTGGTCTGCCCGGTGACCAAGGGGCCGCTGGCCTATGACCGGCAGAAGGGCGAGCTGGTGAGCCAGGGCGCGCGGCTGGCCTATCCGATCCGCAACGGCGTGCCGATCATGCTGCCGGAAGAGGCGCGGGCGCTGGGCGAAGGCGAGTAGCGGCCCCCTGGCCGCGCCTGCTCGCTCTACAGCGCCTCGCCGCGCAGGAGCCGCGGCAGGTCGCCCACCGCGCCGCCGGCCTCGTGCATGAAGAAGCGCCGCGCCGGGCCGATCCGGTTGACCACGGCCATGCCGGCGCCGCGCGCCACGCGCAGCAGCGGGTTGTCGTTGGAGAACAGACGGACGAAGGCGTCCATGCCGGCGGACAGCATCACCGTGTCGAACCGTCGCCACGCCGCGTAGCGCTCGAGCACCGCCGCCGAGCCGATGTCCTCGCCCTGCCGCATGGCGTCGACCAGCACCTCCGCCAGGGCCGCCGCCCCCTTCAGGCCCAGGTTCAGCCCCTGGCCTGCGATCGGGTGCACCCCGTGGGCCGCGTCGCCCAGCAGGGCCACACGGGGGGCCGTCAGCCGTTCGGCCAGCTGCAGGCTGAGCGGATAGGTGAAGACCGGGCCTTCCACCGAAATGGCGCCCAGGAACTCGCCGAACCGCCGCTCGAGATGGGCCTGGAACATCTCCGGGCGGGCGGTCTTCAGGGCGGCGGCGCGGGCCGGGCTTTCGGTCCAGACCAGGCTCGCGCGGTTGTCCGTCAGCGGCAGGATCGCGAACGGACCGGACGGCAGGAAATACTCGTGGGCCACGCCCTCGTGCGGTCGCTCCAGGCGGACGGTCGCGACCACGCCGGTGTGGCGGTAGTCCCAGCCGATGACCCCGATGCCGGCTTCGCTCCGGATCACCGAGCCACGCCCTTCGGCGCCCACCACCAGCGGCGCGCTCAGCACCCGGCCGTCGGCCAGGGAGACGTCCGCGCTGCGGGGGCTGAACACGGCGCCGGCCACGCGCGCCGGCGCGACCACCTCGATGCCGGCCGCCTTCACCGCCGCGGCCAGCGCCGCGCGCGTGCGCCGGTTCTCGAGCAGGTAGCCCAGCGGTTCGCCGTCGGACCGGTCCGCGATCTCGGCGGAATCGAAGCGCAGGAAGAATGGCAGCTGCGCCCCCGCGGCCGCGCCGGGGGCCGTGGAATCCGTCACCAGGATCTGCTCGATGCGCTGGGCGTGCGGGTCCAGCGCCTCGGCGAGGCCCAGGGCGCGCCACTGGCGGTAGGCCGCGTAGGCGATGGCCGAGGCCCGGCCGTCGAAGGTGGGCGCAAGCTGGTCGTCGAAGACGACGGGGTCCACCAGAACCGGTGTCAGGCCGGCCCGCGACAACGACAGCGCCAGCGTCGCCCCCGCCATTCCGGCCCCGGCGATGATCACATCGGCTTTCGCGCTCATGGCCGCGATAGGCCACGAACGGGAACGGCCGTCCAGCATCCGAAGAAAGAATGGACCCTTCGGTCCATGTTTCCCTTGAAGGCCCCCGCGGCCGGGTCTATCTCGATCTTGGACCCGTCAGTCCATTTTTGAGTACGGGGGAGTGCTTCCCGAATGGTGCGTGTTCCCATTGTTCCCGCCGTCGTGGGCGGCGTCTCCGCCCTGGCCATCGCGATCGGCGGCGGCCTCTGGTGGGTCGACCGGCAGACCTTCGAGACCACCGACAACGCGTTCGTCGCCGCCGACAAGGTGACCGTGGCGCCGCTGGTGGACGGCTACGTGGCCGAGGTGCTGGTGGACGACAACCAGGCGGTGCAGCCGGGCCAGCTCCTCGTGCGGATCGACCCCGCGAGCCTCAGGGCGCGCCTCGCCCAGGCCGAAGCCAACGCCCGGTCGCTGGAGGCGGGCGTGGCGGCCGTGGACGACAAGGCCCGGCTGGAGCAGGCGATGATCGCCCAGCGCGCGGCCGCGGTGAGCGCCGCGGACGCCCAGGCGCAGTGGGCGGCGGCCGAGATGAAGCGCTATGGGGCGCTTGCACAGGAGGGCTGGGTCTCGCCCCAGCGCGCCCAGACCGCCAGGACGGCGCAGGATCAGGCGCTGGCGGGCGTCAGCCAGGCCCGCGCCGCGCTCGAGGCCGAGCGCCGGACCGCCGAGGCGCTGGGCTCGGCCCGCGCCCAGAGCGTGGCCCAGGCCGCCGCCGCGCGGGCGGCGGCCGAGCAGACCCGCCTCGACCTCGCCCGCACCGAGATTCGCGCGCCGGTGGCCGGCGTCGTCGGCGCCCGGGGCGTGCGGGTGGGCCAGTACGTGCGGCCCGGCGGCGCGCTGATGTCCATCGTGCCGGTCTCGGAGGCCTATGTGGTGGCCAACTTCAAGGAGACCCAGGTCGCGCGGCTGCGGATCGGCCAGCCGGTGACCATCCACGCCGATGCCTTCGGCAAGGCCGCCATCCGCGGCCGCATCGAGAGCTTCGCCCCGGCGACCGGCGCCGAGTTCGCGCTCATTCCCGTGGAGAACGCCGTCGGCAACTTCACCAAGATCACCCAGCGGCTGCCCGTCCGGATCGCCATAGACGGCGACCAGGAGCTGGCCGGGGCGCTGCGGCCGGGCCTGTCCCTGAAGGTGAAGGTGGACGTCACGCGCGACACCGGTCCCACCTTCGCCGAGGCGGGCCGGCTCCCCTCGCGCTACGCCCGCGGCGGCGCGGCGGAGGCGGCCGCGGCCCGGTGACCGACGCGGCGCTCCATCCCAGGCCGGCGGCCGCCGCGCCGGCGGAGCTCGGCGCCGACGGCCAGCCGGTGGACTGGCTGCGGGTGTTCCTGGGCTTCGGCGGCATGGTCGTGGGCCAGTTCATGGCCATGCTCGACATCCAGATCGTGGCGAGCTCGCTCACCCAGATCCAGTCGGGCATCGGGGCCACCGCGGACGAGATCAGCTGGGTGCAGACGATCTACCTCCTCGCCGAGGTCGTGATCATGCCGCTCACGGCCTACCTCACCAAGATGTGGGGGACGCGGTCCTTCTACGTCGTCGCGGTGGTGGGCTTCATCGTGACCTCGGCCGCCGTAGGTCTGTCGACCTCGGTTTCGGCCATGATCTTCTTCCGGGCGCTGCAGGGCCTCTTCGCCGGGGCGATGATCCCGCCTGTCTTCGCCACCGCCATGACGGTCTTCCCGCCCGAACGGCGGGTGACGGCCAACGTCGTGGTGGGCCTGATCGTCACCCTCTCCTCGACCATCGGGCCGACCCTGGGCGGCCACCTCACCGAACTCCTGTCCTGGCGCTGGCTGTTCTTCATCAACATCCCGGTGGGGATGCTCGTGATCTTCCTGGTCGGCCGCTACGCCAACTTCGACAAGGGCGACCCGAGCCTCTCGAAGGGGATCGACTGGTGGGGCCTCGGGCTCATGGCCATTGCGCTGCTGTCGCTTCAGTACGTGCTGGAGGAGGGCGCCAGCGAAAACTGGTTCGAGGACCCGGCCATCCTCTGGCTGAGCGTGCTCGCAATGGTCACCGGCGTGGTCTTCGTCTGGCGGCAGCTCAGCTATTGGCAGCCGATCGTCTCACTGAAGCCGTTCCGCGACATGAACTTCACCCTGGGCATCGTGATGACCTTCGTCACGGGCGTCAGCCTGTTCGGCGGCACCTTCCTGATGCCGATCTTCCTGGGGCAGGTGCGCGGCTATTCGTCGGCCGAGGTCGGCAACGTCATGCTCGTCACGGGCCTCACCATGTTCCTCTCGGCGCCCATCGCCGGCCGCGTGGTCCGCTATGTGGACCCGCGCATCGCCATGGTGGGCGGGTTCGCCCTCGCCGGCTGGGGCATCCAGATCGGCGTGCGGGTGACCGACGACTGGGGGTTCTGGGAGTTCTTCGTGCTGCAGGTCGCCCGGGGCCTGGGCACCATGGTCGCGATGATCGCCGCGCAGCAGATGAGCGTCGCCTCGCTGCCCGTCACGATGATGAAGGACGCCTCCGGGCTGATCAACCTGACCCGCAACGTGGCGGGCGCGATCGGGCTGGCCGTGCTGACCACCATCCTCAGCCACCAGACCGCCGTGCACTACATGGACCTCGTCTCGGCCGCCAGCACCGCCAATCCCACCTCGGCGGCGATGATGGACGCCATGCGGTCGATGATGAGCGCGGGCGGCTCCGCCGACCCGGAGGGCATGGCGATGAAGGCGATGGGCGGGATGATGCACCGGCAGGCCTCCGTGCTGGCCTTCGGCGACGCTTTCGCGGCGCTGGCCATGGGCTGCTGGATCGCCTGCGGCCTCGCGCTGTTCGTTCGGCCGGTGAAGGAGGGCCCCGCCGGCGGGCCGCCGCGGCCGGCAGGCGCGCACTGATGTCCGAGGTGACGCATGCCTAGGGTCGCCGGCCAGATCGACCTCTCCAAGACCGAGGCCATCCTCGACGCCGCCGTGGACGTCATGGCCGAGCGGGGGCCGCAGGCGCCGATGGAGGAGATCGCGCGCCGGGCCGGCGTCTCCAAGCAGACCATCTACAACCACTACGGATCCAAGGCCGAGCTGGCCCGCGCCATGGCCGAGCGCCGCGCCCACCAGGTGGTCGAGACCCTGGCGGCCCCCGGCGCCGTCGAGCGGCCCGAGGAGGCGCTGGCCGCCTACGCCCGCGTGCTGCTGAACTCGGTGGTCAATGTCCGCAGCATGGCCATCTACCGCATGGCGATGGCGGCGACCGCCACCATGCCCGAGGTGGCCCGCGCCATCTACGAGGCGGGGCCCCGGGCCAGCCGGCGCAGCCTGGCCGACTTCCTGCGCGTCGAGAACGCGTCGGGCCGCCTCTCCTGCCCCGATCCCCTGCAGGCCGCCGAATTCTTCGGCGGCATGGTGCTGGGCCGCTACCAGACCGCCGCGCTCCTGGGCGCGCCGATCGAGCTCACGGACGACGAGATCGAGGCCGTCGCGCTGGAGGCGGCCGGCCGCTTCATGCGCGCCTACGCGATCTGAGGGCGGCGCCTCCGGGACCGTGATGCGGCCAGGCGTGAATCCCGTCCCCGCGGGCGAGGGACCGCCGCCGGCTGGGAGTATCTTCGTCTGGCGCACGGCCGCGCGGGCAGTTTCGCCCTGGCCTGGGCGCTCAACATGACGCTCGCCCGGGGGCGCTTTACCCCAGCAGCTTCTCCATGTCGGCGATGGTGCGTTCGAACTTGGTCAGCATGGCGCGGTAGGGCTCGGGCGAGGTCATGTCCACGCCCGCGCGCTTCAGCACGTCGACCGGATAGTCCGAGCCGCCGGCCTTGAGCACCGCCAGGTAGGCGTCGCGCTCGCGCGGCCCGCCGGCGAGGATCTTCTCGGCGAAGGCCGAGGCGGCGGTCACCGAGGTCGCGTACTGGTAGACGTAGAAGTTGTAGTCGAAGAAGTGGCCGGGCAGCGCCCACTCGACGCCGTAGGCCTCCTCGATGGTCATCTTCGGGCCGTGGTAGCGCTTGAGCAGGTCGAGGTAGATGGCCGACAGCCGCTTGCCGGACAGGGCCTCGCCCTTCTCGGCCGCCTCGTGGATGGCGAGCTCGAACTCGGCGAACATGGTCTGGCGGTAGAAGGTGGCGCGCATCATCTCGCAGACGCGGTCCAGGTAGAACAGCTTCTCCTCGCGGGTCTTGGCGCCCTTGACCATGTGGGCGACGAGGAGCTGCTCGTTCACGGTCGAGGCCACCTCGGCCAGGAAGGTGGGATAGCCGGCGAGCTCGAACGGCTGGGCCTTCTGGGCGATGAGCGTGTGCATCGCATGGCCCCACTCGTGGGCGTAGGTCGACAGGCCCTCATAGTTGTCGGTGTGGTTCAGCAGCATGTAGGGGTGCACGTCGTAGGCGGCGCCGAACACATAGGCTCCGCCGCGCTTGCCCTTGGACGGATAGACGTGGACCCAGGGCTGGGCGGTGGCCCGCTCGAACTCGCGCGAGTACTCCGGACCCAGCGGCTTCATGGCCTCCAGCGAGAGGCGGCGGCTGGCGGCCAGGTCGAACCTGGCGTCGAGGCGAGTGACCGGCGGATAGATGTCCCAGTAGCCGAGGTCCGACAGGCCCAGCAGGCGGCGGCGCAGGTCGAAGTAGCGGTGCAGGATCGGCAGGCCGCGGTTCGCCTCCGCCACCAGGGTGCGGTAGACGCCGGTGGGGATGTTCGGCCCGTCGGTGGCCCAGGCCAGGGCGCTGTCGTACTTGCGGGCGCGGGCGTTGAAGAGGTCGCCGTTGACCTTGGCCGCCAGCGCGGCGCCCAGGCTGGATTCGAAGCCCTTGAACGCGCCGAAGAAGGTGTCGAAGACCTTCTTGCGTTCGGCGCGGTCGGCGGCGGTGCGCGCGCGGGTGTACCCCTGCTGGTCCAGGCGGACCGGCTCCCCGGCCACCGTCACGGTGGGCCACGGGATGTCGGAGGCCACGAGCTGGCCGCGGACGGTGGTCGGGCCCGAGAGCGGGTTGGAGGCCGCCGCGAGCAGGGCCTCGCCCTGATCGTCCAGGGTGTGCGGCGCCTGGCGCAGGGTATCCATGAGCCCGAAGCGGAACTTCGCCAGCGCGGGATCCTCGCCGAGCAGGGCCTCGATGCGCGCGCGGCCCACGCGCAGCACCTCGGGGCTCGTCCAGGCGGTGGCCTCGCCGAACTTCGCGCCCAGGGCCTGGGCCCGCTGGCGGCGCTCCTGGTGGACGGCGACCGACAGGTCCTCATCGGCCTTCAGGGTGGCGTAGACCACCAGCCGCAGGAACCGCTTCTGCAGCGCGGAGATCGCCTCCAGCGCGGCCCTGAGGCTGGCGGCGCCCTCCCCGAGCTTGCCCCTGTGCGCGGCCAGGCCGGGCAGGGCGGCCTCGACCGCCCTCGCCTCGGCGTCCCAGGCCGCGGCGTCGGGGTAGAGGGGCGCCAGGTCCCACACGGCGGGCAGCGCGGCGGCGGCGGTCTGGGCGTCGGCGAAGGCGGGCGCGGCGGCGGCTGCGGCGGCCAGCATGAGCGCCTGGCGGCGGCTGAAATCGGTCATCTGGTCAAAGGGCTCCCAAGGTGACGCGAAGCTAGGGAGGCCCGAAGCGGCCCGCAACTTACGGAAGCGTAAGCCGGCGCGGCCTGGAGCCTCACCCGTTCAGACGGAACCGTCTGAACGGGAGAATGAGGCTCTAAATCAAAAGCTTGAGCGCGTTTCGATCCGAAAACCGGTTCCCACTTTTCGGAACGCGCTCTAGCCGGCGGCCGCCTTGCGCGCCTTGTCCATCCGCTCCCAGTGCTCCTGCTGATGGCGCCGCCAGCGGGCGCGCAGGCTGGCCGGGCGGTCGGGGTAGCGCTCGTCGAGGAAGCGGGCCGTCGTGATCCGGTCCGTGCGGAACGAACGGAAGTCGCCCCGCAGTTCGCACCAGGCCATCACCAGCCGCGTGGTCTCGTAGTAGCCGATGGCGAAGGGCCACACGGTGCGTCCGGACTCGCGATCCTGCTCGTCGCGATAGGTCAGGGCGACCTTGCGGCCGTGGCGGATGGCGGCGCGCAACTCGGCCATGTCGAGATTGTCGGGCGCGGCCTTCCAGCTCGGCGCCGCGCGCGTGGCGGGCTCGACCACGAGCGGACGCAGCTGCTCGGGGATCACCGCCCCGATCTTGGCGATCAGGTCCTCGGCCGCGCGGCGCAGGGCGGGATCGCCGCGGGCCGCCACCATCTGCGCGCCGAGCACGGCGGCCTCCACCTCCTCGGGCGTCAGCATGAGCGGCGGCAGGTCGTAGCCGTCCTCGAGGATGTAGCCGACGCCGGCCTCGCCGCGGATGGGCGCCCTCTGGCCCACGAGGTCGGCGATGTCGCGGTAGACGGTGCGCTTGGAGGTCTCGAGCTCCTCGGCGATGGCGTCGGCGGTCACCGGCCGCGTGGTCCGCCGCAGGATCTGGATGATCTGGAACAGGCGATCGGCGCGTCGCATTTTGTTCTCATGCCAAGCTGCTGACAGGATGGTGTCAGCAAGGCCCCGCCAGGATGCTCCTGTCAACGCGGGAGACCTGAGATGATCACGCTCTACGGCATCGGCGCGGGTTTCGGGCTTCCCGAGATCAGCCCCTTCGTCACCAAGACCGAGGTGCAGCTGAAGATGGCGGGCCTCGCCTACGAGAAGCGCATCGCCCAGCCCTCCGACGGGCCGAAGGGGCAGGTCCCCTTCATCGAGGCCGACGGCGTCCGCATCGGCGACTCCACCTTCATCCGCGGCTGGGTCGAACGCACGCACGGCATCGACTTCGACGAGGGCCTCTCGCCCGAGCAGCGCGCCACAGCCTGGGCGGTCGAGCGCATGATGGAGAACCACTTCGCCTGGGCCATGGTGTTCGAGCGCTGGCTGGATCCGGTGAACTTCGCCAAAGGGCCCGCCCGGTTCTTTGCGGGCGCTCCGCAGGCGGCGCGCGACGCGGTGCTGGACGAGGTGCGCGCCAACGTCCGGGCCGGCGGCATGGGCCGGCATTCGGACCTCGAGATCGTGGCGCTGGGCGTGCGCTCGCTGGCGGCGGTGGCCGCGATCCTGGGAGACAGGCGCTACCTGTTCGGCGACCGGCCCTGCGGCGCGGACGCCACGGTGTTCGCCATGCTGGCCGGCGCGCTGACGCCGTTCTTCTCGGGCGAGCTCCGCCGCCGGGCGGAAGGCTTCGGGACGCTGGTCGCCTACGTCGACCGGCTGATGGCGCAGTTCTACCCCGACTTCGCCTGGGACCTCGAACCGGCGAAGGCCGCCTGAACCCCACGCGGGAGCTGTCGCCGCAACCTGGAGCGCGTTCCGAAAAGTGGGAACCGGTTTTCGGATCGAAACGCGCTCAAGTTCTTGATTTAGCGCCTCATTTGTCCCGTCCAGACGGTCCGTCCGAACGGGTGAGGCGCTGGGGCCTCCGCACGAGCGGGGGCCCTCTCTTTCGGGTGGTCCTCGCCGGCCGGAAAGGTTCCGGCGCGCCGTTAACCTGTCGGTGGGGAAGCGCCGGTTAGCTTGGCAAGCAAGAAGCGGGCCAGGGGGATCGGTTTTGGCGCTCAGCGCACGGCTGGAGATTCGGCAGGGGCAGGGGCTGGTCATCACGCCCCAGCTGCAGCAGGCGATCAAGCTGCTGCAGATGTCGAACCTCGAGCTCGAGGCCTTCGTGGAGACCGAGCTGGAGCGCAATCCGCTGCTGCAGCGGGACGAGCGCGAGGCCGAGGGCGAGGACCTGCCGGAGCCGGCGGCCGCGAAGGCCGACGAGCACGCCGCCGACGCCGAGGCGCGCGCCGAGCTCGACACCACCCATGACGAGGCTTCGCCGGGCGAACGCGCCACGGGCGACGCCCCCGAGGCCGCCGACGCCGGCGGCGCCATCGACTGGTCGCGGGCCGGGTCGGGCGGCAGCTTCGACCGCGAGGAGGGCGACTTCGAGGGCGCGCTCGCCCGCGAGAAGACGCTGGCCGAACACCTCCAGGAGCAGGTCGCCGCGGCCGGCCTGTCGCGCGCCGAAGCCGTGATCGCGGGCGTGCTCATCGATGCCGTGGACGAGGGCGGCTATCTGCGCGCCGAGACCGCGGAGGTCGCCGAGCGGCTGGGCTGCGCGGTGGAACTGGTGGAGCGCGTGCTGGGCGTCGTGCAGGGCTTCGACCCCGTGGGCGTCGCCGCCCGCGACGTGCGCGAATGCCTGATGATCCAGCTGAAGGACCAGAACCGGTACGACCCGGCGATGGCGGCCCTGCTCGACAACCTGCCGCTGCTCGCCCGGCGCGACCTGCCCGCGCTGAAGAAGCTCTGCGGCGTCGACGACGAAGACCTGCGCGACATGATCGCCGAGATCCGCGGCCTGACGCCCCGGCCCGGCGCGGCGTTCCCGGGCGGCGAGGCGGCGACGCCCGTGCAGCCCGACGTCCACGTCCGGGAGGGGCCGGGCGGGCTGTGGCACGTGGAGCTGAACTCCGACACCCTGCCGCGGCTGCTTGTCGACCAGCGCTACCACGCACGTGTCTCGGGACAGGCGCGGAACGACCAGGAGAAGACCTTCGTCTCGGACTGCCTGGCGCAGGCCAACTGGCTGATGAAGAGCCTGGACCAGCGCGCGCGGACCATCCTGAAGGTGAGCTCCGAGATCGTGCGCCAGCAGGACGCCTTCCTGGCCTACGGCGTCGAACACCTGCGGCCGCTGAACCTGAAGACCGTGGCCGACGCGATCGGCATGCACGAGTCCACCGTGAGCCGCGTCACCTCGAACAAGTACATGGCCACCCCGCGCGGCCTGTTCGAGATGAAGTTCTTCTTCACCTCGGCCATCGCCTCGTCCGAGGGCGGCGAAGCCCATTCCGCCGAGAGCGTGCGCCACAAGATCAAGCAGCTGATCGACGGCGAGCAGGCCGAGGCGGATGTCCATTCCGACGACCGGCTGGTGGAGATCCTGAAGGCCGCCGGCGTGGACATCGCCCGGCGCACGGTCGCCAAGTACCGCGAGGCCATGCGCATTCCGTCCTCGGTGGAGCGGCGGCGGATGCTGAAGGTGGACGCCTGAGGCGGCGCACGCGGCTTCTCCGCGCGACAGCCGAAGAGGCGCGCTGCGGCGTTGGAGCGGCCGCATTTCGACGTTACCAAACCGAAGCTGAGAGCGGGCCGTAGAGCCATGGACACCTTCGGAGGCGGGCGTGGACGGCGGCGCGGTTGACCTGGCGAAGTTCCCGGACGTGAAGCTGGGAGACCTGACGGTCTCCCCCTCGCGCGGACTGCTTGCATTCCGCGGTCAGACGCAACGGGTCGAGCCTTTGGTGATGCAGGCCCTGCTCACCCTCATGGAACACGCCGACGAGACGGTCTCGAGGGATGAGCTGATCGAGCGGTGCTGGAGGGGCCGCTTCGTCAGCGACGCTGCGGTGGCGCGGGTGATTTCACAGCTACGGCGTATCTCAAAGGCGTGGGGCCCCGACGCCTATCTGATCGAGACGGTGCCGAAGGTCGGGTTTCGCCTCGTCGCCGGGACCAGCAACGAAACGCCGACCTCCCCGCGCCCATCACGTCGCACGCACGCCGGAACCTGGATGGCGGCCGTCCTTGTCCTGGGCGCTCTGACGGCTGCGGTCGCTCTCGCACTGCGGACCACGACGGCGACCGACGAGGTCGAGCTGCTTCCCATCGAGACGGCCGTCGCCGGCGACGCCGAAGCCTCTGCCGCCGCAAAACTCGCGGCGCAGACCCTTGCCGAGGCGCTCGTACAGATCGCCCTGCCGGTGCGCGAAGGGGGTGGTGATCGCGAGGGTCGGTCGGAGTTCCTGCTGCGCGGTGTGCTCTCGAGGGACGGCCCGCGAATGCGCCTGCAGACCAACCTGATCGACCGGCGCAGCGGCCGGGTGCTCTGGAGCGACAGTAGCGAGTCCGAGGGCGCCCGCCTGTTGGCGAACCGGGGAGCGACCCGCGTCAGCTACACCCTGGAATGTGCGCTGAAGGACCGTCGGCGGAGCCGCCCTCGGCTGCCGCCCGAGGCGATGGGCCACTATCTCAAGGCGTGCGCCGGGTTGCTGGAAGGGCGTTCCGAGCCGATGCTCGCCGATGCTCGAAGGCTGGTGGCCCTGGCGCCCACGTCGGCGGGCGCCCAGGCGTTACGCGCCATCGCGGCTGCCCGCGTCGCGGCCGGGGCGGACAATTCCGCTGAGCTTCACCAGGCGCTGGTTCTGGAGGCGAGGACAGCCGCGGAACGCGCTATTCGACAGGATCCGAAGTTCGCGCGCGGCTACACGGCCCGCGCCCTGGCGGCTGGCCGCATGGGCAGCCTGATCGCCCGCGACCGGGACCTTGCAAGGGCGCTGGAGCTCGATCCCGATGACATGCTGGCGCGCACACTGCGGGCCCAATTCCTCTACGACGTGGGGCGTACCCGCGAGGCGGTGGAGTTGGCGCTGCGCAACGCGCGGCTCGGCCGCTGGCGCGGGGCGGCCCTCGATCCCTCGACCGCGGTGTTCCTGTACTCCCTGGGCGATCTTCGGGAGGCCGAGCAGGAGCTGGAGCGTCTGCGGTCCGAAGACCCGGCGGTCTTCGCGCGGGCCCGCTTTACGATCGCCGTGTGGTGGCTCCCCCCGGCGGAGGGGCTGGCGGCGGCGAGGCGCCTGGGCCCGCTTGCGGCCTCTTCGGCAGGTCAGCGTTGCTCCGCGGACTATCTCGGGCGCCTGCAGCGCGCCGGCGATGCCGGGCGCGTGCTCCGCGGTCTCCCGCCGAGCTGCGCGGGAGTGATGCAGGACTGGCGCATTCGGATGCTGTCGCGGCAGGGCGATGTGGACGCCGCCTATCGCCTTGCCGGGGAGCCGCTGAACCGCTCGCGCCAGCGGACGGAGTGGCTGTTCTACCGCGACATGGAGGGGTTCCGCGCCGACGCGCGGTTCATGCCCTTCGCCGCGCAGGCGGGACTGGTGTCCTACTGGAAAGCGTCGGGGCGATGGCCCGACTTCTGCGCGGATCCGGCGCTGCCCTACAGTTGTGCGGAGGCGGCTGCGGCGCTCTGAGCGCAAATCCTCGGCAAATCCTCAGACAAACCTCAAGCGCCGCTGGCGCTCGGCGGGCTAGCCAAGCACAGCGACTGAGGAGGGCTGAAGATGGCTGACTATACCGGCGGCGCCGGCGACGACACGCTGAACGCCGACCCGAACTTCGGGAACGCCTACGTCAACGACCTGATGTCGGGCCTGGGCGGAAACGACAGCATGTTCGGCGGCCACGGCATGGACACCCTGCTGGGTGGGGCCGGAGACGACATCCTTGGCGGCGGCGCCGACGACGACCTCCTGGATGGCGGCGAAGGGTTCGATCTGGCCAGCTACGACTTCGCGCCGGGGAGCATAACGCTGGATCTGGCTTCGAGCGGCGCCCAGTTCACCGGCGTCGCAGGCTTTGACCGGCTGGTGAGCATCGAGGGGGTCAGAGGGTCCTCCAGTCCCGATGTGCTCACCGGGGCCGGCGGCGACAACAGCATCTTCGGGAACGATGGCGACGACGTGATCACCGATCCTGGCGGCGCGAACTACCTGCGCGGCGACGGCGGCAACGACTCCATCGTGGGCGGCGCCGGTTTCGACGACATCAACGGCAACATGGGCAACGATACGGCCTCGGGCGGCCTGGGCGACGACTGGGTCGTGGGCGGGAAGAACGACGATCGCCTGCTGGGGGACGCGGGCGGCGACCTCGTTTACGGGAATCTCGGCAACGACACCTGCCTGGGCGGGGAAGGCGCCGACACGATCCGGGGCGGCCAGGACAACGACTGGCTGGAGGGCGGCGCCGGGGCCGACTACGTGTCCGGCGACCGCGGCGACGACACCATGAGCGGCGGCGCAGGCGCCGACATCTTCCACAGTTTCGGGGATGCCGGGCTGGATCAGGTGACAGACTTCAACCGCGCGGAAGGCGACCGAGTGCTGCTCGACGCTGGCACGACCTACACACTGGCGCAGATGGGTGCGGACACAGTCGTCAGCATGACGGGCGGCGGACGGCTCGTCCTTGTGGGCGTGTCCATGTCTTCCTTGACCGGGGAATGGATCACCGTGGGCTGACTGGAGACCGCTCCGGCGCCGGATTGGAAGCAGTCTTCTGCGCGCAAGAGGCTATCGGCGGCGGCGGCGTGGCCTTAGCTCTAGGCGCAGAATCCTCAAGCGGAGCCCACAGCCTTGCGCACCCTCGCCCTCATCGCCGCCCTCACGGTCGGTCTCGCCGCCGCCCCCGCGCTGGCGCAGTCGCCCAATGCCTCGCCCGCCGCCGCCCGGGCCGTCGCGGCGGGGACCTACAACGTGGACCCGAACCACACGATCGTCACCTGGTCCGTCGACCACATGGGCTTCTCGCGGCTTTCGGGGATGGTCGGCGAGATGAAGGGCGTGCTGAAGCTGGATCCGGCCCGCCCCGAGGCGGCCAGCGTCGAGATCGATATTCCGCTCTCGGGCCTGCGCGTGACCTCGCCCGCCTTCGGCAAGCACCTGGCGACCGGGGACCTCTTCGACACGGCCAAGCACCCGACCGCCCGGTTCGTCTCGCGCAGCGTCAAGGTGAACGGGCTGCAGGCCCAGATCGCCGGCGACCTCACCCTGCGCGGCGTGACGCGCCCGGTCGTGCTGGACGCCCGGTTCTACGGCGCGGGGGCCAACCCCATGACCAAGGCCGCCACCGTCGGCTTCTCGGCCGTCGCCAAGCTGAAGCGCAGCGAGTTCGGCCTGGGCTACGCCGTCCCCGCCGTGTCGGACGAGGTGAACCTCGAGATCGACGCCGCCTTCGAGAAGGCGCCGGGGTAGGGCGCTGTAATCCGGCGTTCATCTGACCGACAGGTGAGGTTCACGGCGGCTCAATAGCTCCCTCGTCCGAGGCTTCGCGCCTCCAGTGGCGAAGGACGATGAGCAGCTTGAAACGCGCAGTCTCGATCCCGGCGGCGTTCGGCGGGGCTGTGGCGCTGGCCGTCTATCCCGCGCCGGCAGCGGCGGCCGACGAGGACGTCCAGGCCTGGACGGTGCTGCAGGCCTCGCGGCCGATTTCGGAACGGTGGGTGTTCAACCTCGACACCCAGGCGCGGTTCAACGAGGACGCCGGCCGGCTGGGCCAGTTCGTGCTGCGGCCGTCGATCGGCTGGCGGCTGGACGGAACGCGCACGCTCTCCCTGGGCTATGTCTACAACCGCTCGAGCCAGCTGGGCCGCGCGCCGGTCCACGAGCACCGGATCTGGCAGCAGCTGGCCTTCCGCATCGCGGGCGACGGCCGCGGGCCGACCCTGACCGGCCGCACGCGCCTCGAGCAGCGACGCGTCGAGAACCGCGAGGGCGCCGGATGGCGGCTCCGCCAGCAGTTGCGCTTCACCGCGCCGCTTGCGGGGGAGGTGCGCGGGGTCGTCACCACCGAGCCCTTCATCGGCCTGAACGGCACCGCCTGGGGCCAGCGCGACGGGCTTGCCGCCTGGCGCAGCTTCGCCGGCGTCTCCATCCCGGTCTCTCCCACCCTGGCCGTGGAGCCGGGCTACCTCCACCAGCACACCTTCCGCCCGGGCGAGGATGCGGTGATCCACGCCGCCTCGGTGACCCTGACCGTCCAGTTCTAGCCGGAGACACGATCATGCGCCTGCGTTCGACGATGCGTTCCCGCCGCCTGGGCTGGGCGGCCGCGACCGTCCTGCTGGCCGTCGGCGGCGCGGCCCAGGCCAGTGCGCCCAAGCCCGTCCCGTCCGCGCTGGCGCGCATGACCCCCGAGGACGTGGCGGCTCGCGTCGAGGTTCGCGACGACCCTCTGGAAGAGCACATCCGGTTCAGCACGAAGCCTGTGCACCGTCGGGGCTCGGCTGCCGACGGCGTGGCGGTCAACGACGGCTATGTGACGGCGCTGCGGTCGCGCGAGGGCGGCGAGGTCCGCTGGCGCGTGAACCACGAACTCTCGTACCTCGGCGCGCGGCGCGACCTTCGGGTGGTGCACCTGCGCACCGCGCAGGGGCTGGAGAAGATCCCGCCCTCGGCCGTACGGCGCTGGGACGACGGCTGCCCCGAGCCCTCGACCTTGTGCCTGCAGCATGTCCGGGTCGAGTTCGAGGCGCCCGAACGGGTGATCCGCGAGATCGCGGCGGCCTGGAAGCCGGGCGGCCGGGAGGCCTGGCCGCTGCGGTTCAAGGACGCCTACGGACAGGATGTGACCGTCGGCCTGGCCCCCGCCGAGGTGGCGGGGCTCGTTCAGGCGGTGGACGCCTGGCGCCGGTGAAGGGCTGCGGCGCGGCTGTAATCCGCCGTTCATTCTCACGACAGTTGAGGTTCACGGTGAAGGCGTACCCCGGTCGCAAGGCGATCATCGCCGGGCAGATCAGGAGAAGCACGCATGACCCCTCGCTCCATCGTCGCAGCCGGCGCCCTGTTCGCCGCCGTGGCGGCCGCTCCGGCCGCATGGGCGAGCACGACCTACACGGGCGCTCTGACCGAGGCCGAAGTGCTGTCGGCGCAGAAGGCCTGGGGCGACGCGCTCGTGGCCATCGCCCGTGAGCACGAGGCGCACGGCCACGCGAAGGCCAAGGCGCTGGCTGTCCAGGTTCTCGACAAGGCCTACGGCTACAACCTGGGTCCGGTGCTCTTCAAGCCGACCCTCACGGTCTCGCCGCAGACGTTCCGGACCACCAAGGAGGGCGCGCTGGCCTACTTCGTGGGCGGGGATGCGAAGTACCCGAACGACAAGGGGTTCGCGCTGCAGGGCTGGCGCAGCGTCGAGATCCGGAACGCCGCCATCCAGATCCACGGCGACACCGCCAGCACGGTGGGCAACGTCATCATGACCGACAAGGACGGCAAGGTGACGGTCGTGGACAAGAGCTGGTCGTTCAAGAAGACCGACGACGGCGCGATCCGCATCGTGGCGCACCACTCCTCGCTGCCCTACGCCGCGAAGTAGGACGCCGGGCTCCCCCGGAGCCGCCGACGCCTCCGCCCCCGCGGCGGAGGCGTTCGCACGCCGGGGTCAGGCCTCCACGAGCTTGCGGGCGGGCACGGGCTCGAGCCGGTAGCCCAGGCCCCGGACGGTCGTGATGAAGGACGCCGCATCGGGCGGATCCACCTTGGCCCGCAGCCGCCGCACGTAGACGTCGACGACGTTCGTCAGCGGGTCTTCGTCGACGCCCCACACATTGGAGAGGATCCGCTCGCGGCTGAGCACGCGCCCGGGGGCGGTCATGAACAGCTCCAGGAGGGCGAGCTCGCGGGCGGTGAGCACGATCTCCTCGCCTCCGCGGCTGACGCGCATGGCGCCGCGGTCCAGCTCGAGGTCGCCGACCGCGAGGGTGCGGCTGGACGCCCGCTGGTCGCGGGGCCGGCGCAGCAGCGCCTCGATGCGGGCCAGCAGCTCCTCGAAGGCGAAGGGCTTCACCAGGTAGTCGTCGGCGCCCATGCGCAGCCCCGACACCCGATCCTCGACGGCGCCGAGGGCGGTGAGCATGAGGATCGGCGTCATGACGCCGGCCGCCCGCAGGGTCTGGCAGACCTCGATGCCCGTCATGACCGGCAGCATCAGGTCGAGCAGGATGACCCCGCTCTGGTCCAGCTCGCGGAGCGTCCGGTCCAGTTCGCGGGCGGCCTCCAGGCCCGTGGCGCCGTCGCGCGCCACCCGGACGCGATACCCCTCGGCCCGCAGGCCGCGATCGAGGAAGTCGGACACGCGCGCGTCGTCCTCGACGACCAGGATGTGCATCTAGGCGGTTTCCTTCATGGCGGGGACGTCGATGAGGTGGAGCGTGAGGACGGCGCGCGTGCCTTCGCCCTCGCGGCTCTCGAGGGTGAGCGCGCCGCCCTGGCGCTCGGTGAGGGTGCGCGCGATCGGAAGGCCCAGGCCCGTGCCGTCGGCGCGGTGGGCGCGCGCCGCCGCGGAGCGGAAGCCGCGCTCGAAGGCGCGCGCGAGATCCTGAGGCGCGATGCCGATCCCCTGATCCGCGATCTCCAGGCGCCAGCGGCGGGAGTTGTCCGGATCGGAACCGGCGCGGACGCGGACCGTCCCGCCCCGGTGCGAGTATCGGATGGCGTTGTCCAGCAGGAGCGCGATGACCTGCTGCAGCCGCTGGCCGTCTGCCTTCACCCACGCCTGTCGATCGTCGATGCGCACGTCCAGCTGCAGCCCACGCTCGTGGGCGACGGAGGAGAGGCTGGCGAGGGCCTCCTCCAGCGGGTCGCGGGGGTCGACATGGGTGAGGTTGAGCTGCAGGACCTCCGCGTCGCTGCGCGCCATCATCAGGAGGTCTTCGATCAGGGCGCCCATCTGCCGCGACGACTGGGTGATGCGGGTCAGGGCTTCCCGGTAGTCGTCGATGGTCTTGCTGCCCCGCAGGGCCACCTCGGCCTCTCCGCGGATCGCGGTCATGGGCGTGCGCAGTTCGTGGCTGATGTCGCCGAGAAGCTGGCGGCGGCGGGCCTCCACCTCGCGCAACTCGCCCAGGACGGTCTCCAGTTCCCGGGTGCGGGACGCCACCTGAACCTCCAGGCCGGCGCGCATCTCGGCCTCCTGCTCGCGCCGTGCGGACAGCTCCTCGGCCATGCGGTTGATGCTGGCGCCGAAGCGGGCGAACTCCTCGAAGCCGCCTACGGGCATGCGGTGGTTGAGCTGGCCGCGCTCGAAGGCCTTTGCGCCGTCGGACATGGCCGCCAGCGGCCGGCGCAGGGCCCGCACGAAGTAGAGCGCCAGGATGAGCGCCGTCAGCCCCAGCGTGCCGGTGGCGGTCCAGGACAGGATCTTCACCCGCTCGAGGTAGACGTCGGCGGCGCGGCGCGTGCGCTGCAGGATCTCGGCTTCGACCCGGATGCGGTCGTTGAGCAGCTCGCGCAGATCCCGCCCGGCGCCCTCGTCGAACACCGACTCGATCTGGCCCCACGCGGAACGCGCGTCCTGGGTGGGCCCCCGGCGGTTGATCTCGGCGATGGGCGCCCGCAGCGCCACCACGCTCTGCGCGAGCAGGGCCAGCGCATCGTCGCGCTGAGCGCCCTCGGGCGAGACGATGCCGACGGCGCGGTCCATCTCCGCCGCCTGGCCGCTGAGCGTCTGGAGGCGCACGACGGTGGCGGCCATCCGCTGGCGCAGCATCTCGCCGTCGCCGGGCGCGTGGTTGGCGCCGATCAGGGCCCGCAGGGACCAGGCGCGCAGTCGCTGCTTGGTGGCCGAAAGCTCCCAGAAGCCGCTCTGCAGGTCGCCGGCCACGCGGCCGCGCAGCACCTGGTGCTCCGCCCGATTGGCGATCCAGGCCGCGACGCCGCCCTGCGCCACGGCGAGCGAGGCCATCAGGGCGAAGGCGATCAGCAGACGCGTCGAGAAGAGCGGGCGAGGCGCCCCGGCTGCGGTTCTCATCGTGGCGGCGGCCCGGCTCCAGAGCGCTGCTGTGGCGCAGGATCTGTGGATCGGATCGCCTTCCCGCAAGGGCCCCCGGGGCCGAAGGCTATCCGCCGCCGATCTTGGGTATCAGGAACACCTCGCTGTCCGGACCGACCGGCGAGAACCAGGCGTCCTGGTGGATCTCGCCGTCGATGGCGAAGGCCATGCGCTTGTCCACGAACGCGCCCAGGCCCGGGAAGCGGGCGTCGAGGGCGGCGATGATCTCGCGCACCGTGCCGGCCTCGACCTCGAACTCCGAGGCGCCGCCGGTGTAGGGCCAGCATTCGCTCCCGGCGACGACCCGGGCCACGGTCAGCCGCCCTTGGCGTCCAGGGCGGCCAGCACCTTGGGCGGCGAGATCGGCAGGTCGGGCATCCGTACGCCGATGGCGCCGCGGACGGCGTTGGCCACCGCGGCCAGCGGCGGCACGATCGGGACCTCGCCCACGCCCTTGGCCCCGAACGGGTGGCGCGGGTTCGGCGCGGTCTCCACGAGGATGGCGTCCAGCATGGGCAGGTCCGAGGCCACCGGCATCCGGTAGTCCAGGAAGCCCGCGTTCTCCATCCGGCCCTCGGCGTCGAAGATGTACTCTTCGTTCAGCGCCCAGCCGACGCCCTGGGCGACGCCACCCTGGACCTGGCCCTCGACGTAGCTGGGGTGGATCGCCTTGCCGACGTCCTGGGCGGCCGTGTAGCGCACGACGCTGACCTGGCCGGTCTCGGGATCGACCTCGACGTCGCAGAGGTGCACGCCGAAGCCGGGGCCCGCGCCCTGGGCGTTGATCGTGGCCTGCCCCGAGATCGGGCCGCCCGTGCGCGCGGACTGCGCCGCCAGCGCCTCGAGGCTCAGCGGCGCGCGGTCCTTGGCGGCGTCGAGGCAGACGGCCTTGCCGCCCTCCCAGGCCACCTGGTCGCGGGGGACGTCCCACAGCTTCGCGGCGCGGGCGCAGAGCTCGCCGGTTACCTTCTCGGCCGCCTGCACGACCGCCATGCCGGTGGCGAAGGTGACGCGGCTGCCGCCGGTGAGCATCGAATAGCCGATCGAGCTGGTGTCGGCGATCATCGGCCGGACCTTGTCGATGGGGAGGCCCAGGGTCTCGGCGGCCATCATCGCCATCGAGGCGCGGCTGCCGCCGATGTCGGGATTGCCGGTCACCACGGCGGCGCTGCCGTCCTCGCCGATGTGCACCGCCGCGGTGCTCTCGCCGCCGACGTTGAACCAGAACCCCACGGCCACGCCGCGGCCCTGGTTGGGGCCGAGCGGCGTCTTCCAGTGCTCGCTCTCGCGGATGGCGGCCAGGGTGTCGAGGTAGCCGATGTTCTGGAATGTGGGGCCGTACGAGGCCTTGGTCCCGTCCTTCACCGCGTTCTTCTCGCGCAGCGCGATGGGATCCATGCCGAGCTTCAGCGCCAGCTCGTCGACGGCGCTCTCGACCCCGAAGGCCGAGATGGGGGCGCCGGGCGCGCGATAGGCGGCTACCTTGGGGGTGTTGGTGACCACGTCCCAGCCGACGATGGAGAAGTTCGGGATGTCGTAGCAGGCGAGCGCGGTCATGGCGCCCGCGCCCACGGGCGAGCCCGGGAAGGCGCCGGCCTGGTAGGTCAACTCGACGTCGGCCGCCACGATCGTCCCGTCGGACTTCGCGCCCAGCCGCACGCGCACGATGCCGCCCGAGGTGGGGCCGGTGGCGCGGAACACCTCCTCGCGGCTCATGACCATCTTCACCGGCCGGCCGCTGGCGCGGGAGAGGGCCAGCGCCAGGGGCTCGAGGTAGACGGTGGTCTTGCCGCCGAAGCCTCCGCCGATCTCGGCCGGCGTCACCCGGACGTCGGAGATGTCGAGGCCGAGGAGCCGGGCGCAGAAGGTGCGGACCATGAAGTGGCCCTGGCTCGAGCTCCAGACGTCGCAGCGGCCATCCTCGCCCCAGGCCGCCACGCAGGCGTGGGGCTCGATGTAGCCCTGGTGCGTGGCCTTGGTGGTGTAGCGGCCCTCGACAACGACGTCGGCGGCGGCGAAGCCCTCGGCCAGGTCGCCGCGGGCGAACCGGTGCTTCTTGGCGATGTTGGACGGCCGGTCGGGCCGGGCCTCGAGCCCTTCGGTGAACAGGTGGTCGTGCAGGACCGGCGCGTCGGGCGACATCGCCGCCTCGACGTCGATGACGTGCGGCAGGACCTCGTAGGTCACCTTGATGCGCTCGAGCGCGGCCTCGGCGATCTCGGTCGAGACCGCGGCGACGGCGGCGACGGCGTGGCCGTGATAGAGCGCCTTGCCGCGCGCCATCACGTTCAGCGACAGGTCGCGCAGGTTGGCCGCGGCCTCGCCGCCCTCCAGCTCCTCGGAGGCGAGGTCGGGGAAGTCGGCGGCGGTGACGACCGCCTTCACGCCGGGGAGGGCCCGGGCCTTGCTGGCGTCGATGGACACGATGCGAGCGTGGGCGTGCGGGCTGCGCAGCACGCGTCCGACCAGCTGCCCGGGCATGTTGAAGTCGGCGCCGTAGGCGGCTCGGCCGGTCACCTTGTCGGCGCCGTCCGGGCGGACCGGGCGGCTGCCCACGATGCTGAGGGCGGCCTTGGCCGGCTTTTCCAGCGTCTCGCTCATGCGGCTCTCTCCTGGCGGAGCTCGGCGGCGGCATCCAGAACCGCGCGGATGATCTTGTCGTAGCCCGTGCAGCGGCAGAGGTTGCCCGCCAGCCAGTACCGCGCCTCGGTCTCGGTGGGGTCGGGATTGGCGTCGAGCAGCGCCTTGGACGCCATCAGGAGGCCCGGCGTGCAGAAGCCGCACTGCAGGGCCGCGTGCTCGAGGAACTTCTGCTGCAGGGGGTGGAGATGGCCGCCCTGGGCCAGGCCCTCCACCGTCTCGATCCGGCGGCCCTCGGCCTCGGGGGCGAGCATCAGGCAGCTGCAGACCACGCGGCCGTCGACGATCACGCTGCAGGCGCCGCAATCGCCCGAGCCGCAACCCTCCTTGGTCCCCGTGAGGTTCAGGTCGTCGCGCAGGGCGTCCATCAGCGTCGCGCCCGGACTGGCCAGGAACTCGACGGGATCGCCGTTGACCGTGGTGGTCACATGGATCTTGCTCATCGCACGCCTCCCGCGCGTTCGAAGGCGATCAGCGCCGCGCGCCGCGCCAGGACTCCGGCGATCCGGGTCCGGTATTCCGCCGTGCCCCGCTTGTCGCTGATCGGACGGCAGACGGCGCGCACCGCCGCCTCCATGCCGGCCAGCGCGGCGTCGTCGAGACGGCCGCCCACGAGGGCCCGGCCCGCCTCGGCCGCCAGCAGCGCGGTCGGCGCCACGGCGCCCACGGCCACGTGCGCCTCGGCCACGCGGCCGCCCTCGTCCAGGACGAGGTTCACGCCCGCGCCGGCGACGGCGATGTCCATCTCGGTGCGCGGGATGAGCCGAAGGTAGGCGTCGCTGGCCCGCGCCGGACGGGGCGGGAGCCGGAACTCCAGCACGAACTCCCCGGGGGCCAGGGACGTCTGCCCGGGTCCGGTGGCGATGGACTCCACCGGCGCCTCGCGGCGGCCGCCGGGTCCGACGATGACGCAGGTGGCGCGGGCGGCGATCAGAGCCGGCACGCCGTCGGCGGCCGGGGAAGCGTTGCAGAGGTTGCCGCCCAGGCTGGCGCGGCCCTGCACCTGGGTGGAGCCGATGAGCGTGGCGCCCTCGACGACGCCCGGCCATGCGCGCGACAGGGCGGCGTGCTCGCCCAGCACGGCCCCCGGCGTCGCCGCGCCGATGACGAAGCCGCCCGACTGTTCGCGGACGCCGATGGCGCCGGCGACGGCCTTGAGGTCGACGACGACCGCCGGCCGGGTCCGTCCGGCGCGAAGCTGCACTAGGAGGTCGGTGCCGCCCGAGAGCGGCCGGGCCCCGTCCCGGGCCAGCGCGGCGGCCGCCTCCTCGGCGCTGGATGGAGCGAGATAGGCGAGCTGAGTCACGGAGCCTCCGCTGCAGGGGGTCGAGTGTCCGACGCCGGCCCCGGCCCGGCCATCGGACGCCACATGATCCCGCGCGACCCAACGTCACGCAAGCGGCGGCGCGAGGTCGGGAACCGGGATCGTCACAATTCGCGTTCCGGCACTTGGCGCAGCTTAGGCGAAGCGCCAGATGGAACAGCGATGGCCGAGTCATTCGAGAAGCAGCGTCCACTTTCCGCCATCCTGGCCGATGTCGCCCACCACGACGGCGCGCGCATCTCGGTGGCGGAGCTGACGCAGCTGTTCGGCGGGCGTGCGATCGGCGCGCTGCTGTTCGTCTTCGGCCTCGCCTGCATGCTGCCGTTGCCGCCGGGGGCCACCACCATCTTCGGCTTCCCGCTGGTGGTGCTCGCGCCGCAGCTGATCATCGGGGCCTCGGCGCCGTGGCTTCCCGCGGGGGTGAAGGACCGGACCATCTCCACCGCGGACCTGAAGAAGACCCTGCCGCGCTTCGTGGGATGGCTGCGTCGGGTCGAGGCGGTCTCCAGGCCGCGGCTGGCCCTCTTGTTCGGCCCGCTGGGCGAGCGGCTGATCGGGGTGGTCTGCCTGGCCCTGGCCCTGGTGCTCATCCTGCCCATCCCCGGCGGCAACATCCTGCCCGCCCTCTCGGTCTCGGCGCTTTCGTTCGCGCTCATCCAGCGCGACGGCGTGATCGCCCTCGTGGGCTACGCGATGGCGATCACCTCGGCGTCCATCCTGGTGCTGGCGGCCCACATCATCGTCCGCACGTTTACCCACTTCTGGGCGGTCATTTCAGGTGCTTGACACCTTTAGGAGCGAGGCGCGTTGTCATGCCCATGCAAGTCCAAGTCACCGGTAAGCACGTCGATGTCGGCGAGGCTCTGAGAAGCCGAGTCGCCGACGAACTCTCCAACTCCATCTCCAAGTACTTCGACCGCGACGGAGGCGGGGCCGATGTCGTGGTGAGCCGCGAGGGGGCCGCCTTCAAGGTGGACTGCGCGGTGACCCTGGCCTCGGGCCAGCAGCTCACGACGCACGGCGTCGGCAACGACGCGCACCTGGCGTTCGACGCCGCCCTCGAGAAGATGTCGAAGCGGATCCGGCGCTACAAGAACCGGCTCAAGGACCACTCCATCGCGGCCAACGCCAAGCAGGCCGAGAGCGCGGCCTACTTCGTGATCGCGGCGACCGACGACGAGGACGAGTCCGACGCCGAGCCGCCGGCCCAGAGCTTCTCCGAGCCCATGATCATCGCCGAGACGGAGAAGCCGATCCGCACGATGACCGTTTCGGGGGCGGTCATGGAGCTGGATCTGACCGAAGCTCAAACAATCGTGTTCCGCAACGCCGCGCACGGCGGCCTTTCGGTGGTATATCGCCGCCCCGACGGGAATATCGGATGGATTGATCCGGAACGGACCAGGAGCCGTAACGGATCAGGAGACGGGTCCGGTCCGGCCCACTAGTTGCATTGCGGCCGCAGGCGGCCCGCGCGTCCGGCGGGCCCTTCGGAATTGGGGTTGCTGTTCAAGACCATGCATATCGGTGAGCTGCTGGATCGCTCGGCGATCTCCATGCGCGCGAGCGCAGGCAACAAGAAGAAGGCGCTGGCCGTGATCGCCGAGATCGCGGCGCGGAACTTCGGCCTCGACGCGGGCGTGGTGCTGGAGGCGCTGGCCGAGCGCGAGGCCGCGGGCTCGACCGGCGTTGGCCACGGGGTCGCGGTGCCGCACGCGCGGCTCGCGGGCCTGCAGCGGATGCGGGGCGTGTTCGTCCGGCTCGAGGCGCCCGTGGAATTCGAGTCCGTGGACGACCAGCCGGTCGACCTGCTCTTCGCCCTGTTCGCCCCGCCGGACGCCGGCGCCGACCACCTGCGGGCGCTGGCGCGCGTGTCGCGGCTGCTGCGGCAGGGCGATCTGCGCGAGCAGCTGCGCAAGGCGCGGTCGGCCGACGCCGTTCACGCGCTCCTCGTCCAGGACGCGCACCGCCCCGCCGCCTGACCGCCGATGGCGGGGGGTCGGCTTTCGCGGCGCTCCCTGCTGGCCGCCACCGCCGCCGGCGCGGCGGCCTCCGGCCCGGCGGCTCACGCGGCCGGGCCCAGGCCCAACATCCTCTGGCTGGTCAGCGAGGACAACAATCCCTACGTCGGCGCCTACGGCGACCGGCTGGCGCACACGCCGACCATCGACAGGCTCGCGGCCGGGGGCGTGCGCTTCGCGAACGCCTTCTCCACCGCCCCGGTCTGCGCGCCCTCGCGCTTTGCGCTGATCACCGGGGCCTATCCCGAGACCTGTGCGCCGGCCCAGCACATGCGCGCCGTCGCCCGGCTGCCGGCGTCGTGGCGCGCCACCCCACAGGTGCTGCGCGACGCGGGCTACTTCTGCACCAACAACGCCAAGACCGACTACAACTGCGACCTCGACCCCACGGCCATCTGGGACGAGCACGGGGGGCAGGCCCATTGGCGCGCGAGGCCGCCCGGCAAGCCGTTCTTCAGCGTCTTCAACTTTGGCGCGACGCACGAGTCGCAGGTCTTCCGGCCCACGCCCGGGCGCGTGAAGCCGCAGGACGTGCGCGTGCCGGGCCATCTGCCCGACACGCCCGAGGTCCGGCAGGACATCGCGTCGTACTACAACCTGATGGAGCGGATGGACGGCGAGCTGGCCAGGCGGCTCGCCGAGCTCGCGGCGGACGGCCTCGCCGAGGACACCATCGTCTTCTATTTCGCCGACAACGGCGGGGTGCTGCCCCGGTCCAAGCGCTACTGCCACGACGCCGGTCTGCGCGTGCCGCTGGTGGTCATGGCGCCGCCGAAGTGGGCGCACCTGCTTCCGGCCCTGCCGGGCGGGACTGTCGAACGCGCGGTGAGCCTGATCGACCTGCCGCCGACCGTCCTGGCGCTGGCCGGCGCGACACCGCCGCCGCAGATGCAGGGCGCGGCGCTGTTCGGGACGCGGGCGCCGGCGGCGGGCCGCCACGCGTTCGGCATGCGCGGGCGGATGGACGAGGTCTACGACCTGGTGCGGACCGTCACGGACGGGCGGTGGCGCTACATCCGCAACTACATGCCCCACCTCGCCGCGGGCCGGCACGGCGCGTACGAGTGGCAGTCGGCGGCCTACAGGTCTTTGGAAACGGAGCATCTGGCAGGCCGCCTGACGCCGGCGGCGCGACGCTTCTTCGAGTCCCGGCCGTACGAGGAGCTGTACGACCTTCGCGCCGACCCCGACGAACTCGAGAATCTGGCGGCGTCCCCTCGCGCCGCAGGGGTCCTGGCGCGGCTGCGGCGGGCGCTGGATGCGCACATGCTGGCCATCCACGACAACGGCTTCATCCCCGAAGGCTCGCCGCTGGAAGGGTTCGCGGAAAGCCGCGCCCCGGGCGCCTATCCGCTGGCGCGGATCATAGCCCTGGCCGCCACGGCGGCGCAGCGCGACGCGAAGAACCTGCCGGCCCTGCGCCGGGGGCTGGCCGACGACAACGAGGTGATCCGCTACTGGTCCGCGTTGGGGATCGCCATGCTGGCGCCTGCGGCGGCAGGGGGCGCACGGGCCGAGGCCGAGGCCCGCAGCCGGATCGAGCCGTCCCCGCAGGTGCGGGTCGCCCTGGCGGCCGCCATCGGCGCCTCGGCGCCCGGAACGGCGGCCATCGCGCTGGCGCGCCTGCTGGACGAGGCGCCCGCGCCGCGCGTCAGACTGCAGGCGCTCAACGCGCTCGAAGACCTCGGCCAGGGGGCGGCCCCCGCGCTGCCGGCCGTGCGCCGGGCCCTGGCGGCGGGCGGCGACGAGTACATCCGCAGCGCGGCGCGACGGCTGGAGCTGCGGCTGACCGGGCGCTATCGGCCCGACAGCCTCATCTTCGGAGGGTAGCTCGGGGTCAGTGCACCGAGACCGGCGCGAGTTCGTGGGCCAGCGCCGCGGCCACCGCCGCGTTGCGGTCGGTCAGGACGGCGAGCCGTTCGCCGTCGGCGCGATGCACGGCGTAAAGGGTCTGCTCGGGGTCGAGCTCGAAACTTTCGATCTGCGCCGCGGGCGTGCTGGCGATGATCTCGGCGGCCTTGATGGGCCGGACATAGACCAGGTTCGGGGCGCCGAGCGCGGCAAACGCTTCCATCGATAGAACAGGTGTCATCATGACCACCTCCGGGGGGCACTAACGCTTCGAAAGGCCACGGGTTCAGTCTGCCTTTCCTTTGGCGGGACCCGGGCAATTCCGGCGTCCCAGGCTTCTAGTCTTCGGTGGAGCTCAACTTCGGGTTCGGATCGGGATCGATTGAACGCGCAGTTCGGGCTCCGGCCGGGCCAGGTCGATGTGGAGCAGGCCGTGCTCCAGGGTCGCCCCCTCCACCACCATGCCGTCCGCCAGGACGAAGCTTCGGACGAAGCCCCGCGCGGCGATCCCGCGGTGGAGGTAGGAGTCCTCGGACTTTCCCGCGGCCCCCTCCCGCTTGCCGGCGACGACAAGCTGGCGGTCCTCGACGGTGACGCTGAGCTGGTCGGGGGCGAACCCGGCCACGGCCAGCGTGATGCGCAGGGCGCCGTCGCCGATATCCTCCACGTTGTAGGGGGGATAGCTCTCGGCGGCCGCCTTGGCCGCCCGCTCGATGAGGCTTCGGGTATGCTCGAAACCCAGCAGGAACGGACTGTCGAAGATCAGGCTACGGTTCATCCAGACGGAGTCCTCGAAAGAAGCGACTCTCCGGTCGAACCGCCCGGTATCGGCTCGGTGCAACCGGACGCTGTTCAGATGGTATGAGGCCCGGCCAATTGCAACGGTCCTACGACCGCAGCCCGAACGCCCACGTGCGCTGGAGGATGAAGGACAGCGCCGGCGTCGCCACCGCCACCACCGCGAGACCTGCCCAGAACGGCCAGCCGAGACGCTGGACGAGCAGCCACGTCAGCGCCTGGGTGAGGGCCAGGCCCGCCAGCGAGACCACCAGGAACCGCACGAACTGCGGCCCGTGCATCACCGGCCGCCGGAAGGTGAGCCAGGCGTTGCCGAAGTAGGACGCGCCGACGGCGCAGAGATAGCCCGCGAGGTTGGCCTGCAGGGGCGCGAGGCCCGCCGCCTCGCGCGCCGTCAGGGCGGCGGCCACATGGATCAGCGTCGCCGCGGCGCCGACAACGGCGAAGAGCGAGACCTGGTGGACCAGCGGCCTTTCGGTCACGGCCGTTCGGCGATCAGCAGGATCGAGACGCCGAACGGAAGGCTCCCGAGCCGGAGCAGCGCCGTCTCCGCGCCGAAGACCCCGCGCAGGAGGCGGTTGGCGAAGGCCGGCGGCAGCGCCTCGTCGTCGCCCTTGAGCCCAGCGGCCCCCTTCAGCGCGCGCACGGCCGCGATGGGCGGGAAGAGCAGGGTGTTGAAGTGGGTGGCGCGGCGCACCTTCAGGCCGGCGGCCTCGAACAGGCGCCGATAGGCCGGCAGCCGGTAGCGGCGCTTGTGGTGATGATGCTCGTCGTGCTCGCTCCACATCCACGGACAGGCCGGGACGGTGGTGACCAGCGCGCCGCCGGGCTTCAGTCGCGCGGCGAGCGCGGCGACGGCGCCGGCGTCGTCGTCCACGTGCTCGATCACGTCGAAGGCGGCGATCAGGTCGAACGGTCCGCCGAGGTCCGGCAGGCCGGCCGGGAGCAGCCCCCCCTGCACGGTCACGCCCGACCGCTCGGCCGCGTAGGCGCGCGACTCGGCGTCGGGCTCGATCGCCTGGACGTCGCCGAAGGCCTTCAGCAGTTCGAGGTTGCCGCCGGTGCCGCATCCGACCTCGAGGATCCGCGCCGGCCTCGGCAGCGGCAGGCGGGCGATCTCGGACGACAGGATCTCGCGGCGCGCGGCGAACCACCAGTGCGTCTGCTCGAGCGCGCGCATCCGATCGTAGACCTGGCGCTCCATCAGTCGAACCCGACGCGGTCGCGCACGAGGTAGATGGGCCGGCCCTTCACCTCCTGGTACATCCGCCCGATGTACTCGCCGAGGACGCCGAGCGCGATCATCTGCAGGGCGAAGGCGAACAGGATCACCACCATCAGCGAGGCGTAGCCGGGGACGTCGCGGCCGACGACCAGCACCCGGATCACGATCGCCAGGGCCGCCAGCAGCGCGACCACGGCCGAGCCCACGCCCACCAGCGTCCAGACCCGCAGCGGCGCGGTGGAGAAGGACGTCATGCCGTCCAGGGCGAAACGGAACAGGCGCCGGTAGGGCCACGAGCTGCTGCCCGCCGCGCGCAGGGGCCGCGTGTAGGGCACGCCCACCTGCCGGAAGCCGACCCAGGCGAAGAGGCCCTTCATGAAGCGGTTGCGCTCGGGCAGGCGCTTCAGCGCCTCGACGACCGCGCGGTCCATGAGGCGGAAATCGCCGGTGGAGGCCGGGATGGCCTGATCGGCCACGACGTTGAACAGCTGGTAGAACGCCCCGGCGCTCCAGCGCTTGGCGCGGGTGTCGGAGGAGCGGTCGGCCCGCACGCCGTAGACCACGTCGTAGCCCTGTTCCCACAGGCTGATGAACTCGGCGATCAGCTCGGGCGGATCCTGCAGGTCGGCGTCGAGCGGCGCCACCATGTCGCCGCGGCACATCTCCAGTCCGGCGGTCAGCGCGGCTTCCTTGCCGAAGTTGCGGGAGAGGCCGATCAGGCGCAGGCGCGGATCGGTCGCGGCGCGGGCCTGCAGGCGCGCCCAGGTGTCGTCGCGGCTGCCGTCGTCGACGCAGACGATCTCCAGCTGGACACCCAGCCCGCCAAGGGTCTCGTCGAGGCGCTGGAACAAGAGGTCCAGCACCGGCGCCTCGTCGTGCATCGGGATGACGAGGCTCAGCGTCTTGCCGTGGCGTGTGCGCAAGGCGTCGCTCATCGCCGCGCTCCCGGACTTGCGAGGAGGCCCAGCGCCGCGACGCCGAGAAGCAGGGCGAGCGCGTTCGACGGGAAGATGTAGCGGGCGTCCGCGGCCGGGCCGGCGACGAAGAGCAGCGCCGGGTAGGCCAGGGCGCCGGCCAGGATCGCGAGCAGCAGCACCGCGTGGGCCCGGGCGCGCAGCGCCGCGGCGAGGGTCAGGACCGCCGCGAAGAGATAGAGCCAGAACGGCCGCCGGGGAAACTCCGGCGCGGCGCGCTCCACATAGCCCGACACCCGCGCGGCGAGCTCGGGGCGTGCGAGGCGCAGGCCGAAGGGGTTGGCGTCGATGCCGCCGTGCACCGGATAGAAGACCTCGGACTTCAGCATGCCCATCTGCTCGGCGGCGACCGCCGAGCGGTGCGCCAGGTAGCAGGCCGGCTCGGCGGTGACGAGCTGCGTCCAGACCCGGCCCACCTGGCCGCCGGCGTCGGTTTCCATCAGCTTCGGGACCCCGGGCTTGGGCTTCAGCGTGAGCAGGAGATGCCGCGGGTCGTAGGCGCGGCGGATCTGGGCGACCGTGATCGGCTGGCCGTTGGTGACGCCGCGGGGCAGGTAGTTGACCCCGGCGCAGGCCGAGACGCCGATCACGTCGAAGAGCTGGGTGCCGGCGATGTTCCGGGCGTCGGGCATCCGCACCAGGTCGGGAAGGCGCCACTGGGTCGAGGCCCAGGCGAGGCCCAGGCTCGCGACGACCAGGGCCAGCGTCGCCGTGCGGGCCGCCAGCGGCGCGGCGTTCGCCAGGAAGGGCCGCCAGACCATCAGGAGGAGGGCCGGGGCGACGAGCACCAGGGCGTTGTAGCGGAGCCCCACCGAAAGCCCGAAGGCCACGACGGCGAGGGCCAGGAGCGGCCATGAGCGCGCGCGCGCCGCCTGCAGCCAGAGACCCAGCCCGAGGACGGCGAACCCGCCGGTGGGCACGTCGCGCCACTGCGCCATCATCGACCCCAGGAGGGTCGGGAAGAAGACGAGGCCCCCCGCGAACAGCGCCCAGAGCGTCCAGGCCAGAAGCCGGCGGGCGACCAGGCTGTGCAGGACCAGCGCCGCGCCGAACAGCAGCGCAAAGGTCTGGAAGAGGAGGACGCCCCAGGTGTCGGCCCCCACAGCGCGGCTGACCACGAACATGTAGGTGTGCAGCGGCGGCCAGAGGCTGGTGCCGACGCCGTAGCGGGCCTGCTCGTAGGCCAGCAGGCTGTCGTACGACATGAAGCCCGGCCAGCTCGGCCAGGCGAACGCGACGGCGGCCAGGGCCGAGAACACCGCCGCGGCGAACCACGGCGCCCGGCTCAGCGCGTCACGGGGGGAGGCGGGCGGCGCCATGCCCGCGGATCAGAATTCGATGTGGCCCAGCGCGCACACAGCGTCGCCGTCGCCCACGACGCCGTAGGCGTCGAGCGGGCCCGCGGCCTGGGTGACGGCGGTCCAGCCGGCGTTCGGGTCCGAGATCTCGGGCAGGGCGGTGGGCACGTCAGGCCGGGACACGCCGCCCTCGCCGGCGCCGATGATCTTCATGCCGACGTCGACCAGCACCACACGGGACACCCGCGCCGCCTTGGCCACATCCCAGCCCCAGCCGAGGATCTGCACGCCCGACGGCTGGCCCGTGAAGCGGACATCCACGACGTCGGTGTTGCCCTTGCAGACGCCGGTCTTGGGGAAACGGGCCCGCAAGGGCTTGCCCATGTGCGCCGTGGCCCAGGCGGGGACCGCCGGGACCGGCTCGGCCTTGGTCGGGATCACCCGCGCCGCGGGCGCGCCGGCGGCGGCGGCGGGAGCCTCGGCGGCCGGCGTCGCCGCATCGCCCTTGTCCCGGAACTTCGGCTGGTCGCAGGCCGAGAGCGCGGCGAAACCGGCGAGAAGGGGCGCGAGGCGCAGAAGGGATGTCCGCATGGCCGGCATTTAGTCCGCGCCGTCGAGGCCGCGCAACCGCCGGTCTTTCCCCATGGCCCGGAGCTCCCCCGACGAAGCGCCCTGGGCCGACCCGCGCCAGGCGAAAAGGGGGGTCTGGGCGCAGGCGCCGATCCGGGACTGTGATCCAAACCCCTAGGCGCGCCGGAAGGCAGGCGCCAGAACCGGGACGGCCAGCGCCGGGCGACGGCGCGCCGCCCGGAAGGCCGCCGATGCGCCTGATCGCTCACCTCCACCCGCTGTCGTCGTACTGCCAGAAGCTCACCATCGGGCTGCGCGAACTGGGCGTGCCGTTCGAGACCCGCATGCCCGACCTCATGGACCCGGACGCCCGGGCGGCCTACGCCGCGCTCTGGCCGACCGCCAAGATCCCGCTTCTGCAGCACGGCGAGCGGATCGTCCCGGAAACCAGCATCCAGCTCGAGTACGCCCAGCGGCTGGCGCCGGACGGCGCCCGCCTGATCCCGGCCGAGGCGGAGGCCGCGCTGGAGGCGCGGCTGATGGACCGGCTCTTCGACGCCTATGTGATGACGCCGATGCAGGCGTTCGTCGCCGACATCCTTCGCCCGGAGGCCGAGCGCGACCCCCGCGCGCTGCCGGACGCCCGCGCGACGCTGGCCATGTCCTACGCCATGCTGGACGGCCGCCTCGCCGGCCGGATGTGGGCGGCCGGGGACGCGTTCACGATCGCCGACTGCGCGGCCGCGCCGGCGCTGTTCTATTCGGGGGTGGTGGCGCCCTGGCCGAAGACGCTCGCGACGCTGGACGCCTACTTCGAGCGGCTGCTGACGCGCCCGTCGGTGCGCCAGGCGCTGGCCGAGGCGCAGCCCTTCTTCGACATGTACCCGTTCCGCGACTCGATGCCCGACCGCTTCCGTCGCGGCGACTTCGGCGCCGCCTGAAACGGCGAAGGCCCGCCGGGGTCGCCGGCGGGCCTCCATGGTGGAGCTAAGCGGAGTCGAACCGCTGACCTCTTGAATGCCATTCAAGCGCTCTACCAACTGAGCTATAGCCCCGAGGTCGGGTCTTCCGGAGGCCGGGGCCCCAGGAAGGCGCGGAACCTATTCAAACCGGTTCCCGCGATCAAGCCCGCTCGACAGGCTTTTTTTGACGCACGTCGCGGGGCGGCCCTGAAACGAAAAGGGCGGCCCGCAGGCCGCCCTCTCGCTCAGTCCTCGTCGCCTTCGTCGGGAAGGCCCTCGATCTCGGACTCGTCGAAGTCGTCCTCGTCCTCGTCCTCGAGGAACGGGACGTCGTCGGCGTCCTCGACTTCGTCGTCGTCGGCGAACTCGCCCAGATCCTCGCTGACGCCCGCGGCGGCGGGTTCGGCCTCGTCCTCGTCGTCGTCGGTGGCCAGCGGCGGCTCGTCGGCCACTTCGTCCAGCTCCGGCGTGACGACCTCTTCTTCCTCTTCCTCGTCGTCCGTCTCCTTGGCCGCGACCTGATCCTCGACCTGGTCGTCCTCGGGCACGATCGTGCGCGCGCGGACGCGGCGGTTGCGGACGGCCTCGTCGGGATCGAACTCGCTCTGGCACTTGGGGCAGTGCGCGGGACGCTTGTTCAGATCGTAGAACTTAGCCTGGCAGGTGGGGCAGATTTGCTTGGTGCCCAGCTCGGGATTGGCCAAAGGCGGCGACCCTCTAAGATTAGGATGTTCGGCGGAAAGGCGGCGTCCCTTGCCACGCGCGGAAGCGCCTGTCAAAGCAATCGCCCGCACGTCCAGCCCTCAGCGAAAGGCGCATTTTCGAGATATGTCGGCGGCCCAACTGACCGCCCGGCGGGGCGGCCCCTTGAGGGGCGTCGTGCGCGCGCCCGGGGACAAGTCGATCAGCCACCGCGCGCTCATCCTCGGTGCGCTGGCGAGCGGCGTCACCGAGATCGAAGGCCTGCTGGAAGGCGACGACGTGCGCCGCACGGCCGCCGCGATGGCGGCGTTCGGCGCCGGCGTGGAGCGGCTGGGCGAGGGTCGCTGGCGCGTGGAGGGGCGCGGCGGGTTCTCCGAACCGGCCGACGTGGTCGACTGCGGCAACGCGGGCACGGGCGTCCGCCTGATCATGGGGGCCGCCGCCGGCTTTCCGATCGCAGCTACCTTCACCGGGGACGGGTCCCTCCGTGGCCGGCCGATGAACCGCGTGCTGAAGCCGCTCGGCCAGATGGGCGCGACCTGGATCTGCCGCGAGGGCGGACGGCTGCCGCTGACCTTGCGGGGCGGGAACCTGAAGCCGATCGCCTACACGCTGCCGGAGCCGTCGGCGCAGGTGAAGTCGGCGGTGCTCCTGGCCGGCCTGAACGGGCAGGGCTGCGAGGTGATCGAGCCCGAGGCCACGCGCGACCACACCGAGCGGATGCTCAGGGGCTTCGGCGCCGAGATCGAGGTGCGGGACGCGGGGAATGGACGCCACATCGTGCTGCCGGGCGGCCAGGCGCTGAAGGGGACGCGGATCCACGTGCCGGGCGATCCCTCGTCGGCGGCCTTCCCGCTGGTGGCGGCGCTGATCGTCCCGGGCTCGGAGGTGACGGTGCAGGGGATGCTGCTGAACCCCTCGCGCATCGGCCTGCTGGACACCCTGGGCGAGATGGGCGCGGACCTGTCGGTGACGAACGTCCGGGACGAGGGCGGCGAGACGGTGGCCGACGTCACCGCGCGGCACTCCGCCCTGGAGGGCGTCGACGTGCCGCCCGAGCGGGCGCCGTCGATGATCGACGAATACCCCATCCTGGCGGTGGCGGCGGCCTTCGCCAGTGGGCGCACGGCCATGCGCGGCATCGGCGAGATGCGGGTGAAGGAGAGCGACCGCATCGCCCTGATGGCCGCCGGGCTCGCCGCCTGCGGGGCCGGCGTCGAAGAAGAGCCCGACGCGCTGACGGTGGTGGGGGCCGTGCGCGCCAACCACGGCGTCGGCGGCGGCGCGCTGGTCACCACGCACGGCGACCATCGGATCGCCATGAGCCACCTGATCCTGGGTCTCGCGGCCGAGGCGCCGGTGCGCGTCGACGAACCCGGCATGATCGCCACCAGCTTCCCGGGCTTCGTGGACCTCATGCGCGGCCTCGGCGCCGACATCGGCGAGGCGTGATGCCGCGCCTGACGATTCCTCTCCCCCCGCGAAGCGGAGAGGGAGAGGGCAGGGAGAGCGCGGCGCGGCGTTGGGCCTTGCGCGGCGATGGTCCGGAAGGGATTCAGCAGCTCCGCCGCCTGGGATCCTTGCCTGGCCGCCGTCGTACGGCTACGGCCGGCGCCGCCCTCTCCCTACCCTCTCCCTCTCCGTTCCGCTTCGCTGCACGGGGGGAGAGGACCGCATGCGGCGAGTATGACCCGGGTGACGTTGCCACGATCCTGAAGGACCTCGTGGTTCCAGAAGCGAAGGACCCGCAGGCCCGCGCGGCCGAGGCGCTCGGTGCGCCGCGCATCGTAAGCGAGCTGATCGGAATGGTGTCCGCCGTCGAGTTCGACCACCAGCGCGGCCTCGACGCAGAGGAAATCGAGGAAGTAGGGCCCCAGCGGCGCCTGTCGTCTCCATCGCCACCCGCCGAGCCGCCGCGCACGAAGAGCATTCCAGAGGATGGCCTCGGCCCGAGTGTCATGCCGCCGCAGTTCGCGAGCGCGTTGAATGCGGGGCGCGCGCTCGATGATGCGGATCTTCGACACGCCACGAACGTGAACATTAGCAGAACATTTCGTCAAGCAGCTCCTCTCCCCCCGCGAAGCGGAGAGGGAGAGGGTAGGGAGAGGGCGGCCCGGCTGTGGGCCTTGCACGACTGCGGCCCCATCGAGCACCTGCACTGCGGCCGCGGGGGAAGAGGATGACGCCCTTCGTCATTGCGGTGGATGGTCCGGCGGCGTCGGGGAAGGGGACCGTTGCGGCGCGGCTGGGGGATCTCTTCGGCCTGCCGGTCCTGGACACGGGCCTGCTCTACCGCGCCGTGGGCGTGCTGACGGAACGGGCCGGGGGCGACCTCGACGATGCGGCGGCCGCGGCGGCCGTGGCCGCGGGCCTGTCCGCGGCGCAGCTCGGCGACCCGGCGCTGCGCACCCGGGCGGCGGGCGAGCTGGCCAGCCGCGTGGCGGTGCACCAGAAGGTCCGCGACGCGCTGCTCGCCTTCCAGCGCGACTTCGCGGGGCAGCCGGGCGGCGCCGTCCTGGACGGGCGCGACATCGGCACCGTCATCTGCCCGGGAGCGCCGGCCAAGCTCTACGTGACCGCCACGCCCGAGGTCCGCGCCGAGCGCCGCTGGAAGCAGCTGTCGGCCCAGGGCGAGCCCGTCGGCTATGCGGACGTGCTCGCCGACATCCGGCGGCGGGATGAACGCGACGGAGCCCGCGACGCCGCGCCGATGACCCAGGCGCCGGACGCGGAGTTGCTCGACACGACCGAAATGACTATAGAGCAGGCCGCCGATGCGGCCCGCCGCATCGTCGAGGCGGCGCGCGCTCGCTGGCAGGCTTCCGAAGGGACGTCCGGCCGGTAGGGCAAATCCAACCGCGCCTTTCCCTCGGACAGCTGCGGGCAAACGTCACCGCGCGGGGTGTCTCCCGCGTCTTCGGTTCAACCTCCAACCCGGTAGGGACCACCGGCCTCAGGCTGCGTGGGCCCCGATCATTTTCGAACGAAAGAACTCATGGCTGACGATCTGAGCCTCAACCCCTCGCGCGACGACTTCGCCGCGCTGCTCGACGAGTCCCTCGGCGGGCGCGATTTCATGGAAGGCCAAGTGGTCCACGGCAAGGTCGTGGCCATCGAGAAGGACTTCGCCATCGTCGACGTCGGTCTGAAGACCGAAGGCCGCGTGCCGCTGAAGGAATTCACCGCCCCCGGCGAGGACAAGCCGCCGCTGAAGGCCGGCGACACCGTCGAGGTGTTCCTGGAGCGCGTCGAGAACGCCATGGGCGAGGCGGTGATCAGCCGCGAGAAGGCCCGCCGCGAAGAGGCCTGGACGCGTCTGGAAGGCGTCTACGAGAAGAACGAGCCGGTGATGGGCGTCATCGTCGGCCGCGTGAAGGGCGGCTTCACCGTCGACCTGGGCGGCGCCTCGGCGTTCCTGCCCGGCAGCCAGGTGGACATCCGTCCGGTGCGCGACGTCGGCCCGCTGATGGGCAAGGAACAGCCCTTCGCCATCCTCAAGATGGACCGCCCGCGCGGCAACATCGTCGTCTCGCGCCGCGCCATCCTGGAAGAAGCCCGCGCCGAGCAGCGCACCGAGCTGGTCAGCCAGCTGCAAGAGGGTGAAGTCCGCGAAGGCGTGGTCAAGAACATCACCGACTACGGCGCGTTCGTGGACCTGGGCGGCATCGACGGCCTGCTGCACGTCACCGACATGAGCTGGAAGCGCGTCAACCACCCGAGCCAGGTGCTGGCGGTGGGCGACACGGTGAAGGTCCAGATCGTCAAGATCAACCCGGACACCCAGCGCATCAGCCTCGGCATGAAGCAGCTCCAGTCCGACCCGTGGGACGGCGTGGAAGCCAAGTACCCGGTGGGCGCGAAGTTCACCGGCCGCATCACCAACATCACCGACTACGGCGCCTTCGTGGAGCTGGAGCCGGGCGTGGAGGGCCTGGTGCACGTGTCGGAGATGTCGTGGACCAAGAAGAACGTCCACCCCGGCAAGATCGTCTCGACGTCTCAGGAAGTCGACGTCGTTGTGCTCGACGTGGATCCGTCCAAGCGCCGCGTCTCGCTGGGCCTCAAGCAGGCCCTGCAGAACCCTTGGGAGAAGTTCGTCGCCGAGCATCCGATCGGCACGGTCGTCGAGGGCGAGGTCAAGAACGCCACCGAGTTCGGCCTGTTCATCGGCCTCGACAACGACATCGACGGGATGGTTCACCTCTCCGACCTCGACTGGGCCACGCCCGGCGAGGAGGCGATCGCCAAGTACGTCAAGGGCGAGACCGTCAAGGCGCGCGTGCTGGACGTCGACGTCGAGAAGGAGCGCATCTCGCTCGGCATCAAGCAGCTGTCCGGCGACCCGCTCCAGGGCGACACCTTCCGCAAGGGCCAGACCGTCACCACGACCGTCACCGAGGTCACCTCGGGCGGCATCGAGGTGAAGTTCGGCGACGAGGAAGCGCCGATGACGGCCTTCATCCGCAAGTCCGACCTGTCGCGCGACCGCGCCGACCAGCGTCCCGAGCGCTTCGCCGTGGGTGACCGCGTCGACGCCCAGGTGACCAACGTCGACAAGGCCGCCCGCCGCATCTCGCTCAGCATCAAGTCGCTGGAGATGGCGGAAGAGAAGGAGGCCATCGAGCAGTTCGGGTCGTCTGACTCGGGCGCCTCGCTGGGCGACATCCTGGGCGCCGCGCTGCGCGAGAAGGCCCAGAAGGAATAGGACGACGTCGAAAGACCGTCTCCAGCGCGGCGGGCCGGGAAACCGGTCCGCCGTGTCCTTTTTCGCCTCACGCGCGAAAGTTGAACGCAACTCGCGGAACAAGCTTCACCACAGGGGCGAAGTCGCCGTTTTGCGCCTTGATCCGCGACCGTGGCTCGGCCATGGTCGCGCCGGTTCGAGGGGATAATGATCAAGTCCGAACTCATCGCGAAGCTCGCGGAGGAGAACCCGCACCTCACGCAGCGCGACATCGAGCGCGTGGTGGGCGTGATCCTCGAGCGGATGATCCAGGCCCTGGAAGAGGGCGGCCGGGTCGAGCTGCGCGGCTTCGGCGCGCTGTCGGTCCGCTCTCGCGACGCGCGCGCGGGCCGCAACCCCCGCACGGGCGAGCCGGTGGACGTCCGCGCCAAGCACGTCCCCTTCTTCAAGAGCGGCAAGGAGCTGCGCGAGCGCCTCAACGTCGAGGACGAGCGCTAGCGCCCGAGCTTGCGTCCGCCGCAAGCCCCCATCGTTGAACCGCAGAGCGCGGAGATGCGCAGGGAGGCCCGTCCGCGCGGGACCTCCGCGGATCCTCGCGACGTCCGCGGTTCCCCCTTCTGACCTCAACCCGGGGAAGTTCGCATGAGCGTGTTCACGGAATTCCGCGAGTTCATCGCGCGCGGCAACGTCGCCGACCTGGCGGTGGGCGTCATCGTCGGCGCGGCGTTCAACGACATCATCAAGAGCCTGGTGGACGACGTGGTGATGCCGCCCATCGGCCTTCTGCTGTCGGGCTTCGACTTCGCCAACCTTCAGTGGGTGCTGAAGGCCGACAATCCCCTGACCAAGGCCAACGAACTGGTGGCGGTGAAGTACGGCCACTTCATCAACGTCTCGCTGAAGTTCCTGATCGTGGCCTGGGTGGTGTTCTGGATGGTGAAGGGCATGAACGCCGTGCGGCGCTGGGAGGTCGAGACGTCGGGCAAGCCGGTGACCCCGCCGGCCCCCCCGCCTCAGGAGCGCCTGCTGACCGAGATCCGCGACCTGCTCAGGACCGAGCGCGGCCCGCCGCCCGCTGCCTGACGTCGGCTTGACGCGCCCGGCGACGCGGTTCCTGCTTCGGCGAACGGCGTGAGGGGAGCCGCCCCTGCGCCCGCCAAGGGAGCGCATCATGGGCATGGTCTCGGAGTTCCGCGAGTTCATCGCGCGCGGCAATGTGGTCGACCTGGCGGTCGGCGTCATCGTCGGCGCGGCCTTCAACGACATCGTCAAGGTGCTGGTGGACCAGGTGGTGATGCCGCCGATCGGCCTGCTGACCTCCGGCGTCGACTTCTCCAAGCTGGCCTGGGTGCTGAAGCCCGACGATCCCGCCACCGAGGCGGTCGAGCTGGTCGCGATCCAGTACGGCGCCCTCATCAACGCCGGCATCAAGTTCCTGATCGTCGCGTGGGTGGTCTTCCTGCTGGTGAAGGCGGTCAACGCCATGCGCCGCGCCCCGCCGCCGGCGGAAGCCGCTCCGCCGGCCCCGCCGCCTCAGGAGGCGCTGCTGGCGGAGATCCGCGACCTCCTCAAGGCGAAGTAGCGCCGCGGGGCCGGGCGGGCCTCTCGGCCCGGTGTCAGGCGACCTTGAAGCCTTCCCAGTTCATCATGGCCGTCAGCCGGGCGCTCTCGGCCTCGGGCAGGGCGGCGTGGAAGGCGGGGAAGATCACGTCCTCCTCCTCCCGGATGTGGGTGCGCAGGTCGTCGTAGAAGCCCTGCAGCGTCGAGCGCCACATGACGTCGCCGGCGTCGATGTTCCGCAGCTCGAAGATGAAGGTCTTGATGCGGCCGTGGTCCTCGATGAGCGCGCGGGCCTGGTCCTCCTGGCCGTGCTGCATCATGGCCGGGTAGATCACGTTCTCCTCCTGGATCGCGTGCTTGGTGAGCGCATAGGCGATCTTGGCGAGCAGCATGTCGCGCTTCATGACGTCGTCTTCGGTGGTCGCGAGCGCCGCCTCGAAGGCCTTCTCGACCAGCCGGTGCTCGGCCTTGAGCGCCTCGGCCCAGTCGCCGGTGGCCGCGGACGGCGCCTGCATCAGCGCCTTGCGGGCGAGGGGAAGCGCGAGACCGGCGGCGAGGCCGATGGCGGCGCCGGCGGCGAGTTGACCGTACTGGCCATTGGTCCGAGTCTGCATGTGGTCCTCCGTGGCCGGTGACAACCGGTCGGAGGCGGCTCTGTTCCGGACCTAGCCGCCGATCGGCGTCTCGATCGGGCTTTCGTCGGCGGCCGCATCGTCGCGCAGGTCCACGCCCCGCTGGATCAGCATCAGCTCCACCAGGGTGAGCAGCTGGCGCGCCCGCCAGGCGAACATCAGGTAGAGCGCCACCACGACGGCGGCGTAGGCTATCCAGAAGTACCAGCGCGCCAGCCCCTCGGCGGCGGCGATCGCCCTCAGCGTGTCGGGCGCGAGTTCGGAAAGCGTCAGCGCCGCCGAGGCCGGCAAAGTGACGAAGCCGATGGCGAACCAGCGCGAAACGGCCTCGTGCCGCCGGTGGTTCACGAGGGCCAGGGCGTGAATCCGGCGCAGGTCGCCGGGACTGAGCGGCTCCAGCACCGCGAAGACGCTGCGGGTGGTGCGGTTGCGAAGCAGGCCCGTCAGGAAGTCCGCCCCGAACAGGCGCCACATGCTGGGCGACGTGATCCACTCCCACGGCATGCGGGACACGGGCAGCGCCCGTATGAGCCGCCGCCATGTGGGCCAGAGGATGTCTTCCGCCGCTGCGCTGCCGCTATCGCCCGTCATGGCGGAACGTTGGCCTGCCCGCGGCCCTTGCGCAACGCCCGCCCGCGCCCCCAAATCCCCGCCCATGGCGGCTCAGACGAAGATATGCGGCGTGACGACCCCAGAGGCCGTGCAGGCGGCGCTGGACGGGCGCACATCCTTCCTGGGCTTCATGTTCTTCGGGAAGAGCCCGCGGAACATCGCCCCCGACGCGGCGGCGCGCCTGGCTCCCCCGGCGCGGGCCAAGGGGGTCAAGCTGGTGGCCGTGACGGTCGACCCCAGCGACGACGAGCTCGACGCGATCACCCGCCACCTGGCGCCGGACCTGATCCAGCTGCACGGCCACGAGCCCCCGGGGCGCGTGCGCGAGGTGCTCGGGCGGACAGGCGCGGGCGTGATCAAGGTGCTGCCCGTCGCCGAAGCCGGCGACCTGGCGGCGGCGGCGGCCTACGAGCCGGTGGTCGAGCACCTCATGTTCGAGACGAAGCCGCCGAAGGACGCCGATCGCCCGGGGGGCCGGGGCGTGGCGTTCGACTGGGCCCTGATGAAGGGGCGGCGCTTCCAGAAGCCGTGGTTCCTGGCAGGCGGCCTTAACCCGTGGAACGTGGCCGAGGCGATCACGGCGTCGGGCGCGCCGATCGTCGACGTTTCCTCTGGCGTGGAGCGCGGTCCCGGACTAAAGGACCCGGCCTTGATCACGGCGTTCCTCGACGCTGTCCGCCGCGCCTGAGACGCCTCCGCCGACCATGAACGCGCCCACTCGCCCGAACGACTACGCCGCCTACCCCGACGCCCGCGGGCGCTTCGGCGACTACGGCGGACAATACGTCCCCGAGACGCTGATGCCGCTGGTTCACGACCTCGACGCGGCCTACGCGGCGGCCAAGTCGGACCCCGCCTTCCAGGCCGAGCTCGCGGGCTACCTTAGCCACTACGTGGGCCGGCCCTCGCCGCTGTACTTCGCGGCCCGCCTGACCGAGCACTTCGGCGGCGCGAAGATCTACCTGAAGCGCGAGGAGCTGAATCACACCGGCTCGCACAAGATCAACAACTGCATGGGCCAGATCCTGCTGGCCATGCGGATGGGCAAGACCCGGATCATCGCCGAGACCGGCGCCGGACAGCACGGCGTGGCCACCGCCACCGTCTGCGCCCGCTTCGGGCTGCCCTGCGTGGTCTACATGGGCGCCGTCGACGTCGAGCGGCAGAAGCCGAACGTCTTCCGCATGAACCTGCTGGGCGCCGAGGTGCGGCCGGTGACGAGCGGCTCGGCGACCCTCAAGGACGCCATGAACGAAGCCCTTCGGGACTGGGTCACCAACGTCCACGACACCTACTACCTGATCGGCTCGGCGGCGGGCATGCACCCGTACCCGGTGATGGTGCGCGACTTCCAGTCGATCATCGGCCGCGAGGTGCGCGAGCAGATCCTGGAGGTCGAGGGGCGGCTGCCCGACGCGCTGGTCGCCTGCGTGGGCGGCGGCTCGAACGCCATCGGCATGTTCCATCCGTTCCTCAACGACGAGGGCGTGAAGATCTTCGGCGTCGAGGCGGCGGGGTCCGGCCTGGACAGCGGCCGGCACGCGGCGGCGATCAACGGGGGCCGCCCCGGCGTCCTGCACGGGAACATGACCTACCTGCTGCAGGACCGCGAAGGGCAGATCGAGGAAGCGCATTCCATCTCGGCCGGGCTGGACTATCCCGGCATCGGGCCCGAGCACGCCTGGCTGCACGACGTGGGCCGCGCGACCTATCTCACGGCCACCGACGCCGAGGCGCTGGACGCCTTCATGCTGCTCTCCAAGCTGGAGGGGATCCTGCCGGCGATCGAGAGCTCGCACGCCCTGGCGCGCCTGCCCGAGATCACCCGCGAGGTGGGCAAGGGCGGGGTCGTCGTGCTGAACCTGTCGGGCCGCGGCGACAAGGACGTGAACACCGTCGCCGCGCACCTGGGGCGGACGATTTGAGCAAGTCACGGATCGAGAAGCGCTTCGCCGGCCTGAAGGCGGAAGGGCGCGCGGCGTTCGTGCCGTACGTGATGGCGGGCGATCCCGACGCCGAGACGGCGCTGGCCATCCTGAAGGGGCTGCCCGCCGCCGGGGCCGACCTCATCGAGGTGGGGTTCCCCTTCTCGGATCCCATGGCCGAGGGCCCGCCGATCCAGCGCGCGGCCCAGCGGGCCCTGTCGAAGGGCATGACGCTCAAGGCGACGTTGGAGGCCATCGCCGCCTTCCGCAGCTCCGACGCCGACACGCCGGTCATCCTGATGGGCTACATGAACCCGCTGGTGACCTGGGGCGTCGAGGCCTTTGCGCGGGACGCCGCGGCGGCCGGCGTGGACGGCCTGATCATCGTCGACTGCCCGCCCGAGGAGGCGGATCCCCTGGCCGACGCGCTCGACGCCCACGACATCTCGCTGATCCGGCTGGCGACGCCCACGACCGACGACGCCCGGCTGCAGGTGGTGGTGCGGCGCACCTCGGGCTTCGTCTACTACGTGTCGGTGGCGGGCGTGACGGGGGTGAAGGAGGCCGACGCGGCGGCCGTGGCGCCTCACGTGGAGCGCGTGCGCAAGGCCAGCGGCCTGCCCGTGGCGGTCGGCTTCGGCATCAAGACGCCCGAGCGCGCCGAGGCGGTCGCCAGGGTCGCCGATGCGGTCGTGGTGGGCTCGGCGCTTGTGGACGAGGTGGCCGAAGCAGTGGAATTGAACGAAGACGTGACCGGCCGGGTGCTTTCCAAAGTGGGTGCGCTGGCTAAGGCTGTGCGCCTCGCGCGGCGGGTCCCGGCCTGAAGACCATGGCGATGGCGGAACAGCGAAACGACAAGCCGGGCCGAGCGCCCAACACCGAGCGTCGGCGGGGGTGGCTCTCGCGGATCGCGCCCGGCGTGCGCGGGCTGACCAAGAAGGACACGCCCGAGAACCTCTGGGTGAAGTGCCCGGACACCGGCGAGATGCTGTATCGCCCCGACCTCGAGGCGGCGCTCTGGGTGACGCCCTCGGGCAACCACATGCGCATCGGCGCCAAGCTGCGCCTGACCTACACCTTCGACGACGGCAAGTACGAGCGGATCGCGACCCCGGTGATCGCCGACGACCCGCTGAAGTTCCCGGACACCACCCCCTACGCCGAGCGCCTGGCGGCGGCGCGGAAGGCCACCGGCGAGCAGGACTCGATGGCCAGCGGCTACGGCCACATCCAGGGCCAGCCGGCCGTGGTGATCGTGCAGGACTTCACCTTCATGGGCGGGTCGCTCGGCATGGCCGCGGGCGAGACCTTCGTGGTGGCGGCCAAGGAAGCCGTGAGGCGCGGGGTCCCGCTGGTGATCTTCACCGCCTCGGGGGGCGCGCGCATGCAGGAAGGCACGCTCAGCCTGATGCAGATGGCCCGCACCACCCTGGCGCTGAACGAGGTGAAGGCGGCCGGCCTGCCGTACGTGGTCGTGCTGACGGATCCGACCACGGGCGGCGTGACCGCCTCGTACGCCATGCTCGGCGACGTCCATCTGGCCGAGCCCAACGCCACGATCGGCTTCTCGGGCCGGCGCGTCATCGAGCAGACGATCCGCGAGACCCTGCCGCCGACCTTCCAGAAGTCCGAGTTCCTCGTGGAGCGCGGCATGATCGACCAGGTCGTCGAGCGCAAGGACATCCCCGAAAAGCTGAGCTCGATCCTCGGCACCCTCATGATGGGGCGCGAGCGTTCCAGGGCGGCGTGATGACGTGTGAACGCTCCCCCTCTTGGGGAGCTCGCGAAGCGGGAAGGGGCCCATGGCCCCGGCGGCTCGCGTCCTGGGCGACACCCCGTTCCTATTGGGTCCGCGACGCTTCGGGCCCGCCCCAGAGAGGAAGGATCGCGGCATGACCCTTCCGTCCGACCCCGGCCACGATCCGATCCGCGCCTCGGATGCGGTGATCCAGCGCCTGCGGGCCAATCACCCGACCCTGATCGACCTCTCGACGGGCCGCGTGGAGCGGCTGCTCGCGGCGCTGGACCATCCCGAGCGCAGGCTGCCGCCGGTGATCCATGTGGCCGGCACCAACGGCAAGGGCTCGACGGTGGCGTACCTGCGCGCCATCGGCGAGGCGGCCGGCCTGCGCGTGCACGCCCTGACGTCGCCCCATCTCGTCCGCTTCGCGGAGCGGATCCGCCTGGCGGGAGACCTCATCACCGACGAGCACCTGCTGGCGCTGACCGAGCGCGTGGAGGCGGCCAACGGCGGCGAGCCGATCAGCTTCTTCGAGATCACCACGGTTCTGGCCTTCCTGGCCTTCGCCGAGACGCCGGCGGACCTCTGCGTGGTGGAGGTGGGCCTGGGCGGGCGTTTCGACGCCACAAACGTGTTCGACGCGCCGGCGGTTAGCGTCATCACGCCTGTGGACTACGACCACCTCGAGATGCTGGGGCCGGGACTGCCGAAGATCGCCTGGGAAAAGGCCGGGATCGTCAAGCACGGCCGTCCGGTGGTGGTGGCGCGCCAGATGGACGAGGCGCTGGAGATGATCGAGCGCGAGGCCGACGACCGCATGGCCCCGATGCTCCTGATGGGCCGCGACTTCGACGCCTGGGAAGAACGGGGGCGCCTGCTGGTGCAGATGCCCGAGCGGCTGCTGGACCTTCCGGCCCCCAGCCTCTTCGGCGGCTACCAGTTCGGCAATGCGGGCGTGGCCGTGGCGGCGGCCCTGACCTTCGACCCCAGCCTGTCGGACGAGGTGCTGGGCCGCGGCGTCGCCAGCGCGGTCTGGCCCGCGCGCATGCAGCGGCTGACCGCGGGACCGCTGGCCGAGCTGGCGAGGGCGCGCGGCGCCGACCTCTGGCTCGACGGGGGGCACAACCCGCACGCCGGCCGGGCGCTGGCCGAGGCGGCGAGCCGGATCGTCGATCGCGACCCGCGCCCGCTGGTGCTGGTCACGGGCATGTTCGCCCGCAAGGACGCGGAGGGCTTCTTCCGGCCCTTCGCCGAGATGCGGCCGCGGGTGATCTGCACCACCTTCGACTCGGCCATCGCGGCCAGCGCCGACGAGCTCGTCACCGCGGCCGTGCGGGCCGGGCTGAGCCCCGAGACGGCGGCCAATGTGTCGGACGGGGTGGCGCGGGCCCTGGAGATCGAGGGCCCTGCGCCGCACGTCCTGATCTGCGGCGGCCTGCATTTTGCCGGCGAGGTGCTCGCCATGAGCCCCGAGACCTGGCCGAGCTGATCGCCGGCGAGGACGGAGCGCAGGCGCTGCCTGACGTGTGCGGCCGCCGCAGGCGCTCGATCGAACCGCGGAGGACGCAGAGACGAACGCAGAGAGCGCAGAGACCTCCGCGTCCTCCGCGCCGCCTCCGCGATCTCTGCGGTCAGAACGGGGCGGCTCCACCGCCCCTCGGTCGCCGGACCTTCATGTGCGACAGCCCTACCCTCTCAAGGGCAGGGAGCCACGCGCGGTAGAGAACGCTTCGCGCCTTACGCCGCGACGCCGGCTTCGGTGAGCCACTCCAGGATCTTCTGCTTGGGCATGGCGCCGACCTTCATCGAGGCCATCTGGCCGCCCTTGAACAGCATCATGGTGGGGATGCCGCGAACGCCGTAGCGCGAGGGCGTGGTGGGGCTCTGCTCGATGTCGAGCTTGGCGATCTTCACCTTGCCGGCCAGCTCGTCGGAGAGCTGCTCGAGCGCGGGGGCGATCTGCTTGCAGGGGCCGCACCACTCGGCCCAGAAGTCGACGAGCACGGGCTGCTCGGACGCCAGGACGTCGGTCTGGAAGGATTCGTCGGTGACCTTCACGGTGCTCATCGGGAAACTCCTGTCGCGCGGCTGAAACGGCAACGCCGATCCGCGCCTCTAGGTTCGGCCATGTAGGCGGGGTCAGGTCCTGTATCAACCGGCACGGCGGAGCTCGGCAAGGGTGTCGGCGATCAGCTTTTCTGGAACCGGCATCAGCTTCGGCCCGTCGGTCCAGACGATGGCGGCCTCGATCAGGCGGCCGGGGAAGATCTCGGACAACACCGCGGCGTAGAGCGCCATCTGCCGCAGGTAGGCGGGATCGGCGGCCTCGATGGCCGCCGGCGAGGGCCGGTTGGTCTTGAAATCCACCACCAGCACCCGGTCGGCCAGGGTGACCAGGCGGTCGATGCGACCGGAAATGCGCAGGTTGGGCGGCAGGGCGGCGGCGGTCCCGGCGATCGCCACCTCGGCGCGCGAGCCCGGGCCGAAGACCTCGGCGAAGCGGGGGTCCTCGAGCACCGAGAGGGCGGCGGCGGCCATCTCGGCGCGCTGCGGGTCGGTGAGGTCGGCTTCCCGCGCGAGCAGGGCCCGGGCCCCCGCGGCCCACTCGCTCGGCGGCAGATCGGGCAGGAGCTGCAGGAGGCGGTGGATCAGGTCGCCCCGGCGGAAACGGCCTAGGCCGGCGGTTTCCGCGAGGGGGGAGGCGGAGGCCGACGTGGCGTCCGCGCCGAGGTCCGACGGCGAGGCGTAGCGGGCGAAGGCCTCGGGCGCGGCCGGCGCAGCGGTCCAGGCCGGCGCCGGGGCCAGGGACGACCCGGAGGCCGGCGCCGGGCGAAGGCGCTCGGGGTCGGGGCCGAAACGGCGGAAGCGGGCGCCGTCCTCGTGCCGAAGTTCGCGCACCTCGTCGGCGAGGCCCGCGTGGCCCAGGGCGTCGCGCACGGCGCCCCACCAGCCCGCGAGCTTGACCTCGTCGGTGCGCTCGGCCCGCCGGCCGCAGAGGATCAGTCGGTCGCGGGCGCGGGTCAGGGCCACATAGAGCAGGCGGTAGGCCTCGGCCTCCTCGCGCTCGCGGCGCAGGCGCCGCGCCTCCCCGGTGGGCGGGCAGTCGCCGGCCGAACGGGGGCACCACAGGAAGCCCACGCCCTCGGGGCCCCGGTCGACGCGCAGCAGGGGCGACCCGCGCTGGGTGTTGGCGAGGTTGGTCTCGGGCAGGATGACGATGGGCGCCTCCAGGCCCTTGGCGCCGTGCGCGGTCATCACGCGGACCTCGTCGCGCGCGCCTTCCATCTCGCGCTTCACCACGATCTCGAGGCCCGAGAGCGCGTCGGCCAGGCTCTCCAGGTCGTGCGCGCCCCGCTCCTCGGCGGCCATCGCCTGGCTCAGGAACTCGTCCAGGGCGTCGGCCGCCTCGGGCCCCAGGCGGGTCAGAAGCCGCTGCCGCATCGAGCGGCCGTCCAGCCCCACATGGTCGATCAGCCGCACGAAGAACTCGAACGGCCTCGCCGACTTCGCCGTGTCGAGGACCAGCCGCAGGAAGCCGGCGGCTTCGGACCAGCGGGCGTCCTCGTCGGCGCGTGCGCGCAGCGTGCTCCACAGGCGGCGCTCGCGCCCGTGGGCGAGGCGGTAAAGGCTGTCGTCGTCCAGGCCGCAGAAGGGGCTCTTGAGCAGCGCGGCGAGGGTCAGGTCGTCGCCGGGGAAGAGCGCGAAGCGCGCCAGCGCCAGCAGGTCGTCGAAGAGGATGTGGCTGGACAGCGAGAGCCGGTCGGCGCCGGCCACCGGCAACCCGGCCTGCTTGAGCGCCCGCAGGATCTCCTCGAACAGCGCGCCCCGGCGGCGGACCAGGATCAGCACGTCGCCGGCGGTGGCCGGCCTGAGCTCGCGCAGGCGCGGGTCGTGGACCGCCTCGCCGTCGGCGATCAGCCGCCGGATCTCGCCGGCGATGCGGCGGGCGAGCTTCTTGTTCGCGCTGTCCTCCGCCTCCACGTCCAGCGGCAGGTCCCAGGCGTCGCGCTCGGGCCCCTTGCGGTCCACCTCCATGTCCCAGAGGTCGACGCAGCCGTGGTGGGGCGCACGGGGCGGGGCCACCTGGTGGCGGACGGGATCGCCCGGCTGCACGGCGTCGGACAGGTGCGGCGGCGTGAACACCGCGTCCACGAAGCGCAGCACCTCGCGGGTGGAACGCCAGGACTTCAGCAGGTCGATGCGCCGCACCCGCCGCCCCGCCCCGGCGGCGCGCTCGCGGTAGGCCAGGTACTTCTCGGACAGGAGCTCGGGCCGGGCCCCCTGGAACGAATAGATCGACTGCTTGCGGTCGCCGACCACGAAGACGCCGCGGTCCACCCGCCGGGCCTCCCGCCGCCCTTCGCCCGAGAAGAACTCGTCGGTGAGCGCGTCGATGATCGCCCACTGTTCCGGCGCGGTGTCCTGCGCCTCGTCCAGCAGGATGTGATCGACGCCGCCGTCCAGCTTGTAGAGCACCCAGGCGGCGGCCGGCCTGTCGCGCAGCAGGGCGCAGGTCTTCTCGACGAGGTCGGCGAAGTCGAGCGCGCCCCAGGCGTCCTTCTCGATCTGGTACGCCTCGAGATAGGCGTGGGCGAGCTTCAGGGCGTCGACGCTGTCGTGCCCCACCTTGGCCGCGCGCATGCGCTCCCGGACGGCGTGCAGGCGCTCCTGCTCGGCGAGCAGGAAGGTGCGTAGCGCCGGCTCGTCCTGCAGGCGCTTGGCCGTCTCGACCCACTTCCGCGGCTCGTCCTCCTTGGTGAACAGCAGCGCGACGGCGTCCTCCAGCGAGGGCGATCCTGCGGCCGCGAGCGCCGCCAGGGCTGCAGCCCGGTCGGTGTCCTGCTTGCCCGGCTTGCCGCCCCCTCGCAGCGCCTCGGCGCAGCGGCGGTAGAGGTCGCGGTCGATGCGGGCCATGGCCTCGGCCGCCAGCGCCTCGGGATCCGTGCCCTCGGGAACGTCGACCGTGCGCCAGACCCAGGCGACCGCGCCGTCCAGGCCGCCCCGGCCCTCGAAGAACTCGCGCAGCTCCCCGCGCCGGGCCTCGAACTCGGCGAACATGGCCTGGAAGCGGCGGAAGTCGAGCGAGACCGCCAGGCGGCCGTAGGCGTCGGCGAGGTCGCCCGGCACGTTCAGCACGTGGTGCGCCACGAGCTTGCGCGCGGCGGCGGCGACGGCCGCGGAGTCGGCGTCGTCCATGACCCGGAAGCCCGGCGGGACGCCGGCCTCCAGCGGGAAGCGCTTCAGGACCTTCTCGCAGAAGGCGTGGATGGTCTGGATCTTCAGGCCGCCCGGGGTCTCGAGCGCCGCGGCGAACAGGCTGCGGGCTTCCGAGAGGTCCTGGGCGTCGAAGCTGGCCCGCGGGCGCGAGCGCAGCTCGCCCAGTTCCTGGCGCAGCCTCGCGTCGCTCGCCACTGACCAGCCGCCGAGCGTGTCGTACAGCCGCCGCTGCATCTCGGAGGCGGCGGCCTTGGTGTAGGTGACGCAGAGGATCGTCTCGGGCTTCGCCTTGGCGAGCAGAAGGCGGGCCACCCGGTCGATCAGCGTCTTCGTCTTGCCCGACCCGGCGTTCGCGGTGACGAACACCGACAGCGTGGGGTCGGCCGCCTCCAGCTGGTCGTCGCGTTCCGGCGGGAAGAGATCGACCACGGTCATTCGTCGTCGTCCTCGCCGCTGGTGGACCACTCGAAGACCCGGGCCAGATGATCGTAGTCCGAGACGTAGCTCTTCACGAACTGCGGCGCGGTGCGCGAGGTGTAGCCGACCGAAGGGTCGTCGTAGCGGCGGATCAGCCGCTCCAGGCCCTCGACGGCGTCGTCCACGGCCTGACGGGTCACCAGCACCTTGTCGCCGTCGCCATGCGGCGCGGCCCGCACCTCCTCGCGCCCGGGCTGGGGACGGCGGCCGCTGATCTCGAGGTAGGTGAGCTCTCCGGCCGTCGCGCGGCCGATGTCGGCGAAGCCGCCGCGCTCCAGGATGGCCGCCGTGAGGGTGAGCTGCGGCGAGAAGCCGGTCTCGACCATCTTCTTCGTCGGCGCCCGTCCCGTCTTGTAGTCGATCACGTGCGCCAGGCCGTCGGGCGAGACCTCGATGCGGTCGGCCTTGGCGGCGAGGACGAAGGGGCGGCCGTCGATGTCGAGCGTGGCCTGACCCCGCCGCTCCACGTGCAGGACGCGGCCGTCGGCGCGCCGGCGGCGCTCCAGGTCCGCGACCCAGGCGGCGGCCTCGCCCGCCAGCGGGCCCTCGCGCGCCAGGGCGTCGAGCGGCATGCCGGCCGCCTTCAGCTCGTCCAGATAGAGATCGCGGAAGATCGCCGCGGCGTCCGGCGGCAGGTCGCCCGGCCAGTCGGTGACGAACCGCTCGAAGGCCGCGTGGATCGCCGTGCCCCGCGCGCGGGCCTCGATCTCCTCGTCGGGCCGCTCCAGCAGGCGAAGCCCCAGGATGTCGCGCGCCCAGACGGCGTAGGGGTCCCGGGTCAGGGTCTCGACCCGCGTGACGTAGAGTTCGCGCGGCCGATGCTCGACCGGCGGCTTGGGCGAGGGGCGCTTCACCGGCTCGTAGGGGCCCGGCGCGTCCAGCGCCCGGACCCAGCCCATCACCTCGGGCCGGCCGGGTATCGAGAGCCCCGCACCCTTGGCCAGGGTCTCCAGCCGCCAGAGCCAGCGCGACTTCACGGTGGGCTGGCCGTTGCGCCGCTCGGTGTGCAGCAGGACCACCTCGGGCGCGCAGACCGCCTGGGCGAAGTCGTGGGCCGCGAGCCCGATGCGCCGCTCGGGCGAGGGCAGGCCAAGGTCGCTGCGCATGGGCCGCGAGAGGAAGGGGTCGGTCGGCGCGGCGGCGGGCCAGACGCCCTCCTCCAGGCCCGCCACGACGAGGCGGTCGGCGCGCACCAGCCGGGCCTCGATGGCGCCCAGGATGCGAAGCCGCGGGTGCGTCGCGCCCCCGATCCGGACGGTCTCGCCCTCCATCAGGCGCTGCAGCAGGTCGGCGAACTGGCGCGGCGTCACGAGCGGCAGGTCCTCGCCCTCCCGGATCAGGCCCGAGAGCAGGCGCGACATCGCCTCGCCGGCGTGCCCGCCCCAGAGGTCTCCCGTGCGTCCCTCCCCGTCGGCGGCCAGCGCCTCCATGGCGGCGACGATCCGGCGCGCGGCTGCCGACGGCGCGTCGACCTCGCCGGGCCAGGCGAGGCCGCGAACGAGGGCGGCGAGGCGCTCGGCCAGGGGGATCGCTTCGTCGGCCCTGCCGCGGAGGCGCTCGAACAGGGCGTCCCAGGTGCGGGCCCGCGGGCCGCGGAGGCCGTAGCGCTCCAGCAGCGTCGCATCGCCCAGGCGGCTGAACGGATGCTTCAGCAGGCCCAGCAGGACCACCGGGTCGACGGGATCCACGGCGGCGCGGGCGAGCAGGCCGGCCAGGGCGCCGCAGGGCGAGCCCGCCAGGCTCTCGCCGGCGGAAGAGTCCGGGACCACGCCCCAGCGGGCGAGCTTGGCAGTGACCCGGCGGGCCAGCCGCTGGTCGGGCGTCACCAGGGCGGCGGTTCGGTCCGGGGTCTCGAGCGCCTCGCGCAGCAGGAGGGCGGCGGCGGTCGCGGCGTCTTCCTCGGTACGCGCGGCGATGAGCGAGAGGCCCCTCAGCGCCTCGGCCACCGCGTCCTTGTCCTCGCGGCGCAGGTCCTCGATCACGTGCAGCCAGTCGGCGGTCTCCTCCGCCGGCCGGAGCGCCTCGTTGACCACCCGGCGCCGCCAGCGCTGCGCCGGCGTCTCGGACGCGGAGGCGGGCCACGTTCGAACGTCGCCCCGCGCGACCTCCGCGGTTTCCAGCAGGCGCTTCAGGGCCCCTTGCGGGTGCTGGACGTCGATCTTGGCCCAGGCCCTGTCGGCGAGGTTCAGGTCGACCCCCGGCAGCACCACGGCGCCCCGCGGCGCGGCGGCGATGGCGATCATGAGCGCGCGGGTGGCGGGCGCGGTCCCCGTGGAGCCGGCGGCCACGAGCACCCCCTTCGGCGGCCGGTCGGTCCAGGCCTGGGCCAGGCGGCGCAGGAGCTGGACGCGCCGCTCGCTCACGTCGACGACGCCCAGCGCCTCCAGCCGCCGGGGCCAGAGCGCCAGCGCCTGGTCGAGGAAGCGCCGGGAGACCTCCCAGTGCGCGGCGAGCTCGGCGGGCGCGGCGCCGGCGAGGGCGCGCCGGACATCCACCTCCTCGATCTGGAGGCCGTCGAGGAAGCCGCCCAGGGCGTCGGCCAGATCGAGCGCCTGGCCCGCGCTGCCGACCCCGCCGGGCACATGCTCGGCCAGCTCGGCGACCAGCCGCACCAGCTCGAAGCGGCGGCGCAGGGGATCGATGGCGGCGGGCAGGTCCAGCGCCAGGTCCCCGGGCTCGAACGGCGGCTCGCCGGCTTCCAGGTCGCCGAGCGGGCGCATCTGCGGCGGCAGGACGGCCTTGCCGCCGGCGGCGTGCAGGAAGGCGTCGGCCAGGGCGCGCGCGCCACGCCGCGTGGGGGTGAGGATCACGGCGTCGGCCAGCGCCTCGGGCCCCTGGGGGATGAGCGCCTCGTACAGGCCGCGCGCCAGGTCTTCCGCGAACGGCCGGTGCGCGGGGATGTTGAACCACCGTGGACCGGGCTGTTCGAAGAAGGCGATCACGAGACGCCGCCCTCCCGCGCGAGCTCGGCTTCCACGGCGTCTCGGGCGGCGGGATCCCCCACGTGCATCCAGGGCGCCTCCATCACCGCGCCGTGGAGCCGTCCGGCGGCCTGCAGGCGGCGCCAGGTGGGGTGGATCGGAAACGCCGCGTCGGGCTCCCCGTCGAGGACCTTGGGGTCCATGATGCCGAAGCCGATGTTCACGTAGGGCGTGACGACGTCCGGATCGCCGGAATGGGTGAGCCGCCCGGCCGGGTCCATGAAGAACCCCAGCGGGCCCTCGAAGCCGATGCCGTTGCCGCGCGCCACCAGCAGCAGCAGGAGATCCATCTCCGCGGGGTTCCAGGCGGCCTTGAGGAGCTCCAGCGGCGGCCGGCCGCGGTTGAGCCACAGCGAGTCGATGTTGGCCAGGAAGATGGGGTCGCGCCCCAGCTTGTCGGCCGCGTGGCGGATGCCTCCGCCGGAGTCCAGCAGCTGGGCCCGTTCGTCCGAGATCAGCACCTCCAGGTCGCGGCGGCCGGCGAGGTGCGCTTCCATCTGGTCGGCGAAGTGATGCACGTTGACGACGGCCCGCGTGACCCCGGCGTCCCGCAGGCGGTCGAGGACATGGTCGATGAGCGGCTTGCCCGCCACCGGCACGAGGGCCTTGGGCCGGGTGTCGGTGAGCGGCCGCATGCGGGTGCCGAGGCCGGCGGCCAGCACCATGGCGGTGGTCGGTCCCGCCGCGGTCACGCGCGCGCCTCGGCAGGCGCATGGCGCTCGAGCCAGGCCTTCAGCCCGCCCAGCGCCGGGTCGGCCAGGCAGCGGTCGAGATAGCCCCAGAGCCGCGGCATCAGGGCGGCGTAGCGCGGCTTGCCGTCACGGGTCGTGAGGCGGGCGAAGATGCCCAGGATGCGCACGATGTTGAGCGCCCCCAGGCTGTGGAAGTCGGCGAGGAACGCCGCCCGGTCCAGCTCGGGCCGAAGCCGGAAATAGAGCGCCAGGCAGGCCGCCTCGCGCTCGGGCGTCACCTGCCGGCGGGCGTCGTGCAGCAGCATGGAAAGGTCCCACGCCGGGTGCGCCTTCACCGCGTCCTGGAAGTCGATGAGGCCCACCCGGGCAGGGCCTGCGCGCTCGGGCAGCCAGAGCAGGTTCTCGGCGTGGTAGTCGCGATGGCAGAAGACGCTGGCGTTGGCGGCGCCGTACGCGCGGATGGGGCCCCACACGGCGTTCCAATCGTCGACGGCGTCGGCGTCGAAGGCGAGCCCGGGAAGCAGCTTCGGCAGCCATTCGACGAAGATGCCGTCCGCGGTGGCGAGCGCCGTCTCGTCATAGGTGAGAAGCGGCCACTCGGCGCCGTCGTAGCTGAGGACGTCGGGGGGCGAGGCCTCGTGCAGGCGCGCCAGGGCGGTGATCGCCGCATCGTAGAGGGGGGCCTCGTCCTGCCCGCCCTCGATCAGCCGGGCGAACAGGTCGTCCCCGAGGTCCTCCAGGACCGCCAGGCCCGCCCCGGCGTCGGCGGCGACGACGGCCGGCGCCGAGAGGCCCTGTGCGCGCAACCAGCCGGCGGTGGCGATGAAGGCGTCGACCCGTCCGGCGGCCAGGCGCGCGAGCGCATTGTAGCCCAGCGCCGCCCGCTGCTGCGGCGTGGCGTCGGGCGGGCAGGGCGCCGTCTCCAGCGACGGGGGCTGGTCCATGAAGATGAGCGTGCCCCGGCCCGTGTGCAGCCGCTCGTAGGCGCGCGTCGAGGCGTCGCCGCTCAGGGGTTCGCGGCGCGCGTCGGCGAGCCCTGCGCCCCGCAGGAACTCGCGCTTCAGGGCCTCGCGGTCCGAACTCACGTCGCCAATCCTTCCACGCGTCCTTCCCAGGCGCCGTGCGGGACGAACCGGGCTTCACGGCCGCCGTCCGCGGCGAGGGCGATCTCTATATCGAGTCGGTCCGGCGGCAGGGCGCCCTCCAGCCGCTCAGGCCATTCGATCACCGCCGCGCCGTCCTCCAGCGCCTCGTCCAGCCCGATCTCGTAGGCCTCGTCGGGCGAGGTCAGCCGGTAGAGGTCGAAGTGGGCGACCGCAAGCCTCGGGCCCTCGTAGAACTGGACGAGGGTGAAGGTGGGGCTGGGGACGTCCTCGTCGGGGGTCGTGAGCGCGCGGATCAGCGCGCGGGCGATGGTCGACTTGCCGGCCCCCAGCGGGCCGGAGAGACAGACCGCCTCGCCGGGCCGAAGGCGCGCCGCCACGGCCGCGCCCAGGCGCGACGTCGCCGCCTCGTCGGGAAGCTTCATGCGAACGGCCGCGCCGGATCGGCCGGCAGCGTGTGCTCGACATACGCCTTGAGGCGCTCGGTGACCCGCACGGGGTCGCCCTCGAGCGCCACGGGCGGAATGAGCGGACCGGCGGTGAGCGAGAAGGCGCGCCCGCGCTTGTTGAGCAGTTCGTGGAACAGGGTGATGTCGCGCAGCTCGTCCGAGCGGCCGTGGAACAGGTGGAAGAGCGTCGACCAGGGACCGGCCACGTGCATGGGCACGACAGGGGCCTCGTGGCGGCGCGCGATCGATATGGCCGAGGACATCCATGTGGGGTCGGCCAGCCGGCCGTCCGCCGCGCGGCGCGCCAGCCGCCCGGCGGGGAAGATGACCAGGCAGCGTCCGGCGTCGAGGGCCGCCTTGGTGAGCTGCAGCGTCAGGCGCGTGCGGTCGCGGGTCCGCTTGGACTCGACCCATTCGACCGGGATCAGCACCTCGCCGAACTGCGGGACGACGCGGTGCGCGTCGGCGTTGGCGTAGAAGCAGATGTCGGGGCGCAACCGCTTCAGGGCGTCGAACACGGCCACGCCGTCGGCGATGCCGGTCGGATGGTTGCAGATCACGACGACCCGGCCCTCCGCGGGCACGCGGTCGAGGCCGGTCGCGCTGACGTCGAGCGCCAGCAGGTCCGAGACGTGGTCCAGCGCGGCGCGGCCGGGCATGGGCGCGATCGCGTCGGCCATCCGCCGCGCCTTGGCGTAGTCGAGCAGGGCGTAGAGCAGCGGCCGGAGCAGCGGCCACGCCGGGCTGCCCGACAGCCGGGGAGCCCGCTCGGCGATCAGCACGTCCACGATATGATCGCGTGCGCCGGTCCGGTTGCCGGCCGCGGCCGTGGCGAAGGTCATGGCGGGGAGATTGGCCTGTGAGGGCTCAGGACTTCAACCGCGCGATCAGGGCGGCGGTGGACGGGTCGTGCGCGCCCGCCGCGCCGCCCTCGAGCTCGGCCAGCACGCGGGTCGCCAGGGTCTTGCCCAGCTCCACGCCCCACTGGTCGAAACTGTCGATCTCCCAGAGCACGCCCTCGACGAAGGTCTTGTGTTCGTAGAGCGCGATGAGCGCGCCGAGACGCGCGGGATCGAGACGGTCGAGCAGGATGAAGCTGGAGGGCCGGTCGCCGGGGAAGGCGCGGTGGGCGTCCGGGGTCTCGGCGGGGGGCCGGCCGACCATCAGGGCCTCGGCCTGGGCGACCGCGTTCGCGAGCAGCTTGCGCTGGGCGGCCGGGTCGCCCTCGGAGCCCTCGCGCACCGCCAGGATGTCGATGGGCACGACGTCCGTGCCCTGGTGCAGCAGCTGGAAGAACGCGTGCTGGCCGTTGGTGCCCGCGTCGCCGAAGACGCTGGCGGCGGTGGCGTGCGCGACGGGCCGGCCGTTGGCCGTCACCCGCTTGCCGTTCGATTCCATCTCCAGCTGCTGCAGGAACGGTGCGAACAGGCGCAGCCGCTGGGCGTAGGGTACGACGGCCCGGATCGGGCGGCCGAGTCCGTTGCGGTTGAACACGTGCGCCAGCGCCAGCAGCACCGGCGCGTTGCGCGGGAGCGGCGCCGACTGGAAGTGCTGGTCCATCGCCCACGCTCCGGCGTGGAAGGCGGAGAACGCATCCCAGCCTAGGGCCACCGCGCAGGACAGGCCCACCGACGACCAGACCGAGTAGCGTCCGCCGACCCAGTCCCAGAAGCCGAAGACCTGGTCCGCCGGAACGCCGAAGGCCTGGGCCTTGTCCGGCGCGGCCGAGACGGCGACGAGGTGCGTGTCCGAGGCGGTTCCCAGGGCCGCACGGAGCCAGGCCCGGGCGGCCTCGGCGTTGGTCAGGGTCTCGAGGGTGGTGAAGGTCTTGGAGACGGTGACCAGCAGGGTCTCGGCCGGATCGAGACCGGTCAGCGCCTGGGCGAGCTCGGCCGGATCGACGTTCGCCACGAACCGCAGCTCGATCTGCGGGTCCAGCGGTTTCAGGGCCTCCCACACCAGCCGGGGGCCGAGGTCCGACCCGCCGATGCCGATGTGCACGATGGCCCGGAACGGCCGGCCGGTGCAGCCCCGCTTCGCGCCCGACCGGACGGCCTCGGCGAAGGCGCGCATGGCGTTTCGCACCGCCTCGACCTCGCCCGAGATCGGCTCCCCCTCGGCCCTCAGGTCCGCGCCATCGGGGGCGCGCAGCGCCATGTGGAGCGCCGGTCGGCCCTCGCTCACATTGACGATCTCGCCCGCGAACAGCCGCGCGCGGGCGGCTTCGACGTCAGCGGCCCTCGCGAGGTCCAGCAGCGTCTCCACGTCGGCCCGCGACCAGGGCTGCTTCGAGAGGTCGAGGATGAGCCCGGCGGCCTCCAGCGTCAGGCGCTCCAGCCGGTCCGGCTCGGCCGCGAACAGCCCCTCGATGCGTCGGTCCGCGGCGCCCCGCGCGGCGGCGGCAAGGGCCGCCCAGGCGGCGTCGGTCTGTCTCACGCGGGTCACCTCGATCTGGAGCGCGTTTTCGGATCCAAACGCGCTCATGTCATTGATTCCGGAGCCTCATGTTCCCGCTCGGACGGTTCCGTCTGAACGGGTGAGGCCCTAGGGGCGCGGCCGTCACTCGGCCGTGGCGTACTTCACGGCGCAGCCATAAGGCCGGCTGGCGGCTTCGGCCACCGGGCGCCCGGCTTTCAGGTCGGCCAGGGCCGCGGCCACGTAGTTCTTCGCGCCCTCCAGGCTGGCCGGGTCCGAGGAGGGCCGGTCGTCGATGCCGCCCATGTAGGCCAGGCGCCCGGCCTTATCGATGACGAACATGTGCGGCGTCGCCCTGGCGTCGTAGGCGCGCCCGACTGCGCCCGATGGGTCCAGCAGCACGTCGCTGGAATGGGCGCCGGCGCTGGCCTTCCACCTGCGCGCCTGCGGACCTGTGAGGTGCCCCTGGAAGCCGGGGGCCGACGAGATGATGGTCAGCCAGACGACGCCGTCCGCGGTGGCCCGCTTCTGCAGCGCCTGCATGTTCCCCGAGTTGTAGTGCTTCTGCACATAGGGGCAGCCGTTGTTGGTCCACTCTAGCACCACGGTCCGGCCGCGGAACTCGGCCAGCGACCGGCGCTTGCCGGCGGCGTCGAGGGCGGTGAAGGCGGGGGCGGGCTGCCCGAGGACGGGCGCCGCGGCCGCGAGGCCCGGCGCGGCCGTCAGCGCGATGGCGGCGACGATCAGGGCGCGGCGGTCGAACATGCTTCGCTCCGGGGAACGCGGGCGGCGACTAGCTCCGGCCGGCGGCGTCGATGGCCTTGACGACCATGCCTTCGGTGAGGAGCGAGGGCAGGATTACGGGCTCGCCGCCCTTCGCGCCATAGACGAGATAGAGCGGCACGCCCGCGCGGCCGAAACGGGCGAGCTCGGCGGCGATGCCGGGATCGCGCTTCGTCCAGTCGGCCTTGAGGTAGACGGCGTTGTTGCGCTTCAGCGCCTCCGACACCGCCTGGGTGGACAACGCCACGCGGTCGTTGACCTGGCAGCTCACGCACCAGGCCGCCGTGTAGTTCACCAGCACAGGCCGCCCCTCCGCCTGGAGGGCCGCGAGCTTCTCGGGCGTGTAGCCCTGGTCCTCGAGCTTCGCCGAGCCCGACGGCTTGCCCGACGCCACCGCGTAGGCGGGCCAGAAGGCGCCGCCGACGATCGCCACGGCCGCGAGCCCCGCCGCCCCGGTCGCCAGCGCGGCGGCCCGCCCGCCGATGGCGCGCCGCCGCTGGGCGGCCCCGGCGATCCAGAGCGCCAGGGCCAGCACGATGCCCGCGCCCAGGATGCGCGGCACGGCGTCGGGGCCCACCTGCACCGTCAGCACCCACACCAGCCACGCCACGGCGCCGTACATCGGGAAGGCGAGGACCTTCTTGAACACGTCCATCCAGGGCCCGGGCCGCGGCATCGCGCGCACCAGGGCGGGCGCGAAGGCCAGGGCCACGAACGGCAGGGCGAAGCCGACGCCGAGCGCGAGGAACACCACGAGGGCCGCCGCGGGCGGCTGGGTCAGCGCCCAGCCCAGGGCCGGGCCCATGAAGGGCGCCGTGCAGGGCGCCGCCACCACCACCGCCAGCACGCCCGTGAAGAACGAGCCGGCGAGGCCGCCCCTGGACGCGAAGTCCGAACCCACGCCCTGCAGAGAGGTCCCGATCTCGAACACGCCCGACAGGTTCAGCGCCACGGCCAGCATCAGCAGCGCGAGCGCGGCGACCACCGGCGGGTCCTGCAGCTGGAAGCCCCAGCCGACGGCCGAGCCGCCGGCGCGGAGCGCGATCAGCAGTCCGGCGAGCGCCAGGAACGTGGTGAGCACGCCGGCGCCGAAGGCCAGGCCCTGGCTTCGCGCCGCGGCCTGCTCGCCGCCGTGCCCCGCGAGCGAGGCCGCCTTCATGGCCAGCACGGGGAAGACGCACGGCATGAGGTTCAGGATGAGGCCGCCCAGCAGGGCGCCGAACGCCGCGGCCACGAGGCCGAGGTCGGGGGCGTCCGGCTTCGCCGCGGGCGAGCCCAGGCCGCCGGCGGCCGCCGGCAGGGGGCCGGCCGCGGCGGCGACCTCGTAGGCGCGCCCCTCGAGCGCGAGCACGCCGCCGATCTCTTCGGGCGCGCCGGTCTGGAAGGCGAACCCGGGCGTGAGCGTCAGCGTCAGTCCCTCGGGGCCGCGCTCCACGGCCTGCGGCTTGGCGTGATCGATCACCGAGCCCGAAAACGGGAAGAAGTAGGCCCCGGCGACATCGGCGCCCTTCAGCGCCGGTCCGACGATGGCCAGCTTCACGACGTCGCCCTCCTTCCGGAAGGCGGCCGTCAGGCCCGCCGGCTTGGGCGCCTCGGCCAGCGTCCGGGCGATCCTGCTGCCCCACTGGGCGTCGGCGGGGGCCGGCTGTTCGGTGACGGGAAGGTCGAGCGTGAGCGTGGCGCTCTCGGGCACGCAGATGTCGGCGCAGACCAGGAACTGGACCTTGGCGGTCAGCCGGGCCGTCTCGCCGGGACGCGCGCCGGCCGGCGCCGTCACCGAGAGCGGGAGCAGGACCTCGCCCTTGTAGCCGTAGTTCACGAGCGGGCCGAACGGCAGGCGCTCGGGCGTGGGCCAGGTGAAGTCCGAGACGGTCCAGCCGGCCGGCAGCGTCCACGCCGCCGCGGTCGCCTCCCCGGAATCGCCCGCATTGCGCCAGTAGGTGTGCCAGTCCTTCTGGATCTGCTGGCGAAGCGCGATGTGGACCGTCTGCCCCGGCGCCACGCCCCGCGTCGCCGGCACGAGCTCGGCCACGAGATGGCCCGTGTTGACGGGCGCGGCGAGCGCGAGGCCGGAGAAGAGAAGGGCGAGAAGTCCGCCCAGCAGCAAGCGCATCGTCACCTCAGAGCCCGGACCCCGATTGTACCGCCGCTATATGGCCTGCGGATGCCGGGACGCAAAGCGGCTCGACAGCGCAGACGGGGCCGCCATGATCGGCGAATCCCCTGTCCCGGCTGGAGTCCGCCGTTGCCTGCATCCTTCGACGATCTCTCGATCGGCCAGGTCGAGAACCTCGGCGTCGCCGCCGTCGACCCCGAGGCGCTGAAGACATTCGTGTCCGCGTTCACGCCGGGGTGGAGCGTGGACCGCGGCGCGCCCGACGCCATGGTCTTTGCGATCTGGGCGCGGCTCGACGCGATCGCGGCGACGGACTGGCCCCAGACCAAGCGGCTGGGCGTGGACGCCCTGCGCTGGATGCGCAACCCGCCCGCCGGAGAACTGCTCCGCGGGCGGATGACGGTGATGGCGAAGGACCCCGTGGGCGAAGACAAGGGCATCGTCATCGCCCAGCACGACCTGCTCGACGAGGCGGGACGGCTGGTCTTCTCCTGCCTGACGCGCAGCGTCTTCACGCGCTGAAGCCCCCTCCCGCTTCGACTTCGCCCCAAGGGAGCGAAAGGGAGAGGGCGGCGCGCCCGCTAGTTCAGGTTGGCGGCGGGCTGCTGCTCGGCGGCCCTGGTCATGGCGAGGGCGATCAGGCGGTCCCAGCCCACGAGGCTGTGGATGTGGGCGTAGATCTGGCCCAGCGCGCCGTTGTCGCGCAGTTCCACGAACTTTTCCGCGGGCACCTTGTTCAGCTTCTCTTCCGACACGCCGAAGTACTCGGCGATCTTCTGCGGCTCGCCGGCCGTGCCGTCGGGGTTGGCGGGCGTGAAGGTGGCTTCCTTGGTCTCGAACAGGTCCAGGTCCTTCAGGAGTTGCACGAAGCTCATGGTGCGCTGCCGCTCGACCTCGAAGTTGTTGCAGAACTCGATGCAGTTCTTCGTGTACTCGGTCGGCTCGCCGTTCGCCTCGAAGAAGGCCATGTCATAGCCCTTGTCGGTGATGAACTCGGCGTTGCGGTCGATGCACAGCACCATCTGCTTGTTCTGCTCGTCGTTGGCGAAGACGAACGGATAGCGGCGCACGTAGGCCGGGATGTAGATGCCGCTCTCGAAGGTGCCGTCGTCCTTCACGAACATGTTCTCGCCGGCGTTCAGGCCCATGACGGCGATCGGGAGCTTCTCCTCGCCCACGAAGATGATCGGGCCGGTGACGGCGGCCAGCGGGAACTCGCCCACGGTCAGCGGGATGGCGTGGCCGGCCTTGGCGAAGCCGAACGGGCCGTCCATGCGCTTCACGCCGAGGTTGGAATGCAGTTCCTTCGCCAGCGGCTCGGGCTTCGAATAGAACAGGACGTTGCCGGAGAGTTGGCCCGGGGCCTGCGGGGTCGTGGTGGTCATCGGGAACCTTCGAAAATCTGGTGTGCGCCGCGCCGGGCGTGCGGCCTGCGGGCAAGGTCGCCTCCTCTAGCCGATCCGTGTTTCGGCGGCAAATGCGACGCGCGGCCGGCCCCCTCCGTCGGGCGCTTGCGCCGTCAGGGGCGCCTGGCGGCGAAGACCACGTGCTGGCGCAGCGGATGGCCCTCGGGCAGGCCGGTGTGGACGAAATCCCGCGAGGGATCGGCGGCCATGCCGATCCGGCGCATGACGGCCTGGGAGCGGACGTTCGTGGACGCCGTCCAGGCCAGGATCTCGTCCGTGTCGAGATTGGCGAAGCCCCAGTCCAGGCAGGCCTGCGCCCCCTCGGTGGCGAGACCGGTCCCCTGCGCCTCGGGCGACAGACGCCAGCCCAGCTCGATGGCCGTGGGGGCCGGGGGGCCGACGTTGCCGCGGATGCCGATCATGCCGATGAGCTTGCCGTCGGCCTTCCGCTCCGCGGCGAAGAAGCCGTAGCCGTCGCGGGCCATCTGCTCGCTGATCCGGTCCATCAGGGCGTCGCTGGCGGCGCGGTCGATCGCTCCGCCCAGCCAGTCGCCGACGCGCGGGTCGCCGTTGAGGGCCGCGAAGGCCTCGCGGTCCGCGTCGCGCCAGGGCCGCAGGATCAGGCGCTCGGTCTCGATCATGCCCTTGCCTCCTATTGGGGGCGCGGACCCGTCAGCGCGCCGTAGAGGTCGGTGCGGCGGTCGCGGAAGAAGCCCCACGCGGCGCGGTGCGTGGCCAGGTAGTCCAGGTCGAAATCGGCGGCGAGCACGCCCTCGTCCTCGCGGCCCAGCGCAGCCACCAGGTCGCCGCGGTGGTCGGCGATGAAGCTGGAGCCGTAGAACTGCTGGCCGCCGTTGGGATAGCCGGCCCACGGTTCGAAGCCCGTGCGGTTGGCCCCCACCACCGGGATCACGTTCGACACGGCGTGGCCCTGCATCGCCCGCCGCCAGGGCGCGGCGGTGTCCAGCGTCGGGTCGTGCGGCTCGGAGCCTATGGCGGTGGGGTAGAACAGCACCTCTGCGCCCATCAGGGCCATGGCCCGCGCGCACTCCGGGTACCACTGGTCCCAGCAGATCCCGACGCCCAGGCGGCCGAAGCGGGTGTCCCAGACCTTGAAGCCCGTGTCCCCCGGCCGGAAGTAGTACTTCTCCATGTAGCCGGGGCCGTCGGGGATGTGGCTCTTGCGGTAGACGCCCATGAGCGAGCCGTCGGCGTCGGCCATCACCAGGCTGTTGAAGTAGTGCGGGCCCTCGCGCTCGAAGATCGAGATCGGGATCACGACGCCCAGCTCCCCCGCCAGCGGCGCCAGCGCCGTCACGCAGGGGTGCTCGCGCCACGGATGGGCGGTGGCGAACCAGCGCTCCTCCTGCGCCACGCAGAAGTAGGGCCCCTGGAACAGCTCGGACGGCAGGACCACCTGCGCGCCGCCGGCGGCCGCCTGGCGGACGAAGTCCTTCGTCTTCTCGATGTTGGCCGCCAGGTCCTCGCCGTACGAGGTCTGGATGGCGGCCACCTTGATCGTGCGGGGCATCAGGCCGGCTCCTGCTGGGTGATGCAGTGAAAGGACCCGCCGCCGGTGAGGATGGCGGAGGAGGGCAGGCCGATCACCGCGCGGTCGGGGAAGACCTCCTTCAGCACGCCCACGGCGAAGTCGCCCGGCTGCTTCTCGTAGATCGGCACGATCACCGCCCTGTTGGCGATGAGGAAGTTCATGTGGCTGGCGGGGATGGGGCCGTCCTCGCCGTCGATCCAGCCCGGCGAGGGGATGCGCACCACCTTCAGCGTCTCGCCGTCGGCGTCGGTCATGCCCGAGAGGCGGCGCGCGGCGTCGTCGTAGGCCTCGGCGTTCGGGTCGCCCCGCCCCCAGGCCACGGGCACGGCGACCGTGGCCGGCGCGACGAACCGCGCGAGGTTGTCCACGTGACCGTCGGTGTGGTCGTTGCGAAGGCCCTCGCCCAGCCAGAGCACCTTGCGCGCGCCGAGGCTCTGCGCCAGCGCGGCCTCGGCCTCGGCGGCGGTCCAGCCGGGGTTGCGGTTGCGGTTCAGCAGGCACTGGTCGGTGGTGAGCACCGTGCCGCGGCCGTCGTGGTCGACCGCCCCGCCTTCCAGGATGAAGTCGTGGGCGACGAGCGGCGCGCCGGCCGCCTCGGCGATCTGCTGCGCGACCGTGTCGTCGTGCTCCAGGGCGTACTTCCCGCCCCAGCCGTTGAAGCGGAAGGCGAGCGCCTTGCCGTCCGCGAAGATGGGCCCGGTGTCGCGCAGCCAGATGTCGCCGAAGCGGCCGGGGACGATCTCGATCCCGTCGACGCCGGCCAGCATCGCGCGGGCCGCCGCCTCGCCGTCGGGATGCCCCGTCATCAGGCGCACCCGCTCCCCGCCCGGGCCGGCCAGGGCGCGCGCCAGCGCTGCGACCTCGCCCTGCGCGGCCGCGAGGTCGTCCTGCCACAGCTCCGCGTGGCTGGGGAAACCCAGCCACATGGCGCGGTGCGGCGCCCACTCGGGCGGAACGACGAAGCTCATCGTGGGTCACGTCTCCCAAAGGCGTGCGCAGATGGCCCCCGCCGTCCCCTGCGTCAAGCGCGCAGCGAAAAGGGCGGCCGCGTCGCCGCGGCCGCCCCTTCCAGCTTCGATCCGGCTTCGAGCCTAGAACTCGAAGTGCAGCGTCGCGATGAAGCTGCGGCGGTAGCCCGGCTGGCCCAAGGCCGTACCCGAGATGTTGGGCGTGATGTCGCCCAGGTAGCGCTCGTTGAACGCGTTACGGACGTTGAGCTGGAGGTAGGTGTCCTTCAGCCCCACGCTTTCCATGGACGGCAGGCTGGTCAGCTTGAAGCGCACGTCGAAGTCCACGAGCTGGTAGCCGCGGAATTTCTCGGTGTTCACGAGGTTGGTGTAGCGGTCGCCCACCCACTTCACCTGCGCGCCGAGGCTCAGCCAGTCCATCGGGTCGTACTGGACGCGGGCGCCGCCCTGGTGCCTGGGCGTCTCGTACACCTGCTTGCCCGTGGTGGGCAGAAGCACGTTGGACTCGCGGATGTCGTTCTGAATCTCGGAGTCGATGAACGAGTAGGACGCGTAGAAGCTGAACTCGTCGGCCGGCTTCCAGCCGAACTGGAAGTCGAAGCCCTTGTTGTCCACATCGCCGACGTTCTGCGAGAACGAGACGTTGGAAGCTTCGTCGAGCACGCGCTCGATCCGGTTCTTGAACTGGGTCAGATAGACGGCGGCCGAGACCATGAACACGTCGTCCTGGTAGCGGAGGCCCACGTCGTAGGTCCGCGAGGTTTCGGGGTCCGGGTCGACCAGAACCTGATCGTAGAGGTCGTCGGTTCGCGGAACCGAGATCGTCTCGGCGTAGCTCGCATAGACCGACAGGTTGTCGGTGAAGTCGTAGCTGGCGCCGACGTTGGGCAGGATGTCGTCGTACTTGCGCTTGAACGAACGCGGCTGGCCATAGCGGAACGTCGCGTTGGTGTTCAGCGCGGCGGCCGGGAAGGTGACCAGCGGGCGGCCGGCGCCGTCGTTGGTGCCGGGAACCGGAGTGCCGACCTGGGTCGTGCAATAGGCGTTGAAGGTGTTCTGCTGGAAGCAGTAGTTGTTCAGGTCGCGCTTGAAGAAGGGCGCCCGGACGCCGACGTTCAGCAGCAGCTTGTCTTCCAGGAAGCGGCCGCGCCACTCGGCCGCAACCTGGTTCAGCATGGCGATCGAGAGGCGATCGCGGCGGCGCAGGTTGGTGCCGTCGGGCAGCGTCACTTGACGCCCCTGGCCGTCCTTGCCCCCGAAGACGTTCTCGGGAATGCCGTTCTGGTCGATGAAGCCGACATCGCCGGTCTGACGGTGCTTGGCGCGGTCGAAGGTGTAGGCCAGGCGCACGCTCTGGTTCTCGGCGTACTTCCAGATCAGCGAGGTGGTGACGCCGTAGCGCCGCGTGTTCGTGGTGTTCGGGCGGTAGAGGAACACACGGTCCAGGGTGTCGCCGTCGCCGTTCAGGTCGACGCCCGCCGCGGTGGAGTTCCCGCGCAGCTGTGGATCATTCTCGGGAAACACCTGTGCGCCGCCGCCATTTGCCAGCACGTACTGAAACGACGGGTCGACGGTGAGCGTGAGGGTGTCAGACAGGTTCCAGCTTGAGAGGCCGCGGATGTTGCCGGTGTTCGACGGGTTGATGGTGAATTCATAGAAGCCGGTCGGGCAGGTGAATGCGCCGGAGTTGTCCACCTGGGCCGTGCCGCCGGCCGGCGTCGGGCGAAGGCAGACCGAGGGCGCGACCATGCTCGTGTCGGGCGCGCCCGCAGCGGTCCGGCCCTGGCGCTGGAACGTGGCCAGGTTGATCCGGTTGATGAAATTGTTGCGGTTTTCGTTGTAGTTGAAGATCAGGCTGGCCTGGCCGAAGTCGCCGAAGTCCTGGTCGATACGGCCGTTGAACTGCTTCTTCTCGATGCCGCCCGGCGCCGGGATCGGCGAGTTGATCGGGCGGAAGTGGTCGTACTTCTGGTACATGCCCGAGATCCAGAGGCGGGTCCCGAAGGGGCCGATCTCGCCGCTGTTCACCGTGACGTAGTAGCGCTGCATGTCTTCCGAGCCGTAGCCCAGCTCGCCGCGGACGCCGAACTCGCGGGTCGTGCGCTTGGTGACGTAGTTGATCGTGCCGCCCGCGGCCGCGGCCGTGGGGCTGTCGACGTCGGTGGTGCCGAGGTTGACCGTCACGCGCTCGATCAGGTCGGACTCGAGCTGCTGGTTCGGGAACACGGCGTAGTTGCCGCTGTCGTTCAGCGGAACGCCGTCCTGCAGCACCGCGACCCGCTGCGAGTCGAAGCCGCGGATGACGAAGTCGCCGCCGGCCGAGCCGTAGGCGTCGTTGTTGGTGAAGTTGACGGCCGGCAGCAGGTTGATGGTGTCGAGCACCGACTGGCCGGGCGTCTGCCGGCTGATGAACTCGGCGGTGATCGCCGCACGGGACTTGGGCTCTTCGATCGCCACGATGGCGCCGTCGAGGTTACGCGGGCCGGTGGAGCCGGTGACGACCAGTTCCTCGACGATCGCGGTGCCGGTGGACTGCGCGAACGCCGCGCCCGAGATCAGCAGGCCCGTGGCGAGCGCCGTGGTCGCGCAGAGCGCGCGGCTGAGTTTGATCTGCATTCAGTAGCCCCTTCAGAGAGATCCCTGCGATGGGGCTCCCCTCCGGCGCCCCTGGATCTTGCGGCGCCATATAGCGCGTAAATCGGGGCTGTTGGTGACGGTTTTGCTACGGTGTGCCCGAGACCGTCACACTGCGGCCTAAACGCATCAGTCTTTGTGCGTTTCGGCGGCAGCCGCTAACGTCCGCGGCCTGTCGGAGTGGCGGTATGACGCAGCCTGAGACCGGCCGCGCGGCGGCGAGCGACCTGCGCGCGGCGGCGGTCCTGGTGATCGGCCTGTCCCTCGCCCGCCTGGGCGCGCTGTTCCTGACGCCGCTCGAGCTCTATCCGGACGAAGCCCAGTACTGGCTTTGGTCGCGGACGCTGGACTTCGGCTACTATTCCAAGCCGCCGATGATCGCCTGGGCGATCTGGGCGACGACGGCCATCGGCGGCGACGCCGAGCCGTGGGTGCGGCTGTCGGCCGTGCTGTTCCAGGGCGCGGCCACCTTCGTCGTCTTCCTGATCGGCCGCCGGCTCTACGGCGGCGCCGTGGGGCTGGCGGCGGCGGCCCTCTACGGCCTCATGCCGGGCGTGCAGGTCTCGGCCCTCGTGGCCGCCACCGACGCGCCGCTGCTCTTCTTCCTGGGTCTCACCGTCCTCGCGTATATCCACCTCCTGGACGCCGGCGGGCGGCGGCGCGTCGCCCTCGCGGCGGCGATGGGCGTGGCCCTCGGCCTCGCTTTCCTGTCGAAGTACGCCGCGATCTACGCGGTCGCCGGGCTTGCGCTGCACGCCGCCCTCTCGACGCGGGCCCGCGCCGCCTGGAGGTGGGCGCCCCTGGCCGCTGGACTGGCGACGCTGGCCTGTGTGCTGGCGCCCAACGTGGTCTGGAACGCCGCGCACCAGTTCGCCACCGTGCAGCACACCGCCTCCAACGCCGCCTGGAACGGCGTCCAGCTGTTCAACCTGGCGACCGTCGCCGAGTTCGTGGGCTCGCAGTTCGGGGTCTTCGGCCCGATCCCGCTGGCCGTCCTGCTGGCCGGCGTGATCCTGGCCCTGCGCGGCCGGCGGCTGTCGGACGCCGACGTCACGCTGCTGTGCTTCACGCTGCCGCCGCTCCTGATCGTCACCGCGCAGGCCTTCATCAGCCGCGCCAACGCCAACTGGTCGGGCGCGGGCTACCTGACCGGTTCGGTGCTCGCCGCGGCCTGGCTCGTCCGCTGGCGGGCGCGCCGGTGGCTGGTCGCGGCGCTGGCGCTGCAGGGCGCGATCGCGGCGTTCTTCCTGGCGGCGCTGGTCTCGCCCGCGCTGGCCGACAAGGCGGGGCTGTCCAACGGCCTCAAGCGCCTCCGCGGCTGGAGCCAGACGGCCGACCTGATCCTCGACCGGGCCGAACGCGAGCCGGGGCTGACGGCCATCGCCGTGAACAACCGCTTCCTCTTCTACGCCACCGCCTACTACGGCCGCGACCGCTTCGCGGCCGGCGCGCCGCCGCTGACCGCCTGGCTGCTGATGGAGGGCCCGCGCAACCAGGCCGAAACCGCCGCGCCCCTGACGCGCGAGCTGGGGCGCCGCGTGCTGATGGTCAGCTACGAGGGCTGGCGGCGCGCCGAGATGGAGGCCGACTTCGCTCGCGCCTCGGGCCTCGAGATCGGCAGCGTGCGGCTCGACCGCAAGCGCAAGCGGCGGGTCGAGATGTTCGTCGGCGAGGGCCTGGACCCGCGGCCGCGCGACGCGGCTACCGGGCTCCCCACACCACCCTGAGCGTGCGGTCCCAGCCGCAGCCCTGGCGGTAGCGGCCATAGTGGGCCGGGTTCTTCTTGGCGAAGTCCTGGTGATAGGCCTCGGCGGTCCAGAACGGCGTCGCGCTGCGGGTGGTCACCGTGATCTTGCGGCCCAGCTCCTTCTCGTACTTCACCCGCGCAGCCTCGGCGATGGCCCGCTCCTCGCGGTTCGCCGTGAAGACCGCGGTCCGGTAGGACGGGCCCTTGTCGCACATCTGCCCGGTCGGATCGGTGGGGTCGATGTTGTGGTAGAAGGTGTCGACCAGCTGGGCGTAGCTGATCTTCGCCGGGTCGTAGGTGACCTTCACCGCCTCCAGGTGCCCCGCGTGGTTCTCGTAGGTGGGGTTCGAGCTCGTGCCGCCCGAGTAGCCCGACACGGCCGAGGTCACGCCCGGGGTCGCCTCGAAGAACTTCTCCACAGACCAGAAGCAGCCGCCGGCGAACACGGCGGTCTTGGTGGCGGCGGTCGCGGTCGAGCCCAGCAGGCCCGCGACGGCCAGGGCGGCGGCAAAGGTCAGCGTCTTCATGGTCGGCAGCATTCCTCACGTCTCGCCGGTCCGGCAAGTCCATGCGTCAATACGTGAGACGGCGCCCGCAAGGCTTCAAGCGAGGCCGCGATGCGGCCTGCGCATCGACGCGATGTCCGCGCCGGCGGCTGACCCTAGGCTCCGACGCCCTCCGCCACCCGGAACGCGGCCTCGGTCTTCGCGCGCACCTCGTCGACCGTCACGCCGTCGGCCAGTTCGAGCAGCGTCAGCGGCGATTTCCCGCGGTTCACCTCGAAGACGCCCAGGTCGGTGATCACCAGGTCCACCACGCCCGCGCCGGTGAGCGGCAGGGTGCAGGCCTTCAGCAGCTTGGGCGCGCCGGTCTTTTCGGTGTGCTCCATGACCACGACCACGCGCTTGACGCCGGCCACCAGGTCCATGGCGCCGCCCATGCCCTTCACCATCTTGCCGGGCACCATCCAGTTCGCCAGGTCGCCGTTCTCGGCCACCTGCATGGCGCCCAGGATGGACAGGTCGATGTGGCCGCCCCGGATCATCGCGAACGAGTCGGCCGACGAAAAGAACGAGCTGGAGGGCAGGGCCGTGATGGTCTGCTTGCCGGCGTTGATGAGGTCGGCGTCGACCTCGTTCTCGGTGGGGAACGGCCCCATGCCCAGCATGCCGTTCTCGCTCTGCAGCGTGACGCTGACGCCCGAGGGGATGTAGTTGGCCACCAGGGTCGGGATGCCGATGCCCAGGTTCACGTAGAAGCCGTCGCGCAGCTCGCGCGCGGCGCGGGCGGCGATCTGGTCGCGGGTCCAACCCTTGCTGTCCTGGGCCATCACGCCGCTCCTTCCAGCTTGCGCGTGGTGCGCTGCTCGATCCGCTTCTCGTGCGTCCCCTGCAGGATCCGGTCGACGAAGATGCCGGGGGTGTGGATCTGGTCGGGGTCCAGCGCGCCGACCTCGACCAGCTGCTCGACCTCGGCCACGCAGACCTTTCCGGCGGTGGCCATCATCGGATTGAAGTTCCGCGCGGTCATCCGGTAGACGAGGTTGCCCTCGGCGTCGCCCTTCCAGGCCTTGACGATCGACAGGTCGGCGGTGAGGCCCCGCTCCATCACATAGAGCTCGCCGTCGAACTCGCGGACCTCCTTGCCCTCGGCCACCAGGGTGCCGACGCCGGTCTTGGTGAAGAAGGCGGGGATGCCCGCGCCGCCCGCCCGGATCCGCTCGGCGAGCGTGCCCTGCGGGTTGAACTCCAGCTCCAGCTTGCCCGACAGGTAGAGCTCGGCGAACAGCTTGTTCTCGCCCACGTAGCTCGAAATCATCTTGCGGATCTGACCGCCGGCCAGCAGCACGCCGAGGCCGAAGTCGTCGACGCCGCAGTTGTTCGAGACCACGGTCAGGTCCTTGACCCCGGAAGCCCGGATCGCCGCGATCAGGTTCTCCGGGATGCCGCAGAGGCCGAAGCCGCCCGCCATGATCGTCATGCCGTCGAAGAGCAGCCCTTGCAGCGCCTCGACCGCGTCCTTGCGCACCTTGTTCGCCATGTCCGCCCAATACGCCCCAACGGCGCGATTGAGAACCGGTCGCGGAAAATAATTCACCCAATGATGATTTGGGACGGACCGCCAGCTTTCCGGTCTAGAGTGGCGGCATGCATGCCGACAACGCCCTGACCCAGGCTCTCGTCTACCTCGCGGCCGCGGTGCTTTCGGTGCCGATCGCCAAGCGGCTGGGGCTGGGCTCGGTGCTGGGCTACCTCATCGCCGGGGCCCTCGTGGGGCCCTTCGTTCTCGACCTCGTGGGCGAGCCGGCCGACGTGATGGCCTTCGCCGAGTTCGGCGTGGTCATCCTGCTCTTCCTGATCGGGCTCGAGGTCAGGCCAGCCCTGCTCTGGCAGATGCGCAACGCGATCTTCGGCCTGGGCCTGCTGCAGATGACGACCAGCGCCGCGGTGATCGGCGGGATCGTCCTGGCCCTGGGAGCCACGCCGGCGGTGGCCGTAGCGGCCGGGCTGATCCTGGCCCTGTCGTCGACGGCCATCGTGCTGTCGAACCTGGAGGAGCGGGGCCTGCGCCAGGGGGCCGTGGGCCGCGCCTCGTTCGGCGTCCTCCTGTTCCAGGACCTGGCGGTGATCCCGCTCTTCGCGCTGCTGCCCCTGCTGAGCGCCGACGGGGCGGCGGCGGGCCCGTCGGCGCACGCCGGCGTGCTGGGCGGCCAGCCGGAATGGGTGCGGGTGCTGGCCACCTTCGGCGCGGTGGCCATCGTGGTCGTCGGGGGCCGCTACCTGATGCGCCCGATGTTCCGCTTCATCGCCGCGGCCCGCCTGCGCGAGATCTTCACGGCCTCGGCCCTGCTGCTGGTGGTGGCGGTGGCCGCCCTGATGGAGCTGGTGGGCCTCTCGCCCGCGCTCGGCGCCTTCCTGGCGGGCGTGGTCCTGGCCGAGAGCGAGTTCCGGCGCGAGATCGAGACCGACATCGAGCCGTTCCGCGGGCTGCTCCTGGGTCTCTTCTTCATCACGGTTGGGGCCGGGCTGAACCTGGGCCTGGTGGCCGCGCAGCCCGTGCTGATCTTCGGCCTCACCCTGGCGCTGATGGTCGCGAAGTTCGCGGCGATGTTCGGCTCCGGGTTCTTCCTGGGCAAGAACCGGCGCGAATGCGGCATGGTCGCCGTGGCCCTGGCCCAGGGCGGCGAGTTCGCGTTCGTGCTGCTGGGGTTCGCGGCCGGCGCGCGCGTGTTCACGGCCGGGGAGGCCGAGCTGGCTACGGCGGTGGTCGCGCTCTCGATGGCCCTGACGCCGCTCGCCTTCACCGCCTACGACCGGCTGGTGATGAGCCGGGCCACCGCGCGCCCCGAGCCCGAGCGGCTGCCGTTCGACGAGGGTGCGCCCGAGGTGATCGTGGCGGGCTTCGGCCGCTTCGGGCAGATCGCCACCCGCCTGCTGATCGCCAACGGCTTCCGGGTCGTCCTGCTGGACTCCTCGATCGAGCAGCTGGACCTGATCCGGCGCTTCGGCTGGCGGGTCCACTACGGCGACGCCAGCCGGCTGGACCTCCTGCGCCAGGCCGGCGCCGACAAGGCGCGGCTGCTCATCGTGGCCATCGACGACCGCGCCAAGGCCCAGGAGGTGGTCGAGCTCGCCAAGGAGGCCTTCCCCGATCTGGCGGTGATCGCGCGCGCCTACGACCGCCGTCACGCCTACGAGCTGCTCGCCGCCGGCGCCGACGACGTGGAGCGCGAGACCTACGAGAGCGCGCTGAACTTCGGGCGCCGCGCCCTGGTGAGGCTCGGGTTCACGGACCGGCGGGCGCTGCGCTCGGCGGTGATCTTCCGCGAACACGACGAGGCGCTCTTCCGCCGGCTGCAACCCACCTATGCCGAGGAGGACCGCTACATCGAGGCGACCCGGGCCTCGCGCGAGACCTTCGAGCGCCTGATCCAGACCGAAATGGCCCGGCTGGAGGCCGAGGAAGAGGAGGCGGCGCCAACGGCGTCCTGACGATCGCGGAGACCGTGAGAGTCGGAACAAGGCGTGCCCAGGGGGGTTCTACCGGCCCTCGAAGCAGCTCTAGGACGACCATGTTTCCGGCCCTGCGACTGGCGAATCTGGGGGAGTTCACGCCCCGCGTACCCGACGCCGAGGCCCTGCACCGGGCGCTCGCACACTGGAACCGCGAGCGGCTCGAGCCGCGCCTGCCCACGCCCGACTGGAAGGCCGAGCTGGAGCGGGAACACCAGATGCTGCGGCTCGAGGGCGCCTTCATCGAGGCCTTCCGCCGCCACGTCGCCCCGCTGGTGGCCAACGTTCCCACCGAGGCCGAACCCTTCGTCGCCTGGTTCGAAAGCCTCAAGGACTCGGGCCCGGGGCAGTGGGATCCGCTGTTCGATTGGCTCGCGACGAGCGCCAGCCGCGAGCAGATGAAGTGGTTCCTCACCCAGGAGGCGGCCGGGGAGGCCGGGTTCGACGACCTGGTGGCGTACACCCAGGTCAAGCTGCCCCAGCGGCCCAAGCTGGAGCTCGCGCGCAACTACTGGGACGAGATGGGGCGTGGCGCGGCCGGCGGCATGCATGGCCCGATGCTCGAGCGGACCGTCGAGGAGCTGGAGCTGGCGCCCGACATCGACGGCACCTGCTGGCAGGCGCTGGCGCTCGCCAACACCATGACCGCGCTCGCGACGACGCGGCGCTACACCTACCAGTCGGTGGGGGCCCTGGGCGTCGTGGAGCTGACCGCGCCCACGCGGGTCGCCAGCATCGCCGACGGCCTGAAGCGCCTCGATTGCCCGCCGATCGCGCGGAAATACTTCCAGCTGCACGCCAACCTGGACGTCGAGCATTCGCGGGCCTGGAACGCCGAGGCCCTCGCGCCCCTGGTCGAGGAGGACGGCCGCCGCGCGCGTCCGCTCGCCGAAGGGGCCATGATGCGGCTGATCTGCGGGGAGCAGTGCTTCGAAGCCTACCGGGCCTACCTCTGGGCCCACGCGCACCCGCTGGTCTACGCGGCCGAGTGACCGGGCGCAGCGCCCGACCCCTGTGCAAGCGAGTAACGAGCATGCCCGACCTCAAGCCCTTCGCCTTTTCGATCTGCCCTGACGGCCCCTCGCACTGGACGTGGCGGGCGCTGAAGGACGACGGCCGCGTCGAGCAGGGCGCGGCGCCCACCCGCGCCGCCGCCGCCGCCTGCGTGATCAGCATCCTGGCGCGGAGCCAGCTCGCGGAGCCCGCAGCGCCGAACCGTCGCTCATAGAGCCGCGCCCCTCGCGATCGGACGCCGCAGCAGTGGCCGACGGTCGGACCCGGGTGTAGAAGGCGGCCATGAGCCAGGCCCTGCACCTTCAGGACTCCATCGAGCCCGTCTCCTTCACCCTGTTCGACAGGGACTTCGACACCTTCAGCCGCAACCTCGGCGACAGCTATGTCCGCTGGGGGTTCGCGGTGATCGGCGACCACGGCCTGCCGCAGGACCGGATCGACGCCGCGCTGGGGCAGATCAAGGCGTTCTTCGCCCTGCCCGAGGCGACGAAGCTCAAGTACAAGCTGGGGGTCGGCGGACAGCGCGGCTACACGCCCTTCGGCATCGAGACGGCCAAGGGCCACACCCACTACGACCTCAAGGAATTCTGGCACGTGGGCCGCAACCTGCCCGCCGGCCACCGCTTCCGCGACCACATGGCCGACAATGTCTGGCCCGACGCCGAGCTGCCGCAGTTCCGCGAGGCGGTGCAGTGGCTGTACGACGCGCTCGACGCCATGGGCCTGAAGGTGCTGGAAGCGATCAGCGTCTACCTCGGCCTGCCGCGCCACTTCTTCGACGACAAGGTGGACGTGGGCAATTCGATCCTGCGCCTGCTGCACTATCCGCCGGTGCCCCAGGACGGCCCGCACATCCGCGCCGGCGCCCACGAGGACATCAACGTCATCACCCTGCTGCTCGGCGCCGAGGAGGCGGGGCTGGAGGTGAAGGACCACGACGGGCGCTGGATCGCCATCAACCCGCCGGCCGGCAGCCTGGTCTGCAACATCGGCGACATGCTGCAGCGGCTGGTGAACCACAAGCTGCCGTCCACGACGCATCGGGTGGTCAACCCGGCGCCCGAGCGGCGGGGCTTCCCGCGCTATTCGACGCCCTTCTTCCTGCACTTCAACTCGGACTACCTGATCAAGACGCTGCCGGAGACGATCGACGCCGAGCACCCCGATCGCTACCCAGAGCCGATCACGGCCGACGGCTACCTCCAGGAGCGCCTGAAGGAGATCAAGCTCACCTGAGCGGCGTCCGCCCCGGGGCATGATCCAGGATCCGATCTTCTACGCGCTGGCCGTGCCGGCCGTGGTGCTGATGGGGCTCGCCAAGGGCGGGTTCTCCGGCGTCGGCGCGGTATCCATGCCGCTGCTCGCCATGGCGGTCTCGCCCGTGCAGGCCGCGGCGATCCTGCTGCCCATCCTGATCGTGCAGGACAGCGTCAGCGTCTGGGCCTTCCGCCGGGACTGGGACCGGGGCGTGCTGATGGTGATGCTGCCGGGCGCGGCGGCCGGCATTCTCCTGGGCTACCTGCTGGCGGCGAAGGTCTCGGCGGCGGCCGTCCTGGGCGTGCTGGGCGCGATCTCGATCCTGTTCGCGCTGCACCGGCTGTGGATCGCGCGCGGCGGCCGGGTCCAGGCGCCCGCATCCTCGCCTCCGGCGGTCGGCGTCCTGTTCGGCGTCGTTTCCGGCTTCACGAGCCAGATCGCCCACGCCGGCGGGCCGCCGTTCCAGATGTGGGTGATGCCGCGGGGGCTGACGCCGGGGGCGCTGGTGGGCACCACGGCCATCTTCTTCGCCGCCGTGAACTGGCTGAAGGTCCCCGCCTATGCGGCGCTCGGCCAGTTCACCCGCGAGAACCTCCTCACGGTGGCGGTCCTGCTGCCCGTGGCGATCGCATCGACCTTCGCCGGCGTCTGGCTGGTCCGCCGCGTCCAGGCCGAGCGCTTCTACACCCTGGTGTACCTGCTGATGATCCCGGTCGGGGTCCAGCTGATCTGGAAAGCGGTGACGACGGGCTGATCAGGCGGCGGCCAGGCTCGCGCGCCGGCGGCGGATCATCGCGCCGGCGCCCAGGAAGCCCACGATCATCAGCCCCCAGGTGGCCGGTTCGGGAACGTACGCGGTCGGACCCGGGTCGGAGCCGAACGATCCGGTCGCGCTGGCCTTGAACGTGTTGAGCGCCTTGCCCGGCAGGTGGCCGATGCTGGGCGAGCCGACGATCGAGCCCAGCGTCAGCGTCATGTTCTCCAGGCCGCCCGGAAACTGCAGGAAGTCCGAGGTGAAGCTGATCGACTGCGTTCCAGTGTCGGCCACGGTGAAGGAGCCGGCGTTGCCGAGGCCCTTGATGATCCCGTTCGTGAACGACCCCGACAGCAGGTTCGTGCAGGCGTTCTGGCAGCCCGAGGCCGCGATCTGCGTCGGCGTCAGCGCCTGGTTGAGCGTGAAGGCGAAGGTTCCGGTCACGCCGGCCTGGGTCCAGCCTTCCGCGGTCGTCATGGCCGGGCTGTTCACCGCCGTCCCGTCGAGCACGAAGTTGGCCTGCAGCCCGAACAGGCCGAGGGCGACCAGCAGGTCCGGCTCCTGGAAGTTGAAGATCACGGCCTGGGGCGCGGGCTGGGTCGCGGACGCGCCGCCGGTGATCAGCCGCCCGCCGGTGTTGTTCTTGATCCAGCGGACGTTCGTGGCGCCGGACCCGGGCTTCTTCGTGAAGTCCACGAACGTCGCCGCCGACGCGGTCGAGCCGCCGAGGAGGGCCAGGGCAAGCCCTACGGCCGAAAGCATCCTTGCAGACTTCAACATCCTGATCCCCTCGCGCCGCGGCGCGCTGACTGAGACAGTTTGCTGCCTCGCACTAAGGCCGATTATCTGGGACGAGCCGGCGCAGACAATCTGGCGTGAAGGCGGGAGCGGACCCCTATCGTTCGATCAGGCGCCCAGGCGCCGGCGGATGGATCATGCTGGGTGGATGCGTCCCTTGGTCCGGATGCGCGAGGGGCTGGCGGGTGAGCGGGGCGCAACTCTATTCGGTGCGGGGCGCGCGGCTGGTGGCCGCCGGTCGCGCGGTGCTGGCCGCCTTCCTGCTGGTGTCGGTGACGCTGGGCGCCCTGGAGGAAGGCGACCACGGGGCGCTGGTCCGGCTCCTGCTGGGCCTTTACCTCGTCTACGGCCTCGCGCTGCTGCTCACGCTGCGGAGCCGGATGGCCAGCCACTGGCTCACGGTGGCGCCCTACGCGCCCGCCTGCGTGGACCTCGCCGTCTTCACCGCCCTCCTCTACCTGACGAAGGGGGCGGAAAGTCCGTTCTTCAGTCCGCTTCTCTTCCTCGTGCTGAGCGCCACGGTGCAATGGGGCTCCCGGGGCGCCCTGGTGATGGGCGCCGCCGCCGTGGCCGCGTTCTTCCCCGCGGCCCTCAGCGCGCTGGGAGACGGCGACCGCGCCGCCCTGACCACTGTGGTCCGGCTCGGAACCGTGACGGTGGTGATCGGCCTCCTCACCGCCTTCGCGCGCCACCAGGAGCGCGTCGTCGAGGAACTGGCCCGGCTCTCCGATCCCATGAACGACACGGCGCACGACGCCGACCCTCCCGTTCGCGAGGGGCTCGCCCATGCGCTCAACGTGTTCCGCGCGCGCCGCGGGGTCTTCCTGTGGGCCGAGGACGACGAACCGTACGTCCGGGCCGTGCAGACCGACGGCGACGGCTTCACCGAGCGCTGGGCGCCGCCGACGGAGGACGAGTGGCTGGTGCATCCCGAGCTGGCCGCCTCGGTCTTCCTCTACGATCGGAACACCGGCCGCACGGCGTCCCGCCTGGGCGGCTTCGCGAAGCTGGGCGCTTCGCCCCTGTCGCCCACGGTCACCGGAGCGACGTCGTTCGACCGCGCCCTGGTGATCCCGGTGCACGCCGAGCCCATCTCCGGCTGGATCATGGTCCTGGACCACGAGGAGCAGGCCAGCGAGGACCTCGCCGTCGGCGCCATGGTGGGCGCCCAGGTCTCGGTCGGCCTCGGCCGCTGGCAGGCCCAGCGGGTGCGGCGGGAGAGCGCCGCCTCGGAGGAGCGGATGCGCATGGCGCGCGACCTCCACGACGGCGTCCTGCAGTTCCTGGCGGGCGCCAGCCTCCAGCTCGAGGCGATGCTGCGCAGCGGGCAGCTTCCGGACGCCGCCCAGGCCCGGCTCGCGACGCTGCGGGTGGCCCTGGGCGACGAGCAGCGCGAGCTTCGCGGGTTCATCTCGGCCATGCGTCCGCGGCGTCCGGACGAGGCGTCCATCATGGTGCGGCTGGACGAGGAGCTGGGTGCCCTGGCCCAGCGGCTGTCGCGCCACTGGAGCACGCAGGTCTCCGCCGAGGTGACCCCCCGGACCCTGACGGTGACCGAGCGCACCGCCTATGACATCGGACGGATCGTGCGCGAGGCGGTGGCGAACGCCGTGCGGCACGGCCAGGCGGCGCATGTCTCCATCACCACCCTCGGGGTTCAGGGCGGGCTGACGGTCCAGATCGACGACGACGGGCAGGGCTTCGCCTTCGCAGGCCGGCGCAGCGACGAGGAGCTCGCCGCCCTGGGCGTCGGGCCGCGTTCGCTGCAGGAGCGCGTCCGCGCGCTGCAGGGTCGGCTGACCGTCGAGAGCTCCCCCGAGGGCGCAAGCATTACGATCGAAGTTCCGATCGCGGAGATGGCCTGATGCACAGCGTCGTGATCGCCGACGACCACCCCCTGATGCTCAAGGGCGTGGCTGGCCTGCTCGAGGGCGGCCCGTACCAGGTCGCCGCCCTGTGCGGCGACGGCCTGCAGGCCCGCGCGGCGATCCTCGAGCATCGCCCCGACCTGGCGATCCTCGATGTGAACATGCCGAAGCTGTCCGGCCTGGACCTGCTGCGGCAGGCGCGGGCCGAGGGGTGGCCGACGCGGGTGATCCTGCTGACCGCGGGCATCGACCAGGGCCCGCTGGTGGAGGCGGTGACGCTGCGCGTGGACGGACTGGTGCTGAAGGACGCGGGGGGCGAGCTGCTGCTGCGCTGCATCGAGCGGGTGCTGGACGGCGAGCAGTGGATCGACCGCGAGGCGATGAAACAGGTCATGGCCGCCGTCGCCACGCCGGCGGGCGGGCAGGCGCGCGCCGCCGAGCTCACGCCGCGGGAAAGCGACGTCGCCCGCCTCGTGGCGCAGGGCCGCCGCAACAAGGAGATCGCCCGCGACCTCGGCATCTCCGAGGGCACGGTGAAGATGCACCTGCACAATCTCTACGAGAAGCTCGACGTCTCGTCCCGGACCGAGCTGGCGCTCCTGGTGCGGGAGCGCCAGCTGGCCTGAGCCGTCAGGCTACCAGCCGCACTGCTGGCCCCGGTTCTGCTTCACGAGCCAGGCGTCCAGCGGCTTGAAGTAGTCGGCCACCGCGCTGGCGTCCGAGCGGGTCTCGCCGGTGAAGACCTTCAGCGTCTCGGGCCAGGGCTGGCTCTGGCCCAGCCGCATCATGCGGTCGAACTTCTCGCCCACCGCCTTGTCGCCATAGACCGAGCAGCGGTGCAGCGGGCCCTTCCACCCGGCCTGGGCGCAGGCGGCCCGGTGGAACTGGAACTGGTAGATGTGGGCCATGAAGTAGCGCGCGTAGGGCACCCCGGCCGCCACGTGGTACTTCGCGCCCGGATCGAAGGCGTCGGCGGGGCGCGGGCCCGGAGGGGCGATCCCCTGGTACTTCAGCCTCAGCGCCCACCAGGCGTCGTTGTACTGCGCGGGCTGCACCGTGCCGTCGAAGACCTGCCAGCGCCACTTGTCGACCATCAGGCCGAACGGGAGGAAGGCGATCTTGTCGAGCGCCATCTTCAGCAGGAACGGGATGTCCTCGGACTCGCCGGGGACGGTGTCGAGCACGCCGATCTGCTTCAGGTAGGTGGGCGTGATCGCCGACAGCGCGACGAAGTCGCCGATGGCCTCGTGGAAGCCCTCGTTCGCGCCGTTCTTGAACAGGAACGGCTGATCGGCGTAGGCGCGCTGGTAGTAGTTGTGGCCCAGCTCGTGGTGGACGGTCTGGAAGTCCTCGGCGTTCACCTTCGTGCACATCTTGATCCGGATGTCGTTCCGGTCGTCGAGGTTCCAGGCCGAGGCATGGCAGACCACCTCGCGGTCGCGCGGCCGCGTGATCAGCGAGCGCTCCCAGAAGGTCTCGGGCAGGGGGGCCAGGCCGAGCGAGGTGTAGAAGCCCTCGCCGGTCTTCACCATGCGGACGGCGTCGTAGCCCTTCTCGGGAAGCAGCTTGTCCAGGCTGTACGAGCTGGACGCGCCCTTCGGCTCCACCACGTCGTAGATGTTGCCCCACTGCTGGGCCCACATATTGCCCAGCAGGTCGGCGCGGATGGGGCCGGTCTTCGGCTGGACGGCGTCGCCGTACTTCGCGTTGAGCCGGGCGCGCACGTAGCAGTGCAGGTTGCGGTAGAACGGCTCGACCTGCTTCCAGAGCCGGTCCTCCTCGGCGGCGAAGGCGTCGGGCTCCATGTCGTAGCCGCCGCGCCAGAGGGCGCCGAGGTCCTTGTAGCCCATGCCGCGGGCGCCCTCGTTGAGGAGGCCGGCGAGCTTGGCGTAGTCGCCCTTCATCGGCGTGGCCACGGCGTGCCAGCCTTCCCAGACGGCCTTGAGCTGCGCCGGGTCGCGGCTCTCGGCCAGGACGTCCTCGGCGTCGTTCAGCGTGAGCGTCTTGCCGCCGACCTGGAGCTTGCCGGTCGAGTAGATGGAATCCAGCTTGGTGGTGAGCTGCGCCACCTCCGCGGCCGCGCCCGGGCGGTCGGGCGCCGGGAGCGACAGGAACAGCTTGAGGAGCTTGAGCTTGCGCGCGGTGGCGGCGTCGGCGGCGACCCCGTCGAACCGCGCGGCCTCCTTCGCGAGCCGGGTGAACAGCTCCTTCTGCTCGCCGCCCACCTTGGCCTCGATCCACTGGGTGTCTTCGGTGATGAAGTTCGCGCGGATCCACTGGGCGCGGTTGGCGTACTCGTTCATCGCGGCGAGCTCGGCCTCGGCGCGCTCGATGAACGCCTTGGCCTCGGCGGGGGCCGGTCGGGGGGCGGATTGCGCGGCGGCGTGGCCGGCGCACATCAGGACGGCCGCGGCGGCCGCGGCCAGGAGTTTCGCTTTCATCGGTCTTTCCAAGCGTTTCCGTCTTGGCGGGCCTCAGACCCGCCGCTGGCGGCAAAAGAATGGCCGCCGTCCGCCCGCGTCAAGACGACGGCGGCCTCGCGCCGTCCGCGTCAGTCCGAGAACTCGGCGAGGTCCTCGGGGCAGGCGACACTGACGTTCAGGTCGGTGACGATGCCGGTGCCCAGCGTGTAGACCCAGCCGTGGACGCACAGCGACTGGCCCCGCTTCCACGCCTCCTGCACGAAGACGTCCGAGGCGACGTTGCGCACCTGCCGGATCACGTTCAGTTCGACGAGCCGGTCCCACTTGGCCTTCTCGTCGGGCAGCGCCTGGAGTTCGTGCCGGTGCTCGTGGTGCACCTCGCGGATCGGGTGCAGCCAGTGGTCGACGAGCCCGCGGCGCTGGCCGTCGACGGCGGCGGCCACGCCCCCGCAGCCGTAGTGGCCGACCACCAGGATGTGCTTCACCTTCAGCACGTCGACGGCGAACTGGAGCACCGACAGGTAGTTGGCGTCCTGCGGCGGGGCGAGGTTGGCCACGTTGCGATGCACGAAGAGTTCGCCGGGATCGAGGCCCACGATGTCGTTGGCCGGCACGCGGCTGTCGGCGCAGCCGATCCACAGGTACTCGGGCGCCTGCTGGCCCTCCAGCCGTTTGAAGAAGCCGGGATCCACCGCGATCTTGCCGGCGGCCCAGGCCTTGTTGCGGGCTTTCAGGTCATCGAGGGATCGGGGCATCAGGCAGGCACCGCGTCTGGCTGGTTGTCGGGATGGGCGGCGACGAACGCCGGATGCGCGACCGCCCGGTCGGCGGCGGCGACGAGCTTGGGCCACGGCGAGACGTCCAGCCTGAAACGCCGCGCCGAATAGAGCTGGGGCACGAGGCAGCAGTCGGCGATGGTCGGGCTGTCGCCGAAGGCGAAGGCGCCGCCGTGCGCGGCCACCAGCGGCTCCAGCGCGTCGAAGCCGTCGGCGATCCAGCGGTGGATCCAGTCGCTGACGACCACCTCGTCCGGGACGCCCAGCCTGCGCAGGGTGGCGGCGACGCGGGTGTTGTTCAGGGGGTGGATGTCGCAGGCGATGATGCCGGCCATCCGCCGCACCACGGCGCGGTCGAGCGGCGCCCTGGGCAGGATGGCGGGCTCGGGGATCGTCTCCTCCAGCCACTCCAGGATGGCGAGGCTCTGGGCCAGCACGGTTCCGTCGTCCAGGACCAGGGCCGGGGTCAGCCCCTGCGCGTTCACGGCGCGGTAGCCGGGCTGGCGCTGGTCGCCGCGGATCAGGTCCACGGGGGCGTAGTCGTAGGCCGCGCCCTTCAGCTGCAGACCAATCCGCACGCGATAGGGCGCGCCCGCGCGCCAGGCCGAGTGGAGCGTCCAGGTCATCCGCCGGCCACCGTGAAGCCGATGGTTCCCACGCCCTCGACCCCGCCTTCGACGCGGTCGCCGGGCCGCAGCGGGCCGACGCCCTCGGGCGTGCCGGTGAAGATGAGGTCGCCGGGCGCCAGCGCCCACAGCTTCGAAGCCTCGGCCACGATCTCGGGGACGTTCCAGATCATGTCGGCCAGCCGGCCGTCCTGCTTCACCTCGCCGTTCACCGAGAGCCAGATGCGGCCGGCCGGCGCGGCGGCCCCCGCCGGGGCGATGGCGGAGATCGGCGCGGACTCGTCGAACGCCTTGCCGGCGTCCCAGGGGTGGCCCTTGTCCTTGGCGGCGTTCTGCAGGTCCCGGCGCGTGAGGTCGACGCCCACGGCGTATCCGTAGATCAGGCTCGGAGCCTCTTCCGGGGCGACGTCGCGCCCGGGGCGGCCGATCGCCACCACCAGCTCGATCTCGTGGTGCAGGTTGGCCGTGCGCGGGGGGTAGGCCGGATCGCGGCCGGGCGCGACCACCGCGTCGGCGGGCTTGGTGAAGAAGAACGGCGGCTCGCGCGTGTCGGCGCCCATCTCGCGCGCATGGGCGGCGTAGTTGCGGCCGACGCACAGGATCCGCCGCACCGGGAAGCCGCCTTGGCCGCCCGCGACGGGGACCACGGCGAGCGGCGGCGGGGCGATCACGAAATCGGCCATGCGCGCATCTAGGCCCGGCCGGCGGGTCTGTGAACCCCACGCAGGGTTAGGCGCCGCTGCGGCCAACGTCAGCGCACGAGCCGCAGCGCGGGATACTTCTGGCGGCGGCGCCAGGCGCGGGACCGCAGGCGCGGGGCCAGGGCGACCGCGATCGGCGCGGCCACGGCGAAGGTCCCGGCGATGACGGGCGGGAACAAGGCGTCCGGCGCGCGCGAGGCCATGAGGACCAGGAAGGCCGCGCCGAAGACCACCGCCTGGACCATGGGGAAGATCAGGGCGGCGATGGCGAGATTCGTGCGCATGGCGGAGCTCCCGGTGGAGCCTCGGAAACGCGGTCGAGGGCTTAGCGATCCGCGCCCGCCGCGCCGGCCGCCCGGCGGCGCGGGAATTTTCCGGCGCAGGCCTTGCGGGGCCGACGGGGCCTCCCAATCTCAGGTGCTGCGGGACCGGGCCCCTCTGACGATCGCAGTCGATCGTGATGTCGGACCGCACAGGTGCGCCTGGGGGTCTGGTCTGGTCGCCTCTCCCCCCTAAGCAGCCCAGCCGGCTCCCGGGCGCGCCTCCAATCGGAGGAGCACAATGAATCACTACAAAATCTGGCGTCTTCGCAGCCTGCACAGGGAGCTGGAGCAGCGTATCCGGGACGAGCGGCGCAGGCTGCATCCCGACGAGCTGGTGATCCAGGACCTGAAGCGGCGCAAGCTGCAGGTGAAGGACGAGCTGTTCATGGCGGAAGCGGGTCTCGTGCCGGTGACGGCCCGCATGGGCCGCGCCTGACGCGACCCGGAGGCGCGGCGCGGCCGCGCCTCCCCCTTTCCTCATCCGGAATAGACAATGAACGAACTTCTCACGGCGGCCGTGCTCGGCCAGCCGCTCTGGATGTGGCTGGCCTTCGCGGGGCTGGTCACGCTTCTGCTGGCGCTCGACCTGGGCGTCCTTCACCGCGACCAGCACGAGATCGGCGTGCGCGAAAGCCTGCTGCTGTCCGCCGGCTACCTCTCGCTGGGCCTCGCCTTCGGCGGCTGGGTCTGGTTCGAGCTCGGCCGGCAGTCCGGGCTCGAGTATGTGACCGGGTTCCTGATCGAGAAGAGCCTGGCGCTCGACAACGTCTTCGTCATCGCCACGATCTTCGCCGCCTTCGCCGTGCCGCGGGCCTACCAGCACAGGGTGCTGTTCTGGGGCGTGCTGGGCGTGATCGTGCTGCGCGGGATCATGATCGGCTTCGGCGCGGCCATGGTGTCAAACTTCGAGTGGGTCCTCTGGGTCTTCGCCGCCTTCCTGATCGTCATGGGCGTGAAGATGTTCAAGGCGGACTCGACCCCCAAGGATCCGCACGACAGCCCGGTCTACCGCTGGCTCGCCAGGCGGATCCGCCTGACCGAGGGCTTCCACGGGCACCGCTTCTTCGTGAAGCTGCCCGGTCCCGGCGGCAGGCTGGTGTGGTTCGCGACCCCGCTCTTCATGGCGCTGGTGATGGTCGAACTGGCCGACGTGGTGTTCGCGGTGGACTCTGTGCCGGCCATCTTCTCGATCACCACCGACCCCTACATCGTCTACACCTCCAACATCTTCGCGATCCTGGGCCTGCGGGCGCTGTACTTCGCGCTGGCGGCGGTGGTGGCCCGCTTCGCCTACCTGAAGCAGGCGCTGGCGGCGCTCCTGATCTTCATCGGCGGCAAGGTGTTCTTCGCCGAGCTGATGGGCTGGGAGAAGTTCCCCGCGCCGGTGTCGCTGGGCGTCACGGCGGCCCTGCTCGCCGCAGGCGTCAGCTGGTCGCTGTGGAAGACGCGGGCGAATGCGCCGGCGCCGGCCGCCGCGCCGTGAGGCGCGCTGGCGCTGGCGGCCGGGCGTGGCAGAGCCTCTCCCGTTCAGACGGAACCGTCTGAACGGGAGAATGAGGCTCTGAATCAAGACCTTGAGCGCTTCTCGATCCGAAAACCGGTTCCCACTTTTCGGAACGCGCTCTAGCGTCCGGCCATGTCCGCACCCGGCCACAGGATCTATCGCGCCAGCTTCGCGAGCATCTATCCGCTCTACGTCGCCAAGGCCGAGCGGAAGGGCCGCGCCAGGGCGGAGCTGGACGAGATCCTGCGCTGGCTCACCGGCTACAGCCAGGCCGGCCTCGAGGCGCAGATCGCGTCGAACTGCGACCTCGAGGCCTTCTTCGCCCAGGCGCCCCGGATGAACCCGGCGCGGACCGAGATCCGGGGCGTGGTCTGCGGCGTCCGGGTCGAAGCCATCGAAGAGCCGCTGATGCGTGAGATCCGCTACATGGACAAGCTCGTGGACGAGCTCGCCAAGGGGCGGGCGATGGCGAAGATCCTGCGAAGCCCGGTCGGGGCCTGAGGCGCCGCCCGGCGTGGAATTCGGCAGAACCGGTCTGCGAAATCGGGCAGTGCGGCGGAACGCGGGACCGGCCACCCTGGCGGCGGAAGAAAGGAGCCCGCCATGACCCTCGGCCTCAGCCTGATGACCCTCGGTTTCGCCGTCGTCATGGCGATCCCGCTGTTCGGCCCGATGCTGATCGCGGCGCTGTAGGGCTCAGGCCCGATTCGATATCGGCAACACCCTCCGACCGTCCCGGCGAAGGCCGGGACCCAGATCCACGGGCGGGGTCGTGATGGGAAGGGCTCCCGAGCCTGCGGAGCCCACATCTGAGCCATTTCATCTGGGTCCCGGCCTTCGCCGGGATGACCAGGGATTGAGACCCTAGGGCGGCTCGCGCCGGGGGCCCTGCAATTCCGTTTGCGGCCGCCGCAAACCAGAACGGGCTTCACGGCGGCGCGGGCGGACCGCTAAACGCTGCGCCATGACAGACGCGCAGCCTTCCGGCCCCCTGGCCGACCTCGTCGTGATCGAAATGGGGACGCTGATCGCGGGCCCCTTCTGCGGCCAGATCCTGGGCGACTTCGGCGCCGAGGTGATCAAGATCGAGGATCCCAAGACCGGCGACCCCATGCGCCAGTGGGGCCGCAGCCTGCCGAAGGGCCTCTCGCCCTGGTGGCCGGTGATCGGGCGCAACAAGAAGTCCGTAGGCCTCGACCTGCGCAAGCCCGAGGGCCAGGCGCTGGCCAAGGAACTCATCGCCGGGGCAGACGTGGTGATCGAGAACTTCCGGCCGGGCGCCATGGAGAAGTGGGGCCTCTCGTACGAGGCGCTTTCGGCCGTCAATCCGCGGCTCATCATGGCGCGCATCTCGGGGTTCGGGCAGACCGGCCCCTATTCGCAGCGGGCCGGCTACGGCCTGATCGGCGAGGCGATGGGCGGCCTGCGGCACGTGACCGGCGAACCGGATCGTCCGCCCGCCCGCGCCGGCATCTCGATCGGCGACAGCCTGGCGGCCATGCATGCGGTGATGGGGATCACCATGGCGCTGCATCACCGCGAGCGGTCCGGAAGGGGCCAGGTGATCGACGCGGCGCTCTACGAGAGCGTGCTGGGCGTGATGGAGAACCTGATCACCGAGTACGACATCACGGGCTACGTCCGCGAGCGCTCGGGCTCGATCCTGCCGGGGATCGCGCCGTCCAACGCCTACCCGTGCCGGAACGGCGAGATGATCCTGATCGGCGGCAACGGCGACAACGTCTATGCGCGGCTGACCGAGGCCATGGGCCGGCCCGACCTGAAGACCGATCCGAAGTTCGTCGACCACGCCAGCCGCGGCGTGAACCAGGCCGAGCTCGACGGCGTCATCGCGGCGTGGACGGCGACGTTCGATCTGCCGGCGCTGCTCGCGCTGCTGGAGGAGAAGGGCGTGCCGGCCAGCCGCGTCTACCGCGCGCCCGACATGCTGGAGGACCCGCAGTTCGCCGCGCGTGAGGCCGTGGTCACCGTGGACCACCCGGTGTTCGGGCCGGTGCGGATGCAGAACGCCTTCCCGAAGCTGTCGGCGACGCCGGGCCGGGTGCGCTGGCCGGGGCCGGCGCTGGGCCAGCACACGGACGAGGTCCTGGCGGCGCGCGCGGCGTGCTCGCCGCAGAAGCTGGCCGAACTGCGCGCCGCCGGCGTGATCTGAGCGAGGGCGCGAGCCGGCCCGCGACCTTTGCCGCGGACCGATCGCCGAAGTCCGGGTCGCCTGCTTCCGGGCGAGGTCCCTTGGCCGCCGGTCCGGCCCCCGCGGCGTCCGCGGGCCTTCGTGGCGCGACGGATAGGCCTCGCGCGCCCCAAAGCAGAGGTGACGGGTTGTCCCAGCGCGCTCCCGCCGCGCGACGTTCCGACGCAGGGGCGGCTGAAGCGCGTTCCGCACGTGCGGCGGCGGCGAGACGCGTGGCCGCCGTGGCCGCGGGCCGCGTTCTGCAAAGCTCTGCCGCCGTGCTAACGGTGCGCCCGGCAAATCAGGGACGTGCGCATGCCCACACCTTCGCCCGAGATCCAGGCCTTCGCGGCCGGCTTCCCGGTCTTCCTGCTCCACGTCTCGGTGACGATGGCGATCCTGGTCGCGGCCGCCGCGGCCTATGTGCTGCTGACGCCGCACAAGGAGATCACCCTGATCCGGCAGGGCAACACGGCGGCGGCGCTGTCGCTGGGCGGCGTCCTCCTGGGCCTGGCGATTCCCCTGTCGGCCTCGCTGAAGGCCTCGACCAACGTGATCGAGATCGGCCTGTGGGGGGCGGTGACGGTGGTCGTCCAGCTGCTGATCTTCCGGCTGGTGGACCTGATCCTGCGCGGGCTGCCGCGTCGGATCCAGGACGGCGAGGTGTCGGCGGCGGCCCTGCTCGTCGGCGCCAAGCTCGCCACGGCCATCATCCTGGCGGCCGCGCGCTCGTAGCATGAAGTTCCCGCGGCTGCCGGACTGGGTGGTCTACGCCGCGATCATCGTGGTGGTGCTGGCGGCTGCGCTGGGCCGCAACGAACGCACCGACGCGCCGCCGCCGCCGCCCAAGAGCGCCGATCCGCTGGGCGAGGCCCTGGGGCCCGCCTCGCCCTTCGACCCGGCGATCGTGGTGGACGTGCCCGATCGGCCCGGCCCCGCGGCGGGCACCGCCTTCTCCATCGCCCGCTCGGGCGTGTGGCTGACCGCGCGACACGTGGTCGACGGCTGCCGCCGCGTGGCCCTGGTGGTGGGGCCGGGCACGGGCGTCGCCGTGACCGTGCGCATCGATCCCAAGGGCGAGGCGGCGCTGCTCTACACCGAGGGCGGCGCGGCGCCCCTGCCGCTGGCGCTGTCCGAGCCCCTGCGCCGCGGCCAGCGCGCCTTCCACCCCGGCTTCCCCCAGGGCGAGCCGGGCGAGGCCTCGTCGCGCCTGCTGGGCCGGGAGAACCTGGTCGTCCGCGGGCACGGCGCGCGCACCGAGCCGGTGCTGGTCTGGGCCGAGACGGGGCGGACCGAGGGCCTGAACGGCACCCTGGGCGGCCTGTCCGGCGCGCCGGCGCTGGATGCGCAGGGCCGCGTGCTGGGGGTCACGATCGCCGAGAGCCCGCGGCGCGGGCGCATCTACACCACCGCGCCCGAGATCGTCAGCGCCACGCTCACCACCGCCGGGCGCCGCGCCGACGCCAGCGCGGCCAGCGAGGTGATCACGCCGCAGAACTACTTCTACGTGGCCGACGATCTGCGCCGCGAGCTGCAGGTGGCGCAGGTGGTCTGCCTGGAAAACTAGACGTGCGCGGGCGCGTCGGCCGAGGTGAGGGCGACGAAGACGTCCTCGAGGTCCGGGTCCTCGGTGGAGATGTCCTTGATGTGCAGGCCCGCGGCGCGGATGGCGGCGAGCACCTGCTCCACGCTGGACTGTCCGGTGCGGTAGCTGACCGAGAAACCGCCGGCCTTGATCAGCCGGGTCTCGAAGCCCGGCAGGTCGGGCGCGGCCTCCACCGGCTCCTCCGGCGTCACCAGGACGTGGCGGGTGTCCATCCGGCGCAGCAGGGTGGTGGTGGGCTCGCAGGCCACCACCAGCCCGCGGTTGATGATCGCGATCTGGTCGCAGAGTTCCTGCGCCTCTTCGAGGTAGTGGGTGGTGAGGACGATGGTCACGCCCTTGCGGTTCAGCTCGAGCACATAGTTCCAGAGCTGGCGGCGGAGCTCCACGTCGACGCCGGCCGTCGGCTCGTCGAGGATCAGCACCGGCGGGTTGTGGACCATGGCCTTGGCGACCATCAGGCGGCGCTTCATCCCGCCCGAGAGCTGGCGGACGTAGGCCTTGGCCTTGTCGGCGAGCCCCAGCGCGGCCAGCAGTTCGTCCGACCGCCGCTCGGACTTGGGCACGGCGTACATGCCGGCGGCGACTTCCAGCGCCTCCTTGGGCGTGAAGAAGGGGTCGGCGGCGATCTCCTGCGGCACCACCCCGATCGCGGCCCGGGCGTCGCGCGGCTGGCGGTCGATGTCGCGGCCCCAGATCGCGACCGTGCCGGTGGTCTTGCGGCAGAGGCCGGCCAGGATGTTGATGAAGGTGGACTTGCCCGCGCCGTTGGGTCCCAGCAGCCCGAAGATGGAGCCGCGCGGGATGGCGAGGTCGATGCCCCTCAGCGCCTGCATTTCGGGCGTGGTCTTGGTGGCGGCGTAGGTCTTGGTCAGGCCCCTGGCCTCGATGGCGTATTCGGGGAGGTCCATGGGGGTCCGTCGTTGACGCGCGAAGGTGCGCTCGCATACCTAGGCGCGCCGCGCGCGTGAGCCAAGACGCGCGGCGCCGAGGTACCTGCTGCATGGCCCGCAAAGCCGCGTCCACCACCGCCCAGCCGCCCGCCGCCGAGCCCATGCCGGCGAAGCCCGCGCTGACGCCCGACCTGCCCGCGCCGGAGGTGATCACCGTGCGCAGCGGCCGCATCGCCTGCGACGGCGTGGGCGGCGCCCTGGGCCACCCGCGCGTGTGGCTCGAGATGGGCGAGGCGACCTTCGTCGAATGTCCCTACTGCGACCGGCGCTTCGTGCTGGCGGCCTCGGCCGGCGAGGGCGCCGAGGACGAGCGGCTGGCCCCCGGCGTCTACGAAGGCCCGCACGGCCACTGAAACCCGACCGTTCGCCGCAGCCGCGTTGCGGCGGGCGATGTCTGACGGGAGCGTGGATGACATGCGCGCGCTCGTCCTCGTCCTGGCCCTGACGCTTCCGGCGGCGGCCTCGGCGCAGGCGCCTGGGCCCGCGAAGCCCGCCTGCGCCGCGCCGGAACACCGGCAGTTCGACTTCTGGGTGGGCGAGTGGGACGTCGTCCGGACCGGCCAGGACCAGGTCGTGGCCCGCAGCCTGATCGAGAGCCTCTACAATGGCTGCGGCGTCCGCGAGAACTGGATGCCCAGGTCGGGCCAGACCGGCGGCAGCCTCAACATCTGGGTGCCCGGCGAGAAGGCCTGGAGGCAGACCTGGATCGACTCGGCCGGGACGCGGGCCGACTTCACGGGCGGCTGGACCGGGCGGCAGATGGTGCTGACCGGCCGCTGGGGCGGCCCGCTGGTGCGGATGACCTACACGCCGAACGCGGACGGCACGGTGCGGCAGGCGGGCGAGCAGTCGGTTGACGACGGCCGCACCTGGACGCCCAGCTTCGACTTCACCTACCGCCGCGCCCGCTGAACCCTTCCCTTCCCGCTCGCGGGAAGGGGGGACCGCCCGCCGAGCGGAGCGAAGAGCGGGTGGTGGGAAGGGCAGACGGCGGGCAGGGGATGTCTCGAACGCGGGGACTGGGGCTTACCCTTTCCACCCCTCGCTCTACGCCCTTCGGGCTCGGCGAGCGGTCCCCCTTTCCCGCAGGCGGGAAAGGAAGGGGGGCGCGGGTTTCACCTTCCCTTCCCTCACGCGGGAAGGGGGGACCGCCCGCCGAGCGGAGCGAAGAGCGAGTGGTGGGAAGGGCAGGGGGCGGACAGGGGACGTCTCGAACGCGGGGACTGGGGCTTACCCTTTCCACCCCTCGCTCTACGCCCTGCGGGCTCGGCGAGCGGTCCCCCTTTCCCGCAAGCGGGAAAGGAAGGGGGCGCGGGTTTCACCTTCCCTTCCCGCGAGCGGGAAGGGGGGACCGCCCGCCGAAGAGCGGGTGGTGGGAAGGGCAGGCGGCCGGCAGGGGCGCGCGTCTTGAGCGCGGAGACGGGGGCTTCGGGAAACGAAGGTTACACCCGCAGCGGCATCAGGATGTACTGGACGTCGGCGTCGGCGGGGTCGAGGACCAGGGCCGGGTCGTTCGGGCCGCCGAAGCGGAATTCGGCGGTCTCGCCCGAGATCTGGTCGGTGATGTCCAGCAGGTAGCGGGCGTTGAACGACAGTTCGAAGGGCTCGCCGTCGTAGTCGACTTCGAGCTCCTCGACGGCCTGGCCGGCCTCCATGTTGCGGACGGTGAGGACGACGCGGCCGGCGTCGATGGCCATGCGCACCGAGCGGCTCTTCTCGGCCGAGATGGTGGCGACGCGGTCGACCGCCTGGGCGAACAGCTTGGCGTCCACGAGGACGGTGCGGTTGTTGTCCTTGGGGATCACGCGGGCGTAGTCGGGGAAGTTGCCGTCGATGACTTTGGAGGTCAGCGCGGCGCCGTTCATCTCCAGGCGCACCTTCTGCGGGCTGATCTGCAGGGTCACCGTCTCGCCGGCGTCGTCGATCAGGCGGCGGAGTTCGCCGATGGTCTTGCGGGGCACGATGACGCCCGGCGCGCCCGCGGCGCCCTCGGGCGCGGGCATGTCGGCCAGGGCGAGACGCGAGCCGTCGGTGGCCACGGCGCGCAGGCGCGGCGCGCCGTCGACGTTCACCGCGTGCACGTAGAGGCCGTTCAGGTAGTAGCGCGTCTCCTCGGCGGAGATGGCGAAGCGGGTCTTGTCGATCAGCCGGATGAGGTCGCCGACGTCGATGGTCATGGACCCCGAGAAGCCCTCGGCGCTCATCACCGGGAAGTCGCCCGCGGGCAGGACCGGCAGGTTGAAGCGGCTGCGGCCGGCGGCCACGGTGAGCCGCGGATCCTCGCCCGTGAACGACAGCGAGACGTCGGCGCCCTCGGGCAGCTTGCGGACGATCTCGTAGAGGGTGTGGGCGGGGGCGGTGATCTGGCCGGGCTGGTCCACCTGGGCCAGCGCCTCGTCGATGATCTCGAGGTCCAGGTCCGTCGCCGAGAAGGTCAGCCGGTCGCGGTCGGCCGCCAGCAGCACGTTGGACAGGATCGGAATGGTGTTGCGGCGCTCCACGGCGCTCTGCACGTGGCCCAGCGCGCGAAGCAGCGCGGCGCGTTCGATCGTCAGCTTCATATCGGTCCCGGCTCGCCTTACGCGCGCGTACGAATCACCCGCGTCTGCGCGCGCCCCCGGTTCGAGGGACTAGCGACATTAGCGATTTCGTCGCCTTGCGAAAGGCCCGGCCAGACAGCAGGACGCCCCGCCGCGGGGACGGGGCGTCGAGGTTGTGGATATCTGGAAGACTCAGGCCAGGCGGAGGGCGTGGCGACGGCCGCGGATCATGGTCCCGACCCCACCAAAGCCAAGGATCATCAGCGCCCAGGTTCCGGGCTCCGGGATACCGGGACCGACCACAGGCTCGTTCACCTGCGCGGAGAAGGAGACGTTGTCCAGGCCGAACGCCTCGTCGCCGAAGCCCTGAAGGTTGGGATAGAGGAACTGGAACGTGTTGGCGCCCAGCACCGCGGTGAACGGCACGGTGATGGTGCGGGTCTGCCCCGAGCCGGTCACCGTCGTCCCGGCAGGGCCGGAGAAGCCCTCGCCGCCGCTGCCGCCCAAATTGAAGGTCCCGGTGAACACCGTCGCGCCGTTGATGACGAGGTTCAGGGTGTCGGTGCAGCAGTTGAACCCGTCGAGGGTGCGGAACCCGAGCAGGTCGAACGTCAGGGTCCCGTTGTTGGCCGACGTCGAGGCGCCGACGGAGTTCTGGGTGAGCGTGGCCGACGCAGCGCCGTTGCTGGACAGCTCGCCGAGAATGCCCGCGGCGCCGGAATTGGAGTCAGCCGAGATGGCCCACTCGGAACCGACGCCGGCGCCGAAATCCGTGCTGTAGGAGAACGTGGCCGCGCCAGCCGAGCCTGCGGCTGCGCTGAGAGCTATGGCGGCGATCCCGCCGATAAGACGCTTCATTGAACACCTCCCTGAATAGGCCGGTGTGTCCTGCCAGCCGAAGACGAACCCTCACGCCTTCGGACGCAGACCGTCAACGGATGTCGCCTCTCGGGGGAAAACACGCTCGCGGTCGCCGCGCAGCCGGAAATGCGGGAGCGCGCCGAAACGAAGAACGCCCCCCGGGTGGCCGGAGGGCGTTCCGTACGCGTTACTCAAGCCGGCGCCAGGGGCGCGGAGGCTCGCCCGCACCAGACAGCGGTAGCCGGATAAAATCAAGCAATTCAATCAGATGTGTCGGCTTCCCGACGCAGTCAGGCCCGCGTGTCGAGGCTGCCGCCCTGATCGCCGTCGCTGCCCGCGCCGCCGTCGTAGGGGTTGGCGGCGGGCGCCGCGGCCGCCTCGGCCTTCGGGGCGTTGGCGCCCGAGCCCTTGGCCGCGACCACCACCATAGCGGGCCGGACCAGGCGGCCGAGCAGCTCGTAGCCGGCCTGCAGGGTCTGGATGACCGAGCCGGCGGCGACGTCGGCGTCGACCTGCTCCATCATGGCCTGGTGCTTGTGCGGGTCGAACTTCTCGCCCTTGCCGGGGCTGACCTTGGCCAGGCCGTTCTTCTCGAAGGCCGACAGGAGCTTCTTCTCGGTGAGCTCGACGCCCTCGATGAAGCTCTTCAGCTTGGAATCGCCGGAATCCGGCGGGTTGGAGGCGATGGCCAGCGAGAGGTTGTCGGCCACGTCCAGCAGGTCGCGGGCGAACTTGGTGATGGCGTAGGCCCGCGCGTCGTTCATCTCCCGCTCGGCGCGGCGCCGGGTGTTCTCGGCCTCGGCGGCGTAGCGCAGGACCTGTTCCTTCAGGGCCTGGACCTCGGCGAGCAGCGCCGGGACGTCGGCGTCGCCGGCCTCCTCGGGCGCACCGTCCACGGGGGTGTTGTCTTCGGACATCTCTTCTCTTCGGACCCTTGGTTCACTCGTGGCGCACGGCGCCTATGCCTTCATCACCTGGCCAAGCACGCGGGCGGTGTAGTCCACCAACGGAATGATCCGGGCATAGTTCAGCCGGGCAGGGCCGATGACGCCGATGGCGCCGACGACCCTCTGCGCGCCCGTCATATAGGGCGCCGCGATCACAGCGGAACCCGAAAGGGAGAACAGGCGCGTCTCGGCGCCGATGAAGATGCGCACGCCCTCGCCGTCGCGGACGCCGTCGAGGAGCTGGATGAGCTGCTCCTTCTGTTCCAGGTCCTCGAAGAGCGAACGGACGCGCTCGAGGTCCTCCAGGGCCTCGCGGTCCTCGAGCAGGTTGGCTCGGCCGCGCACGATGAGGGCGCGGTCCTCGGCCTCGCCTCCGCTCCAGGCGGCCAGGCCGTCCTCGACCAGCCGCGCGGCCGTCTGGTCGAGCTCGCGCCGCGCCCGGTCCAGTTCGGCGCGCAGGTCGGTGCGCGCCTCCACCAGCGTCCGGCCCCGGAGCCGGGCGTTCAGGAAGTTGGACGCCTCCTGCAGGGCCGACGGGGTGACGCCGGCCGGGAGCCGCATGATGCGGTTCTCCACGACGCCGTCGTCGAAGACCATGATCGCCAGCGTGCGGTCGCCGGAGAGCCGCACGAACTCCACATGGGTCACGCCCGCGTCCCGCATCGGCGTGACCACGATCCCGGCGCCGCCGGCGAGGCCCGAGAGGATGGCCGAGGCCTCGTTCAGGGCCTCCTCGTAGTTCCGTCCGTGCGCGCCCAGCCGGGCCTCGATGGAACGCCGGTCCTCCTCGGCGATGTCGCCCACCTCCAGCAGGCCGTCCACGAAGAGCCGCAGCCCCGCGTGGGTCGGCTGGCGTCCCGCGCTGACGTGGGAGGCGCCCAGGAGGCCGAGCTGCGTCAGGTCCTGCATGGTGTTGCGGATCGACGCGGGCGAGAGCGAGACCCCGCCCTTGGAGAGCGTGCGCGAGCCCACCGGCTCCCCCGTCTCCAGGTAGCTCTCGACGATCCGGCGGAAGATGTCGCGGGCGCGTGCGTCCATGTCGGCGAGCGAGGGGCCGCGGTTCAGGAACGGGGGGGTCACGGCGAGCGGTGTCTGCTGTGGGCCATGGTGCGTGTCCGTATAGTAGGATAAGCGCGGGTCCCGCCGGCGCAAGCTCGCGCCTGCCCCAAGTCCTCCGAGACCGAGATCCCCCCAAGACCATGCGACCGTCCGAACGCGCCCCCGACCTCCTCCGCCCGCTGACGCTCGAGACCGGCGTCACCCGCTATGCCGAGGGCTCGTGCCTCATCAGCGCCGGCCACACCCGGGTGCTGGTGACCGCGAGCCTCGAGGAGGGCGTGCCCGGCTTCCTGCGGGGCAAGGGCCAGGGCTGGGTCACGGCCGAGTACGGCATGCTGCCCCGCGCCACCCACACCCGCGGCCGCCGCGAGGCCGCGGCCGGCAAGCAGAGCGGCCGCACGCAAGAGATCCAGCGGCTGATCGGCCGCAGCCTGCGCGCCGTCACCGACCTGAAGGCCCTGGGCGAGCGGCAGATCACGGTGGACTGCGACGTGCTGCAGGCGGACGGCGGCACCCGCACGGCCTCGATCACGGGCGCCTGGGTCGCCCTGCGGCTGGCCACGCGCTACCTGCTGGACGAGGGGGTGATCGCCACCGATCCGATCCTGGACCAGGTGGCCGCGGTGAGCTGCGGCATCTTCGCCGGCACGCCGGTGCTCGACCTCGATTACGAGGAGGACTCCAACGCCGAGGCCGACGCCAACTTCGTGCTGACGGGATCGGGCGACATCGTCGAGGTGCAGGCGACGGGCGAGAAGCGCGGCTTCAGCCAGGCCGAGTTCGACGCCCTGTTCTCCCTGGCCCGCAAGGGCATCGGCGAGCTGTGCGCCCGGCAGCGCGACGCGACGGCCTGAGACCCCGCGGCGGCTGACGCCGGATACGCAAACGGCGCCGCCCTCCCGGGTCGGCGCCGCCGGCGCTCGCAGATCCGGCCGAAGCCGGACGGTGCGCGATATCAGAAGAACACGCCGAAACGCATGGCCTGCGGAGGCAGGCGCTCGAGCTCGCGGGCGAGCGGGGCGAACAGCGCGTCCAGGAACTTTTCGATCCAGGCAGCCATTTTCGTGCTCCATGTTGCAGTGCAACGTGAGCGTCAGATAGGTCGCCCCTCGCGGAAATCAAGGATTTCCTCCCCGGGTGAATAAATTGCGCTGCAATGCCGCAGGGATCGGGTGCGATGCAGCAATGCCGGCGCCCCGGGTCCGGGCGGCCCCTACTCCTCCATGTCGTCGGCGAGCGCGTCGTCGGGGCCGGGCTCGTAGACCAGGAGGTCGCCGGGCTGGCAGTCGAGTTCGCGGCAGAGGGCCGACAGGGTCGAGAAGCGCACGGCGCGGGCCTTCCCGGTCTTCAGGATCGAGAGGTTGGCGATGGTGACGCCGACGCGGTCGGCCAGCTCGGTCAGCGACATGCGGCGTTCGAGCAGCACGCGGTCGAGGCTCACGCGGATGGGCATGGTCGTGCGGCCTCAGATGGTCAGTTCGGCTTCGCGCCGCAGCCGCGCGCCTTCGCGGAACACCTCCGCCAGCACGAAGACCACGAGCACCGAGAACCAGGCGGTGAGGCTGAGGGTGGGCTCCTCCCGGTCGACGCCCGGCAGCCAGGCGGACACGATCCAGAAGGCGTAGCGGCCGACCTCGAGGCCGGCGAGCATCAGGCCGATCAGGCGCAGGCGCGCCACGTTGTCGGGGTGGAAGGGGTCGCCGACGGTCAGCGTCGAGAAGATGCGGCGCAGCGCCGCCACGATGACCAGGACGCCCACGAGGTAGAGCGCGGCGCCGAACACGCCGGCCGCCATCGAGGGGCCGTTGTTGCGGATGAGGTCCGGGAGCGCCTTGGCGTCGCCTTCGGCGATCCGCGGCAGGACGTCGGGGTTGAAGCTCAGCAGCAGCGCCGCGAGCGCGATCAGGGACAGGACGCCGACGCCGATCCACAGCGCGGCGAAGACGACGTCGAGGATGATCTTCAGGAAGCTCGAAACCGAGCCCGGACCCAAGGCGCGCATGCCCGTCAATGCCCCACGATTGAAGGGTTCGTCTGGATCCGCCGCGGCCGGGGCTCGCCCTTCGAAGGGCGCTCTCCAGCCCAGGCCGGGGCGGATCGGACGATCCTCATGACTCGTTGCGCCGAGTCTTAGAGGAAGGCGGCGCGGGCGGCGATGCTGAGGATCGGCGCGGCGGCCAGGACGACGATGAAGCTCATCGCGGTGCGGTCGAGGATGTTCATGGTCTTGGCGAACATTTGTGGTCTCCGTCTGTGTGCTGCGGTGCAGCGGGTGGTGGGTCGAAGCCCTGTGCTTCGATGTGATTATCGATACGGCCATATCGTTTTCCGATCACGTGAATATCGAGTAACGATATTAAACTTTTGCAATGCAGCGGGTCCGCCGGGAGGCTAGGGTCGCGGCGCGCCGAGGAGTGACGTCATGGCCCTGAAGCTCGAACCCGGGACCCGCCTGGTGGTCGCGACCCACAATCCCGGCAAGGCGCGCGAGCTGGCCGAGATTCTGGAGGGCCGTTTCGAGCTGGTGGCCGCCGGCGAGCTGGGCCTGCCGGAACCCGACGAGACGGAGTCCACCTTCACGGGCAACGCGCTGCTGAAGGCGCGCGCGGCGGCCGAGGCCTCGGGGCTGGTGGCGCTGGCCGACGATTCGGGCCTGTCGGTGCGGGCCCTGGAAGGCGCGCCGGGGATCTATTCCGCGCGCTGGGCCGGACCCGCGAAGGACTTCGCCATGGCCATGCGCAAGGTCGAAGAGCGCCTGGAGGAGGCGGGCGCCGAGGACTTCGCCGCCTGGTTCACCTCCGCGCTGGCGGTGGCCTGGCCGGGCGGCCCGGCGGTGGTGGTCGAGGGCCGGATCGACGGGACCCTCAGCTTCCCGCCGCGCGGCGACAAGGGCTTCGGCTACGACCCGATCTTCGTGCCGCAGGGCATGGACCGGACGTTCGGCGAGCTCGAGCCCGAGCACAAGGACGGCATGAGCCACCGCGCGCGCGCGTTCGCCAAGCTCAAGGCGGCGCTGTTGTGACCCAGCCCCCGCCGCTGGGGGTCTATGTCCACTGGCCGTACTGCGCGCGGATCTGCCCCTACTGCGACTTCAACGTCTTCCGGGCGCGGGGCCGTGGCGCGGAGGCGGCCGAGCTGGCGCGGGCCATCGTGGCCGACCTGACGGCGCAGCGGGCGCTGACGGGGCCGCGGTCGCTGGTCTCGGTCTTCTTCGGCGGCGGAACGCCGTCGCTGATGGATCCGGACTGGGTCGCCGAGGTCGTGGAGACGGCCCGCCGGCTCTGGACGCCGGCCGGGGACCTGGAAGTCAGCCTGGAGGCCAACCCAACCGACGCGGAGGCCGGCCGGTTCGCCGCGCTCGCGGCCGCGGGCGTGAACCGGCTGTCGCTGGGGCTGCAGTCGCTGGACGACGCGGCGCTGGCGTTCCTGGGGCGCAACCACGACGCGTCCGAGGGACGGCGGGCCGCCGCCGCGGCCGCCCGCGCCTTCCCGCGGCTGTCGGTGGACCTGATCTACGCGCGGCCCGGCCAGACCCCCGCCGCCTGGGCCGGCGAGCTGCGCGAGGCCGTGGGGATCGGGGCCGAGCACATATCGCCCTACCAGCTCACCATCGAGGACGGCACGGCGTTCGACCGCGCGGTGCGGCGCGGCCGCTTCTCGGTCCCGGCCGACGACGCCGCCGCCGACCTCTACGACACGACCCAGGACGTGCTCGAGGCCCAGGGCTTCGAGGCCTACGAGGTCTCGAACCACGCGCGCGGGGCGGCGGCCCGGTCGCGGCACAACCTCGTCTACTGGCGCGGCTGGGACTACGTCGGCGCAGGGCCGGGCGCGCACGGGCGCATCACCCGCGACGGCCTGCGCGAGGCGACCGCGGCGGCCGACCGGCCGGACGACTACCTGCGGCGCGTCGCGCAGACGGGCCTCGGCTTCGCGAGCCGCGAGACCCTGAGCCCGGTCGAGGCCGCGGAGGAGCGGCTGCTCACCGGCCTGCGCATCGCCGACGGCGTCGCCTTCGCCGAGCTGACGGCGCTGGGCCTGTCCCCCGCGCACCCCGCCGTCCGGGAGCTGGCCGACCTCGGCCTCGTCGCCGGGGACCCCGTCCGCCTGCGCGCGACGCCGGCCGGCCGCCGCCTGCTCGACGCCGTCACCGCGCGGCTGGCGGGGGCCTGAGGCCCTCAGCCCTCCACCGGCAGCCAGATCTCGAAGCCGCCCTCGCCGGTCATTGGATCGAAGGCGGCCGGGTAGAGTTCGAAGAACGGCGCGTCGGCCACGCGGGCCCGCTGCTGCGGAACCCAGCCGCCCCAGATCGCCGCCCAGACGCTGCGGATCTCGGACACGTGGCCCGCGTGGCTCCAGACGGCGTAGCGCCGGGCGCCGACCCGCAGGCGCGACAGGGCCGGCGGCAGGTCGGAGAAGTCGGCGACCTCCACGGCCGCGAGGTAGTCCGTGGCCCCGTCGTCGTCGCCGTTGAAGACCACCCCGTAGGTCGCCTGCGGGACCTGGCCCGGAATGGCGCCGAGCCAGGGGGCGAAGCGCTGCCACTGGCCCGGAATCCCCGACATGTCGCCGTCGCGGTAGTGCTCCAGCAGGCCCGCGAACAGCAGGGGGCCGCGGTCGACGAAGCGCGGCGGGGCGAGTTCCAGGCCGATGATCTGTTCCAAGGTGAGGGGCTCCACGAGCGCGAGGTCGGTGATGCGGCCTGCCGCGCGGACCTGCTCCGGGGTGGCCCCGAACTGGTCGCGGAAGGCGCGGGTGAACGCCTCGTGGGAGCCGTAGCCGGCGTCGAGCGCCACCGACAGGATGTCCGGGGCCCCGGCCGCCAGCGCGCGGGCGGCCTCGGTGAGCCGGCGCGCGCGGACGTAGCGCATCACCGACCGGCCGGTGACCTGGCCGAAGGCGCGGACCATGTGGTGGCGCGACAGGCCGGCCACCTGCGCCACGTCGTCGAGGGTGATCTCCTCGCCGAGGTGGCCTTCGACGAACCAGATGGCGCGCTGCACGGGGTCCATGGCGACTCCTACGAAACGCCGACCTTCTCGCCCGCGCCAGTCCGCGCCGCTTGATCGCGGTTGCGTTTCCGGCGAACCCTCGCGCCATGGCCCGCGCGCTTCCGCCCCCGACGCTCGACGACGCGCCGCTCGCGCCCGGCCTGTACGTGGTGGCGACGCCGATCGGGAACCTGCGGGACATCACCCTGCGCGCCCTGGACGTGCTGGCCCAGGCCGACCTGGTGCTGGCGGAGGACACCCGGGTGACGGGCAAGCTGCTGTCGGCCTTCGGGCTGTCGGCGCGGCTGGAGCGGCACGACGAGCATGCGGCCGAGCGGGCTCGGGCCAAGGCCATGGCGCAGCTCGGCGACGGCGGCCGCGTGGCCCTGGTGAGCGACGCCGGGACGCCGCTGATCTCGGACCCGGGCTACCGGCTGGTGCGCGAGGCCGCCGCGGCCGGCCACGCGGTGCATCCGATCCCCGGCGCCTCGGCCCTGCTGGCGGGGCTTTCGGCGGCAGGCCTGCCGACGGACCGCTTCCTGTTCCTGGGCTTTCCGCCGCCGCGGTCGGCCGCCCGCCGCGCCTTCCTGGAGGAGGTGGCGGGACTGCGCGCCACCCTGGTGTTCTTCGAGGGCGGCTCGCGCCTGGCCGAATGCCTGGCGGACATGGCGGCGGTGCTGGGCGCGCGCGAGGCGGTGGTCTGCCGCGAGCTCACCAAGCTGTACGAGACCTTCTACAGGGGGCCGCTGGCGGAGCTGGCCGCCGACCCGCGGCTCGACGCGCCCAAGGGCGAGATCGTGATCCTGGTGGCGCCGGGCCGCGAGGCGGAGGCCACCGCCGCCGACGCCGACGCCGCCCTGGCCGAGGCGCTCTCGCGGCTGAAGCCCGCCGACGCGGCCGCGGAGGTCGCCAAGGCCCTGGGGCTGCCGCGCCGCGAGCTCTACCGGCGGGCGCTGGACATGAAGCCCGGAGGACCGAGGCGATGAACGTGCGGGTGGCGCGCGGCGCCCAGGCGCGCCGGTCGGGCCGCCGGGCCGAGGCGTGGGCGGCGGTGTGGCTGATGGCCAAGGGCTACCGCATCCTGGGCTTCCGCCTGAAGACGCCGCAGGCCGAGATCGACCTCCTGGCGAAGCGCGGGGACGTGCTGGCGGTGGTGGAGGTGAAGAGCCGCACCAGCCTGCAGGCGGCGATCGAGACCGTGACGGCCGACCAGCGCGAGCGGCTGCGCCGCGCCGGGGCGGGGATCGCGGCGAATCGTCCTGGGCTCAGGGGGTGCGGCGTTCGGCTCGATCTGCTGGCCCTCGCGCCCGGCCGCCTTCCCCGTCATATTCCCGACGCCTGGAGAGGCGGCTGAGTCCGTCGGTGGGCCTGGGGAACATGGACCGCGAGGAAGCCGAGACCATCCTGTCGCAAGCGGGGGCCGCGCCCGACGCGGAGTTCCCGCTGCTGGAAGCCGCCATCGCCTGCGCCATCCACGAGGACCCGGTGCGCGACCCGGCCCAGGCGCGGGAGATGGCCGCCCGCGGCGTGGAGCGGCTGGGCGAGCGCCTGAAGCGCGAGAGCCCCGAGGAGGCGATCGCCGAGACCATGGCCGGCGACCTGGGCCTGTCCGGAGACCTCTTCACCCTCGAGGACCCCGACAACGCCGACGTGCTGGCGGTGGCCGGCAAGCGGCGCGGCCTGGCGGTGACCATCGGGCTCTTCTACCTGCACGCGGCGCGGCGGTGCGGGCTCTCGGTGCAGGGCGTCGACTTTCCGGGCCACTTCCTGCTGCGGATCGAGACCGACGAGGGGCCGCTGGCGCTGGACCCGTTCTCGGAAGGTCGCGTGGTGCTGCCGTCGGAACTGACGCGCCGGGCGCTCCATGCGGGGCTGACGCCGAACGTCGCCGACCGCCTGGACCGGCTGATGACGCCCGTGAGCGACCGTGCGGTCCTGCTGCGGCTGCAGAACATCTGCTTCGCCACGGCCACGAACGGCGGCGACTTCGCCCGCGCCGAGCGGGCCGCCCTGCGCCGCGCCCTGCTGGACCCGCTGGACCACCGTCCCTGGCTCGACGTGGCCGCGGCGCGCGAGGGCCAGGGGGCGCTGGCGGGGGCCCTGGAGGCCCTGCAGCGCGCCACGACGCTCGACGGCGGCGCAGCCCTCGCGGCCCGCGCGCAGCGCGAGCGGGTGAGGCTGCGGCTGAACTGAGCGCCCGCCCGCGCTGCGACGGGCGAAGGCTCTCTCGCCCGGGAGGTCGTCGTGCGAGTCCCAGCATCCATGCGTCCGCTTCTGACGTAGGTGGATGTTCCGCTCGGCGCCGATGTCCGATCCGCTCGCCATCACCGACGCCGAGGCCCAGGGGCTGGCCGATCTGGCCGCGGCCCAGCTGCGGCTGGCGCTGCGCTTCGCCGAGCGGGCCGAGGCCGAGGACGACGCCGACACGGCCTGCCGGCTGGCCCGCGCCTCGGAGCGCGCCGCCCGCAGCTACCGCCAGGCCCTGCTGGTGAAATCGCGCCTGCGGCGCGACCGGGACGCCGAGTCCCGCGAGGCCGCCGCGACGCCCGCGCCGCCCACGCCCCAGCAGCAGGCGCGCATCAACCGCCGCCACCGCGACCTCTACGAGACGGTCGCCACAGAACTCTGCGACGTCCACGGGGATGACGACCTGGACTTCGCCCTGCAGACGCTCTCCGACGAGATCGACGCCGCGCGCGCCGAGGGCGGGGTGGCGTTCGGCGAGGCGGACATGGCGGACCAGCTCGCCGCGCTGCGCGACGCCCTGGCGGTCGTGGGCCTCCTCCCCGATCCGGCGGAGACCGCCGCGGCCGGGCCGGGTCCGCCCGGCGTGCCCGACTCCAGCTAGCCCTTCCGCCGCTTCTTCCGCACCACCGTCACCGTGAACGCCTGACGCCCGCCGGCCTTCAGCCGCTTGCGGGCCGCCTCCGCGACGCCCGTGGCGCCGGCGCTGGCCGCCGCGGCGGTCGCCGGCTGCGGCGCCTTGGCCGGCGCGAGGCCGTGGCGCTTCCTCGCCCGTTCGTCCTGGGCCGCCAGCTCCTCGCGGCTCTGGGCGGTCCGCACCGCCAGGTCCTTGATCAGCGCGCGCCCCGACCGCGTCCGCCCCGTCAGCGAGGGCGCGACATAGCGGTTGGCGTTCCAGCCCAGGAGGACGCCTCCGCCGCGGTAGCTGCCCTTGCCCATCACCCATCCAACGCGGGAGATGCCTGCACGCCCGCCGAAAACCGTCCTATATGCGGGCCCCATGCCCACGCGCCTGAAGCCGACCCGCCTCGAATACGTCGTCGACGGCGTCAAGCTGCGTTCGCAGCTCTCCACCGCGGCGCTGGAGCACCTGGGCGACGAGGCGGCCCAGCGCAAGGCCGCGCTCGACATCCTCAAGGCCGCCCTGTTCCGCGGCCGGATGATCGCCAAGGAGCGGCTGGAGAACGGCGCCGGCGGCATCGAGACCGCCCGCCTGCTCTCGGGCGTCACCGACGAGGTGGTGAGCGCCCTCTACGACTTCACCACCGTCCACGTCTTCCGCGCCCGCAACCCCACCGAGGGCGAGCGGCTGGCGCTGATGGCCGTGGGCGGCTACGGCCGCGGCACGCTGGCGCCGTACAGCGACCTCGATCTCCTCTTCGTGCGCCCCTACAAGCAGACGGCCCACGCCGAGAGCGTGATCGAGTACATGCTCTATGCCCTGTGGGACCTGGGCTTCAAGGTGGGCCACGCCTCGCGGACCATCGACGAGTGCGTCAAGCTCTCGCGCGAGGACATGACCATCCGCACCTCGATCCTGGAGGCGCGGCGGCTGACCGGCGACGAGAAGCTGGCCGCCGAGCTGGTGCGGCGCTTCCGCGACGAGGTGGTGAGGGGTACGGGCGCCGAGTTCGTGGCCGCCAAGCTCAAGGAGCGCGACGACCGCCAGGCCCGCGCCGGCGCCAGCCGCTACCTGGTCGAGCCGAACGTGAAGGAGGGCAAGGGCGGCCTGCGCGACCTGAACACCCTGTTCTGGATCGCCCAGTACCTGCATCCGGGCGAAAGTCTCGAGCGCGTCATGCAGATGGACCTGTTCGACCGCCGCGAGGTCCGGGCGTTCATCGTGGCCTTCGACTTCCTGTGGGCGGTGCGCAGCCACCTGCACTTCGCCACCGGCCGGCCCGAGGAGCGCCTCAGCTTCGACCTGCAGCCGGAGCTGGCGCGGCGGATGGGCTACGGCGACCGCGGCGACGCGCCCGCCGTCGAGCGCTTCATGCGGCGCTACTTCCTGATCGCCAAGGACGTGGGCGCGCTCACCCGCGTGTTCGCCGCCAAGCTCGAGGCCGACCAGGTCAAGATGGCGCCCAAGGGCATCAGCCGGTTCATCCCGGGCCGGAAGGTGAAGCGCAAGCCGCTGGACGAGCCTGGCTTCCACGAGGTCGGCGGCCGCCTCGACGTGGACCCCGAGATCTTCGCGCGCGACCCGGTGAACCTGCTCCGCCTGTTCCGCATCGCCGACGAGCGGAACCTCGACCTGCATCCCGACGCCTTCACCGCCGCCTCGCGGTCGATGAACCTGATCACCTCGGCCGTGCGCCGCGATCCCGGCGCCGCCAAGGTCTTCCTCGACATCCTGGCCCGCGGCCGCGATCCGCGCACCACGCTGACGCTGATGAACGAGGCCGGCGTCCTGGGGCGCTACCTGCCGGAGTTCGGGCGCATCGTCGCCCAGATGCAGTTCAACATGTACCACTCGTACACGGTGGACGAGCACACCCTGCGGGCCGTCGGCATCATCGCCGACATCGCCGCCGGCCGGCTGCAGGCCGACCATCCGCTGGCGGTGCAGATCATGCCCCTGATCGCCGACCGCGAGGCCCTGTTCCTGGCCATGCTGCTGCACGACACCGGCAAGGGCGGCGCGGGCGGGCAGGAGGTGGCCGGCGCCCGGGCCGCGCGGCAGGCCTGCGAGCGGCTGGGCCTGGAGCGCTCGAAGATCGAGCTGGTGGCCTGGCTCGTCGAGCATCACCTGGTCATGAGCGACTACGCCCAGAAGCGCGACGTCTCCGACCCGCGGACGGTGGCCGACTTCGCGCGCATCGTGCAGACGCCCGAGCGCCTGCGGCTGCTGCTGGTGCTGACGGTGGCCGACATCCGCGCCGTGGGGCCGGGCGTCTGGAACGGCTGGAAGGGCCAGCTGATGCGCGAGCTCTACGCCGCCACCGAGGCGGTGTTCCGCGGCGGCCGCGGCTCGGACGCCGCGGCGGCGCTGCGCCGCTACCAGGAGAACGCCGCCTACGACGCCCGCGTCCGCCTCGCCAAGGCCGACCCCGCCGCCGAGGCCTGGGGCGACGCCATGGAGGACGCCTACTTCACCGCCTTCGACGACGCCGAGGTCCTGAAGCACGCCGGCCTCGCCCGCACCGCCCGCGAGGGCCGCGGCGCCGCCGCCATCTGCGCGGTGCGCGACGACCTCAACGCCTCCGAGCTGATGGTGGCCGCCACCGACCGTCCGCGCCTGTTCATGGACCTCGCCGACGCGATCACGGCGGCGGGCGCCAACGTCGTCGGCGCGCGGGTGTTCACCTCGCGGACCGGCCAGGCGCTCGACGTCTTCTTCGTACAGGACATCAACGGCCAGCCGTTCGGCGCCACCGACCCCCGCGTCCTGATCCGGCTCGCCGACGACCTGGCCGCCGCCGCCCGCGGCGAACCCGTCGGGCGCGAGGCGCGCCGCAAGGATCTGGGCCGAACCGCCGCCTTCGCCATCGTGCCCACCGTGATGCTGGACAACGAGGCCTCCGAGACCGCCACCGTCGTCGAGGCGTCGGGGCGCGACCGGCCGGGCCTGCTGGCGGCGCTCGCCCGGACCCTGGCCGACGCCGGCCTCACCATCACCTCGGCGCACATCGACGGCTACGGCGAGCGCGCCGTCGACGCCTTCTACGTGGTGGACGAGGCGGGCGCGAAGCTCACCGACGCGCGCAAGGGCAATGCGCTCAAGGCCGCGCTGCTCGCCGCCCTCGCCGACGAGGCCGAGCCCACGGGCGCCCGCCGCGCCGCCCTCCCCCGCGCCCGCGCCAGCGTGGCCAGGTGAGGGGTGCGAACCGCCGGCCCGCCTCCCCTGGCCTCCCTCGAGATGCTCCCCCGCCGGGGGAGCTCCGCCGCAGGCGGTGAGGGAGTTCAAGTCCCGGGCGCCGCAAACGCGATCGCCCGGCCGCCCCGCGGAGGCGGACTACTTCGCGGGCTCGGCCCGGGCCTTGGCCGGGTCGATCGGCATCGCCCCGGCGGCGGCCCGGCTGCGGAACTGCTCGGTGGAGTTCTCGCGCGGATAGGGGGTGTCCGGGACGGGAACGCCCAGGAAGGCGCAGAGCGGCTCCCAGCCCTCGGCCACGTTGAACACCAGCAGGCGCTCCTTGGGGACCGTGGCGACCACCCGCTCGGTGTGGCGGCGGAAGAAGTCGGTCATGAACGCGCGGTCGTTCATGTCCCCGTTCTCGTAGAACGCCTGCAGGTGACCGAAGAACGTGGCCATCGCCCCTTCGCGGAAGCGGCTCAGGTTCTCGGGCGCGAAGATCGTCGCCTGGGTGGAGTCGAACCACTTGTCGGGGTCGCGCACGGTATGGAGCACCTTGGCGTCCGGGTAGTAGTCCATCAGCTCGCGCCAGTAGCCGCAGCCCGGATGGTCGACCATGGCCTGGTAGCCGTCGAAGATGGCGTCCCAGTCCGGCTTCCCGTCGCCGGCGTCGTTCCACAGCGGAATCTGCCGCCCGGCGTCCATGAACACCTCGGCCATGTGGTGGCAGCGCGTGAAGCCCAGCTGTTCCAGCGCCAGCTTGGTCGAGAGCGTTCCCGTCCGGCCCAGTCCCGAGCCGATCACCTTGAGTGCCATTCCGGCGCCTCCCCGTTTTTCTCCGCGGAGCGTAGCAGCCTACCGCGCCGTCAGCACAGCGATGGTCTCGTCCCGCAGTCGCCGCCGCTCGACCTTGCCCATGGCGTTGCGCGGGATCCGGTCGATCCAGGCCACCCGGATCTCGGGCAGCTTGCGGCCGCTCCCGTTCACATGGTTCGCGAACCCTTCGCGGTCGAGGTCGGGCGCGGCCGAGATCGCCAGCCAGCAGACGTCGGTTCCGCTCGCGTCCGGCGCCGCATAGGCCGCCGCGTCGCGCACGCCCGGATAGGCGAGCGCCAGCTCCTCGACCAGGTCCGGCAGGAATTTCATCCCGCCCAGGTCCATGCGGTCGTCCACCCGGCCGTCCACGACGAGGAGCCCCTCCGCCGTCAGCCGCCCCAGGTCGCCGGGGTAGAAGCCGCCGTCGCGGAACGCCCGGGCCGTGGCCTCGTCGTCGCCCAGGTAGCCGTCCGACTGGCGGTCGCTGAAGATGCGGATCTCGCCCTGCTCGCCGGGAGGGAGGGGCCGCCCCGCCTCGTCCACGACCTCCACCCGCACACCGGGAACGGGGTAGCCGGCGGCGCCCGCGTGGGCGTCGAGCCAGGCGCCGTCGGCCATCGTCGTGCTGCCGGTCTCGGCCGCGCCGTAGCTGATCAGGATCTCGGGGGCGAGCCGCAGGCGGATCTCGCGGGCGACCGCGGCCGAAAGGACGCCGCCGGTGGAGACGACCCGCAGGCCGGCCTGGACCGGCAGTCCCGCCGGCAGCTCGGCCAGCAGGTCGCGCAGGAAGCTGGGCGTGGCGCCCACGATCGACGGCCGCAGCGCCTCCAGGCTCTCGGCGAGCTGGGCCGTGGAATAGTCCGCCACCAGGGTCTCCCCCTGGCTCCACGCCGCGAGCGTCATCGCCTGTCCCAGGCCGGTGTCCATCCCGGTGAGGCACACCCAGCGCCCGGGCCGGCCGGCGCAGTAGGTGAGGGCGCAGGTCCGGGTGTTGCCCTCCAGCATCCGCCAGGTGCGGGGCACGCGCCGCGCGGTGCGCGTGGTGCCCGACGACAGCATGACCCGGATCAGCTCGTCCGGCCCGACCCGGACCGGCTCCACGGGACGCGGATCGGCGCGGAAGGTCTGCGCCAGCCAGTCGGCGGTGAGCGCCAGCTCTCCCGGCCCCGCGTCCTCGCGCCGGACGATCGCGAGGTCGGGCGAGGGATCGTCGAAGGGCGAGGAGACGACGCCCAGCCGGGCGAGCGCGAGGAACGCCACGTGCGTCAGGTAGTCGTTGGCGATCCGGATCGAGACCACGCCCCGATCACGGCTCACGCCCAGCTCGCGCAGGCCCGCCGCCAGCCGGTCGACGTCGGCGTTCATCTCCGCGTAGGTGGCCCACCGCTGCGGCGTGATCAGCGCGAAGGCCGTCGGCCGCAGCTTCGCCTGGAACGCTACGTACGCATCGAACATCGCCAGAGCCCCTCCGCCCGCCCTGCATCAATATTCCACACCCGCGCCCGCGCCCATCCGGCTAGGTTGACGGCCCGCCCGACGCAGCCGAGCTACACGCCGTGAGCCAGACTCCTCGCGCCGCGCCGAAGCCCGGCGGCCTCATCCGCTCGTCGGCGATCTTCGCCGCGCTGACCATGGTCAGCCGGGTGATGGGGCTGGTGCGCGACCTCGTGATCACCGCAAGGCTGGGGGCGAGCCAGACCATCGCGGCCGACGCCTACTACACCGCCCTGGCCTTCCCGAACCTGTTCCGGCGCATCTTCGCCGAAGGCGCGTTCGCCGCGGCCTTCGTGCCGATGTACTCGCGCAAGCTCGAGGCGGAGGGCGAGGCGCAGGCCGACACCTTCGCGGCCGACGCCGCCGCCACCGTGGCGGCCGCCACCGTGGCCGTGATGCTGGCCGCGCAGCTCGCGATGCCGTGGCTGATGTACGTCATCAACCCCGGCTATGCGGACGAGCCGGAGAAGTTCCGCCTCGCCTGGATGCTGACCCAGGTGACCATGCCCTACCTGCCGTGCATGGCGCTGGCGGCGCTCTACTCGGGCATCCTGAACGCCCACGGGCGCTTCATCGTCTCGGCCGCCTATCCGACCGTCCTGAACCTGGTGATGCTGGCGATGGTCCTGCCGCAGAAGGACCCGGTGCAGGCGGCCTGGTGGGCCTCGTTCGGGGTGGTGATCGCAGGCGTGGGCCAGGCGGCCATCTGCTGGTGGGGCGCGCGGCGCACGGGCGCGCGGCTGCGGCCGGTCCGCCCGCGCCTGACCCCCGACATGCGCCGGCTGATCAAGCTCGCCGTGCCCGCCGCCATCGCCAACAGCGCGACCCAGATCAACATCTTCATCTCGGGCATCCTGGCCTCGCAGATCGCCGGCATGCGCGTCTGGATGACCGTGGCCGACCGGCTCTACCAGCTGCCGATGAGCCTCGTGGGCGTGGCCATCGGGGTCGCGCTCCTGCCGCGCCTGTCGCGCTCGCTGCAGGCCGAGGACCATGCCGACGCGCAGGCGGCCATGGACCAGGGGGTCGTGTTCGCCCTGGCGCTCAGCCTGCCGGCGGCCGCGGCGCTGATGGCGCTGCCGTTCTGGCTCATCGACGGCTTCTTCACCCGCGGCGAGTTCACCAGCCAGGACGCCGCGGCGACCGCCGGGCTCCTCTTCCACTACGGCTGGGGCGTGCCCGCCTTCGTGCTGCTCCGCATCCTGCAGCCGGCCTTCTTCGCCCGCCAGGACACCCGCACCCCGATGCGCTTCTCGCTCATCTCCGTGGGCGTGAACATCGCCCTCGGCGTCGCGCTGTTCGCGTGGATCGGCTTCACCGGCGTCGCCATCGCCACCTCGGTCGCCGCCTGGGTCACCGTGCTGCAGATGTGGTTCGCCCTCACGCGCCGCGGCGTCTGGCGGCCCTCGGCGCGGGCCAGCGGCAAGATCGTGCGCGTCACCCTGGCGAGCGTGGCCCTCGGCGCGATCCTCGTCGCGGCGAACGCCGTCCGGCCGCAGATCGAGGCCGCGCTCGCGACGTTCCTGGCCCATGGCGTGAAGGAGCTCTCGATGCTCCTGGTCTCGTCCGCGGGGCTCGCGCTCTACCCGGTCCTCCTGTTCGCGTCCGGCGGCATCACGCCGGCCGAGGCCCGCGCCGCCTTCCGCCGCCGCAAGGGCGACCCCGCGCCCGCGCCCGACTTGCCCTGACGCTCGCGTGCGGGTATCGGCACGGGCATGGCGAACGGCCCCGACATCCGGCGATGGCGCTGATCCTCTGATCGCTCCGATCAGGGCTTGCCCCTGCCTGCCTGTTCCCTAGAGAAGCCATCCCATGACCGACCAAGCTCCTGCCCCCTACGCGGGTCCCGAACGCGTGCTCTCGGGCGTCCAGCCCACCGGCGACCTGCACCTGGGCAACTACCTCGGCGCGCTGGTGAAGTTCGGCCGCCTGCAGCACGAGATCGAGACCTTCATCTTCGTGGCCGACATGCACGCCATCACCGAATGGCAGGATCCCGCGAAGCTGAAGAGCCAGGTGCGCGAGATCGCCGCCGCCTATCTCGCCACCGGCCTGGATCCCAAGGTCGCCACCATCTTCGCCCAGTCGGCGGTGCCCGAGCACGCCGAGCTGGCCTGGGTGTTCAACTGCGTCGCCCGCCTCGGCTGGCTCGACCGGATGACCCAGTTCAAGGACAAGGCCGGCAAGCACAAGGAGCGGTCCAGCGTCGGGCTCTACACCTACCCGGTGCTGCAGGCGGCCGACATCCTCGTCTACAAGGCCACCAAGGTCCCGGTGGGCGAGGACCAGCGCCAGCACCTGGAGCTGACCCGCGACATCGCCCAGAAGTTCAACCACGACTTCGACGCGCCCAACTTCTTCCCGCTGCCCGACGCCCTGACCCAGGGGCCGGGGGCGCGGGTGATGAGCCTGCGCGACGGTTCGGCCAAGATGAGCAAGTCCGACCCCTCGGACCAGTCGCGCATCAACCTGACCGACGACGCCGACGCCATCGCCCAGAAGGTCCGCAAGGCGCGCACCGACCCCGATCCGCTGCCCGAGACGGTGGAAGGCCTCGAGGGCCGGGCCGAGGCGAAGAACCTCGTGGCGATCTACGCGGCCCTGGCGGGTCGCACCGAGGCGCAGGTGCTGGGCGAGTTCGCCGGCCAGGGCTTCGGCGCGTTCAAGCCGAAGCTGGCCGACCTGGCGGTGTCCGTGCTGGGCCCGATCGGCGGCGAAATGCGCCGGCTGCTCGCCGATCCGGCCGAGATCGACCGGATCCTGGGGGCGGGCGCCGAGAAGGCGCGCGCGCTGGCGGCGCCCACCGTCGCCGAGGTCAGGAAGCTGGTGGGCTTCTGGGCGGGCTAATCCCCACCTGACGAGTGGACTTGCGTCCGCATGCCGTCCGGCGCACCGTCACGGCATGACGGTGCGGCGCAAGTTCCTCGTGGTGGCGGATGATTCGGCCGAGTTCCCGGCGGCGCTCCGCTTCGCCTGCCGCCGCGCCCGCTCGACCGGCGGCTACGTGGCGCTGCTCAAGGTCATCCAGCCGGCCGTGTTCGAGCACTGGTCGGGCGTGCGCGAGGAGATCGCCCGCCAGCAGCGCCAGGAGGCCGAGACCGAGCTGCAGCACGTGGCGGAGTACGTCCAGGCCGAAACCGGCCTGCCGCCGGAGTTCCTGATCAAGGAGGCGGATTCGACGCGCGGCGCCCTGAAGGCGGTGCTGTCCGACGACCCGGACATCAAGATCCTGGTCCTGGCCGCCGCCGTGGGCGGCCGGGGGCCCGGTCCGCTGGTCAGCTCCATCGCCAAGGAGGGCGTGAAGTGGGGCGCGCGGAAGGTGCCCATCACGATCGTGCCGGGCGACCTCACCGACGACGAGATCGCCGATCTCGCCTAGCGCCGGCCAAGGCTGACGCGGGGCTCGGTCCCCGAGAGCAGACGCCCGATGTTGGCGCGGTGGAGCCAGATCACGAACGCCGCGCCGGCGACCACCAGCAGCCTGTAGGCCGCGGGATGCGGCAGGACCAGCACCAGGGCCGCCGCGGCGACGGCCGCGAGCATCGAGCTCAGCGACACGACCCGCGAGATCGCCACGCCGGCCACGAACACGCCTGCGGCGCCGAGCGCGACCGGCCACGACAGGGCCAGCAGCACGCCCAGCCCCGCCGCCGCGGACTTGCCGCCGGTGAAGCCCAGGAAGATCGAGCGGCTGTGGCCCAGCAGGGCCGCGAGGCCCGCCAGGCAGACGATCCACGGCCCGGCGCCCGCCGGAAGCGGCGCCGTCGAGGCGCCCGCCAGCAGGACCGCCGCCGCGCCCTTCGCGAGGTCCGCGGCGAACACCGCCAGCGCCGGCCACGGGCCCAGCGTCCGCAGCACGTTGGTGGCGCCGGTGGACCGCGAGCCGAGCGTCCGGATGTCGACGCCCTTCAGTAGGCGGCCGGCCAGGTAGCCGGACGGAATGGCCCCCAGCAGGTAGGCCCCGGCCACCGCGAGCCCGGCCGCAGCCCACAGCATCATCGCGGCTACCGCGCGCCGGCGATGTAGGCGTCCACCCGCGTCTCCAGCACGTCCAGCGGCAGCGCCCCGGCAGACAGCACGGTCTCGTGGAAGGCCTTCAGGTCGAACTTCGCGCCGAGCGCCGTCCTCGCCTTCTCGCGGAGCTCGAGGATCTTGAGCTGCCCCACCTTGTAGCTCGTGGCCTGGCCGGGGCTGGTGAAGTAGCGGTCCACCTCGCTCTCGATGTCGCGGTCCGAGTTCAGCGAGTTGGCCTTCATGTAGGCGATCGCCTGCTCGCGGCTCCAGCGCTTCGAGTGGATCCCGGTGTCGAGCACCAGGCGCACGGCGCGCCAGATCTCGAGCGAGAGGCGGCCGAAGTCGTCGTAGGGGTCCTGGTAGAACCCCGCTTCCTTGCCGAGCTTCTCGGCGTAGAGGCCCCAGCCTTCGATGTAGGCGCCGTAGTAGGCCAGGCGACGGAACATGGGCAGCCCGGCTTGCTCCTGGGCGCGGGCGATCTGGAAGTGATGCCCCGGCGCGCCCTCGTGATAGGCGATCGCCGGGAGCTGGACCTTCTGGACCTGGGTCATGTCGGACAGGTTCACGTAGAAGATGCCCGGGCGCGATCCGTCCGGAGCGCCCTGGTTGTAGAAGGCGACCGAGGCCGTCTTCTCACGGAACGGCTCGACGGCGCGGACCTCCAGCGCCTGCTTCGGCGTGCTCGAGAACTGCCGGTCGGCGACCGCCATGTAGTCGGCGATGATCTTCTTGGCGTCGGCCAGGTACTGCTGCTTGCCCGCCTCCGTGTTGGGATAGCGCGTCTTCGGGTCGGTCTTCACGAACGTGAAGAACGCCTCCAGCGAGCCCTGGAAGCCCACCTTCCGCTTGATCTCCTCCATCTCGGCGCGGATGCGGGCGACCTCGGCGAGGCCCGTCCGGTGGATCTGGTCCGGCGTCAGGCTCGTGGTCGTGAAGAAGGCCACGGTGTCGGCGTAGAACGCCTCGCCCTGCGGCAGCGCCCAGACGCCGTTCACCGTCGTGGCCTTCTTCTGCATGCCTTCCAGCGCGGCGAGGTAGCGTTCGTAGCCGCGCCGGAACTCGCCCGTCAGCGCGGCTTCCCCGGCCTTCAGCAGGCGCTGCCGGGTCGCCGCATCGGTGTCGAGCTTGGCCACCTTCGCCTTCAGGTCCGCCCAAAGCGCGTGGTCGGCGCCGGCGTCGAACGGCGCACCCTTGAGCTGGTTGCGGGCGTCGGGGATCACGCGGCCGAACACGAAGGCCGGCGGCAGGAAGCCCTTCGCCGTCCGCTCGTCGATGTCGGCGGCCACCTCGCCCGCGACGCGGTCCACCGCCCTCAGCCGCGCCACATAGGCCTCGGCGTCGGCCACGCTGTCGATCCGGTGGGCGTTCACCATCATGACCGGCAGGCCGTCCAGGGCGCTGCCCGTGGAGGAGACGGCGTAGGCCTGCCAGTACCACTTGGCGAGGAGCCGCTGGGTGGCGACGTTGCGCTCGAAGAGGTCGTAGCTCAGCTGCGAGGCGGGCGAGAGCTTGCTGCGGTCGAACGTGCGCTTCATGCGCGCCAGCTGGCTCTCGGCCAGGGCGAGGGCCTTGTCCTGCCCGGCCTTGGTGTAGTCGCCCAGCTCGCCGTAGCGCTCCTTCATGCCGAGCTGGGTCAGCGTCTCGGGGCTCTGCCTTGCGGCTTCCAGGAACGTGTCCTGGAAGAAGGCGGCGAGGCGCGCGTCCTCGGACGGCGCCGTGGCGGCGGGCGCAGGCGCGGCGGCAGGTTGCGCGCCGGCGGCGGGCTCGAGCGCGAGGACCGCGGCGAGGGCGGCGGCGGAGCAGGCGGTGCGGAACATGTAGGCCCCAGGGGTTGCGTGCTGCAGGCTTAAGGGCGGGCAAGGCAGCGGGTGAAGTGAATTCTCGTCAACAGTGGGGGCGCGCCGCCGCTTGCGCGCGGGGACGCCACGCGCCACATCTGCCGCATGTTCATCCAGACCGAAGCCACGCCGAACCCCGAGGTCCTGAAATTCCTGCCCGGCAAGGCGGTGCTGGACGACGGGACTCGCGACTTCCGGTCGCCGGAAGAGGCCGCCTCGTCGCCGCTCGCGGCCGAGCTCTTCGAGATCACCGGGGTGACCCGGGTGTTCTACGGCCCCGACTTCATCACCGTCGGCAAGCACGCCTCGGTGGACTGGCCGCTGGTGAAGGCGCCGATCCTCGCGGCGATCATGGACCACTTCACATCGGGGCGGCCGCTGTTCGCCGAGGGCGCGGCGACCGAAGGCGGCGGCCACGACGAAGGGATCTACGAAGGCGACACCGCCCAGATCGTGGCCGAGATCAAGGATCTGCTGGACACGCGCATCCGGCCGGCCGTCGCGCAGGACGGCGGCGACATCCTGTTCAACCGCTTCGACGTCGAGACCGGCGTGGTCTGGCTCAACATGCGCGGCGCCTGCTCGGGCTGCCCGTCCTCGTCGGCCACGCTGAAGGCCGGCGTCGAGAACATGCTGAAGCACTACGTCCCGGAAGTGACGCGGGTCGAACAGGCGCTTTGAGCCTGGGCGCGAACCGGCTACCTGCCGCCGGATGATCGTCCTCGGCCTGGACACCTGCCTCAACGCCTGTTCGGTCGCCGTGCTCGACGGCGACCGCGTGCTCGCGCACGGCTGCGAGGTCATGGCGCGGGGACACCAGGAGCGGCTCGCCCCCATGGCGCAGGCGGTCATGGCCGAGGCGGGTCTCCCGTTCGGCCGGCTCGAGCGCATCGGCGTGACCGTGGGGCCCGGCTCGTTCACCGGGCTCCGGGTCGGCGTCGCCTTCGCGAAGGGGCTGGGCTCGGCGCTCGGCCGGCCTGTCGCCGGCGTCGGGACCCTCGAGGCGCTCGCGGCCGAGGCCGATGGCCTCGTGGCGGCGGCGCTCGATGCGCGCCGCGGTCAGGTCTACCTGCAGATCTTCGAGGCCGGCGCCGCGCTCATGGCGCCGGACGTCCTGCCGGTGGGCGCCGCGCACGCCCGCCTGACCGAGGTCGGCGGCGGACGGCCCATGACCTTCGTCGGCTCGGGCGCCGCGCTCCTGGCCGGACCCGCCGACGCCGTGCAGGCGCCCGAGGGGTGCGACGCCCGGATCGTGGCCCGCCTCGCCGCGCGGCGGACGCCCGCCCCGGTCGCGCCGCTCTACCTGCGTGCCCCGGACGCCAAGCTGCCGGGCGGCGTCGCGCCGTGAGACTGTCGCTGGCGACCCCCGCCGACGCGCCCGCCATGGCCTCGGCCCATGCCCAGGCCTTCGACAGGCCCTGGGACGAGATGGACTTCGAGGACCTGCTGGACGGCGAAGGCGTCTTCGCGTTCCTCGTGGCGGACGAGGACCCCGCCGGCGTGCTGGTCTGCCGCGCCGTCGCCGGGGAGGCGGAGATCCTGACCGTGGGCGTTGCGCCCTGGGCGCGCCGCCGGGGCGTCGCCCGGGCGCTGATGACCGCCGCGATCGGCGCGGCGCGCGCCGCCGGCGCCGCCGACCTGTTCCTGGAGGTCGACGTCGACAACGCCCCGGCCGTCACCCTCTACGAGGCGCTCGGTTTCCGGCGGAGCGGCCTGCGCAAGGGCTACTACGACCGCGGTCCGAACGGGCGGGCCGACGCCCTGGTGATGCGTCTCGACCTTACGGCATCCGCCCTCTAGACCTATCTCTGAAGGCGAAAGGAAACGGCACGTGTCGGACCGCATCGAGAAGCTCTGCCTCGAGAAGAACATGCGCATGACCGATCAGCGCCGGGTCATCGCGCGCGTGCTGTCCCTCGCCTCCGACCATCCGGACGTGGAGGAGCTGCATCGCCGCGCCCACGCCGTGGACCCCCACATCTCGATCGCCACGGTCTATCGCACCGTCCGGCTGTTCGAGGAGGCCGGCATCATCGACCGGCTGGACTTCCGCGACGGCCGCTCCCGGTACGAGGAGCATACCGACGAGCACCACGACCACCTGATCGACATGAAGACCGGCAAGGTCGTCGAGTTCGTCGACGCCGAGATCGAGGCCCTGCAGGAGGCGATCGCGCGCAAGCTGGGCTACAAGCTCGTCGACCACCGCCTCGAGCTCTACGGCGTGCCGATCGAGGACTGACGGCCGGTTTCCTTGCGTCCGCGCGAGCGGGACCCCATAACCCCACGCCATGTCCGAGACCGCGCCCGCAAAGCGCCTCTACATCAAGACGTACGGCTGTCAGATGAACGTCTACGACAGCGAGCGCATGGCCGACGTCCTTGCGCCGCTGGGCTATGGCGTCACGGACGACCCGGCGGACGCGGACCTCGTGGTGCTGAACACGTGCCACATCCGCGAGAAGGCGACCGAGAAGGTCTACTCCGAACTGGGGCAGCTGAAGCGCCTGAAGCAGGCGAGGCCCGACGGCATGACCATCGCGGTCGCCGGGTGCGTCGCCCAGGCCGAGGGCGAGGAGATCATGCGCCGGCAGCCGGCCGTGGACCTGGTCGTGGGTCCGCAGGCCTATCACCAGCTGCCCGAGCTCATCGCCCGCGCCCACCGCGCCCGCGGCGAGCGGCTGGCCGCCGACTTCGCGCCCGACGAGAAGTTCGACGCCCTGACCGCCGAGCGGCGGCCCTCGGGCGTGTCGGCGTTCCTCACCGTGCAGGAGGGCTGCGACAAGTTCTGCACGTTCTGCGTCGTGCCCTACACCCGGGGCGGCGAATGGAGTCGGCCGGCCGACGCCATCGAGGCCGAGGCCCGCGCGCTGGCCGAGAAGGGCGTGCGCGAGGTCACGCTCCTGGGCCAGAACGTCAACGCCTACGCCAAGGACCAGGGCGGTGAAGGCGGGCTGGCGGCCCTGATACGGCGGCTGGCGAAGATCGATGGGCTGGACCGCATCCGCTACACCACCAGCCATCCCCGCGACATGGACGACGCCCTGATCGCCGCGCATGCCGAGGTCCCCGAGCTCATGCCGTACCTCCACCTGCCCGTGCAGGCGGGGTCGGACAAGGTGCTGAAGGCCATGAACCGGGCGCACACGGCCGAAAGCTACGTACGCCTGATCGAGCGGATCCGCGCCGCGCGGCCCGACATCGCCATCAGCGGCGACTTCATCGTCGGCTTCCCCGGCGAGCGCGACGCCGATTTCGAGGCGACGCTGCAGCTCGTCCGCGAGGTGCGCTACGCCAGCGCCTTCTCCTTCAAGTACTCGCGCCGCCCCGGCACGCCCGCCGCGGCGATGATGGGCCAGGTGAAGCCCGAGGCGGCGGACGAGCGGCTGCAGCGCCTGCAGGCCCTGCTGGACGAGCAGCAGCAGGGGTTCAACGCCGCCCAGGCGGGCCGCACCCTGCCCGTGTTGTTCGAGAAGGCCGGCCGCCACCCGGGTCAGCTGGTGGGCAAGAGTCCTTACCTCCAGGCCGTGCATGTGGCCGCCCCGGATCGGATGCTGGGCCGGATCGTTCCGGTGAGGATCGAGAGCGCCGCCCGGAACAGCCTGGCCGGCGTGCTGGAACTGGAGCCCGCTTGAGCCGCGCCCCGGAGTTCATTCCGCTGTCGGACGACGCGCTGCGGGCCGTCGCGGGCGTGGGCAGCCGCCATGCCGCCCTGATCGAGGACGCTTTTGGCGTCCTGGTCGAGACGCCCGGCGGCGGCGTCTCGCTCTCGGGCGACGCGAAGGCGCGCGGCGCGGCGAAGAAGGCGGTGCAGGCCATCGCGGCGCGCGCCGACCAGGGTCTCGACATCGGCGAGGCCGACGTTCGGGTGGCGATCGGCCAGGCGCGTACGGGCGGCGCGCCCGGCGTGGTCGGCAATCCGCTGCCGATCGGCCGCCGCGGCCAGGTGGCGCCGAAGACGCCCACCCAGGCGCGCTACCTCCAGGCGCTGGACCAGTGCGAGCTGGTCTTCGGGCTGGGGCCCGCCGGCACCGGCAAGACCTTCCTCGCCGTCGCGCACGGCGCGGGCATGCTCCTGCGCGGCGCGGTGGACCGGCTGATCGTCTCCCGCCCCGCGGTCGAGGCCGGCGAGCGGCTGGGCTTCCTGCCCGGCGACATGAACGAGAAGGTCGACCCCTACATGGCCCCGGTCTGGGAGGCGCTGACCGACATCCTGGGGGCCGAGCAGCTTCGCCGCCGCCGCGAGAAGGGGGAGATCGAGGTCGCGCCGATCGCGTTCCTGCGGGGCCGCACGCTCAGCCATGCCTTCGTGATCGTCGATGAGGCCCAGAACGCCAGCCGCGCCCAGATGAAGATGGTCCTCACCCGCCTGGGCGAAGGCGCGCGGATGGCGGTGACCGGCGACCCCACCCAGATCGACCTCCTGAACCCGCGCGACTCGGGCCTCGCCCACGCCGTGGACCTGCTGGAGGGCGTGCAGGGGATCGGCATCGTGCGCTTCGGGTCCGAGGACGTGGTCCGCCACCCGCTGGTGGAGCGGATCGTCCGCGCCTACGACGCCGACGCGGCCAAGCGCGGGCGCACGGTTTGATCGACGTCGAGATCGAGGACGAGGCCTGGGCCGCCGCCGAACCGCGCGCGGAGCTGCTGGCGCGCGGCGCCGCGCTCGCCGCCCTGGACAGCCAGGAGGCGGGGCACGAGGGCGTCACCATCCTGCTGACCGACGACGAGAGCGTCCGCGCCCTGAACGCGCAGTTCCGCGGGCAGGACAAGCCGACGAACGTCCTCAGCTTCCCGGCGCCCCGCAACCCCGAGTTCCACCTCGGCGACCTGGCGCTGGCCTATGGCGTCTGCGCGCGCGAGGCCCGGGAGCAAGGCAAGACCCTCGCCCACCATCTCCAGCATCTGGTGGTTCATGGCGTGCTCCATCTTTGCGGACACGACCACATGGGCGATGATGAAGCCGAGGCCATGGAAGGCCTCGAGCGTGCGGTGCTGGCCGGCCTGGGTGTCCCCGACCCCTATGCGGCCGGCGAAGGAGAGCATGAGCGACCCTGACCCTCCCAGTCGATCCAGGCCCGGCCGGCGCCGCGGCCTCATGGGACTTATCGACCTGTTCCGGCGGACGGCGGAAGCGGCCGCCGACGAACTCCCCGAACCCCGGATGGAGGGCGGCGGCGAACTGGTGAGCCAGGCGCGGGCCTTCCAGGATCTCCGGGTCGAAGACGTCATGAAGCCTCGGGCCGACATCGTGGGCATCGAGAAGAGCTGCACCTTCGCCGAGGTGACGGACCGCTTCGTGGAAGCCGAGCACAGCCGGATGCCGGTCTACCGCGAGACCCTCGACGAGCCCGTGGGCGTGGTGCACGTGAAGGACATCTTCAAGCTGCTGGCCCGCAAGAGCCGCCGCCCGAAGCCCGACGACAAGGTGCTGATGGGCCGTCACAGCCTCGTGCGCGAGGTCCTGTACGTGCCCCCCTCGATGCCCTGCGCCCAGCTGCTGACGAACATGCGCGCCAAGCGGACGCACATGGCCCTCGTGATCGACGAGTTCGGCGGCGTGGACGGTCTCGTCACCCTCGAGGACCTGCTCGAGACCCTGGTGGGCGACATCGACGACGAGCACGACGAGTCCGCCGATCAGGCCTACGCGCCGATCATCAGCGACGACGAGGGCTGGATCGTCGACGGCCGGGCGCCCCTCGAAGAGCTGGAGCAGGCCATCGGCGACGGCGTCGATCTCGCGCCCGAGGATCTCGACGAGGAGATCGACACCGTGGCCGGGCTGGTGAACGCCCTGGCCGGGCGGGTGCCGCAGAAGCGCGAGCAGATCCGGCACCCCGACGGCTACCTCCTCGAAGTGCTGGCGGCCGATCCGCGCCGGGTGAAGCGCGTCCGGGTGCGCCGCATCGCCCCTGCCTCCCAACCGATCGAGGCCTAGGCTCTTGAGCCGCTCGCGTTGGTACGCGCCGCTGACGGCGCTCCTGGGCGGGCTTGCGGCGGGCCTCGCCCATCCGCCCTTCGGCCTGATCGTGGGGCTGCTGGGCTACAGCCTGATCCTGCTGCGACTCGAGACGATCCAGTCGCCGAAGCCGCTGCGCGCGGCCTTCGTCCTCGGCTGGCTGGCGGGGCTCGGCTACTTCGGGCTCTCCACCTGGTGGATCGGCGAGCCGTTCCTGGTGGACGTCCGGGTGCACGGCTGGATGGCGCCCTTCGCGGTGGTCCTCATGGGCGGCGGGCTCGCGCTCTTCTGGGGCGCGGCCGGCGCGGCCTATCGCGCGCTGCGGCCGCGCAGCGCCTGGAAGCCGCTGGTCTTCGCGGGCGTCTTCGCGGCGGCCGAGTGGCTGCGCGGGCACGTGCTGACGGGATTTCCCTGGAACCTCGTCGGCGAGAGCTGGCGCGCCGGCAGCGCCCCCTCGCAGGCGGCCGCGCTCGTCGGCGCCTACGGCCTGACCTGGATCACGCTCGCCATCGCGTCCGCCCCCGCCACGCTGATGCTGCCCGTGCGGCGGCTGGCGCAGGCGGGGCTGATGATCGCGGCCGGCGTGGCGCTCACGGCCCTCTACGCGGGCGGCGCGGGCCGGCTCGCCGCGGCGGCGCGGCCGGTCTACGCCAAGGACGCCCCCGTGATCCGTGTCGTCCAGGCGAACATCGACCAGAAGGAGAAGTGGCGGCCGGACAACCTCAACGCCGTCTTCGCCGCGTACGAGGGCCTGTCGCGGCAGCCGGCGCGGCGGCGTCCCGACGTCGTGATCTGGCCCGAGGGCGCGCTGCCCGCGGTCATCGACGACCTGATCGCCGATCCGGGCTGGAGCCTCCGGCTCCGCGACGTGGTCGAGCCGGGACAGATGCTGCTGATGGGCGCCAACCGCGCCGAGCGCGACCCGCGCGGCGGCTACCGCTACTTCAACACCCTGATCGCCTTCCGCCGCGACGACCAGGCCCTGCGGGTGGCGGCCTACTACGACAAGTTCCGGCTGGTGCCGTTCGGCGAGTTCATCCCGCTGGGCGACCTGGCCGGCCGGCTCGGGATCCGCAGCCTGGTGCACATGGAGGAGGACTTCTCGGCGGGCCCCCGGCCGCAGCCGATGGTCGCGCCCGGCCTGCCGCCGGTTCAGCCGCTGATCTGCTACGAGGCGCTATTCCCGGGCCTGGCCGGCGATGGCCCCGGCCGGCCGGCCTGGATCCTCAATGTCTCCAACGACGCGTGGTTCGGACGCACCAGCGGCCCGTGGCAGCACCTGAATATCGCCAGCTACCGCGCCATCGAACAGGGCCTGCCGATCGTGCGCGCCACGCCCACCGGCGTCTCGGCCGTCATCGACGCGCAGGGCCGCATCCTTCCCGGCAAGCAGCTCACCCTCGGCCAGTTCGGGGTGATCGACGCGCGGCTGCCATCCGCGACGGCGCCGACGCCGTACAGTCGCTGGGGCGAGGGTCCGTTCGCGGGTCTTCTCGCCCTCTCGGCGCTGGCGTGGCTGGCGGGTCGCCGGCGGCGCAGACGGCCACAGGAGGATCCCGCTTCGCCGTCGCTTGGCGCCACATAAGGATTTCTTTATAGGCTGGCGCCCAGTTTGCAGGCCGCGCCGCACGCTGTCCCATCTTCCCGGAGTCCGTCCTTGAGCCGTTCCAGCTACATCTTCACCAGCGAAAGCGTGTCCGAAGGCCATCCCGACAAGGTCGCCGATCGCATTTCAGACACCGTGGTCGACGCCTTCCTGAGCGTGCAGCCCGAGGCGCGCGTCGCCTGCGAGACGCTGGTTACCACCAACCGGATCGTGCTGGCGGGCGAAGTCCGCGCCGGCAAGCCGGGCGGCTCCAAGGCCGAGAACAAGGCCCTGACCAAGGAGATCGTGAAGAGCCTCGAGCCCAAGGTCCGGGCCGCGATCAAGGAGATCGGCTACGAGCAGAAGGGCTTCCACTGGAACAAGGCGAAGTATGCCTGCCACCTGCACGAGCAGTCCGCCCACATCGCCCAGGGAGTCGACGCCTCCGAGAAGAAGGACGAGGGCGCCGGCGACCAGGGCATCATGTTCGGCTACGCCTGCGACGAGACGCCGGCGCTGATGCCGGCCACGCTGCAGTACAGCCACGACATCCTGAAGAAGCTGGCGGAAGTCCGCCATTCGGGCGAATGCCCGGTGCTCGAGCCCGACGCCAAGAGCCAGGTCACCGTCCGCTACGAGAACGGCCAGCCGGTCGAGATCCTGCAGATCGTGGTCTCCACCCAGCACAAGAAGCGGATCGGCATGCAGCTCGCCACGCCGTCGCGGCTGGCCGGCGTCATCAAGCCGTATGTGGAATCGGTGGTCCCCGCGGGCCTGATCACCAAGAAGACCAAGTGGCACATCAACCCGACCGGCCGCTTCGAGATCGGCGGCCCCGACGGCGACGCGGGCGTCACCGGCCGCAAGATCATCGTGGACACCTACGGCGGCGCGGCCCCGCACGGCGGCGGCGCGTTCTCGGGGAAGGACCCCACGAAGGTCGACCGCTCGGCCGCCTACGCCTGCCGCTACCTGGCGAAGAACGTGGTCGCCGCGGGCCTGGCCAAGAAGTGCACCATCCAGATCAGCTACGCGATCGGGGTGGCCCAGCCGCTCTCCTTCTACGTCGACCTGCACAACACCGGCGAGATCGACCCCGCGAAGCTGGAGCTCGCCCTGCCCGAGATGATCGGCGGCGCGACGCCGCGGGCCATCCGCGAGCACCTGCAGCTGAACCGGCCGATCTATGCGCGCACCGCCGCCTACGGCCACTTCGGCCGCCAGCCCGACAACGAGGGCGGCTTCTCGTGGGAGCGCACCGACCTGGCCGAAGAGCTGAAGCGGCTGGCGTAAGCCCCGCTTCCCCGCCAGGGCGCGTCATCCCGGCTTCGCCGCCAGGCGACGGCCGGGACCCGCGCACGCCGGCGCCCGTTTGCGTTTCCAGGGCTTCCCGCGAAGTCTATGGGTCCCGGTCTTCGCGTCCCGCGAAACCGGGATGACACTTGGTGCCGACGTCGAGATGTCCGACCACCATCCCCCGCTGCGGTCCTTCGGCCGGCTGAAGTCGCGGCCGATCAAGCCGCGGCAGGCCGCCCTGGTCGAGCAGCGGCTGCCGGGCCTGCGCGTGCCGGAAGGCGCCATCGACCCGGCGGCGCTGAAGCCCGACGCGGCCGAGACCTGGCTGGAGATCGGCTTCGGCGGCGGCGAGCACATGGCCGCCCAGGCCGCCCGGCGGCCCGACGTCCTGGTGCTCGGGGCCGAGCCGTTCACCAACGGCGTCGCCTCGGCCGTGCGGCACATCGCCGAGCAGGGCCTCTCGAACGTGCGCCTGCACGACGGCGACGTGCGCGACCTTCTGGCCCGGCTGCCCGACGCCAGCCTCGCCCGCGTCTTCATCCTCTTCCCGGACCCCTGGCCCAAGGCGCGGCACCACAAGCGGCGGCTGGTGCAGCCCGCCGCCGTGGGTGAACTCGCGCGCGTGCTGCGGCCGGGCGGGCGGCTGCGCTTCGCCAGCGACTGGGCCGACTATGTCGACCAGGCCCTTGCCGTGATCGGCGGGAACCCCGCCTTCGCCTGGACCGCCGGGCGCGCCGACGACTGGCGACGACCGCCGGCCGATCACGTCACCACCCGCTACGAGGAGAAGCGCCTGGGGGACTGCGCCCCGGTCTTCCTCGACTTCGTCCGCCTTCCCGCCCCATAGGCGGGAAGCCGCCTCTCCCCCGCCCCAACCCCTGTCATCCCGGTTTCCGCGCAGCGGAAGACCGGGACCCATAGACTCCGCCTTTCCGGATGAAGCGCAGCGGCGCCGCCCGCGGGCCGCCACGGCCATCGGGCGCGTATGGGTCCCGGTCTTCGCCTGCGGCGAAACCGGGATGACAGCCGGGAACGCGTCTAGCCGGGGTAGCGGTCGATCGACTGGCGGATCAGGTCCGCGGCTTCCTCGGGATCGGCCCAGCGGATGATGTCGACGCTCTTGCCCTTCTCCAGGTCCTTGTAGTGCTTGAAGAAGTGGGCGATCTGCTCGACCAGGATGACGGGCAGCGAGCGCCAGGAATCCACGCCCTTGTAGAACGGGTGCAGCTGGTCCACCGGCACGGCCAGGATCTTCTCGTCGCCGCCCGCCTCGTCGCGCATGATCAGCGCGCCCACGGGACGCGCCCGGATGATCGCGCCGGGCACCACCGGGGTCGGGCCCACGACGATGATGTCCATCGGGTCGCCGTCGTCGGCCAGGGTGTGCGGGATGAAGCCGTAGTTCCCCGGGTAGTACATGGCCGTGTGCAGGAACCGGTCGACGAAGATTGCGCCCGAGCGCTTGTCGAGCTCGTACTTCACCGGCTCGCCGCCCTGCGGGATCTCGATCACGGCGTTGACGTCGTACGGCGGGTTTTCGCCGACGGGGATCTTGGAGAGGTCCATGGGGAGGCCTTTCTGCGACACACAAGAGTGGCGGCTCTCTGAGGGATGCGCGACCTGGAGTAAAGGGTCGGCGAGCGGCCGGGTCGGCGGCGTCATGTCGAGGAGCCATGTTCCGGATCGATCACGTGGTGGTGTGGACCACCCGGCGCGACGCGGCGCTGGCGGCGCTCTCGGCGGCGAGCGGGCTCGCGGTACTCGACGGCTATGCGCCGGAAGGGCGGCTGCAGGCGCGCGGCGTGCGGTTCGCCAACGGGGTCTTCCTGGACGTCCACGAGGCGCCCGAGGACGGGCAGGTGCTGCTGGGCCTGGGCGGTCCCGCCGCGGAGGCCGAGGCCCTGGCCGCGCGACAGGGGTGGCGTGCGCGCCTGGGCGCCGGGCCGGACGAACCCTGGGGCATCCTGTCGTTCCGCAAGGACCAGGGCCTGCTCAGCCGGCTCTTCGTGATCGACTACGACCTGGACGAGGTGGAGCGCCTCCCCGCGTTCAACCGCGGCCTCTACCACCGGCCGCCGGCGGGCGGGCCGCCCCTGGCGCGCGTCTGGATCGCGACGGCGGATGGCGGGCGTGCGGGCCGCGACCTCATGGCCCTCGGGTTCGAGGACGCCGGCGAGATCCGCTCGGCGGCGCCGCCGCACGAGGGGCGGCTCTACCGCGGCGCCCGCGGCGACGTGGTGGTCTGCGCGGGCGATGACGCCGTGGTGCGGATCGACGCACCCGATGCGGCGCCTCTGCGCTCGATCGCCCTCGGGCCGAAGCTGACGGCGGTGCTGGGGCGCGACATGGCCGACGCTTCGCCCGCGCCAAACCGTGAGGCTTGACGACCCATAGCCGCAGAGTTATGGATCAATTCATAACTCACGGGCTATGAATCTTGAGCGCGCCGCAGGACCTGATCTTCCGGACCCTTTCCGACCCGACGCGGCGCGCGATCTTCGAGCGCCTCTGCCTGGGCGGCGAGCAGACCGTGGGGGCGCTCACGGCGCAAGCCGGCGTCTCGCAGCCGGCGGTGTCGAAGCATCTCGCGGCGCTGAAGCAGGCCGGGCTGGTGCGCGACCGGCACGCCGGCCGCCAGACCCACTACAGCGCCGCGCCGGAGGGCCTCGGCCCCCTGGTGGACTGGACGCGCGAGATGACCCGGTTCTGGGAGGGACGTTTCGACGCCCTGGAGGACCTGCTGAAGAGGATGGACCAGTGAGCGAGATGCGGACCGTCGTGGTCGAGCGCGAGATGGCGCACCCACCCGAGAAACTGTGGCGCGCGCTGACCCAGCCGCACCTGATCGCCGAATGGCTGATGAAGAACGACTTCCTGCCCGTCGTCGGTCACCGCTTTCAACTGCGTGGCGAGTGGGGCGGCGTGCTGAACTGCGAGGTCCTGACCGTCGAACCGGGCCGGACGCTGGCCTACACCTGGGACCACGAGAGCGACGACCCGGCGTTTGCGCTGAAGAGCGTGGTGACCTTCACCCTGACGCCCGCCGGCGCCGGCACGCGGCTTCGCATGGAGCAGTCGGGCTTCCAGACGAGTCAGAAGCAGGCGCTCGGCGGCGCCCTGGCCGGCTGGAACCGGTTCTTCGACAATCTCGGCCAGCTTCTGGCCCGACCCAACTGAGGAGGCGCAACCATGAACCCGCTGATCCGGCAGATCCACCGCTGGCTCTCCATGGCCTTCACCCTGGGCTTCATCGTCGTTTCCGCGGCGATGGTGATGGCCAAGGGCGCTCAGCCGCCGTTCGCCGTCTATCTCCTCGTCCTGATCCCGCTCTTCGGGCTGTTCGGCACCGGTCTCTACCTGTTCGCCCTGCCGTACCTGACGCGGGCGCGCGCACGGAGGGCCGCGTGATGGCGCGGGACATGAGCGGCAAGCCCCTGAGCGGGCCCGAGGCCTCCCGGGCGATCGATGCGAAGATCGCCGGGCTCGACGACTGGCGCGGGCGGACGCTCGCCAGGATCCGCGAGGTGCTGATCGCGGCGGACCCGCAGATCGCCGAGGAGGTGAAGTGGGGCGGCGTCCCCGTGTGGTCGCGCGGCGGCATCGTCACCACGGGCGAGGTCTACAAGCAGGTCGTGAAGCTCACCTTCGCCAAGGGCGCCTCGGTCCCCGATCCGAAGGGCCTGTTCAACTCCAGCCTGGAGGGGAATACCCGCCGCGCGATCGACATCCGCGAGGGAGACGTGTTCGACGCGGCGGCGCTGACGGCGCTGGTGCAGGCGGCGGTGGCCGTGAACCTGGCGGGCAAGAAGAAGCCCGCCCAGGCGACTCGCCGCACGTGACAACCCCCTGATCGCGCGCTATATATCCCCCAACATCGCTGGTAGCGCCGGATGGTGCTTTCAGGCGGCGGGCTCCGGCCCGACCGCTTTTTTCTTTAACTGGGCCCTGGTTTGGCATGCGCGGGAAGACCGCAGAGGACCTGAAGCTGCTGGAACTCCTCGACCCCGTCGCGGAGGCGAAGGGGTATGCGATCGTGCGGCTGCGCCTGATGGGCGGGTCCGAGCGCCGCAAGCTGCAGGTGATGGCCGAGCGTCCCAGCGACGGTGACATGAACGTCGAGGACTGCGCGCGCCTGTCGCGCGGCTTCTCCGAGGTCCTGGACGCCGCAGACCCGATCACGGGCGAGTACGTGCTCGAGGTCAGCTCGCCCGGCATCGACCGGCCGCTGACCCGGCTGGAGGACTTCACCAGCTACGAAGGGTACGAGGCGCGCCTCGAGCTGGATCGGCTGGCCGAGGGGCGCAAGCGCTTCCGCGGCGTGCTGGCCGGGGTCGAGGAGGGCCAGGTGGCCATCGACCTCGAGGGCGAGGACGAGACCGCTCTTGTCCCCTTCGCCTGGATCGTCGAGGCCAAGCTGGTGCTCAACGACGAACTGATGAAGCGGGGGGCCGCCCAGCGCGCCGCCCGCCTCGCCGCCGAACAACAACACGAACAGACGTCCGACTAGAGGAACACCCATGAGCGTGACGGGCATTTCCGCCAACCGCCTCGAGCTCCTGCAGATCGCCGAGGCCGTGGCGCGCGAGAAGGCGATCGACAAGGAAATCGTCATCGAGGCGATCGAGGAGGCGATCCAGAAGGGCGCGCGCGCCCGGTACGGCGCCGAGCACGACATCCGCGTGCACATCGATCCCAAGACCGGCGAGACCACGATCAAGCGCGTGGTCACGGTGGTGGCCGACGACGCCGTGTTCGGCGGCGGCTACGACGAGGAGGGCAACGAACTGCCGTTCGAGGAGCCCCCGGGCATCCTGCGCCTCGCCGACGCCAAGCGCCGCGACAAGGACGCCGAGGTGGGCAAGGTCTACGAGGAGCTGCTGCCGCCGTTCGAGTTCGGCCGCGTCCAGACCCAGATGGCCCGCCAGGTGGTGATGGGGAAGGTCCGCGACGCCGAGCGCGAGCGCCAGTACGAAGAGTACAAGGACCGCGTCGGCGAGATCGTGAACGGCACGGTGAAGCGGGTCGAGTACGGCAACGTCGTCGTCGACCTGGGCCGCGGCGAAGGCATCATGCGCCGCGACCAGTCGATCCCGCGCGAGAACTTCAACATCGGCGACCGGATCCGCTGCTACATCTACGACGTCCGCCGCGAGACGAAGGGTCCGCAGATCCTGCTCAGCCGCGCGCACGGCGGCTTCATGGCCAAGCTGTTCGCCCAGGAAGTGCCGGAAGTGTATGACGCGGTCATCGAGATCCGCGCCGTGGCCCGCGACCCCGGCAGCCGCGCGAAGATGGCGGTGATCTCCAACGACAGCTCGATCGACCCCGTGGGCGCCTGCGTCGGCATGCGCGGCAGCCGCGTGCAGGCGGTCGTGGCCGAGCTGCAGGGCGAGAAGATCGACATCATCCAGTGGAGCCAGGACGAGGCCACCTTCATCGTGAACGCGCTGGCCCCGGCGGAAGTCTCCAAGGTGGTGATGGACGAGGAGGACGAGCGCGTCGAAGTCGTGGTCCCGGATGAGCAACTCTCCCTGGCCATCGGCCGCCGCGGCCAGAACGTGCGCCTCGCCAGCCAGCTGACCGGCTGGCAGATCGACATCATGACCGAGAGCCAGGAAAGCGAGCGCCGCCAGCGCGAGTTCACCGAGCGCACGGCCCTGTTCCAGGAAGCCCTGGACGTGGACGAGGTCATCGCCCAGCTGCTGGTCACCGAGGGCTTCGCCAGCGTCGAGGACGTGGCCTATGTCGACGCCTCGGAAGTCGCCGCGATCGAGGGCTTCGACGAGGACACCGCCGAGGAGATCCAGGCCCGCGCCCGCGACTACCTCGAGAAGGAAGCGGCCGAGTACGACGCCAAGCGGCGCGAACTGGGCGTCGAGGACGGCATCCTGGAGATCGAGGGGATCACCCTGCCGATGGCCGTGGCCCTCGGCGAGGGCGACGTGAAGACCATCGAGGACCTGGCGGGTCTCGTGCCCGACGACCTGCGCGGCTGGTTCGAGACGCGGAACGGCGAGCGCGTGCGCGAGGCGGGCATCCTCGAGGCCTTCGGCCTGGAGCCGCAGGACGCCGAGGCGCTGATCATGCGCGCCCGGATCGCCATGGGCTGGGTCGAGGCGCCGGAAGAGCCGGTCGAAGAGTTCGTCGGGGACGAACCCTCGGACGAAGCGTTCGCCGAGGCCGAAACCCCGGCCGAAGCGCAAGACGCCTAGGCGAGCACAGAGGTGTCCCCCTGGTGCTCAGCCTCCCCGGTCGACTGAAGTTGATCTCTTCTCCCTTCCTCCTCGACGGAGGAAGGGCCGGGGATGGTGGTGTGCGCAGGAGGTCAAGGTCGGGTGGCGCGCTTGGGCGCCGGCGCCCACTCGCACCAGGGACCGAAACACTGCGCCCTCACCACCACCCAACCCTCCTCCTTCGAGGAGGAGGGCTCGTGAGATTCGAGCGCGAGGTCTCAACGTCTCAGACGCCCCGGCGTAAGCTCGACGCGAACGTCCGCCGCGAGGCGCCGATCGGGCGGTGCTTCGCCGAATTCGCCTCGCTAGGGGTGAGTTGCGCGCCCTGGTCGTGGAGCCGGCCCGCGTCTCCCTTCCTCCTCGACGGAGGAAGGGCCGGGGATGGTGGTGTGCGCTGGGCGGCGCCGGTTGCGCTGAGAGACGCCGGCCTTTGGAGGCCGGAATGACCTTCGCGCGGGCTCGGCCAGCCACGAGTCCCACGCGGCGCGCGCGAAGCCTGCGGCGGCGGATGACGTGGAGCGAGAAGCTCTTGTGGGAGGAGTTGCGCAAGCTCGGCGCGAACTTCCGGCGACAGGCCCCCGTGGGGCCGTACTTCACGGACTTTGCGTCTCATGGCTGCAAGGTCGTGGTCGAGGTCGACGGCGGCGTTCATGAGCGCCTGGACCATGTCGCTCTGAGCGATGGCGAGCGGGAGCTCTGGCTGAAGTCCCGCGGATACCAGGTCATCCGATTCACGGATCGGCAGGTCGAGAACGATGCGGCGGCCTGCGCGGCTCAGGTGAATGCGCTTCTGCCTTCGGGTCGGCAGCGGCCGGACGATGAGGGCGCGGAGCGCCGAGTCTGGCTCGACTGGGCTCCGGCGCCTCCCGAGAACGGCGCCATAGACGCAGTGCGCTCACCACCATCCCCGGCCCGTCCTCCGTCGAGGAGGACGGGAGAATGACCAAGTTGACGAGGCCCGCGAAGACCCACGCCGAAGCCTCCCGGGCGCGGAAGGATCTTGTCTCCGGCGAGGTGCGTCCCGAAGCGGAGCTGATCCGGTTCGTGGTCGGGCCCGACGGGTCGGCCGTTCCGGACCTGGCGCGGAAGCTGCCCGGGCGCGGGATGTGGGTGGCCGCCGATCGGGCGTCGGTGTCCGCCGCGGCGAAGAAGGGCCTCTTCGCGCGGTCGGCCAAGGCGTCGGTGAAGGCCGCGCCGGACCTCGCCGACCAGGTGGAGCGGCTGCTCCGACAGCGGCTGTTGGCCGCCCTGGGGCTTGCACGGAAGGCCGGAGACCTTACCTCGGGGTTCGAGAAGGTCGCCGCCGCCGTGTCGGGCGGCAAGGCGGCCTGGCTGATCGAGGCGTCGGACGGCGCCGCGGACGGTAGGGGCAAGCTGCTGCGCCTCGCCCGCCATCAATCCCCCCCGCCCGGGGTCGTCGGCGTCTTCACGTCGGCGGAATTGGGTTTGGCCTTAGGGGGCGAGAATGTGATACACACCGCCTTCCTTGCGGGGCGAGCCGCCGAGCGTTGGGCCGAAGATGTCCGGCGCTTCGGAGGATTTAGTCCGCTCCTTCCTGAGGATTGGCGCGAGGAGCCTGTCGAGGCCAAGCGGGAGCCCTAGGGCTTTCCGCCTTTCCTCATTGAGACGGGCGAGGTTGACGACGTGACGTGTGTCCGGGATCCGCCCGGGGCCGAGTAAAAGCGAGCGAATGAGCGAGAACGACAACAACGGCCGCAAGCCCCTGACCCTGAAGCCCCGCCCCGGCGGGTCGATCAGCTCGGGCACGGTGAAGCAGAGCTTCAGCCACGGCCGGACGAAGACGGTGGTCGTCGAGACCAAGCGCGCCCGGCCGCATGCGCCGCCCGGCGGCAATCTGGCCGCGCCGTCCGCCGCCGAACGTCGCGTGTTCGAGCCGCCGCCGCGTCCCGCCGCGCCGCAGCAGGGCCAGCGTCCCACCGGCGCCGGCGACGGCCTGTCGGCCGAGGAGCGCGCCGCCCGCCAGCGCGTCATCGAGCAGGCCCAGGCCCAGCGCGCCCAGCAGGAAGCCGAGCGCCGCGCCCGCGAGGAGCGCGAACGCGCCGCCGCCGAGGCCGCCCGCGCGGCGCAGGCCGCCGCCGCCCAGGCCGCCGCCGCGCCGCCCGCCGCGGAAGCGCCGAAGCCCGTCGCGGCTCCGCCGCCCGCCGCGCCCGTCGCGCCGGCCGCGCCCCCGGTGCAGGCCGCACAGCCGGCCGCCCCGCCGCCGCCCGCTGCGGCCGCGCCGCCGCGCCCGGCCGCGCCGCCCTCCGCGCCGACGGCGCCGGGCCAGACGCGCACCTACCAGCCGTCGCATGACCGCCGCGACGACCGGCCCACCACCACCACCTACCGTCCCGAGCGGCCTGCGGGCCGCTTCGAGAACGCCAACTTCAACCAGCGCGCGCCCCGCGCCGATGGCGACCGTGGCCCGCGTCCGCCGCGCGACGACCGCGGCCCGCCGCGGCGCGACGGCGACCGTCCGCAGGGCGGCGGCCCGCGTCCCGAAGGCGGCACCGTCCGCTACTCGGCGCTCGCCCCGCGTCCCGCGCCGCCCCGCGACGGCGCCCGTGGTCCCGGCGGCCCCCGCGGGCCCGGCGGCCCGCGCGTCGGACCCAACGCCCCGCCGGCCACGCCCGAGGTGCAGCGCGCCGCCCGCCAGGCCCCGCGGCCCGGCGGCTCGGTCATGGACCGCCGCGACGAGGACGACCGCCGCCGCAGCAACGAGCCCGGCAAGGGCGCCATCAGCCGCGCCAAGGGCGCGCCGAACCGCCGCGAAGGCCGACTCACCATCCAGGCCGTGGCCGGGGACGCCGAGGGCGCCGAGCGGATGCGTTCGCTGGCGTCGGTGCGCCGCGCCCGCGAGCGTGAGCGCGAGAAGCGCAAGGGCGGCGCGGTCGAGCAGGCCCGCGTGGCCCGCGAGGTCGTCATTCCCGACGTGATCACGGTGGGCGAACTGGCCAACCGCATGGCCACGCGCGGCGTCGAGATCATCAAGTTCCTGATGCGTCAGGGCGTGATGCTGAAGATCAACGACGTCATCGACAACGACACCGCCGAGCTGGTGGCCACCGAGTTCGGCCACACCGTGAAGCGCGTGTCCGAGGCCGACGTCGAAGAAGGATTCATCGGCGCCGAGGACGTGGACGATCACCTGGAGCCGCGGCCCCCGGTGGTCACCGTCATGGGCCACGTCGACCACGGCAAGACGTCGCTGCTCGACGCCCTCCGCTCCACCGACGTCGTGTCGGGCGAGCACGGCGGCATCACCCAGCACATCGGCGCCTACCAGGTCCGGCTCGAGAACGGCCAGAAGGTCACCTTCCTCGACACGCCCGGCCACGCCGCCTTCTCCGCCATGCGGATGCGCGGCGCCAACGTCACCGACATCGTGGTGCTGGTGGTGGCCGCCGACGACGGCGTCATGCCGCAGACGATCGAGGCCATCCAGCACGCCAAGGCGGCCGGCGCTCCGATCATCGTGGCGATCAACAAGATCGACAAACCCGACGCCGACCCGAACCGCGTGATCAACGAGCTGCTCCAGCACGAGATCGTCGTCGAGAGCCTCGGCGGCGAAACGCAGGCGGTGGAGGTCTCGGCCACCCAGAAGCTGGGCCTGGACGACCTGATCGAGAACATCCTGCTGCAGGCCGAAGTCCTCGACCTCAAGGCCAACCCGGACCGCACCGCGGACGGCCTGGTCATCGAGGCCAAGCTGGACAAGGGCCGGGGCGCGGTGTCCACGGTCCTGGTCAAGCGCGGCACCCTGAAGCGCGGCGACATCGTCGTGGCGGGCTCCAACTTCGGCCGCGTCCGCGCGCTCCTCAACGAGCGGGGCGAGCAGCTGGACGAGGCGGGGCCGTCGGTGCCCGTCGAGATCCTCGGCCTCGACGGCACGCCCGATCCGGGCGAGCCGTTCGCCGTCGTGGAGAACGACGCCCGCGCCCGCGAACTCGTCGAGTACCGCATCCGCCTGAAGCGCGAGAAGGCCGGCGCCCCGGTCCAGGGCGCGTCCCTGGCCGAGATGATGGCCAAGATCACGGACAAGAAGGTCTCCGAGCTTCCGCTGCTCATCAAGGCCGACGTCCAGGGCTCGACCGAGGCCATTCTGGGCTCGCTGGACAAGATGGGCACCGACGAGGTCCGCGCGCGGATCATCCTGTCGGGCGCCGGCGCGATCAGCGAGAGCGACGTGATGCTCGCCAAGGGCGCCGGGGCGTCGATCCTGGGCTTCAACGTCCGTGCTTCGAAGCAGGCGCAGGCCCTGGCCGAGCGCGAGGGCGTGGAAATCCGCTACTACGCGATCATCTACGACCTCCTCGACGACATCAAAGGCGTGCTTTCGGGCCTGCTGGCGCCGATCCAGCGGGAAACCTTCCTGGGCAACGCCGATGTCCTGCAGGCCTTCGACATCACGAAGGTGGGCCGCGTCGCCGGCTGTCGCGTCACCGAAGGCGTCGTGCGCAAGGGCGCCCGCGTTCGTATCGTGCGCGACGGCGTGGTCATCCTCGAGCTTGGCGTCCTCAAGACGCTCAAGCGCTTCAAGGACGAGGTCAACGAGGTCCCGGCCGGCCAGGAGTGCGGGATGGCGTTCGAGGGCTTCCAGGACATCAAGGCGGGCGACACCATCGAGTGCTTCAACCTCGAGGAAGTGAAGCGCAGCCTCTGAGCCCGAGCGGCTCGCGGGATTCGGGGGGCGCGCCGCGCCGGCGCGCCCCCCGCTCACGCCTTCTTGAGATTGCCAGCCCCCGGAACCTTCCGTAAGTCGGGGCGATGCGGATGGCCGCGCTCCTCAGCCTGTTCCTGCTTGCGTGGCCGCTCGGCGCCGCGGCGGCGAAGCCCCCGGTTCTCGTGGAACTGTTCACGGCCCAGGGCTGCGGCTCGTGCGACGACGCCAACGCCTATTTCGCCAAGCTCGCCGAACGCGACGGCGTGCTCGCCCTGACGTTCTCCGTCGACTACTGGGACTATCTCGGCTGGACCGACACCTTCGCCAAGCCGGAGTTCTCTGAGCGGCAGAAGGCCTATGTGGCGCGCCTGAAGCTGCGCGAGCCCTACACCCCGCAGGTGGTCGTCGACGGTCGGGAGCAGGCCCAGGGCCTGAAGTCCGCCGAGGTGGAACGCCTGGTGCGCGCCGCCGCCGCGGCTCCCCGCAACCCGCCCGACATCCGGTTCGTGAGTTCGCGCCGGGTGGACGTGGGTTCGGGACGGCCGGGACGGGGAGGCGCCGAGGTCTGGCTGATCCGCTACGAGCCCGACGCGGTCGAGGTCCAGGTGCGCGCCGGTGACAACCGCGGCGAGACGGTCGTCCAGAAGAACGTGGTGCGCCAGATCCACCGCCTGGGCCCCTGGCGAGGACGGCCGACCGCCTATCGCATGCCGCCCGCGGCAGAGGAGGGGCTGCGGACGGTCGTGGTCGTGCAGCAGCCGCGCGGCGGCCGCGTGCTGGGCGTCGCCGAGCGCACACCGGAACGCGACGCCGACTGAGCGCGACGGATTTCGCCGGCTAGGGCGAGGCGCTGAGATGTCTGGATGGGGGAGGTGTCGGTTGGCCGCACGGCCGACCCAGAGGGGCTGGGGGGGCTGTTCAGGATCCGGGATCGACCGTCTTTCAGGGCCAACCGACCCTCGCAATATCGGCGCCGCATCAGGCTGGTCCGGGACGGAAATAAGGTCATTTCGCGGCCGGCGAACCGGGCGCGCGCCCCGCGATTTTTGGTGGTCCGACACAACAACTTCATGCAGGCTTCCGCGTGATGTCTCTCGATCCGAGCCAGTCGGCCCCGCGCGGGGCCGGCGTCTTCTTCGAACGGCGCGAGCTGGAGCGCCTCCTCCGCCTCTACGGACGCATGGTGGCCGCCGGCGAGTGGCGCGACTACGGCATGGACGCCCTCCACGACTGCGCGGTGTTTTCGGTCTTTCGCCGCAGCTCCGAGGCGCCGCTCTATCGCATCGAGAAGCGGCCCGCCCTCAGCCGCCGCCAGGGCGCCTGGGCGATCGTCGGCCATGGCGGGCACATCCTGCGGCGCGGCCACGAGCTGGAGCAGGTGCTGCGGTTCTTCGACAAGGGCCGCTTCACGGTCGTGGACTAGGTCCGGCATCCGCCGATCGACACGGGCTATGGGTCCCGCCTGAGGGCCGCCAGCGTCTGGGTGCGCAGGGCGGCGCGGTCCACCTTCCCCATCTCGCCGCGGGGCAGGCTCTCGGTCCAGGCGAAGCGCAGGACAGGCAGCCGCACGCCCTTGCCCCGGAGAAAGGCGCCCATCGCCTCGCGGCCGACCTCGGCGTCGGCCACGATCGCCAGCCAGACCTCGTCGGGGCCCCCTTCGGCCGGGACGGCGAAACAGGCGGCGTCGCGCACGGCGGGGTGCTCCAGCGCGGCCGCCTCGATCGGTCCGGGCCACAGCTTGACGCCGTCGATGTTGATCCGGTCGTCCGCGCGACCCTCCAGCACAAGCCCCCCGTCCGGCAGGAAGCGGCCGAGGTCGCCCGGATAGACGAAGCCGTCCCGGAAGTTGGCGGCGCTCGGGTCCCCATCATCGAGATAGCGGCCCGCGCTGGCCGGCCCCGCGACGCGGACCTCGCCGACCTCGCCAACGGGAAGCGGGGCGCCGTCGGGCCCCACGACCTCCACGGTCACGCCAGGGGCGGGCCATCCGACCCAGCCCGGTTCCGTTTCGAGACGGCTGGCGGGACCGACCGCCACGCGCCCCGTCTCCGAGGCGCCGTAGACGATGTGAACGTCGGGCGACAGCCGCAGGCGCGCCTGCCGGGCGGTGGCCGGGGCGAGCGCGCCGCCGGTGACGAGGATCCGCCAGGTGGGCGCGCCGGGATGGTCCGCCGGCAGCGCCGCGAGCAGCTCGCGAAGCTGCAGCGGCGTGAGCCCGACCAAGCCGTCCGCCTCGGTCTCGAGCAGCCGGACGAGGTCGCGCGCCCGCAGGTCCGCGGCGACGGGGGCGCCGGTCGCCCACGCCCCGGCCGACAGCGCCTGGCCCAGCCCGCTCTCCAGGCCGGTGCGGATGACCCAGGGCCCCGGCCGGCCGTGGCCGAAGAGGGCGATGGCCTCGGCCGCCCGGTGTGCAAGGGTCCGCCAGCTTCGGCCGACCCGACGAGGACGTCCCGTGCTGCCCGAGGTCAGCTGGACGCGCCCTATGCCGTCGGGGTCGCGGGCGGCGGGCGCGACGGGGTCGCCGGAACCGGCCTCGACGGCGGCCGTCCAGGCCGCATCGAGCACGATGCGCCGCGCGGCGCCGGCCCTCGGCCGGGGACTGAGGCGCAGGTCAGCGCGGCGGTCGGCCCACGGGGTCGCCGCCACGGCCAGGCGCTCCAGCGCCAGCGCCATCACATAGTGGCGGTAGCGGCTGGACGTCTCGTAGGCGACGATCCCGCTCGCAGGACCCAGGCCCCGCTCCCGGAGGCCGCCCGCATAGCGGTTCACGTCGGCCTCAAGTTCGGCATAGGTCACCCGTCGCGTCGGCAGGATCAAGGCCGGCGCGCGCGGACGCATCCTGGCGTGGTAGGCGAGGCAGCCTTCGAACATCGCGGCCACGCTAGAGCGAGTTCCTGGCGGATTGAACGAGCGATATGCGCCCCGCGCCCGGCGCAACGAAAAACCCCGGCGGAGGGCCGCCGGGGTCTCGTGGTCCGCGCCTGCAGCGGGGATCAGCGGCGGTCGCCGAAGATCGACAGCAGGAATTGGAACAGGTTGATGAAGTTGATGTAGAGGCTGAGCGCGCCGTAGTTGGTGGCCACGCCCATGGCCGCCTGGTCGCCGCCCAGTTCGTAGTACTGCATCTTCAGGCGCTGGGTGTCATAGGCGATGAGGCCGGCGAAGATGAGCACGCCCAGGACGCTGATGATGAAGTTCATCATCGAGTTCTGCAGGAAGATGTTCACCACCGAGGCGATGACGAGGCCGATCAGGCCCACCAGCAGGAAGCTGCCGAAGCCGGTCAGGTCCTTCTTGGTGGTGTAGCCGAACAGGCTGAGGCCGCCGAACGCCGTGGCCGTGATGAGGAAGGTCGAGGCGATCGAGGCCCCGGTGTAGACGAGAGTCAGCACGCCCAGACCCGCTCCGATCAGGGCGACGATCGTCCAGTAGAAGATGCCCGAGCTCTTCGGGGAGGCGTTGCGAAGCGCGAACATGCCGAACAGCATCACGCCCAGCGGCGCGAAGGCCACGATCATGCCGAGCACGGTCATGCCGGCCAGGCGGCCGTCGGGCGTGACCGTGTACATGAGGTCGCGAACGGGCGCGAACTGGCCGGTGAGGTAGGCGAGCGCGGCCGAGACGACCAGGCCCAGCGCCACCTTGTTGTAGACGCCGAGCATGAAGCTGCGGAGGCCCGCGTCCACCGACATGTCGGCGCGATCCGCCGGGATCGAGCGCGCGTAGCCGCGGTTGAAGTCGCTCATGAGAGCAAGGCCCTTACGGTTGCGCGTCGCAAATCGGACGCGATCGAAATATCGTTTCGCATACGGTCGTAAGCAAGGCCCCCTCCCGAAGGTTCCGATGATCCGCCTGTTCGCCGCGCTCTCAGTCCCCGTCGAGTTCGGTCGGACCCTGCAGCTCCGGCAGGCCGGGATCGAGGGCGCCCGTTGGCGGCCGCTGGAGGCGCTGCACGTGACGCTGCGGTTCTTCGGCGAGATTCGACAGGACGTGGCCCGCGACCTGGACGCCGAACTGGTCGGGATCGGCGGCCGTCCGTTCGAGATCGAGCTGGCGGGCGCGGGCGCTTTCGACGACGGCGACGACATCCACGCCGTCTGGGCCGGCGTGGCGGAGAACGCCGAGCTGCGACGCCTGGCGGAAGCGTGCGAGACGGCGGCGCGGCGGGCCGGCCTCAAGCCTGAAAAGCGCAGCTACCGTCCGCACGTGACCCTGGCCTACCTGCGCCGGCCGGATCCCGGCGAGGTGGCGGCCTGGATCCAGGCGAACAACCTGCTGAAGAGCCCGCCGATCCTCGTGGACCGCTTCGGCCTCTACTCCAGCCACCAGAGCCGCGACGGCTCGTACTACCGGCTGGAGGCCGAATACCCCCTCTGACCTTCCCTTCCCGCGCGCGGGAAGGGGGGACCGCTCGCCGAAGAGCGAGCGGTGGGAAGGGCAAGCGCCGGCAAGGCGGACTGACCAAGCGTCACTGAGACCGCGGAGGTTAAGCCGCTAGGCGCTGGACGCGTAGTCCTTGAGCACCCCCAGGGGAACGATGGCGAGGGTTTCCTCGTGGGTGCTCTCCAGGACCACCTGGGGCGCGGCGCCGGCGTCGAGAGCCTCCTTCCAGCGCGGCGCGCACAGGCACCAGCGGTCCCCCGGCTTCAGGCCTGGGAAGCCGAGATCGGGCCGCGGCGTGGAGAGGTCGTTGCCGACGCTCTTGGAGAACGCCAGGAAGTCGGCCGTCATGACGGCGCAGACTGTGTGCATGCCGGTGTCGTGCGGGCCGGTCTCGCAGCAGCCGTTGCGGAAGAAACCCGTGACCGGGTCGAGGGAGCAGGGCGCCAGCTCCTGGCCCAGGACGTTACGGGCGCCGGCGTCGTAGCGGATCGGGCGTGTGGCCATGCGCGCATCCTAAACGCTAAGAAACGCCGCGCGCCAACGCGCGAAGGAGACGATTGTCCGTGACCCAGCCCCCCTCCAGGCCGCGCCGAAGCGCCCTCTACCTGCCGGCGTCCAATCCGCGGGCGCTCGAGAAGGCGCGCGCCCTGCCCTGCGACGTGGTGATCCTCGACCTCGAGGACGCGGTGGCGCCCGAGGCCAAGGCCGAGGCTCGGGCGGCCGCGGCCGCGGCCGTCGCCGCCGGCGGATTCGGCGACCGCGAGGTGGTGATCCGCGCGAACGGCCTCGACACCCCGTGGGGGGCGGACGACCTGGCGGCGGCGGGCGCCGCCCACCCGCACGCCATCCTGGTCCCCAAGGTCTCGGCGCCCGAGGATCTGGCGGCCGTGCGCACCCGCCTCCCAGAAGGCGTGCCGATCTGGGCGATGATCGAGACCTGTGCGGCGATCTTCCGGCTGGAGGCGCTTGGGGCGGAATCGGTCAACGAGGGCGTGACGGCCTGGGTGATGGGCACGAACGACCTCGCCAAGGAGATGCGCTGCCGCCTGACGGTCGGCCGCGAGCCGCTGATGGCCGCCCTGAGCCTCAGCGTCATGTCCGCCCGCGCCCATGGCCTGGCGATCCTCGACGGCGTGTTCAACGAGATCGCCGACGCCGAGGGCCTGGCGCGCCAGTGCGCGCAGGCCGCCGACCTGGGCTTCGACGGCAAGACCCTGATCCATCCGAGCCAGGTGGAGGCCGCCAACGCAGCCTTCACGCCGGACCCCGCCGCGGTCGACTGGGCGAGAACTGTGGTCAAGGCGTTCGAAAACCCCGAAGCTGCGGGCAAGGGCGTTCTGAAGGTCGAGGGGCGGATGGTGGAGCGGCTGCATTTCGCCGAGGCGCAGCGGCTGATCGGCGTGGCCGAGGCGATCGCCGCGCGCGAGACGGCATGACGCTTCGCGCGTCGATCCTTGCGCTCGCGATGGGCGCGCTGTGCGCGCCCGCGGCCGCGCAGCCGTCGTCCGCCGCCGATCCGATCGGCGAGATCCTCGGCCAGCGCGCCGTCGAGCCTGAAGAGCCCAAGGCCGCGGCGCCCAGGCTCACGCGGCCGGTGATGCTGCACGAGACCGGCCGCAGCCCCGACGCGCCGCCCTCGCCGGCCGACGTCGCCTACGACAGCCGCCTCAAGTCCTCTGCGGCCTCGGCCCAGGGGTTCCAGGGGCGGCTGGAAGGCGCCTGGACGCTGTCCGCGGGCGGCCGCGAGGCCTACGCCGTGCAACTGGTCGACCGGAACGGTTCGGTGGAAGGCGCCTGGCGCGACCTGCGCCGGCCCGGCGCGCTGGACGCCTCGGGCTACATCGAGGCTGTCGAGCGGGCGGGTGAGGACGTGATCCTGCGGCTGCCGGGCGGGACCGTCGCGACGCTGCGCCCGCAGGGCGACCGCTACAGCGGCGAGCTCACCGAGCGCGGCCACACCGAGCCGGCGACCCTGGCGCGCCGCACGCCGTAGTCAGAGGCCCAGGGACGCGCGGGCCGCGGCCAGGGCGGCGTCCTGCGCATCCGGACGGTAGGCCTGCGGCGTTCCGAAGCCCCAGACGGGGCCCGGCCATGCGGAGTCGTCGGCGCGCCGGCCGACGATGTGGACATGCAGTTGCGGCGTCAGGTTGCCCAGCGCGCCGATGTTCAGCTTCTCGACGGGGCGGCCGAGGGCCTTGCCGACGGCGCGGACGGCGGCGCCCGCGCGCACCACCTCCTCCATCAGGGCTGCACGGTCGCGGACGGGCAGGTCGTCAAGTTCCCGCGCCCCGGCGACGCGCGGGATCAGAACCAGCCAGGCGAAGCGGGCGTCGGCCTGCAGGCGGACGTGGCAGAGCGGCAGGTCGCCCACCGCCTCGGAGGTCGCCGGAAAGGCCGGGTGCAGCTCGAACATCGTCCCCGGCGCGTGCGCCATTGCAGCGGCGCGGTCAACGGGCTAACGAGCGGCCGCACATCACCTGAGGAGAGCAGCAGATGGCGAAGCAGCCCATTCGCGTGGCGGTTACCGGCGCGGCCGGCAACATCGGTTACGCCCTGCTGTTCCGGATCGCCTCCGGCGCCATGCTGGGCCCCGACCAGCCCGTTATCCTGCAGCTGCTCGAGATCCCCGTCGAAGGCCCGCAGAAGGCGCTGAAGGGCGTCGCCATGGAGCTGGAGGACTGCGCCTTCCCGCTGCTCCAGGACATGGTGCTGACCGGCGATCCGGACGTGGCCTTCAAGGACGCCAACTGGTGCCTGCTGGTGGGCTCCAAGCCCCGCGGCCCGGGCATGGAGCGCGCCGACCTGCTGAAGGACAACGGCAAGATCTTCATCGCCCAGGGCCAGTCCATCGACAAGGTGGCTGCCGACGACGCCCGGATCGCCGTGGTGGGCAACCCCTGCAACACCAACTGCATGATCGCCGCCAGCCAGGCCAAGCGCCTGCCGGCCGACCGCTTCACCGCCATGGTGCGCCTGGACGAGAACCGCGGCCGCAACCAGCTGGCCAAGAAGGCCGGCGTGCCGGTCACCGACGTCGCCGACCTCTTCATCTACGGCAACCACAGCCCGACGATGTTCGCCGACTTCACCCACGCCAAGATCGGCGGCAAGGCGGTCACCGACGTGATCACCGACCGGGCCTGGCTCGACAACGAGTACCTGCCGGCGGTGGGCAAGCGCGGCGCGGCCATCATCGACGCGCGCGGCGCCAGCTCGGCGGCCTCGGCCGCGGGCGCGCTCATCGACCACGTGCGCGACCTCGTCACGCCCGGCGCGATCCACTCGGTGGCGGTGAAGTCGGAAGGCCGCTACGGCTTCGACCCCAACGTCTGGGCCGGCATGCCGGTGAGGACCACCACCCCCGGTTCGTTCGAGGTCATCACCTCGTGCGAGATGGACGACTTCGCCAAGTCGAAGATCAAGATCACCAACGACGAGCTGCTGAGCGAGCGCGACACCGTCAAGGACATGCTGGCCTAGCAGGGTCTCCGTCGGCCGACCGCGACTTTGGCCGGACCTCTGCATGGGCCGGACGAGCGTGTGAGCGAGGGCGCGCCTTAAGCGTCGGTCGTGGTCGCCGGCTGAGGTGTGCGCCGGGCCACGGCGAACGCCAGGAAGACGGCGACCACGCCGATCAGCGAGGAATAGAGGAAGAAGACCAGGTAGCCGGCGCCGAGCGCGCCCGGCGTCACCTGGGACTTCGCCATGGCCCCGGCGAAGGCGTCGGGCGGCATGCCGGCGAAGAGGGCCTTCAGCCCGGCCATGGGCCCCCCCGCGTCGGCCGCCGCCGCCGAGGACTCCACGATCCGTCCCGACTGCGAGGCGATCAGCTTGCCCGGCAGGGCGTAGAGCGAGGAGAAGAGCGCGTACTGCGTGGCCGTGAAGCCCGCGGACGTGAGGCTCGACATGTAGGCGATCAGGCAGGTGCCCGAGACGCCGCCGGCGATGTTGTCGATGCCGATGGCCACGAAGAGGGCCCACAGCTCGGGCCCCTGCAGCGCCAGCCAGGCGAAGGCGAGATTGCTGATCGGGCCGGCGAACGCGCCGATCACGAGCGCGCGCATCATGCCGAGCCGCGCCACCAGGAAGCCGCCCAGCCCCACCCCGATGACGGTCATCACCACGCCGAACACCTTCCGCGCCTCGGCGATCTCGGTCTTGGAGAAGCCGAGGTCGGCATAGAACGGGTTCATGATGTTGAGGACGAAATCCGACAGCCGGTAGAGGCAGATCAGCGCCAGGATCAGCGCGGCCACGCCCCGGTAGCGCGCCAGGAAGTCGCGCAGCGGATCGCCCAGGGCGGCGAACAGGTAGACGCCGGGCCGCGTCCTCACGCGCGGGATCGGGCAGACGGCCAGGACGATCACCGCCAGGCCCGCGGCCACCGCCAGCAGCTGGACGTAGACGCCCTGCGGCTTCATCGCCCAAGCGGCGGTCACGGCGCCTGCCGCGTCGGGCAGGCCGATACCGCTCAGGCCGGCGGCCAGCAGCGAGGCGTCGGCGGCGAGGCCCGACCCCAGGAACAGGGCCCCCAGGGCGAAGACGGCGAGGCGTGCGATCCATTCGGGCAGTTCGAGCGCCGGGCGGCTCGGCACGCCCTCGGCATGGATCGGGCGGATCGCGTGCGCCGTCTCCCGCGGCGCGCCCAGCACGCCCAGGACGCCGGCCAGCATCAGCCCGGCCATCACGGCGTACGACGTGCTCCAGCCGTAGGTCTCGGCGATCAGCAGCGGCGCGGCGCCCGCCACGATCATGGCGATGCGGTAGCCCCACTGGTACGCGGCGGCCATGGCGCCCTGCTTCTCGACCTCGGCCGCCTCGATCCGCCACGCGTCGATGACGATGTCCTGGGTCGCCGAGACGAACGCCACCAGCGCCGCGAACGCGGCCATGAGGCCCAGGTCGCGCGCCGGATCGACGCCCGAGATCATCCACAGGCCGACCATCAGCAGGACCTGCAGCACGATCATCCAGCTGCGCCGGTGCCCCAGCAGCCGGGTCAGGCCCGGTATGCGGGTGCGGTCGATCAGCGGCGCCCACAGGAACTTCAGGGAATAGGACAGGGTCGCCAGGGCGAAGATCGAGATCACCTGCAGCGACAGGCCGGCCTCGCGGAGCCACAGCGACAGGGTGTCGAAGATGAGCAGGTTGGGCAGGCCCGAGGCGAAGCCCAGGGCCAGCATCACCAGCGCCCGGCGCTCCACGAAGACGGCCAGCGCGCTCAACGCGCCCCGCCTGGGTTCCGCCGCATCTGCGCTCATCGCGACTCCGGATCGAAGGGCGCCCCGCCTCCCTAGTGCCCGTCCCGGCTGGTTTGGTCCAGGCCGGCCGGGGAGAACGGGCTCGTCGTCCTCTACCTGGAGCGCAACCTGATCGCCTGCGGGCGCCTCATCCTCGGCGGGATGCGCTCCAGTCAGCCGACCTTGAAGCGCTTGGCAGGCTTCGTCCAGTTGGCGCGGACGGCCCAGCGCGTGAGCGCCCCGCGCAGCGCGTCGGGCGACAGCGGCTTGACCAGGAAGTCGTTCATCCCCGCCGCCAGACACGCCCGGCGGTCGTCCTCGAAGGCGTTGGCGGTCAGCGCCACGATGGGGGTGTCGATGCCCGCCTCGCGCAGCCGCCGCGCGGTCTCTTCGCCCGACAACACCGGCATGCGCATGTCCATGAGGATGAGGTCGTAGACCTCCACGTCGGCGGCCTTCAGCGCCTCGGGGCCGCTGACCACGTGCTCCACGTGGCAGCCCTCCCGGGTCAGCAGCGTGCGCGCCAGGAGCGCGTTGATCGGGTTGTCCTCCACCAGCAGCACGCGCGCGCCGGGGGCGGCGGCCGTCACGATCCGCTCGTCCTCGGGCTCGGGCGCCGCCAGGGGCGTGGCGCCCGCCGCGATCAGAACGCGCTCGGCCAGCGAGGCGCGGCGCAGCGGCTTGATGAGGTAGCCCGCGAAGCCGGAGCGGCGGTAGCGGGTGATGCGGTCGCGCTCGTCGGGCGCGAGGAGCACGATGCCCTTGCGTTGCAGCGGCGGCCGCAGCGCGCCGCTGGGCGACGCCAGGCTCGCGTCGACCAGGATCACATCGCCGGGGCGCGTGCGCGCGATGGCGGCCGGCAGGGCGTCGGCGACGATCGCCTCTCCGCCGCTGGCCTCGATCTGCCGGCGCGCGGCTTCGCGGACGATCCCGCTGGGCGACGCCACGGCGACCCTACGGCCGGCGAGCGGGCCATGCGCGCGTGCGGCCGCGCGCGGCGTCGGGAAGGCCGCCTCGAACCAGAAGGCCGCGCCGCCGCCGGCGGCGGCTTCGACACCCACCTCGCCGCCCATGGCGCGCGCGATCCGCCGCGCGATGGCGAGCCCGAGGCCCGAGCCGCCGAGGTCGGCGTGCGCGTTGTCCGCCTGCGCGAAGGCTTCGAAGATCCGGTCGCGGTCGGACTCCGACACGCCTGGGCCGGTGTCGGCGACGGTGAAGCGCACCACGCCGGGCGCCGACGACTCGGCGGTGATGAGGACGCCCCCCGCCTCGGTGAACTTGACGGCGTTGCCGGCGAAGTTGAGCAGGATCTGGCGGAGCCGGCTCTCGTCCGCATGGATCGTCGCCGGCGCGGCCGGGGCGGCCCAGGCGATCTCGAGGTCTTTCTCGCGGGCGCGCGGCGAGAGCAGTTCGGCGACGCTCTGCAGCAGCGATTCCAGGTCGGTCTCGGCCGGGTGCAGCTCGACGCGGCCGGCGCCCAGCTTGGCGAAGTCCAGCACGTCGTTGACCAGCGTCAGCAGGTGCTGGCCGCTGTCGCGCAGCGCGGCGACATAGGTCTGCTGTTCGGCGGTGAGCCGGGTGCCTTCCAGGAGGCGCGCCATGCCGAGCACGCCGTTTAGCGGCGTCCGGAATTCGTGGCTCAGCGACGCGAGTTGTTCGGCGCTGATCTGGGCGCGCGCCGGCCGGCGCTCTGATAGGGAACGTACGGGTCTGCGCATGGAGCGCCGAAGTAGCCGCAAACCGCTTAACGGCCCGTCAAGCGGCGAAACGACGCGACGCGGCGCAGCGCGAACGGCCTCAGACCTCGCGGCAAAGTAGACGCGGCGCAAAAGCCGTCGTTTACTACGATTATGGATGGCGTGCGCTGAGGGGAGCGTCCATGAACCCGGTCGAGCTATTGACGCAGCGGGAGCGGGACTGCCTTCGACTGGTCGACCAGCATCTCAGCTCCAAACAGATCGCGCGTGAACTTGGGATGTCGAAGACGTCGGTCGACACCTATTGTGACCGCGCGCGCCGCAAGCTCGGCGTGGACGACCGCTTCCAGGCGGCCCGGCTGCTGCGCCAGCAGGGCGACGGTTCTGTCCTGATCGGATCAGGACACGACGCGATCAGGACAGACACGGTTAACGCAAGCTGGCCGGATGACCTCGCAACGGAGGAGGCATCCAATGGGCGAGTGGCCGAGTTTCGAGAACAGAGCGGTGATTGGCAGGGCGCTCCGCCTTCGCCGGGAGATCGACGACTTCGAAGCGCGTTGGCCGGCCTTGGCGAAGAGGGAGGAACTCCTCCCGGGCTTCTCCTGGACGCAGCTCGAGCGGCAGCTCGTCGATCTCTCGGCGACGCCCGCTCAGGCGGACATGGCGCGGCACCTGGTTTCCGCCACGCGGAAGCTGGCCCCGTTCAAGCCGCCCGAGATGGTGCTGCGGGAGATCCTCTGCCTCACCTGGGTTCTCCTGGACGAGAACTTCAAGGGCGAGGCGGAGCCTGGACCCGCAGAAATGACCTGAGCCCGACCGCGCGGATCGCGGCGATCCTCGCGATCGCCGTCGTCACGGTCCTCGCCTTCGGGGGCATGCTGGCGGGGCTCCACGCCCTCAACGATCTGGCGGCGAATTTACTAAAGGCCTGAACGGCCGAGAAACCCTGACCTGAGACCATTAAGGCGCGTCGTCTGTACGCCGCGCATGGAGAGACGTCATGCTTAAGGAACGCCGCCTGGCCGCCCAAGAGGTCGCCACCGCACTCTTCGACGCTGAGACCGCCATCGACGCGGCCCTCAGCAAGACTGCCGCGCTCACCGGTGTGATGCCGGCGCTGCGCAAGGCCGCCGGCGCCTCGGCGCTGATCGGCCAGGACGCCGTCGAGCGGGCCAGCCAGGCCATCGTGGCCCTCGCTGAAGCCCGCCGCGCCATCGTCGAGACCCACAAGGAGCTCAGCGTCGTCCAGGGCCAGATCGGCCTCGGCGCCGTGAAGCTCTCGGGCGACCCGGGCACGGACAAGCCGCCGCCGACCGGCGTCGAGCTCGAGCGGACGCGCATGCGGAACCTCCGCATCGCATCCTGACGGTTTCAAGGAGGCCTGGCCTCTGACAGATTGCGGCCCTCGGAGACCTCCGGGGGCCGTATTTGTATCAGTTGCCGCATTGGGTCTGGCCGACAGCGCTCCTGACCGTCTGCGCGCTCGCCGTCTGGCGGGGCGGCGATGATGAACGTCTGGCCGCGGGCGGCCAGCTCGCCAACTGGGCGCTGACGATCCTCCTCGTCCGCGCCAACGGCGGGACCACCAGCGACGAGACCCAATGGGGCGTGCTCGCGGCCGACGTCGCGCTGCTGAGCCTTCTGCTCTGGATCGCCCTGCGCAGCCGCCGCTACTGGCCGCTGTTCGCCACCGCCTTCCACCTCCTGGTCGTACTGGTCCACTTCGGCAGGATCGTGGACCCGCGCGTCAGCGGGTGGGCCTACCTGACCGCCGGGCTGATCTTCGCCTACCTCGTGCTGATCGCGATCGCCTATGGCGCGTGGACCGCGTCGCGCGCGGAGCGCCCGGGCCCCTGACCCCCTCCCGGCGCCGCGGCGAGACCGCGGAACAACGGCGCCCCTGGCCGGTTGACGCCTGTGGATTTGCCGGAGACCCCCGATGACGCGTGTTCGGGTTGGCGTGAACGGGGCGCTGCGGACCCTTTGGCTGACAGCCGCCGCCCTGGCCGTCACCGGCTGCGCGAGCGGCCAGAGCATCTTCATCGCGGGTCCCGGCGGCGACACCACCGCCCGCGAACGGGCCCAGGAGGACCCGGCGTCGGAGGACGGCGCCGTGGGCCCGGGCGCCTCCACGGTCCTGGCGTCTTCGGGCAATGTGCTGTTGCCGTTCGCGACGAATGTCGGCGGTCGGCCGGTCGCGTCTGTTCCCGGTGGGGGGCTGGGCGGAGCCGTCGCCGGGCTGACCGGCCGGACGCCGGCGGGCGTGGGCCCGGGCGCAGCCGCGGGACCGGGTTCCGCCCCCGCGGGCCCTGCGGCCGGTCCGGCCCTCGGGGCCAGCCTGACCGCTCGCGCCGACCTCCCCGCGGGGCGGGCCGGCGTCGGCGCCGCAGCGACGACGCCCCCGGGCCGCGTGGGCGCAACGGCGCAGCTCGGCGCGGCGCAGGCCGCGGTCGGGCTGACCGCGCCGGTGGTCTCGGCGGCGGGGGCCCCGCTGGTGACGCTGGCGGGCGGCGCCCTGGGGCGCGGCGGCGCGCCCGGGGCCATCGCCGGCCTGCGGGCCAGCGGCGCGGCCAATCCCAACGCAATCGTCGGGACGGTGGTGACCAACGCCGCCGGCGCGGTCATGCGGATGCAGCCGCCCGCCGGGGGGCAGACCCCTGCGCCGGCCATGTCCGCGGGCGTCCCCGGCAGCCAGACGCTGCGCGCCGTCTTGGGCCGGCTCACGCCGCCCGGCGGCTGACGGTACTCCCGCAACAAGGACCGCCATGGCCGCCAAGCTCCTCATCGCGCTCGCGCTCATCTGGGCGCCTGGACTGGCCTTGGCACAGACCGCCCCGTCGCGGGTGGTCCCGCCGAACCGGCCCGACCAGACCGCGCCGCCCCGCGCCCCGCGCGGCGAGACGCCCCCGGCGCCGCCCGCCGCCGCGGCCACACCGCAGGTCCAGCCGTTCGTGCTGCGGTCGGTCGCCGTCGCAGGGTCCAGCCTGCCGCCGCCGCAGCTCGAGGCCGCCTACCGCCCGTTCATCGGCCGGACCGTCGCCGTCGCCGAGCTGCAGCAGATCGCCGACGCGGTCGCCGGCGTCTACGGGGGCAGCGACATCGCGCTCTACACGATCCTCGTCCCGGACCAGACGTTCGAGGGCGGTCGGCTCGAACTCACCGCGGTCGAGGGGTACGTCGAGGCCGTGGCGATCCAGGGTGAGCCGGGGCGGGCCCGAGGCCTGGCCGAGCCGTACCTACGCCGCCTGGAGGGCCAGCGCCCCCTGAAGCGCAGCACCCTCCAGCGCAGCATCTCTCTCGTCCGGGACATCCCGGGCCTCACCTCCGACGTCCAGCTGCAGAACGGCGGCCAGCCGGGCGCCGTGCGGGTCGCCGCCACGCTCGACCATCGTCCCGTGCAGGTCGGCCTGGGCGTGAACAACCGAGGCACGGCCTTCCTGGGCCGCACCCAGGTGCAGGCCGATGTGTACTTCAACAGCCTGCTGCGGCCCGGCGACCAGACGCGGCTCACCTATGCGACGCCCACCCGGCCCCGCCTCTTCCAGTTCTATGCGCTCGGCCACGGCCAGCCGCTGAACGCCGACGGCGCGACGCTGCAGGTCAATGCGAGCGCCCTGCGCACGCGGCCAAGGGACACCACGCTCCTGGGACATGCCTACTCGGCCGGGGTGCAGGTCACCCATCCGATCATCCGCAGTTTCGACCGGGACCTCAGCGTCGGCCTGGGCCTGGACGGGGTCGACAGCGACAACGCCTTCTTCGGTTCCACCTTCTCGGACGACCGCACCCGCGCGCTGCGCCTGTCGCTGGCCTATTCGCGCTCGACCGACAGGAGCCTCTTCGGGGCGAGCGGCGCCGTCAGCCGCGGCATCGCCGGCCTGGGCGCGCGCGCCACCGTGCCCGAGGCCAGCAGGCTCGACTTCACCAAGGCCAACGGACGGCTCACCTTCAACCGCACCCTGGCCGAGCCGATCACGCTGCGGCTGACGGGCGCCGGCCAGTACACGGGCGACCGGCTGCCGGCCTCGGAGCAGTTCGCCCTCGGAGGCGAGGAGTTCGGACGCGCCTTCGAGGCCTCGTTCATCGCCGGCGACTACGGCTACGGCGCCGTCGCCGAGCTGGCCTGGCGGCCCCCCGCCCCGGCCTCGCTGGCGGGATCGGAGGCCTATGTCTACGTCGACAGCGGCAAGGTCTGGTACCGCGGCCGCCTCGATCTTCCCACGCAGTCGGCGAGGCTCTCGTCGGCGGGCGGCGGCGTGCGCGTGGTGGTGGCGTCCCGGGCGATCGTGCAGGTCGAGGCCACCAAGGCGCTCACGAACCCGATCCCCGGGCTGGACCGCAGCGACTGGCGAGGCGTCTTCAACATCCGCACGCTGTTCTGAGCCGCCGGCCCCTGCCGCAGCGGCCTTGGTCCCAGACTCAAGATCCGGCCGTCCCGGCGAAGGCCGGGATCCAGATGGGAGGGCTCAGGTGTGGGTTCTTTAGGCTCGGGGCCCTTTCCATCACGATGTCGCACGTGGATCTGGGTCCCGGCATTCGCCGGAACGGTCGGAAGCTCTTGAAATCGCGAACTGATTGAATCCTACACCGCGCCGACGGCGGCGCCCGTCACGCCGCCCGGAGCCACCCGGCGGTAGATCAGCGCCTCGGCGACGTGCACCCGGCGCACGGGGCCCGAGCCCTCCAGGTCGGCGATGGTGCGGGCCAGCCTGAGGGTGCGCGTCCAGCCCCGCGCGGAGAGGCCGCCCACCTCGGCGGCGCGGGCGAGCAGGGCGCGGGCCGGCGGGTCCAGGTCGCAGATGGCCTCGAGGAAGTCCCCCTCGGCCTGGGCGTTCAGCGGCGGGCCCCGGTCGCCGGCCCGGTCCGCCATCTGCGAGCGCGCGTCGGCGACCCGGGCGGCGGCCTCGGCCGTGCCTTCCGCCGGCGGCGGCAGCGCGAGGTCGGCGGCGGTCACCGGCGGAACCTCCACCTGCAGGTCGATCCGGTCCATCAGCGGCCCCGAGATCCGGCCCTGGTAGTCGGTTTGGCAGCGCGGCGCCCGCCCGCAGGCCCCGCGCCCCGGCCCGCCGTGGCCGCACCGGCAGGGGTTCATGGCCGCCACGAGCTGGAACCGCGCCGGATAGCGCACGTGCGCGTTGGCCCGCGCCACCACCACCTCGCCCGTCTCCAGCGGCTGGCGCAGCGAGTCCAGGGCCTGGGCGCTGAATTCGGGCAGTTCGTCGAGGAACAGGACGCCGTTGTGCGCCAGCGACACCTCGCCGGGCTTGGCTTTCGCGCCGCCGCCCGTGAGCGCCGCCATGCTGGCCGAGTGGTGCGGACTGCGGAACGGCCGCGCGCGGCTGAGCTGGCCCTTGGCGATCAGGCCGGCGATGGAGTGGACCATCGAGGTCTCGAGGAGTTCCGCCGGCGTGAGCGGCGGCAGCAGCCCCGGCAGCCGCGCCGCCATCATCGACTTGCCCGACCCCGGCGGCCCGATGAACGACAGGTTGTGGCCGCCGGCCGCGGCGATCTCGAGCGCCCGCTTGGCGTTCTCCTGGCCCTTCACATCGCGCAGGTCGGGGACACGGTCGGCGTCCAGCATGTCGCCGGCCCTCGGCGCCGCCAGAACCTGCGTGCCGCGGAAGTGGTTCACCAGGGCGATCAGCGACGGCGCGGCGATGATCCGCGCGTCCCCCGCCCACGCCGCCTCGGGCCCGCAGGCCTCCGGGCAGATCAGGCCCAGGCCCAGGCCGCTCGCCGCGACCGCGGCCGGCAGCGCGCCGGCCACCGGCACGATGCGCCCGTCCAGCGAGAGCTCGCCGACCGCCGCCCAGCCGTCCAGCGCGTCGGCCGGGATGATCCCCATGGCCGCCATCAGGGCCAGCGCGATCGGCAGGTCGTAATGGCTGCCCACCTTCGGCAGATCGGCGGGCGCGAGATTGGCGACGATGCGCTTGTAGGGCAGCGCCAGCCCCATGCCGGTGAACGCGGCGCGCACCCGCTCGCGGCTCTCGCCCACGGCCTTGTCGCCGAGGCCCACCAGGATGAACGCGCTCTCGCCCCCGACGATCTGGACCTCGCAGTCCACGCGCACGGCCTCGACGCCGCTGAAGGCCAGCGTCACCACGCGTGCGGCCATCTTCAACCCCTCGTGGACCGGCGAAAGTTATCCACAACCGAGCATACTGGCAGGCTCAGATCAAGAACAAATTGGGAACTTCGAGGAAACTGATACGTTTCCGTGACTTCTCGGAGTCTCTTCGACGACGGCCTAAGCCTTCCGCCGTAGCGCCTCGACGCGCGCCCACATTACGTCCGTCGCGTCGACGCCGGTGAACCGCTTCAAGGCGACCGCGCCCGTGGGCGACGTGACGTTGATCTCGGTCAGCCACTCGCCGATCACGTCGATGCCGACGAACATCAGCCCGCGCGCCTTGAGCTCCGGGCCGATGGTGGCGCAGATTTCCCGGTCCCGCGCCGACAGCTCGACCGGGTGCGCCTCGCCGCCGACGGCGAGGTTGGACCGGATCTGCCCCTTGGCCGGCACGCGGTTGATGGCGCCCACCGGCTCGCCGTCCACCAGCAGGATGCGCTTGTCGCCCTTGGTCACCGACGGCAGGAACTTCTGCACGATGACGGGCTCGCGGCTGAGCTCGGCGTGGATCTCGAGCAGCGCCGACAGGTTGGGGTCGTCCTTCAGGTGCCGCGTGACGCCCGAGCCGCCCTTGCCGTTCAGCGGCTTCAGGACGATGTCGCCGTGCTTCTCCCGGAACGCGCGGATCGCCTCGCGGTCGTTGGTGATCAGGGTCGGCGGCTGCAGCTGGGGGAACCGGGTGACGAACAGCTTCTCGGGCGCGCTGCGCACCTCGCGCGGGTTGTTCAGCACCAGCACCTGCGGATGCACGGCCTCCAGGAAGAAGGTGGCGTCGATGTAGTGCATGTCGAAGGGCGGGTCCTGGCGCATCAGCACCACGTCGAACTCGGTGAGTTCGGCGCGCCGCACCGGCCCGGCCTTGAAGTGGTCGCCCTTCACGCGGTCGACGGTGATGTCCCGTCCGCGGGCGAAGACGCGGCCTTCCTCCAGCGCCAGCGAGTCCGTCAGGTACACGAACAGCGAATGCCCCCGCGCCTGGGCCGACTCCATCATCAGGAAGGTCGTGTCGCCCTCGATGTTGATCCCCTCGATGGGGTCCATCTGCACGGCGACCTTGAGCGGCATGCGGGCGTCCTTCGGCGTTGAGGCTCAGCCGACATAGGCCGTCGCGCGGACGAGCGCCACCCAGGAGCCGTCGGAGACGACCGATCCTCCCCCCTTCATTCCAGCGCTCGGCTTTCGGCTCCGCCGAAGTCTGGACGACAAGTCCCCGGGCCGGATACCGGCTGTCCTGTTCGCGAACATTGTGCGAACATGGACGGGTGTGGCGAGGCCGATGGAGACGATCATGGGCGAGAGCGTGACGAACCCGCGCCCGGGGCGGATCGCGGGCACGGCCGCCCTGCCGCGGCCTGCGAGTTGCGAGAGGCCTTGAGCTGTGGGTGTTTTCAGCCGGCTGGGGACGACGCCGCGGACGCGGTTGCCGGGCCGCCGCGAAGCACGGCATGAACGGGGCATGGGGCGTGAGATCGTTCTCGATACCGAAACCACCGGCTTCGACCCGCTGACGGGCGACCGGCTGGTGGAGCTCGCGGCGCTCGAGATCGAGCAGTTCGTCCCCACCGGCCGCAGCTTCCACGTCTACATCGATCCGTGCCGCGACATGCCCATCGAGGCCGAGCGGGTGCACGGGCTGACCAGCGGCTTCCTGAAGGGCAAGCCGCGGTTCGAGGACCCCGAGGTGGTGGACGCCTTCCTCGAGTTCGTCGGCGACGCCCCGATCATCGCTCACAACGCCGCGTTCGACCGCGGCTTCGTGAACTGGGAGCTTTCGCGCTGCAGCCGGGTCGAGATCCCCGAGCACCGCTGGATCGACACCCTGGGCCTGGCCAAGCAGCGCTTCCCGGGGATGCACAACTCGCTGGACGCCCTCTGCAAGCGCTTCCGCATCTCGCTGTCCGAGCGCGAGAAGCACGGCGCGCTGATCGACGCGAAGCTGCTGGCCGCCGTCTATCTCGAGCTGAAGGGCGGCCGCGAGCGGCGGCTGGAGCTTACCGCGTCGACGGCGGTGGGTTCGGTGGCGATGACCACCCGGGTCGAGTATGGGCCGCGGCCGCGACCCCTGGCCCCCCGTTCGACCGAGGCCGAACGGGCGATCCACGCGGCGTTCATCCGCGACAAGGTGAAGGGCGAGGCGCTCTGGGCCGAATTCGGCCTGGCGGTGATCGAAGCCGAGGACCGGGCGGCCTGAACGCCGTCCGCGCCGGCCTGTGCGCTATTCAATACCCGGTCATCCCGGCGAAGGCCGGGATCCAGATGGAAGGGCTCAGATGGGGGTCCCTTGCTTCGGAGCCCTTCCCATCATGATCTCGCACGCAAATCCGGGTCCCGGCATTCGCCGGGACGGTCGGAAGCCGTTGAAATCGCTGATATCCAATGGGGCCTGAACCCTAGGCGTGGCCGACCTGCGGCTCCTGCTGCGCCTTGCGCGCCGCGTAGACCCCGGCGAAATCGATGGGATCGAGCAGGAACGGCGGGAAACCGCCTTCGGAGCTCACCTCGGCGATGATGCGCCGGGCGAAGGGGAACAGGTAGCGCGGGCACTCGATCAGGAGCACCGGTTCCATCTCGTCGGGCTGGACCCCGCCGATCTGGAAGACGCCGCCGTACAGCAGCTCCACCACGAACAGGGCGCCGTCCGAGCGGTTGGCCTTGGCGGACAGCTTCAGGTCGACCTCGAAGAGCCCGTCCTCGCGCCCGCGGGCGTTCATCTCGACCCCGAGATCGATCTGCGGCTGGTCCTGGCTGGGGCGCAGGGCGTCCGGCGCGCGCGGATTTTCGAAGCTGAGATCGCGGATGAACTGGGCGAGGATGCGGATGCCGGGCTCGGAGCCTTGCAGCGCCATGTCGCCGGCGTCGGTGTCGGTCATGACTGGAGCGGATTTCTCATCTGGAGGCGGCAGGATCGCGCGCTTTCGGAGGACGCGGCTATCATGTGGGTAGGTCCGATGCAACGCCGCCCCTGACGACCGCGTTCCGGCGGACTATATGGGTGAAATGGGCGTATAAGGATGCGTTCGCCCCGCACTGACCTGAAAGCGGCTCGTTGCAAGTCCTCGAACTGATCATCTTCGCCGGCCTCGCGGCCATCGTGCTCTACCAGCTCTACTCGGTGCTGGGCCGGCGCGTCGGACGCCAGCCGGGCGAGCAGCCGGCGGCGGAAGCGACGCCGAGGCCCCCGCGCGCGCCCGAGCGCCTGGCGGAACCCGCCGACGACGGCGTGGAGCTGACGGGCCTGGCCGCAGTGAAGGCCAAGGATCCGGCCTTCGACATGACCCGGTTCCTGGGCGGCGCGAAATCGGCGTACGAGATGATCGTCAAGGCGTTCGCCGAGGGCGACAAGGCGACGCTCCGCAACCTGCTGGCGCCGCAGGTGCTGGAGAGCTTCGAGGCGGTGATCGACACCCGCGCCCGCGAGGGCCGGACCGAGACGGTGGAATTCCTGCAGGCGCCCCGCGCGGACCTGGAGCGGGCCGACGTGACCGACGGCGACCTCGCCCGCCTGACCGTCCGGTTCCTGGCCGAGTTCCGGAGCCGCACCAAGGGTCCGGAAGGCGAGGCCGTGGACGACCGCCGCACCGCCGAGCTCTGGACGTTCGAGCGGCGCCTCAAGGCCCGCGACCCGAACTGGACGCTCGTCCACGTGGACGCCGCCGAGGCGTGAGCCTGCCGGGGGGCCGACGGATGGCGGCGGCCTTCGCCGCCCTGAAGCTCGCCGTCTCGAGTCTGGCTGCCCTGACTCTGGCTGGCTGCGCCACGCCCTACGAGCACGGCCCGCCGCCACCGGGCTTCCCCACGCCTGCACCCCCGGCGCCCCGTCCGCAGGCGCCCGAACCGCGCCGGGTCGAGCTTTCGGCCCTGCCGGGCTGGTCGACCGAGGACCACGACGCCGCGTTCGGCGCCTGGCGGGCGGTGTGCCACGCGTCGAAGGACCCCGGCCTCTCCGACCTCTGCGCCCGGGCGCGGGCCGTCCGGGACGTGGCGCCGGGCGTCGGGCGGCCCTTCCTCGAGGCGTTCTTCGTCGCCGAGCGGGCGGAGGGGGAGGGCGTGCTGACGGCCTACTTCGCCCCGGTCTACCCCGCCCGCCGCCGTCCCGACGGCGAGTTCAGCGCGCCTGTCCGGCCGCGCCCCGCGGACCTGCTGGTCGAGGACGGGGCCGTCCTGCAGTCGCTGCCGGACGGCTCGCGGACCAGCTATCCCGACCGCAGCGCCATCGAGGCGCGGCCGTCCGACGACGCGCTGGCCTGGATGCGGCCCGAGGACCTCTTCTTCCTGCAGGTGCAGGGCTCGGGGGTCCTCGTGTTCGAGGACGGCGCGCGGCGCAAGGCGCTGTACGCCGCGCACAACGGCCGCCCCTTCGTGGGGATCGCCAACCCGATGCGGGACCGCGGGCTCCTGGCGCGGGACAACACCTCGGGCGATGCGATCCGCGGCTGGCTGGCGGCCAATCGCGGCGGGGCCGCCGACGAGATCATGCGGCTCAACCCCCGCTACGCCTTCTTCCGCCTCGCGCCGGACGACGGCCGGCCGCCGGCAGGGGCCGCGGGCGTACCGCTGCCCGGGAGCCGCGCCGTGGCCGTCGACCCCGCATTCCACGCCATGGGCGAACTGCTCTGGATCGACGCCAGCGCGCCGCTGCTGGCGGGCGCCTTCCCGACCTACAGCCGCCTGGTGACGGCGCTCGACACCGGCGGGGCGATCAAGGGCGATGTGCGCGCCGACCTCTACCTCGGCGAGGGCGAGGCCGCGGGCCTGGAAGCCGGCCGCGTGCGGCACACGCTCCGGCTCTGGCGGATCGTGCCGCGATGAAGCGCCACCCAACGCCGGAAGAGCTTCACCTGTGGGGCAAGGTCGCCGCCACGGTGCACCCGCTGCAGAACCGCGCGGGCCCGCAGCCGCAGACCCTGGACGCCCCCGCGCGCATCGCGCCTGCCCGGGTGGCCGAGGCGGCCAAGGCGCTGCGCGAACGCGTGGACGCCATCGAGCCCAACCGCCGCCATCGCATCGCCCGGGAACGCGAGGAGATCGGCGGGCGGATCGACCTCCACGGCATGACGCAGGACCGGGCGCGCCGCGCGCTGGAGGCGTTCCTGCAGCGGGCCTGGGACGACGGCTGGCGCGCCGTCCTGGTGATCACCGGAAAGGGCGTCCAGGGCGACGGCGTGCTGCGCCGGCGCGCTCCGGACTGGCTGGGCGCGCCCGAGGTGTCGCACATCGTCGCCGGAATCTCGGAGGCGTCGCGCCGTCACGGCGGGGAAGGGGCGCTCTACGTCGCCCTGAAGCGCAAGCCGCGCTGAGGCGGGCTAGCTTTTGCGCGCAGCCTTCTCCGCGAGGCCGGAAGTCCCCTCGCGGGCCTCGAGGCGCGCCGCGACGTCGTCGAGGCTGACGCCGGCGGCCGCGAGCAGAACCAGCCAGTGGTAGATCAGGTCGGCGCTTTCAGCGGTCAGGGCGTCGCGGTCGCCCTGGGCGGCGGCGATCACGGTCTCCACCGCCTCTTCGCCCATCTTCTTGGCGGCGCGGTCCAGGTCGCCCAGGAGCTGGGCCGTGTAGGACGTCGAGGCGTCGGCGCCCCGGCGGCTCTCGATGGTGCGGGTCAGGCGGGCGACGACGTCGGTGAAGCGGGTCATGCGGGAACGGGCTCCGTCAGGCGCACCGGGATGCCGGCCGCGGCCATGGCCGCCTTGGCCTCGCCGATGGAGATCTCGCCGAAGTGGAAGATGGACGCCGCCAGGACGGCGTCGGCGCCGGCCTCGACCGCCTCGACCAGGTGCCGCGTGGTCCCGGCGCCGCCCGACGCGATGACCGGCACGCTGACCGCCTCGGCCACCCGCCGCAGCAGCTCCAGGTCGTAGCCGGTCTTGGCGCCGTCGCGGTCCATCGAGGTGAGCAGGATCTCGCCCGCGCCCTTCGCCACCACCTCGACCGCGTAGTCGATGGCGTCCAGGCCGGTCGGGTTGCGGCCGCCGTGGGTGAAGACCTCCCAGTGGTCGCCCCGTCCCGGCGTCGTCACGCGCTTGGCGTCGACGGACACGACGACGGCCTGGCTGCCGAAGGCGTCGGCGCAGCGGCTCACGACGTCGCGGTCCTGCACGGCGGCGGTCATGATCGAGATCTTGTCGGCGCCCGCCAGCAGCAGACGGCGCCCGTCCTCGACGCTGCGGATCCCGCCGCCCACGCTGAGCGGCATGAAGCAGACCTCGGCCGTGCGCGCCACGACGTCGAGGATGATGCCGCGGTTCTCGTGGCTGGCGGTGATGTCCAGGAACATCAGCTCGTCGGCGCCGGCCGCGTCGTAGGCCTGGGCCTGCTCGACCGGATCGCCGGCGTCCACCAGGTTCACGAACTGCACGCCCTTCACGACCCGGCCGTCCTTCACGTCGAGGCACGGGATCAGGCGGGTCTTGAGCGTGGTGCTCATGCGGCCAGCCTCAGCGCCTCGGCGGGATCGATGGCGCCGTTGTAGAGCGCCCGGCCCAGCACCGCGCCCGCGACCGGCACGCCCGGCCGCGCCTTGAGCCTGGCGATGTCATCCACGCTGGCGAGGCCCCCGGCGGCGATGACCGGGATCGCCACGGCGTCGGCCATGGCGCCGAACGCCTCGACGTTGAAGCCCATGACGGTGCCGTCGCGGTCGATGTCGGTGACGATCAGGGCGGCGACGCCGGCGTCCTCGTAGCGCCGGGCCACGGTGATGGCGTCCAGGTCGGAATCGGCGGTCCAGCCCTCGACCGCCACCTTGCCCTTGCGGACGTCGACGCTGACGGCGATCTGCTCGGGCCATTCGCGGGCGGCGTCGATGACGACCTGCGGCTGCTTCACCGCCACGGTGCCCAGGATCACGCGGCTGACGCCCGCCTCGACCCACCGCTCGACGTCGGCCAGGCTGCGGATACCCCCGCCCAGCTGCACCGGCACCGACACGGCCGAGAGGATGGCCTCGACGCCCTGGGCGTTGATCGCCTCGCCCTTCACCGCGCCGTTCAGGTCGACCACGTGGATCCAGTGGAAGCCGGCGTCGGCCCACTGGCGCGCTTGGGCCCCGGGGTCGGCGTTGAACACGGTGGCGGTCGACAGGTCGCCGTGCAGAACGCGCACGCACTGGCCGTCCTTCAGGTCGATGGCGGGATACAGGATCAAGGGCGCCACTCCAGGAATGCGGCCAGGAGGCCGAGGCCGGTCCCCTGCGATTTCTCGGGGTGGAACTGCACCCCGGCCATGTTGTCCCGCGCGACGGCGGCGGGGAAGCGCCCGCCGTGGTCCACGTAGGCCGCCACGTCCGCCGGATCGGTGGGGAACATGGCGTACGAATGGGTGAAATAGACGGGCTGGCCCGCCCGGGGTCCGACGAGCAGCGGCAGGTCCGAGACGACCTCCAGCGTGTTCCAGCCCATGTGCGGCACCTTCAGGTGCGGATCGCTCACCGCGATCTTCCGCACGTCGCCCTCGATCCAGCCCAGGCCGGGGGTGACCCCGAACTCATGGCCCCGCGAGGCCATGAGCTGCATGCCGACGCAGATGCCGAGGAAGGGCGCGCCGCGATCGCGCACGGCGGCGTTCAGGGCTTCGATCACGCCGGGGCGGGCCGCGAGCGCGTCCATGCAGGCCTTGAACGCGCCGACGCCGGGCAGCACCACGCGGTCGGCGGCGGCCACCCGGTCGGGGTCGTGGGTCACGACGATCTCGGCCTTCCCGGCCGCGGCGCGGACCAGGGCCTTCTCGGCCGAGCGCAGGTTGCCCGACCCGTAGTCGATCAGGGCCACTTGCTGCATGGGATGATCCTTACAGCACGCCCTTGGTGGAGGGGGCGTGGCCGTGGGTCTTCGGGTCGAGCTCGACCGCCTGGCGCAGGGCCCGGGCCAGGGCCTTGAAGCCGCTCTCGGCGATGTGGTGGCTGTTGGCGCCGTAGAGGCACTCGAGGTGCACGCAGGCGCCAGCGTTCATGGCGAACGCGTGGTGGAACTCCTTGAAGAGCTCGGTGTCCATGTCGCCGACCTTGGGCGTGCGGAAATCCACCCGCCAGATCAGATAGGGCCGGTTCGACAGGTCGATGGCGCAGCGCGACAGGGTTTCGTCCATCGGGATGTAGGCGTGGCCGAAGCGGCGGATGCCCTTGAAGCCGGGCAGGGCCTCCTTGATCGCCTGGCCGAGGACGATGCCGGTGTCCTCGACGGTGTGGTGCATGTCGATGTGCAGATCGCCCTTGGTCTCGACCTCGAGGTCGATGCCGCCGTGGCGGGCGAAGCTGTCCAGCATGTGGTCGAAGAAGCCGATGCCGGTGGACACCTTGGACACGCCGGTCCCGTCCAGGTCCAGGGCGATCCGGATCTGGGTCTCCTTGGTGTTGCGGACGACCTCGGCCTTGCGGCTCATCTTCCTCAGTACCCCTTGGACGCGGCCAGGTCCTTCAGCGAGACCTGCGGGCGCGGACCATAGTGCGAGATCACCTCGGCCGCCGCCAGGGAGGCGAGCTGGCCGCACTGCTGCAGCGGCCGTCCCCGGGATAGACCGAACATGAAACCGGCTGCGTATTGGTCGCCCGCGCCGGTGGTGTCCACGACTTTCTCCACAGGCTCGGCCCGGACGGTCAGCCGTTCGCCCTGCGACAGGATCACCGAGCCCTTGTCGCTGCGGGTCACGGCGGCGAGGTCGCAACGGGTCCGCAGGGCCTCGCAGGCCTCGTCGAAGCTGTCGGTCTCGAACAGCGCGAGCAGCTCGGCCTCGTTGGCGAACAGCAGGTCGACCTGGGTCTCGATGAAGCCCAGCAGCCCGCCGCGGTGACGCTCCACCACGAAGCTGTCGGAGAGGGTCAGGGCGATCCTGCGGCCGGCGCCGTGCGCGAAGGCCGCCGCCTTGGCGAAGGCGCGCCGCGCCGCCTCGGCGTCGAAGAGGTAGCCCTCGAGGTAGACGATCTGGGCCGCCTCGACCGTGTCCTGGTCCACGTCGTCGTCGGTGAATTGCACCGAGGCGCCCAGGTAGGTGCACATGGTGCGCTGGGCGTCCGGCGTCACGTTGATCATCGAGACGGCGGTGGCCGGCCCGCCCTTCAGCGGCGCGTTCTCGAAGCGCGCGCCGATGCGGCGCATGTCCTGCGCGAAGGTGCGGCCCAGGTGGTCGTCCGCCACCTTGCCCATGAAGGCGCCGCGGCCGCCGAAGCTGGCCAGGCCTGCGATGGTGTTGGCCGCCGAGCCGCCCGACGCCTCGACCGCCTGCTGCATCTTCGAATAGAGCCGCGACGAGGCTTCGGGGTCGACCAGCATCATGGCGCCCTTGGTCAGCCCGTTCTCCGCCAGGAACGCGTCCGTGCACGGCGCGATCACGTCGACGATGGCGTTGCCGATCGCGGCGACGTCGTAGAGTTCGGGCATGCGTGGCTTTTCCGGTCCGATCTGGTGGGGCGGCTTAGCCGGATTGGGGTTCCGGAGCAACGCCGGGCGGCTCCACCGGCGGCTCGGTGCGTGGCTGGGCGGGCTGTCCGAAGTTGTCGCGGAACCGGAACGGCCGCACGTAGTGGTGGCGGCGAGGCTCGTCCCAGGCCCGCACGCGCGTCTCGACCGCCGCCGCTCGCACCGCCGCGAGACCGCGCGCCAGGCACCCCGAGCCGTCTTCGCGAGATTCCAGGCCCGGGGGCAGGGGGGACGCCGCGGCGGGGGTCGCGGCCGCCGGCGTGTCGTCCCCAGGCGAAGGGGCGATGGCGGGCGGCTCCTGCGGGCCGCACATGACGACCCACGTTTCGTAGGCGATCACCCGTCCCCTGGCGTCACGCCGCAGCGGGCGAACGGCCTCGAAGTCGTAGAGCCGCTGTTTCGTCCAGCGTGTCTCGCGGATCATCGGATCGCCCGGGGCAAGGCGGCTTTCCTGGACGAGGCCGTGGATCACCGACGACGCATTGAAGACGTCGCCGCCATTCCGCACGCCGTGGGCGCAGTCGGGCCAGGTCTTGAACGAGCCCGCAGGGTCGAAGACGCAGTCCGCCTCCGGGGCCGCCCAGATCCCGCGCCGAAGGACGAGCGGCGCGGTTTCAGTCACCAGGGCGGCTTGGGAGTGAACCTGGTTGGCCCGGCTGCACGCGGAGGCTGCGATCGCCATGGCCGCCATCGCCGCCGCCGGCCACCCGCGAGCCATGAGCCTCTCCGATCACAGACCCGTGATCGTACCACATCACGGAGCCGTGAACAGGTCTGGCAGGGCGCGTCTGATGGCAGGAACCGAGGCCTCCGCGGCATACCTGACGCCGGCCTCCTGACGTAACCTGCGCCGGATCGACGTCAGCCTGGGGGTCCGTCCATGCTCACCCGCCGCGCGTTCGCAGCCCTGTCCGCCTGCGCCTGCATCGTCCCGGCGACGGCCGTGGCCCAGGCAAGTCCCGCAGGGAAGTGGGTCTGTCCGCCGTGCGGATGCGACCACGACGGGAAGGTGTTCGACGCCCCCGGGACCTGCCCGGCGCCGGGCTGCGGCATGGAGCTGGTTCCGCAACCCGAGCAGAAACCCGCGCCGGCCCCCAGTTCACCGCGCTAGAGCCTATCCGGTCTCGATGCCGAACGCGCTTCAACCGCCCCAGCGGCCGCCGCGCATGCTGTGGTTCGACATCCGGCCGCCGAAGCCGCCGCGGCTGACCACGCTGGTGCGCGACATCATCTTCTCGGGCGGCCGCACGATGTCGGGGCGCTCGAAGCTGCGGTTTCCGATCCTGGCCCGGCCGGTGGAGTAGTCGGTCCAGACGCGCCCGCCGCCATAGGAGTAGTACCCGCCGTCGCGCCAGTCGCGGTACATGCCGCGCCCGCCCCAGCCGCCGTCCAGCATGCGGCCGACGACGAACCCGGCGATCAGCGGCCCCCAGATGCTGCCGCCCCCGCTCGCCTGCTGGCGGGGCACGCACTGGCCCTCGCCATAGACGTCCTCGCAGCTCTTCTGGTCGTTCCAGCTGGCGGCCTTCTGATCGTCGGCGAGGGCCTGCTTCTCGGCCTTGTCGCAGACGTCGTCGGGGACCTCGTTCTTGTCCTTGCACTCGGCCAGCGACTGGTAGGCGTAGGCGTCGACCGAGGGGCCGGGGTTTTCGATGCGGACGTTGTCGGCCGGGCTGTCGCCGCAGGCGGTGAGCGTCACCCCGCCCATCGCCATGAGCGAGGTCAGCGCCAGGGTCTTCGAGCGTTTCATGCCAGATCCTCGCGGCCCTCAGGCCGTCATGCAGGCGGCGTTCAGGATGCCGACGGTGATCGAGATGAACATCAGGTAGAGTGCGGTCGACACCTCGCCCCGCTCGATCCGCGCCGAGACGTCCGGCAGCGCGATGCGGCGGACCAGCCAGAAGGTGGCGATCTGGATCACGCCCGCCAGCAGGGCCCAGGCGACGAACTCGGGGAGCGAGTGGGTGTTGGCGAGCGCGGAGGCCAGCGGAATGACGTAGCCGATCAGCGCGCCGCCCAGGGCCACGGCCGCCGCGGGGTTGCCGGCGCGGATCAGGGCGCCCTCGTCGTGCGGCGTGATCCAGCGGTAGACCGCCTTGAAGACCAGCGTGAAGCCGCCGGCGGCCAGGAAGGCGAGGAGGAAGGCCAGGGCGCCGGTGGCGAAGGCGTTGGGGTCGAAGGTCATGCAGTCCCTCTCGAGCTGGCGTTTCACGCCTTAAGCTTCGAATTCTCCCACATTGAGCGGGATTCCCACCATCACCTCGTGGGTCAGGTCGCCGCCCTCCGGCTCCATCTCAATGGCCAGGAGCAGTTCGCGTCCATCACCCGGAAGGTCCCGGGCGAAGAGCATGCAGGTCTGGTAGATGCGCCGCGCCCGGGCGCCCGAGCGATCGTCGTAGACGCTTTCCCAGAAGCTGACCGGCTCCTGCCGCGCATCCGCGTCGCCGAACCAGAAGCGGCGGTACTCGGGCAGGTCCTGGCCGCCGAACGCGGGCGCCCGCAGCCGGTCCGCCCACCGGCGCCGCGCCGCGCCGTCGGGCGGGTAGTCGCTGGACCACGGTCCGAAGAGGGTGAAGTCGTCGGCGCCCTGGCCCTCGGGGTCGGGGCTGACCATCTGCAGCATGAGGTCGTCTTCGGTGTAGAAGCGGTGGACGAAGCCGTCCGGCCCCAGGTCGATGCGGCCCTGGGCCACGATCTCGAGCACGTCGGTGTCGAGGGCGAACTTCGCGTCCGACCCGTACCGGCGCCAAGCCAGGGGATCCAGGCGGACGGTGCGCCCGATGGTGATGTTGCGCACCACGGGGATCGCCTGATCGTCGCCCTGGTCGCGCTTTCCGCCGAAAAGTCCCCGGAAGATCACGTCGTCCGTCCTTGCTGAACGCGGACCATACGCGCATCTTGCGTGTTGTCAAATGTACGCGTATGGATACGTGAACGCATGGGACGGCGCAGGACGGACAAGGCGGCGGGCCTCAGCCCCGCGGAACGGACCCGGCTCTGGCGCGAGGAGCGCCAGCGGCTCGGGCTCGTGAAGCTGGAGCTCTGGGTTCCCCCCGCAGCCAGGTCCGACATCCAGGCCGCCGCCCGGGCGATCATCACGGCGTCGAGCCGCGGACCGGCGCTGATGAGAAACCCCGACCCTCCGCAGGGATCATTCCAGATGGACCATGTCATCGACACCGATTGGTCGGTGAAGAGTCTTGCCGAAGCGCTGTCCGAGACCCGCCTCCTGCGCGAGGGCGAACTGACCGCGCGCGTGCTGGAGGGGACGGACCCCGTGCTGCAGGTCACCATGCACGAGTTCGGGGACCTGCCGGTCTTCATGTCGGTGGGCGCCGAGCAAATCGTCGTGAGCGCGCTGCTGTGGCCGGTGGACGAGCAGAAGGACCAGGCGGCGTTCAACGTCTTCCTGCTGAAGGCGCAGAAGCTGGTGCCGCTCTCGAACTTCGGCATCACCACCATCGCCGGCCGCGACTACTACGAGGTGTTCGGCGAGCTGTCCTGCAAGACGACCCTGCAGACGGTCATCATCGAACTGCGCATGCTGGCGGAGAACGCGATCCGCGCCGCCAGCGACCTGCGCGACGATTTCGCCTCGGCGGCCTGAGCCCGGAGCCCACATGTCGATCTTCACCAAGCTCATCACCCTCTTCCGCGGCGCCAGCTACGACGCCGGCGCAGCGGTCGTCGACGCCAACGCGCTGCGCATCCTCGACCAGGAGATCCGCGACGCGGACAACGCGCTGGGGCGCGCCCGCGACGACCTGGCCACGCTCGTCGCCAAGCGGCGCATGCTGGAAAAGGAGATCCAGGGGCTGAAGGATCAGTCGGCCCGGTACGAGGGGTCGGCGCGCGCCGCCCTGGCGAAGGGCGACGAAGGCCTCGCCCGCGAGGTGGCCGTCCGGATCGCCGACCTGGAGACCGACATCGGCGTCAAGACCCCGCAGCTCGCCGACATGCGCACCGCCGAGGAGCGCCTGCACCAGACCATCGCCCAGACGCAGCAGAAGGTCGAAAACCTGCGCCGCGAGATCGACGTGGTGAAGGTCAACGACAGCGTCCAGCGCGCCCAGGCCTCCGTCGCCTCGCGCGGCGGCTCGGCGCAGGCGTCGCTCGGCTCGGCCGCGGACAGCCTCAAGCGGATCAAGGAACGTCAGGCGATCGCCGACGAGAAGTTCCGCGCCGCCGGCGAGCTGGAGGACAAGCGCACCGGCGCCGATCTCGACGCCAAGCTGGCCGCCGCCGGCATCCTGCCGGGCCACCAGAGCGCCGACGACATCCTGGCCCGCCTGAAGGCCCCCGCGGGCGAGCCGATGCCCCAGCTCGAGGCCCCGCGCCTGCAGATCGAGGCCCAGCCGGTCCCGGTCGAGCGGAAGGAGAGCTGAGGGTCCCGCTCTCCTTCGTCGTCATGGCCCGGCTCGTCCGGGCCATCCATTGAGCTGTGAGGTCGTGGCGATCCTCGGCGTCGCTGCTGCGGATGGCCGGTCGGCTCACAGCCCAATGGGTCCCCCGGACAAGCCGGGGGATGACCGGCAGAGAGGCGCAGGCTGAGGTCAGCACACCATGAAACGCATCAAGACCGACGAGCGCCCCGGCTGGGACGAGAAGGCCGAGCGGCTCGGCTTCACGTGGCGCCATATCGACGGGGCGCGGTACTGGGACGAGCGGGCCTACTACGTCTTCAGCCTTCCCGAGATCGAGGAGGGGCTGGAGGCGCCCGCGCGCGAGCTGCACGCCCTGTGCCTGGACCTCGTGGACGAGGTGGTGAGGTCGGAAGAGCTGATGGCGAAGCTCGCCATCCCCGAGGCCAGCCGCGACGACGTGGCCGAGAGCTGGGCGCGGCGCGATCCCTCGCTCTACGGCCGCTTCGACTTCGCCTACGACGGCGAGGGTCCGGCGAAGCTCTTCGAGTACAACGCCGACACCCCCACCAGCATCTACGAGTCCGCCGCCTTCCAGTGGATCTGGCTGGAGGACATGATGGCGGCCGGGCGCCTGCCCGCCAACGCGGACCAGTTCAACAGCCTGCACGAGAAGCTGCAGTCGCGCTTCCGGGCGATCTTCCCGGCGGGCGGCTTCGTCCACTTCGCCAGCGATCCCGACGCGGTCGAGGACCGTCAGACGGTGAAATACCTCGAGGACATCGCCACCCAGGCCGGGATCGAGCCCAAGTTCACGCCCGTGGGCGAGATCGGCCTGACGGCGGACCAGAAGTTCGTGGACCAGGACGGCTACGTCATCCAGGCGCTCTTCAAGCTGTACCCCTGGGAGGAGATGCTGCGGGAGGCGTACGCCGCCAACATCAAGGCCTCGGGGACGCAGTTCCTGGAGCCGGCGTGGAAGGCGGTGCTCTCGAACAAGGGCGTTCTGCCGCTGCTCTGGGCGCGGCACGAGGGGCACCCGAACCTGCTTCCCGCCTATTTCGAGGACGATCCCCGAGCCGCCGACCTGGGCCGCTCGTTCGTGCGCAAGCCGCTGTTCAGCCGCGAGGGCGCCAACATCGAACTCGTGAAGGCCGGCCGACGGGCCCGCGTGCTGGACCAGGGCTACGGCGAGGAGGGCCACATCCGCCAGGCGCTCCACGAGGTCACCGCCTTCGAGGGGAACTATCCGGTGATCGGCGCGTGGATCGTCGGGGACGAGCCGGCCGGGATCGGCATCCGCGAGGATCGCAGCCGCGTCACCCGCAACCTCAGCCGTTTCGTTCCCCACGCGATCATCGGCTGACCCGCGCTGTCGTCCCGGCCGCCTCAGGCGTGCAGGGATCCATACGCCCGAACAGAAGCCGCCTAAGCCTCCAGCACCGCGGCGAGCCTCGCGACGCCCGGCGCCATCGCGCTCACCGGGAAGCCCGTGAAGCCAAGGAGCAGCCCGCGTCTGGGCGTCTCGTCGTGGAAGAGGGGGCTGATCGCGCGGGCCGTCACGCCGCGGTCCAGCGCGCGCGCCTCGACGTCGACGTCGGACCGTCCGTCCTTCAAGTAGGCGATCAGGTGCATGCCCTGGGGCGGGACGTCGACGGCCAGCAGGTGGCCCAGGCGTCGCTCGAGCGCCTCGGCCAGGGCGTCCCGCTGGGCCCGGTAGGCCAGGCGTCGGCGGCGGATGTGGGCGGCGAACTGGCCGCTCTCCATGAAATCCAGGGTGATCGCCTGGGTGATGGTCGGCGGCTGGCGGTCGGTGAGTCGGCGCATGGCCGAGAGCGGCGCGACCAGCTCGCGCGGAGCCACGATGTAGCCCAGGCGGATGCCCGGGAAGATCGACTTGTTGAAGGTGCCCACATAGACCACCCGCTCGCCGCCATCGAGGCCCTGAAGCGAGGGCAGGGGCGCGCCCGCGTACCGGAACTCGGCCGCATAGTCGTCCTCGATCACCCAGGCGCCCGCCGACCGCGCCCAGGCGGCCAGCTCGAGCCGCCGGGCCATCGACATGGCGACTCCGTACGGAAACTGGTGCGACGGCGTGACGAAGCAGGCGCGCGCCCGCGGCGCCCTGTCGATCCCCGCCTGGACCACGAGGCCGTGCCGGTCGACCGGCACCGGGACGGCCGCCGCGCCCGCCCGCTCGGCCGCGTGCCAGGTGGGCGCATAGCCCGGGTCCTCAAGCCACACCTCGTCGCCCCGCCGCAGCAGCGTGCGGAGCGCCAGGTCGGTCGCCTGCTGGGCGCCGGAGGTCAGGATCACCTGGTCGGGCGTGCAGACGACGCCGCGCGCCGCCCGCAGGTAGTCTGCCACCGCCGCGCGCAGCCGCGCGTCGCCCGCCGCCTCGCTGTAGCCGAAGTGGACGGGGTCCAGGTGGCGCAGGGCCCGGCGGGTGGACTTCGACCAGGCGTCCAGGGCGCGGGCGTCCATCAGGGTGCGGCCGTTCGAGAAGGTCTGCGACGCGGGCGAGAGGGGGCCGAAGCCGAGCTCGGCCTCGGCGGCGTCCGATCGCGGCGCGGGCGCCGGCGCCGGCCGCACGTCGACCACGCCCGACAGGTCGCCGCTCACGTAGGTGCCCGATCCCTGGCGCCCCTCGGCGTAGCCCTCGGCCAGCAGCTGGTCGTAGGCCGCCACCACCGAGGCGCGCGCGACGCCGAGCCGCTGCGCGAGGTCGCGGCTGGAGGGCAGCCGGCCGCCCGGCTTCAGGGCGCCGTCGTGGATGGCGGCGCGCACCTGCTCGTAGACCTGGCGGATCACCGGACCGCCGGGGTCCGGCTCACGCCACGGATAGACCTCGGACCAGCTCACCGTCCCTCCCGAAGTGGTCTGCAGGATTGTCCACTATTGGACCTGTCCACCAGACCACGCACGGCCTAGCTCGCCAAGGCGAAAGAGATCGCGGCCGCGCGCCGCCCCGGAAGCCGCCATGGACCAGACCGCCGCCTACGTCCCCACCGACCGCGCCCGCGTGCGCCGCCGGCCGCAACGGGCCCACTACGACGAAGCCACCGTCCACGCCGTGCTGGACGCCGGCGTGATGGCGCACGTCGGCTATGTGCTCGACGGTCAGCCCTATGTGACGCCGACGGCCTACTGGCGCGAGGGCCGCCGGCTCTACTGGCACGGCTCGGCCATGAGCCGGATGCTCGACGCCGTGGACGGCGCGCCCGTCTGCGTGACGGTCAGCTTCCTGGACGGCTTCATCGTCGGCCGCTCGGGCTTCGTGCACTCGCTGAACTACCGCTCGGTGATGGCCTTCGGTCGCGCGCGGCGGGTGGAAGGGATCGCGGAGCGCCGGGCGGCGCTCGACCGGTTCATCGACCGGCTCTACGCGGGCCGGCCCCTCAAGCTGCGGCCGGCCACCGACGAGGAGGTCGCCGCCACCGCCATGGTCGTCATGGACATCGAGGAGGCCTCGGCGAAGATCCGCCAGACCGGCGTCGCCGACCTCCCCGCCGATACGGGCTGGGCCGCCTGGTGCGGCGTGTTCCCGGTGGAGACCCGGATCGGCGCCGCGCTGCCCGAGCCCGCCATGGGCGCGGGCGGGGCGCCCACCCTCGACCTCGCGCCCTACCGGGAGGGCGCGCGGCTGGACGAGGCGCTGGCCCAGGCCGCCTGCAGCGCGCAGGCGCGTGGTCAGGGGGCGCCGGTCTCGACGTAACGCTTCAGCCGGCCCCAGTTGGTGGAGAGGACGCCGTCGATCGTCGGCGCGGCCTTCACGATGAAGTCCCGCGCGCCGCCCACATTGTAGGTCGCGGTGAGCTCCGTGCCGCCGTCCTTGGCCTTGAGCTGCCAGAGCAGCGCGGCGCTGACGCCCTCGTCCTGCAGAGGGCCGAGCGCCGCGTGCGCGCGGATCATGCCCAGCTTGGGCGCCGCCAGCACCACCACGCCGTGCTGCACGCCGGCGCCGTCGCCCAGGGTCTCGCACCAGCAGCCGCCCGGCCGGAGATCCAGGCTCAGGTTCTCGGCGCGGCCGGAGTAGGAATGCTGGGGGTCCCACCAGCGGCCCAGCTGGCCGATGGCCTGGTACACCCGCTCGGGCGGCGCCGCGATCTGCACCACCGACTTCAGGCGGAAGCCGCCCGGGAGCTGCTCCACGACCTCGGCGCGCGCCGCGCCGGCGAGCGCCAGCACGACCGCCGCCGCCAATATCCCGGATCTCATGGCTCGCCCCCCGCTTGTCAGGCCGCCTCGAAGCTTAACGGCGCGCCCCAGAACGTCTCAACGAGCTTGTTCTGCATGCCGGGCTCGCCGGTCGTCAAAAAGCGACGAACGGCGCTGTGGCCCGGCCGGAACTCCGGGTGTCGCTCGAAATAGCGGGCCAGGGCGTCGGCCGTGGCCTCGGGCTGGCGGATGAGCGGCGTGCCCGGCGGCAGGGCTGCGGCGAACAGGTCGGCCACGATCTCGTAGTGCGTGCAGCCCAGGATCGCCCGGTCGGGCGGCCGGCCGATCCGGACGGCGAGGGCCTTCACGTGGCCGGCGATCGCGGCGGCGAGCTCGTCGCGGGAAGCGCCGGCCTCGATCATCCGGGCGAGGTCGGGACAGGGCTGGGAGAAGACGGCCACGTCCTGGCGGCGCTTGTCGATCTCGATCTCGTAGACCCGGCTGGCCGCCGTCGCCGGGGTGGAGAAGACGCCCAGGATGTCCACGTGCTCGACCTTGTCGCCCAGGCGGTCCGCCTCGTGCTCCCAGGGCAGCCCCGTCGCCGCCTCGATGGTCGGCACCACGATGCCCAGGATGTTCAGCGGCCGCCCCGCCTCGCGGCGGTAGCCCGGCAGCCAGGTCTGCTGCAGGCGGCGGAGGGCGACGCTGGCGGCGGTGTTGCAGGCCAGGATCACGACGTCGCAGCCCTCCTCGAACAGCCGCCTGGCGCCTTCCCGGGTGAGCTCGACGATCTCCTCGCCCGAGCGTCCGCCGTACGGGGCGTTGGCCTGGTCGGCCAGATAGATGAGGTCCGCCTGCGGGAACCGGTCCACGAGCCGGTGGTGCACGGTCAGGCCGCCCACGCCGGAATCGAACACGCCGATGCTCATGCGCCGGTGTTAGCGGCGGTCGGCCGGACGGTCCAGCAAGCTTGCCCACGGCGCCGCTTCAGTGCGAATGGCGTTCGATGACCACCAAAATGCTGAACACGCGCGACGGGCGCATGCTGGCGCTGGCGGGCGACCGCTACATCACGCCCTGCCTGGAGGCCTATGGCGAGCTCAGCCCCGCCGAGCGGGCGCTGCTGCTCCAGATGATCCGCCCGGGCATGTGCGTCGTCGAGGTCGGCGCGAACATGGGGGCCTTCACGCTCGCCATGGCGCGGGCCTGCGCGCCCGGCCTGCTCTACGCTTTCGAGCCCCAGCAGCGGATCTTCCAGATCCTGTGCGCGAACCTGGCCATGAACGACGTCGGCAACGTCATCGCCTCGCCGGACGCCTGCGGCCGGGCCGACGGCCGCGCCGTGATCCCGCCGCTAGACTACGCCGCGCAGGACAACTTCGGCGGCGTCTCGCTCGCGCCCGTCGGGCAACCGGGGCTGGAGGTGCGGGTGACGCCGCTCGATGCGCTGGCCCTGCCTGCCTGCGGGCTGATCAAGATCGATGTGGAAGGGTTCGAGATCGAGGTCATCGAGGGCGCCCGCGAGACCATCGGCCGCTGCCGGCCCCTGCTCTACGTCGAGAACGACCGGCCGCAGCATGCACAGGCGCTGATCCGGCTGATCGACGGCCTGGGCTACCGCCTGTTCTGGCACACCCCGCCGCTCGCCAGCCCGCAGAACTTCAACGGCCTCGACCGGCTGATCTTCGACCGCAACTACATGTCCAGGAACATGGTCTGCATCCCCGCCGAGCGCGGCACCGAGACGGACCTCGAGCTCATCGACCCGGACAACCCCCGCGAACCCGCCGCCTTCCGCCCGGCCGGCGCCTGAAGGGGCGAATGCTCACGTGACGTTCAGGTTGGACGTGCCTAGTTTGTGCGTCCCTCTCGAAAGTCGTTGCGGAGATCTCATGCGCCGGCGCACGTTCCTTGCCGCCTCCACGGCCACGGCCACGGCAGCCTTCCTCCCGGCCGCCGCCCTTGCCCAGGCCGGAAACCCGCTGCTGGAACCCTGGCGCGGGCCGTTCGGCGGGGTCCCGGCGTTCGACAAGGTCCGCGTCGCCGACCTCAAGCCGGCGCTCGAAGCCGCCATGGCGGAGGAGCTGCGCGAGATCGACGCGATCGCCGGCGCCGAGGCGGCGCCCACCTTCGCCAACACTCTGGAGGCGCTGGAGAAGACCGGCGAGGCCCTCGATCGGGTGCGCACCGTCTACGGCGTCTGGACCGGAACGCTGTCCACGCCCGAGGTCCGCGCCATCGACAAGGAGATGTCGCCCAGGATGGCGGCCCACGGCGACGCGATCCTGCAGAACGCCCGCCTGTTCGAGCGGATCGACGCCGTCTACCGGCAGCGCGGAAGCCTCAAGCTGACGCCCGAGCAGGACCGCGTCCTGTGGCTGCGCTGGAACAGCTTCGTCCGCAACGGCGCCAAGCTCAGCCCGCAGGCCAAGGCCCGCGTGGCGGAGATCAACAAGGAGCTGGCGCAGGCCTTCACCGCCTTCAGCCAGAACCTGCTGCACGACGAGACCGAGCGCGACCTGTTCCTGGCCGCCGGCGACCTCGCGGGCCTGCCGGCGGACGTGCGCGCCGGCATGGCCGCCCAGGCGCAGGGCAAGGGGCGGCCGGGCGAGTTCGTGATCGTCAACACGCGCTCGTCGGTGGACCCCGTCCTGACATACGCCGAGCGGCGCGACCTGCGCGAAAAGGTCTGGAAGACCTTCTACAGCCGCGGCGACAACGGCGACGCCTACGACAACAACCGGCTGATCAGCCGGATCCTGAAGCTGCGGGCCGACCGCGCGAAGCTGTTCGGCTACCCGACCCACGCCCACTGGCGCCTGGCCGACAACTCGATGGCCGAGACGCCCGACGCGGCCATGGCCCTGATGATGCGCGTCTGGCCGGCCGCGGTCGCCCGGGTGAAGGAGGAGGTGGCCGAGATGCAGGCCATCGCCGACAAGGAAGGCGCCGGGATCCGGATCGCGCCCTGGGACTACCGCTTCTACGCCGAGAAGGTGCGGGTCGCCCGCTACGACCTCGATATGAACGCGGTGAAGCCGTACCTGCAGCTGGAGAAGCTGCGCGAAGGCATGTTCTGGGCGGCGGGCCAGCTCTACGGCTTCTCGTTCCACCCGGTGACGGTCCCGGTGCAGCATCCGGACGTGCGGGTGTGGGAGGTGAAGCGCGGGGCCCGACACGTCGGCCTCTGGTACTTCGACCCCTACGCCCGCGCCGGCAAGCGCTCGGGCGCCTGGATGAACGCCTACCGGCCGCAGCATCGCCTGGGCGGCGCCGCCACCACCACCATCGTCTCGAACAACTCGAACTTCGTGAAGGGACCGCCCGGCGCGCCGGTGCTGATCTCGTGGGACGACGCCGAGACCATGTTCCACGAGTTCGGCCACGCCCTGCACGGGCTGAACTCGAACGTGACGTATCCGTCGGTGTCGGGGACGCGGGTGTTCCGCGACTACGTCGAGTTCCCCTCGATGGTGAACGAGTCCTGGCTGCGGACGCCTGAGGTGCTCAACCGGTTCGCGCTGCACCACGAGACCGGCCAGCCGATCCCCGCCGACCTGGTGGCGAAGATCGAGAAGGCCGCCACCTTCCGGCAGGGCTTCGACGTCACCGAGTTCCTGGCCTCGGCGCTGATCGACATGAAGCTGCACCTGGCGGGCGACGCCGACATCGACCCCGACGCCTTCGAGCGGGAGGAGCTGGCGAAGCTGGGGATGCCCGCGGAGCTGCCGATGCGCCACCGCACGCCGCAGTTCGGGCACGTCTTCTCCAGCGACGGCTATTCGGCGGGTTACTATTCCTACCTCTGGGCCGAGGTGATCGCGCTGGACGCGGTGGAGGCGTTCCGCGAGGCGCCGGGCGGGCTCTACGACAAGGGCGTGGCCCAGCGGCTGCACTACAGCGTCATGAGCGTGGGCAACGCGATCCACCCGCGCGACGGCTACCGCAAGTTCCGCGGCCGGGATCCGGACGTGAAGGCCTACCTGAAGGACAAGGGCTTCCCGACGGGCTGAGCGCTCAGCGCCAGTCCTCGCCGGCGTTGATGATGCGGCGGGTCTGGGCGAGGCGGCCCACCGGCCCGCGCGCGCCCACGCATTCGGCGACCACGGCGTCCTCTTCGCGGCCCACGATGCGGCAGGTCACGTCCTGGCCGAACGCGGCGGCCATCAGCGCGCCGCGCGACGGCGGCGCCGTGGCGGCCCGGATCGGGAGGTCGGCGAGCCGCACGGGGACCCAGGCCGAGGGACTTGCGCCCAGCGCCACGCAGAGGCGCTCGCCGTCCAGCACCTCGAGGACGGGGCCCCGGAACGCCTCGGCGTCGGCCGGCGGCGCGCCGCCGCACACGCCGGCCTGCGCCGTCCCGCCGAGGGCGAGGGCCAGGAAGAGGGCGGGTCCGAGGGCTCGATGGATCATCTTGGGTCTCAACGCGGGTCCGGACCGTCGGTTCGCAACGTCCAGGCCACACCCTGAGGACGGCGCCCGCCCGGCCGATCCCTAGGTGAGGCGGCGCGCGACCCGCTCACGCCACAGCGCGATGAGCGGCGTCACGCCCAGCTCCATGACCAGCGGAAGCCCAGACCCCGGCGTCAGGCCGCGCTCGACGACGGCGCCGAGCCGCGCCAGGCCCCCGATCACGACGATGAACGCCAGCGCGCGCACCACCTCGCCGCGTCGTTCGATCGTGGGAATGCAGGCCCAGAACGTCAGCCCGACGCCTAGCAGCAGGCCTGAGAGATAGCGGGCGTGGCTGTCCGGCCGCCATTCGCCCAGGGCGCCCCAGGCTCCGGCCGCGACCGGCACGACCCCGGCCAGGGCGATGGCGACCTGCAGAAGCCGCCGCTCGAGCGCGGGGCTCATCCGGCGAACAGGTCGGCCTGGGCGGCGGCCTTCGCGCCCTCGATGGCGAGCAGCTTCATCTTGGTCTCCACGCCGCCGCGGGCCGAAAAGCCGCCCGGCTTGCCGCCGGCCGCCGTCACCCGGTGGCAGGGCACCACGATGGGCCACGGGTTCTTGCCCAGCGCCTGCCCGACTTCGCGGGCCAGCAGCCTGTCGCCCAGCTTCACCGCGATCTCGCCGTAGGTCAGCGTCTCGCCGGGCGGGATGGCGCGGGCGATCTCGTAGACCCGGGCGTGGAACTCGGGCGTCCGCGACAGGTCGAGCGGCGCGGCGGCGAGGTCGGCCTTCTCGCCGCGCATGAGGGCGCGGATGCCGTCCACGGTCGAGGCGAGCCCGGGCGGGACCTCGGCCTCGACGGCGTCGGGGAAGCGGCGCAGGAAGCCGCGGCGGCTGGTCTCCGGATCCCGCTCGGGCAGATGGCAGGCGACGAGGCCGGCGTCGTTCCAGGCTATCCCCGCGAAGCCGATGGCGGTGTCGAAGAGGGCGAACTGGGTCATGGCGGCAAGATAGGCGCGTTCGCCGAAAGGCGCTGGCGGTTATCGGACATGGATCGCGGGTCGGGGTTCGGAGGAACCTTCCTCACCCGCTTCGCGGGAGCTCCGCCGACGGGGGATCATCTGGCGGGGGCGATGACCCCTCCCGCCCCAACCAACAATATCTTCGGCGGACAGTGCGGAGCGGGCGCCTGCGCATCCGTGCGTCATCTCCTGGCCCTGAGCGTGCCTATCGGGTTCGGCCAGTCAAGGAGCGCGCTCCGCGCGCCCGCGCCGCGGCGACGCCTGCGGCGTCGTCCTTGAGTGGCCGAACCCGATAGGCCCCAATGCCACCAGGAGATCGAAGCCCTCCTCTCTCCAAGAGGCGGAGGCGCGTTCATCAGGACGTGGCGGAATGCGGCGGCATCGCAGATTGCAGGCGTGCTGCTGGCGACGCCCGCCGTGATCTTTGCGGCCTGGGCCTCTCAGACGGTGTCTTTTGGGGTTGCGCCCACCCTCGCGGCAGGGCTTTGGACCGCCGCAACTGCTGGCTTCGCCTCCATATGCACCGGTGTCTTGCTCTTGCGCCGGACAGACCACCCGCCCCCCACTTCCTTGACCTGACGCCCCTCTAAGCGCATAAGCCGCCGCTTCCGGCGCCAACCTCGGTCAGCGCCCTCCACCGCTACGACCCCGATCCCCATATCGGACGAGAGCGGCGAGGCCCCCCGTCCACGCAATCGTGCACGGGGGTCGACTGCGTTTGGGCCTTAGGAGTTCGACTTGTTCGACGCACTGACAGATCGGCTGACAGGAGTCTTCGACCGGCTCTCCGGGCGGGGCGTGCTGTCCGACAAGGACATCGACGAGGCCCTGCGCGAGGTGCGCGTGGCCCTGCTCGAGGCCGACGTCGCGCTGCCGGTCGTGCGCGACTTCATCGCCAAGGCCAAGGAGCGCGCCACCGGCGAGGCGGTGATCCGCTCGGTCCGTCCCGCCGACCAGGTGGTCAAGATCACCTACGACGGCCTCGTCGAGATGCTGGGCGGGAGCCGGGCGGCCGAGGGCCTCAACCTCTCGCTCAACCCGCCCACCGTCATCCTGATGGCCGGCCTGCAGGGCTCGGGCAAGACCACCACCGCCGGCAAGCTGGCCAAGCGGCTGGTGGGCGAGCGCAAGAAGGTGCTGCTGGCCTCGCTGGACACCCGCCGTCCCGCGGCGATGGAGCAGCTCGGCATGCTGGCCGAGCAGGCCGGCGCCAACTTCCTGCCCATCGTCCAGGGCCAGGCCGCCCCCGACATCGCCCGCCGCGCCATGCAGGCCGCGCGCCTGCAGGGTTTCGACGTCCTGATCCTGGACACCGCCGGCCGCACGACGATCGACGAGGCCATGATGGCCGAGGCGGCCGAGATCGCGAAGATCTCGACGCCGTCCGAGACCCTGCTGGTGGCCGACGCCCTGACCGGCCAGGACGCCGTGCGCACGGCCAAGGCCTTCCACGAGCGCCTGCCGCTCACGGGCCTGGTGCTGACCCGCGCCGACGGCGACGGCCGCGGCGGCGCCGCGCTGTCGATGCGCGCCGTCACCGGGCTGCCGATCAAGTTCCTCGGCGTCTCCGAGAAGATCGACGGCCTCGACGTCTTCGACGCCGACCGCGTGGCCGGCCGCATCCTGGGGCGCGGCGACGTCGTCGCCCTGGTCGAGAAGGCCGCCCAGGAACTCGACATGGCCAAGGCGGAAGCCACGGCCAAGAAGCTCGCCAAGGGCCAGTTCGACCTCGACATGATGGCCGACCAGCTGGCCCAGATGAAGCGCATGGGCGGCATGGAAGGCATGATGGGCCTGCTGCCCGGCGTGGCGAAGATGAAGCGCCAGATCGCCGAGAGCGGCCTCAACGACAAGACGTTCGACCGCCAGATGGCGATCATCTCGTCGATGACGAAGCAGGAGCGCAAGAAGCCCGACATCCTGCAGGCCTCGCGCAAGCGGCGGATCGCGGCGGGCTCGGGCGTGGACGTGGCCGAGGTGAACCGACTGCTGAAGCAGCACCGCCAGATGGCCGACGCCTTCAAGGCGCTCTCGAAGAACGGCGGCAAGGGCTTCGGCCAGATGGCCAAGATGCTGGGCGGCGGCAACCTCGACATGGGCAAGATCGCCCAGATGACCGGCCAGCCGGCGCCCACGCCCGAGCAGCTCGAGGAGATGCAGGCCCGGCTGAAACAGATGCCCGGCGGCCTCCCGAAACTTCCCGGCCTCGGCGGCGGCCTGCCGCCGGGCTTCAACCCCTTCAAGAAATAACGACCTAGGAACCGACTGAAATGCTGAAGATCCGTCTCGCCCGTGGCGGCGCCAAGAAGCGCCCCTACTACTCGATCGTCGTCGCCGACAGCCACTCGCCCCGCGACGGCCGCTTCATCGAGAAGGTGGGCAGCTACAACCCGCTGCTGAAGAAGGACGACCCGAACCGCGTGGTCCTGAAGCAGGAGCGCATCGCCGAGTGGCTCGCCAAGGGCGCGCAGCCGACCGACCGCGTCGCCCGCGAGCTTGGCAAGCTGGGCATCGTGAAGTGGGAAGCCGGCTCGAACCCGAAGAAGGGCGAGCCCGGCACGAAGGCCAAGGAACGCGCCGAGGAGCGCGCCCAGCGCGAGGCCGACCGCGCCGCCGCCGCGGCCGAGGCCGCCGCCAATCCGCCGGCCGAAGAGGCGCCCGCGGAAGAGGCCGCTCCGGTCGAGGCCGCCGCCGAGGAAGCTCCCGCCGCCGAGGCTCCGGCCGAGGACGCGCCGGCCGCCGAAGAGGCTCCGGCCGCCGAAGGCTCCGAGGAGCAGGCCTAAAGTCGAAGCCGGATGGGAGACGATCTCATCCTGGTCGGCCGCGTCGCGGGCGCCTTCGGGGTCCGCGGCGAGGTCCGCCTCACCAGCTACACGGCCGAGCCCGCCGCCCTCCTCGCGTACCGCGACCTGAAGCGCGAGGACGGGACGCCCGCCCTCACGCTGACCGGCGGCCGGGCGGCGAAGGGCGGCGTGGTCGCGCGTGCGCGCGAGATCGAGACCCGCGAGCAGGCCGAGGCGCTGCGGGGCCTGAGGCTCTACATCCCGCGCGACATCCTCCCCGAACCCGAGGAGGACGAGTTCTACGTCACCGACCTGATCGGCCTCGCGGTCGAGACGCCCGCGGGCGAGGCCCTGGGGACGATCCGCTCGGTTCAGGACTTCGGCGCCGGCGACCTGCTCGAGATCGCGCCCGCGCAGGGCGGCGCCACCTGGTACCTGCCCTTCACCAGGGACGCCGTCCCCGAGGTGCGCCTGGCCGAACGCAAGGTGATCGGCCTGCGGCCCGACGAGCTGGAATGACCCCGGCGAGCCCGGGCCCAGCGCCAGCGGAACAGGAATCCATGACTCCGGCCCCTGCCGCACGAGGCGCGAGCCTCGCCCTCGGCGACGGCAGAGCCCGCCGGACGTTCGGCTCGGCCGGCGTCAGGTCCGGGGCTTCGGCGCCCGCATGCGCATCAGGCCTTCCTGGGCGCAGCTCGCCACCAGGGCTCCGTCCGAGGCGCGGTAGATGTAGCCCAGGTTGAAGCCGCGGCCGCCAGAGGCCGAGGGGCTCTCCTGCACATAGAGGTGCCAGTCGTTGAAGTCGGTCGGCCGGTGGAACCACATGGCGTGGTCCAGGCTGGCCGACATGAAGCCCGGCGTGCGCCAGCTCACCCCGTGCGGCCGGATCGAGGTGCCCAGGAGGCTCATGTCCGAGGCGTAGGCCAGCACCACCTGGTGCATGTGGGCGTCGGCGCCGATCGGATGGCGGGCGCGGAACCACACCTCCTGGCGCGGCTCGCGGGGCTCGGGCGCGGCGCTGTCCCAGCGCTCGCCGACGGTGCGCATCTCGATGGGCTGGGCCTTGTCGATCCAGTCCAGTTCCTCGGGCGGCGGGTTCGGGTTCATCCGCCGGCGGACCGCCTGGTCGTCCTCGACCTCGTCCCATCCGGGCGCCGCGGGCATGTCGGACTGGTGCTCGTAGCCCTGCTCGTCCACCTGGAACGAGGCCGCGAGGTTGAAGATCTGCTGGCCCTTCTGCACCGCGATCACCCGCCGCGTGGTGAAGCTGCCGCCGTCGCGGCTGCGGTCCACTTCGAAGATGATCGGGATCGAGGGGTCGCCCGGCCGGATGAAGTAGCAGTGCAGCGAGTGGCAGGCCCGCGCGTCCACCGTCTCGTAGGCCGCCAGCAGCGACTGGGCGATCACCTGGCCGCCGTAGATGCGCTGGCGCGTGCGCTCGTCGTCGGGCGTGAAGCCGCGGAACAGGTTCACCTCGAGCCGTTCCAGCTTGAGGGTGTCCACGAGGGTCTGGCTGTCCATGACCGCGCCTATGCTGCAGTGCGAAAGGCTCGGCTGATACGCCCCGGCGGGGGCGTCGGCAACTAGGTCGGCTTGCGCATCCGCATCAGGCCCTCCTGCGCCACGGAGGCGACCAGGGTGCCGTCCTCGGCGTAGATCGCCCCGCGGATCAGCCCGCGGCCGTCCGAGGCCGAGGGGCTGTCGTGGACGTAGAGGTGCCACTGGTTGAAGTCGGTGGGGCGGTGGAACCACATGGCGTGGTCCAGGCTGGCCGACTGAAAGCCCGGCGTCTGCCAGTGCACCGCATAGGGGCGCATGGCGGTCGACAGCAGGTTCATGTCGGACGCGTAGGCGAGGATCACCTGGTGCATGTGCGGGTCGTCGCCGATGGGCGTCGCGCACCGGAACCAGTTCTGCGCCACGGGCTCCTTCGGCTTCCCGTCCCGCCAGTACGAGCGCGCGTCCTGCGAGCGCATCTCGATCGGCTGCGGCCGGGACAGCCAGCGCTTCGCCTCCTCGGGCGCGTGCTTCATGGCCTCCTTCAGCATCTCCATCTGGTCGGGCAGCTCGGACCAGTGCGGACCGGGCGGCATCGGCGACTGGTGGCTGAAGCCCTCCTCCGGGTCCTTGAACGAGGCGGCGAGGTTGAAGATCTGCTTGCCGTGCTGGACGGCGATGACCCGCCGCGTGGTGAAGCTGCCGCCGTCGCGCGAGCGGTCCACCTCGAAGACGATCGGCACGGTGGGGTCGCCCGGCCGGATGAAATAGCAGTGCATCGAGTGGCAGACGCGCGCCTCGATGGTCTCGTAGGCCGCCAGCAGCGACTGGGCGATCACCTGGCCGCCGAAGATCCGCCCCGGCCGGTTGTCGGGCGACGTTCCGCGGAACAGGTTCTCCTCGATCCGCTCCAGCTGCAGCGTCTCGACCAGGGTTTCGTCCTGGGCTTCATGTTCGGGGGCGATGGGCGTATCGGTCATCGGCGCCGCTTACGCGCCCGGCCGCAGTCGGGCAAGGTGTTGCCTCGCAGGCGCAAGCATCATCATCCTCCCCACGATGGACAACCTTGGCGACAGCTATACGCCCGTCTGGCGCACGCCGCTGGCCATGGCGCTGCTCGCCTGGATGGGGCTGGCGATCGGCGCGATCGTCGGCGCCTGGCGCGGGCTGGAGACGCTGCCCCCCGGCGTGGTCCTGGGGCTGGCGGCGGGCCTGCTCGTGGCCTGCCCCGTCCTGCTGCTGATCTGGTCGTTCTGGACGATGATGCGCGATCCGGTCACGGGGTGGATCGCGCCCTCGGCCCTCCTGGCGTTCCTGGGCGGCATGGTGCCCGCCTGGGGGCCGCTGCTCGACGCCGGAGTGCGGCTGAACTTCGAGAGCCATCGGCCCACCTACGAGGCCGTCGTCGCCGACGCCGCGGCGGGCCGGCTCGCGCGCCTCTCCGGAGCGCCCGGCGGCTGGGTGGAGGAGGACCGCGACGGCCTGCGCTTCCGCTACCGGGGCGGGCGGCCCGAGCGGATCGACTTCATCTGGGCGCGCAACGCCTACATCGAGGCCGGGGTGCGCTACAACGCCCGCCCCTGCCGCCCCACCCCGCGCATGAAGTGCCTCGGCGCCGGCCTGCCGCTGGCCGCCGGCTACAGCCACTACGTCCTGCTGCGGCCGTGATCCCTTGACCTGCGGCGCACGGCGCGCCCTAGGAAGCCCCGATGTCGTTCGACTGCACCGTGCTGACCATGTTCCCGGAGGCGTTCCCGGGCCCGCTGGGCGTGTCGCTCATCGGCACGGCGTGGCGCGAGGCCGCGCTGTGGACGCTGGAAACGGTGGACATCCGGGGCTTTTCCACAGATAAGCGCGGCTTCCTCGACGACACCCCTGCGGGTGGCGGTCCGGGGCAGGTGATGCGGGCCGACGTGATCGCCTCCGCGCTCGACAGCGTGGAGCGGCGCGGACGCCCGCTTTTGTACATGAGCGCCCGGGGTCGCCCCATCACCCAGGCGCGCGTGAAAGCGTGGGCTTCCGGCCCGGGACTGATCGTCCTGTGCGGGCGGTTCGAGGGGGTGGACCAGCGGGTGCTCGACGCCCGTGGGTTCGAGGAGGTCGCGGTCGGAGACGCGGTCCTCGCCGGCGGCGAGGCGGCGGCCATGGTGGCGATCGAGGCGTGCGTACGGCTGGTCCCGGGTGTGCTGGGGCAGGCCGAGAGTCTGAGTGAGGAGTCCTTCGAGGACGGGCTTCTCGAGCATCCGCAGTACACGCGACCGCGGACGTTCGAGGGGATCGACATCCCGGAGGTCCTGCTGAGCGGCCATCACGCGGAAATCCGCAAGTGGCGGCAGGCGCAGCGGGAAAGCGTCACGCGGGAGCGGCGACCCGACTTGTGGGCCGCCAGGACCGCCAATCAACAGGCAAAGGGCGCCCCCAGATCCAAAGGGTAAGCCCAGTAAGGACAAGACCGATGAACGTGATCGAACAGCTGCGCAAGGAAGAGGCCGACCGCCTCCTGGCCACGCGCAAGGTCCCCGAGTTCCGCCCCGGCGACACGGTGCGCGTGAACGTGAAGATCAAGGAAGGCGAGCGCGAGCGCGTCCAGGCCTACGAGGGCGTCTGCATCGCCCGCTCGGGCCAGGGCATCGACGAGAGCTTCACCGTCCGCAAGATTTCCTTCGGCGAGGGCGTGGAGCGGGTGTTCCCGATCCTGTCGCCGATGATCGAGAGCATCGAGGTGAAGCGCCGCGGCGTCGTGCGCCGCGCCAAGCTCTACTACCTCCGCGACCGCCGCGGTAAGAGCGCCCGCATCGCCGAGCGCCAGATGACGGCGGCGAAGGAAGAAGCCCCGGAAGCCTGAGGGGCCTTCCTCTCTCGCGGCTGGAGCGCTCCCGAGGGGAGCATCCGGATTTCAGGCGGCGGTCGGAGCGATCCGGCCGCCGTCTTCGTTCGGGCCCAGCTTTGGGCTTGCCGCGCTCTCCCTTGTAGTGTTGCCTAGCAGACGCAACCAGGGGGTGAAGATGGCCAAGCGTCCAACCTCATCTAAGGGGCGCACGACCCGCGCCACGCAGGCTGCGCCGACGCCGACGACCCCGATCCGCCTCCCCACCGCCTATGAGCTGACCGACGAGCAGATCGAGCGCGCGCTGGTCACCGACGAGTACCGCGGCGAACTCGAGGACTACTTCGGCCCGGCCCAGTACGAACAGCTGCGGCGACTCAAGCAGGAAGCCGGCACGCGCGCCGTGCGCGGGGGAGACCGGGTGCTGATCCTGCCCGGAATCACGGGTTCGCGTCTCGGGCGGGACCGGGGCTTCCCGTTCCCCCCGGACGTCATCTGGTTCAACCCGGTCGACCTGCCGTTCGGCAAGCTGGCCGATCTCAAACTGCCCGGGACCGGCCGGCCCATTGTCCCGCTCGGCGTCATTTCGTTCGCCTACGAGTTCCTGAAGCTCAGGCTGCAGATCGACGGCTTCAACGCCGACTTCTGGCCTTACGACTGGCGCAAGTCGATCCCGGCGCTCGGTCGCGACCTCGCGGACAAGATCAAGAAGGAGCGTGAGGCCCGGCCGGGCAAGCCGCTCTATATCGTCGCCCACAGCATGGGCGGCCTGGTGGCCCGCGCCAGCTTCCCGCACCTGACCGCCGCGCAGTCCGCGGACCGCATCGTCATGTTGGGGACGCCGAACTACGGCTCGTTCGCGCCGGTCCAGGCCTTCCGCGGCGCCAGCAAGACCGTCCAGAGCCTCGACAAGCTGGACCAGAAGCACACGGCTGCCGAACTGGCGGGCATCTTCGGCTCCTTCCCCGGCCTGTTGGAGATGATCCCCTCGCCGCGGTTCGCCAAGCGCGACTTCTTCGATCTCGGCATCTGGCCGGCGCAGGGCGTGAAGCCTGACCAGGGCATGCTCACGCGAGCCCGGAAGGCCCAGGAGACGCTGCCCATCGATCATCCCGCGATCGTGATGGTCTGCGGGGTCAACCGCGACACTGTGGTCGACGCGAACATCCAGGGCGCGGAGTTCGCCTACACCATCTCGAAGGAAGGCGACGGCACGGTGCCGCTGGACTGCGCGCGCATACCGACGGCCGCCCAGACCTACTACGTCGAGGAGGAGCATGGCGCCCTGCCCAACAACGGGCAGATCCAGAGCGCCCTCCCGTCGCTGCTCACCACTGGGCGGACCACCGAGTTGCCCGACCGCTACGAGGGCGTCCGCGGCGCGACGCTGCGCACGGTGACGGAGCGCCAGCTGGCGCTGCTCGCGCCCGCCCCTACCCGCGGCCTGCCGAGCGTGCGGGAACAGCGCCACCTGCTGGACGAGTTCGTCGCGCCGCGCGAGGCCGAGGCCGGCGCGCTCGCCCCACACGAAGCCGCCTCGCCGTCCACCGCCCCCGGGGCCCCGCTGTTCGGCCAGCGCGTCGTGGTGGGACGCGGCCGCCAGCAGCGGCTGGACATCACCCTGGCGCGCGGCAGCATCACCGAGGCCGACGCGGCCTGCTACGTCGTGGGGCTGTTCCAGAACGTCGCGCCTGACGGCGCCGCCCGCGCCATTAACGCCGAGATGGACGGCGCGCTGGACGACCTCATCACCCGCCGGATGTTCGGCGCCGACGTGGGCGAGATCTCCATCCTCCCGCGCGGCCGCCACGCGCTCCGCGCCGAGAGCGTCGCCTTCGCGGGCCTGGGCCCCTTCGACCTCTTCAACGAAGCGTCGCTGGAGATCGTCGGCGAGAACCTGGTGCGGACGTTCTCGGCCGCGCGCGTGGACGACTTCGCGATCGTTCCGCTGGGGGGAGGCTCCGGCCGCATGACCCTCGCCGCGCTGCGGCATCTGATGACCGGCTTCCTGCGCGGCCTGAAGGACGCCGACCGCGACCGCCGCTTCCGCGGGATCACGATCTGCGAGATCGACGAGGCGCGGCACCTGGCGATCCGCGACGAGATGTTCCGGCTGTCGGCCACCACCCTCTTCGACGACGTGGAGGTCGAGTTCCAGGAGCGCACCTTGCCCGCGCCGCGCGCCCGCGAGGCGTCTCGGGTGGCGACGCCGGCCTCCAGCAAGGTCTACCTGATCGTCCGCCAGGACACCGACGCGGAAGACCGCAAGGGCTTCGTGTCCTCGGTGCTGACGAGCGGCTCGGCCGCGGCCATCGAGAGCGGCCGGACCTCGGTCGAGCCGGGCCCCGACCGGCGCAACCTGCTGGACGACCACCTGCAGCGCATCCCCGCGCTGGCCGGCCGCGGCGCGGCGGCCCAGGACCACCTGCGCGACTTCGGCCGCCAGCTCGGCGAGATGGTGCTCGCGGAGAATGTCCGCCAAGTGCTCGCGCGCTACCCCGACGACCATCTGGTAGTGGTCCACGACGCCGCGGCCTCGCGCATACCCTGGGAGACGCTGGCCCTCGGGCCGCAGGGCGAATTCGCCCCCGCGGCGGGGAAGGGCCTCAGCCATCGCTACGAGGCGGCGAACTTCTCGGTGGCCAAGTGGCGCCGCGCCCGGCAACTCGCCGACGTCCTGGGCGTGCTCCTGATCGTCGACCCCACCCGGGACCTCCCGGGCGCGTTTGAGGAGGGCGAGCGCGTCCGCGCGCTGCTCGAGCGGATGAAGCCCGGGGTCCGCTTCCGCGTCATGCTGCAGGAGCAGGCCCGCAAGTCGGAAATCCTGCGATGCCTGTCCTCTGGGGAGTACGACGTGGTGCACTACGCCGGGCATGCCTTCTTCGATCCCGAGGTGCGCGGCAACAGCGGCCTGCTCTGCGCCGGGCGCGAGGTGCTCTCCGGGTCCGACCTCGCCAACGTCGGCGACCTGCCGACGCTGATGGTCTTCAACGCCTGCGAGTCCGCCCGCGTGCGCAAGGCGGACGGGCCGGACATTGACGCCCGCTCGCCCGAGCAGGTGCATCGCAACCTGAGCTTCGCCGAGGCTATGCTGCGGGGCGGCGTCGCGAACTTCCTGGGGACGTACTGGCCGGTGGGCGACGACCCGGCGAAGATCTTTGCCGAGACCTTCTATCAGGCGCTGCTGGACGGCCGGGACCTGAACAGCGCCATCCAGGAGAGCCGCGGCATGGTGCGCGACGACGGCTCGGTCGACTGGGCGGACTACGTCTTCTACGGCGACCCCGACTTCCGCGTGAAGATCCGCGCCTGACGTCCCGGCCGCCGCCTGCGCCGCGGTCTCAGCGTGCGGCCCAGCCTTCGGCGTGCCGGGGCAGGCCGTCGTCGAGCGCGAGCCACGGCGCCTTCTCGCTGACCCAGATGTGGCAGTCCGGCCTCAGCGCGCCGCGGTCGTCGCAGGTCGCGATCGAGACGCCGATCCGGGCCGGCGGGTCGGAGGGGATCGCGAACATCGGCGTGCCGCAGCGGGCGCAGGCGGCCCGCGTGAGGCGCTCGGAGGTGGCCCACCGCGTCGTCTCGCCCGACCGCTCGAAACGGTCCGCCAGGAAGATCGCCCGGGCGAAGAACGGCGCTCCGGTGGCGCGCTGGCACAGCCGGCAGTGGCACAGCCGCACGTTGGCCGGCGCCCCGACCGCGCGCCAGCGCACCTGCCCGCAGAGGCAGCCGCCCTCGTAGGTCTCGCCCGCCGGCTCAGCGGCCGTCGGCGGCATAGTCGGCGAGCTCGCGGGCCAGGTGGTCGAACATCAGCCGCATGCGCGGGCTGCCCCGCAGCGTCTCGTGCATGCAGATCCAGATCTCCAGCTTGAAGGAGAAGAGGTCCGGAAGCACCGGCGTGAGGCCGAAGCGCCGGCCGATCTGGCGCTGGCACGCGCCGATCCCGAATCCCGTCTTCAGCGCGGCGAGCTGGGCCACGTCGTTGTCGGTCCGCAGGGCGAAGAGGTCGCGCGTGATCGGCCGGCCCACCGACAGGTCGTTGACCATGGCGGGGAACTGCCGGTCGAAGCCGATCAAGGTGTGGTCCGCGAGCTCGTCCAGCGAGGCCGGGGCGCCCTTGCGCTCCAGGTACTCGGGCGCGGCGTGGAAGCCGATGGTCAGCTCGCCCACCTTCTTCGCCACCAGGCTGTTCTGGGTGGGCCGGCCCATGCGCACCGCCACGTCGGCGTCGCGGCGGCTCAGGTCCTCGTTCCTGTTCGAGAGCACCAGTTCCACGTCGATGCCCGGATTCGCAGTCCGGAACCGGGTCAGGATCTCGGGCAGCACCTCGATGCCGATGATGTCGCTGGCGGCCACGCGCACCACGCCGCCTTCGCCGCTGGCGACGCCCGAGGCGTCCCGCCCCGCCGCCTCCGCCGCCGCGGCCATGTCGGCCAGGTGCGGGCGGAAGGCCAGCGCCAGGTCGGTAGGCTGCAGCCCGCGCGGGCTGCGCAGGAACAGCGGCGCGCCGAGCTGCCGCTCCAGCTGGTCGATGTGCCGGCCCAGCGTGGGCTGGGTGAGCCGCCGCAGCCGCGCGGCCGCCGAGAAGCTGCCCGCCTCCAGCACCGCGTGCAGGCTCTGCAGAAGGTCCCAGTCCAGCGCTCCAGGCATGCGCACATGAAGACCTGTTCCGCCGCAAACGGCAATTCCGGCGAGCGCAGGTGGCAGCGCCGCTGGGGCGCTGGTCTCACACCCTGCCGGGCGGCGTCAGGGATCGTAGATGATGAGCGCGCAGCCCCACTTCAGCGCGGTCTCGTAGGCGGCGCGGAAGTCCTCGGGCAGGGCGGGCAGGTCGATCACCTCGGCGGCCCGCAGGACCGCGATCTCGCGCCACCCCTGGCTCTTGAGGTCGGCGACCGCCACGGCGCGGGCGGCCTCCTCGTCGCTGCCGGCCGCAAACGCCAGGATGGTCAGTGGCGCCGGCGCTCCCGCCTCCACTGCCTCCAGCGTCACCACGAACATCCCCGGCGGCGTCTCGTCCATCGTGAGGTTATCCGGCGATCCGGGCCCCACGGGAAGCAAGCCCGCCGACCTTTTCTGGGCCCCCCCGCGGGCGCCGCAAGTCACGTCGCGCCCTGGCGCCATCACGCCGCGCGAGGCAGTAAATTGCTGCGGCGGCGCACAATCTGCGGCGTTGCAGCACTAGACGTGCGCGCCTGAGCCGCCCTACATGCCGGCCATGCCCGGCAAGACCCTCTACGACAAGATCTGGGACGCGCACGTCGTCGCCGAACAGGACGGCGAGGCGATCCTCTACATCGACCTGCACCTCATCCACGAGGTGACGACGCCGCAGGCCTTCGCAGGCCTCAAGGCCAACCGGCGCCCCGTGCGGCGGCCGGACCGCACGCTCGCCGTGGCCGACCACAACGTCCCCACCGAGGGCCAGGCCCAGGGCGTCGACGCCGTGGCCGACGAGGAGGCCCGCCTGCAGCTGCAGACCCTGGGCAAGAACGTCGAGGCCTACGGGATCGAGTTCTTCCCCATGGGCGACATCCGCAACGGCATCGTCCATGTGGTGGGCCCCGAGCAGGGCCGCACCCAGCCCGGCATGACCATCGTCTGCGGCGACAGCCACACGTCCACCCACGGCGCGTTCGGCGCGCTGGCGCACGGCATCGGCACGTCCGAGGTCGAGCACGTCCTGGCCACCCAGACCCTGCGCCAGAAAAAGGCGAAGAACTTCCGCGTCCGCATCGAGGGCGAGCCCGCTCCCGGCGTCGGCGCCAAGGACTTCGCTCTGGCGGTGATCGGCGAGATCGGCACGGCGGGCGGCACCGGCTCGGTGATCGAATACGCCGGCTCGGCGGTGCGGGCGCTCTCGATGGAGGGCCGCATGACGCTGTGCAACCTGACCATCGAGGGCGGGGCCAAGGCGGGCCTGATCGCCCCCGACGAGACCACCTTCGAGTACCTCAAGGGCCGCCCGGCGACGCCCAAGGGCGGCGCCTGGGAGATGGCGCTGGCCTACTGGAAGACCTTCTTCACCGACGAGGACGCGGTGTTCGACCGCGAGCTCGTGCTCGACGCCGCGAAGATCGCCCCCAGCGTCACCTGGGGCACCAGCCCCGAGGACGTGATCCCGGTGACGGGCCGCGTCCCCGATCCTGACAGCTTCGCCACGCCCGACAAGCGCGCCTCGGCCGCGCGCGCCCTCGCCTACATGGGCCTGACCGCCGGCCAGCCGATCACCGAGGCCAAGGTCGACGTGGTGTTCATCGGCTCCTGCACCAACAGCCGCATCGAGGACCTGCGCGCCGCCGCCAGGATCGCCGAGGGTCGAAAGGTGGCCGACGGCGTCCGCGCCATGGTCGTGCCGGGCTCGGGCCTCGTCCGCGCCCAGGCGGAAGCCGAGGGCCTGGACGAGATCTTCCTGGCCGCCGGCTTCGAATGGCGCGAGCCGGGCTGCTCCATGTGCCTGGGCATGAACCCCGACAAGCTGACCCCCGGCCAGCGCTGCGCCTCCACATCGAACCGCAACTTCGAGGGCCGCCAGGGCCGCGACGGCCGCACCCACCTGATGAGCCCCGCCATGGCCGCCGCCGCCGCCATCGCCGGCCACATCGCCGACGTGCGGGACTTCCTGTGAGCTTGACCAAGTTGGTCAAGATGACCATTTTCCGCAGATGAAGCAGGTCAACCTCTACGAGGCGAAGACACGCCTCTCGGCCCTGGTCGACGAGGCGGCCGCGGGCGAGGAGATCATCATCGCCAAGAACGGCAAGCCATGCGCGCGGCTGACGCCGCTGCCTCAGCCGGATGCGAAGCCGAGGAAGCGCGTGTTCGGCCAATGGGGCCGCGACTACGGCTGGAAAGCGCCGGACGTCTTTCCGGAAACGACAGAGGAAGAGATCGCGCTCTGGGAAGACGGCCCAGTGTTCCCCGCCGACGATCAAAAGGCGTGAGCGGCTATCTCCTCGATAGCCACCTGTTCCTGTGGCTCGCGGGAGGAGATCGGCAGATCTCCAGGCCCACGCTCGACGCGATCTCCGACGGTGAGGCAGACCTCTACCTGAGCGTCGTGAGCATCGTAGAGCTCTGCATCAAGAGCGGCCTCGGGAAGCTCAGGCTGCCGGAAGTTGTCGAAGCCGACCCGGCAGCTGGTTTCGAGCGCGTCATGGCGGCCAACGACATCAGAGCTCTCCCCCTGTCGATTTCGCAGGCGGTCAGGCTGCGAGACCTGCCGCTGCACCATCGCGATCCGTTCGACCGGCTGCTCGTCGCCCAGGCGATGGCCGAGAACCTCACACTCGTCACTCACGATCGGACGCTGGCGCGCTATGACGGCCTCGCCGTGCTATGGGCCTGACATGATCACCGGTCTCGACCATGTCGCCCTCGTCGTCCGCGACCTCGACGCCGCCGTCGACGGCTACGCCCGCATGCTGGGCGTCCCGGCCAACTGGATCGGGCGCGGCGGCGGCGTGCGCCAGGCCTGGTTCCAGTTCCCGAACATGGCTCTGGACGTCATCTCGCCCGAGGGCGAGGGCCCCTTCGCCGACGCGATCCGCGCCCATCTCGACGCCCGCGGCGAGGGCGTCTGGGCCGTGGCGTTCACCGCCGACCCGATCGAGCCCTTCGCGGCCCTCCTGACCCGCCGCGGCATCCGCGCCACGCCGCCCGCGCCCGTGCGCACCACCGCCGACGACGGGCGCACGCGCACCTGGCTGGGGTCGAACCTCGACGCCGCCGCGACGGGCGGCCTCCAGCTTCTCCTGATGGCGCCGCCGAAGGGGGAGCCGTGGCCGCTGTCCGAGCCCGCCGGGCCGGGCGCGATCGCGAAGCTGGACCACGTCGTGGTCGCCACGGGCAACGTCGACCGGGCGCTCGGCGTCTATGGCGCCAAGCTCGGCCTCGACCTGCGGCTCGACCGCGAGAACCCCGCCTGGAACGCCCGCCAGCTCTTCTTCCGCTGCGGCGACGCGGTGGTGGAGATGGGCGCGCGCATCGGCGAGCCCAGCCTGGAGGCGCTCGGCAAGCCCGACCGCTGGGGCGGCCTCGCCTGGCGCGTCACCGACCCCGACGCGGCCGCCGCGCGCATCGCCGCCGCCGGCTTCGACGTCTCCGAGGTCCGCACCGGCCGCAAGCCCGGCACCCGCGTCTTCACCGTCCGCGACGCCCCCGCGGGCGTGCCGACGATCATGATCCAGCAGACCACGCAGGAAGCCGCCTGATGGAAGCCTTCACCCGCCTCGATGCGCCCGCCGCGCCGCTGCCGCTGGCCAACATCGATACCGACCAGATCATCCCCAAGCAGTTCCTGAAGACGGTGGAGCGCGCCGGCCTGGCGAAGGGTCTGTTCTACGAGTACCGCTTCGACCGCGACGGGCGCGAGAAGCCCGACTTCGTGCTGAACCAGCCGGCCTACAAGGGTGCGGGCGTGCTGATCGCCGGCGACAACTTCGGCTGCGGCTCGTCGCGCGAGCACGCCCCCTGGGCGCTGATGGACTTCGGCATCCGCTGCGTGATCAGCACCAGCTTCGCCGACATCTTCTACAACAACTGCTTCCAGAACGGCCTGCTCCCGGTGGTGCTGAAGGCCGGCGAGGTGCAGCAGCTGATGGACGAGGCGCGTGGGGGCAACCACGTGGTCTCGGTGGACCTCGAGGCCCAGACCGTGACCTCGCCGTCCGGCGCGGTCTTCCGCTTCGACATCGACCCGCAGCGCAAGGCCAAGATGCTGAAGGGCCTCGACGCCATCGGCGAAACCCTGGAGGCCGCGGGCGACATCGACACCTACGAGATGAAGCGGGCCCTGGCCCAGCCGTGGCTGGAGGGCGCGTGAGCGTCGTCGTCGCCGGAACCGTCCGCGTCCCGCCCGAGAACGCGGCGGCCTTGCGGCCGCACCAGGACGCGATGCTGGCCGCCAGCCGCGCCGAGGACGGCTGCCTTGTCTATTCGTACGCGATCGACGTGCAGGACCCGGGCCTGATCCGCGTGTTCGAGGTCTGGCGCGACCAGGCCGCGCTCGATGCGCACGCCCGCGCCCCGCACATGAAGACGTGGCGCGCCGCCAACGCCGAGCTCGGGGTTTTCGACCGCAGGCTCACCCTGTACGAGGTCGCCTCCGAACGCGCACTCTAGCCCTCCGCGCGTCATCCCCCGGCCTGTCCGGGGGACCCATTGGGCTGTGAGGTGGAGCAAAGCGTAGCGATGCTGCGGCTGGCCCTCACAGCCCAATGGGTGGCCCAGACGAGCCGGGCCATGACGACCCAGAAAAAGGACGACCGATGACCGACCTTCTCCTCCTGCCCGGCGACGGGATCGGGCCCGAGGTGACGGCGCAGGTGCGTCGCGTGGCGGAGGCGCTGACGCCGGACCTGACGATCGAGGAACGCCTGTTCGGCGGCTGCAGCTACGACGCCCACGGGACCCCCCTGACCGACGAGGCGCTGGCCGCCGCCAAGGCCGCCCGCGCCGTGCTGATGGGCGCCGTCGGCGGCCCGCAGTGGGCGGGCGCCCCGCGCGACAAGCGCCCCGAGGCTGGGCTGCTCGCCCTGCGCGCCGGCATGGAGGTGTTCGCCAACCTGCGTCCCGCCCTCTGCTTCGGCCCCCTGGCCGACGCCTCGACCCTGAAGCGCGAGGTGGTCGAGGGGCTGGACCTGATGATCGTGCGCGAGCTGACCGGCGGCATCTACTTCGGAAGCCCCCGGTTCATCGAGGACCTGCCGGGCGGCGGCAAGCGGGCCGTGGACACCCAGGTCTACACCACCGCCGAGATCGAACGGGTGGCCCGGGTGGCCTTCGAGCTCGCCCGCGGCCGCCGCAACAAGGTGGCCTCGGCCGAGAAGTCCAACGTCATGGATTCGGGCCTGCTGTGGCGCGAGGTCGTGACCGACCTGCACCGGCGCGACTACGCCGACGTCGAACTCACCCACATCCTCGCCGACAACGCCGCCATGCAGATCGTCAAGGCGCCCAAGCAGTTCGACGTCCTGCTCACCGACAACCTGTTCGGCGACATCCTCTCGGACGCCGCCTCGCAGCTCACCGGATCCCTCGGCATGCTGCCGTCGGCCGCGCTGGGCGTAGCCGGCGCGCCCGGTCTCTACGAGCCGATCCATGGCTCGGCGCCGGACATCGCCGGCCAGGGCGTGGCCAATCCGCTGGCGGCGATCCTGTCGTTCGAGATGGCGCTCCGCTGGTCGCTCGACCGCGCCGCCGACGCCGACCGCCTCTACGCCGCCGTGAACCGCGCCCTCGAAAAGGGCGCCCGCACCCGCGACCTCGGCGGCGCGCTCACCACCGTCCAGATGGGCGACGCCGTCCTGGCTGAACTCTGAACGACGCCCGGCGCGCGGCGAGTACGGGCCCTGGCTCAGGCCGGCGCAGCAGGCGCGGCGACGGCGGCCTTCAGCGCTTCCAGGCGGCGCGCGTCGGCCGGGTGGGTGGAGATCACCTCGGGCGGCCCCCCGGTGTTCTGGGCCCGGCGGATCATCCGCTCCCAGAAGCGCACGGCGTCGTTGGGGTCCTGGCCGGCCTTGCGCATCAGGTCGACGCCCACGCGGTCGGCCTCGAGCTCGTGCTTGCGCGAATAGGGCAGGATGACCCCCAGCACGGCGCCCGCGCCGAGGGCGGCGCCGATCTCGTCGGCGTACTGGCCGGCCTCCTGCGAGATCAGGAGCTGGGCGATGCCGACGCCCGCCTGGACGGCGATCTCCTGGCTCATCCGTTCGGCCGAGTGCCGCGCCAGAACGTGGCCGATCTCGTGGCCGACCACGGAGGCGATGGCGCCGTCGTCGCCAGCGAATTCCATGAGGCCGCGGAAGAAGCCGACCCGGCCGTTGGGCAGGACGAAGGCGTTGAACTCGGGGCTGTCCAGGACCGTGAACGACCAGTCGAGATCGTCGCGGCCGGCCGCCTTCACGAGCGGGGCGCCGATGCGGGCGAGCCGCGCCTGGGCGGCGGGGTCGGCGACCGGCGGGATCTTGGCCACCACCTCGTTCCAGGTGCGGTCGGCGAGGGTGGCGAGCTGGCCGTCGTCGACGAAGACGAGCTGGCGGCGGCCGGTGGCCGCGTTCTCGCTACAGCCGGCGAGGCCGACCGCGCCGAGGGCGGCGAGCAGCCCGCGACGGGAGAAGCAGACGCGGCACATCAGAGGATGAACTTCGACAGGTCGGTGTTCCTGGCCAGATCGGCGATCCGGCTCTCGACATAGGCGCGGTCGATGACGATCCGTTCGCCCGTACGGTCGGCGGCGGTGAAGCTGATCTCCTCCATCACCCGCTCCAGGATCGTCTGCAGCCGGCGGGCGCCGATGTTCTCGACCGAGCCGTTTACCTGCACGGCGGCGTCGGCCAGGGCGTCATAGGCGTCCTCGGTGAACTCCAGCGTGACGCCCTCGGTGGACATGAGCGCCTGGTGCTGGCGCACGAGGTTCGCTTCCGGCTCGACCAGGATGCGGCGCATGTCCTCGCGGGTGAGCGCCTTCAGCTCCACGCGGATCGGCAGGCGGCCCTGCAGCTCGGGCAGGAGGTCGCTGGGCTTGGCCACGTGGAAGGCGCCCGAGGCGATGAACAGGATGTGGTCGGTCTTCACCGGGCCGTGCTTGGTGGAGACGGTGGTCCCCTCGATCAGCGGCAGGAGGTCGCGCTGCACGCCCTCGCGCGAGACGTCGGCGCCGTGCCGTTCGCGGTTCGACGCCACCTTGTCGATCTCGTCGAGGAAGACGATGCCCTCGTTCTCGGCCAGGGCCAGGGCCTCGGTGGTGAGGGCCTCCTGGTCCACCAGCTTGTCGCTCTCCTCGGCGATCAGCGGCGCCCAGGCGCCGGAGACCGTGGTCTTGTGGGTCTTGGTGCGGCCGCCGAAGGCCTTGCCGAACATGTCGCCCAGGTTCAGCACGCCCATGCCGACGCCCGGCTGGCCCGGGATGTCCATCATGCCGAGCGGCGAGGAGGTGTCGGCCAGCTGCAGTTCGACCTCCTTGTCGTCGAGTTCCCCCGCCCGCAGCTTCTTGCGGAAGCTCTCGCGGGCCGCGGTCGAGCCGGGGCCGGTCAGGGCGTCGAGGATCCGCTCCTCGGCGGCGGCCTCGGCGCGGGCGCGCACGGCGGCGCGGCGCTTCTCGCGCACCATGGCGATGGCGCTCTCCACCAGGTCGCGGACGATCTGGTCCACGTCGCGGCCCACGTAGCCGACCTCGGTGAACTTGGTGGCCTCGACCTTCAGGAACGGGGCCTGGGCCAGTCTGGCCAGCCGCCGGGCGATCTCGGTCTTGCCGACGCCCGTGGGCCCGATCATCAGGATGTTCTTGGGCGTCACCTCGTCGCGCAGGTCGTCGGGCACCCGGCGGCGGCGCCAGCGGTTGCGCAGGGCGACGGCCACCGCCTTCTTCGCGTCGTTCTGGCCGACGATGAAGCGGTCGAGTTCGGAGACGATCTCGCGCGGAGAGAATTCGGTCATGCCGCGCTAGATAGGGGCTCAGTTCGCCCCTGGCGACGGTGACGCTGCGCGGTCGGGCGTTTTTGCGGGCGGCGGTTTCAGCGGCGGCGCGGCCAGCAGCTGGTCGTAGAGCAGGCGCCAGCCCGCCTTGTCGTTGCGCCAGATGCGCACGTAGTGGCCCCGCTGGGCCGAGCCGTCGCGCGCGGTCCATTTCGCCGCCCCGTAGGTCCAGGCCAGGTCGCCGGCATCGGAGGCCGTGCCGCCCAGGGGCGCGAAGGCGATGGCCGCGGGGCGGGTGTCCAGCTCGGCCTCCAGCTCGGCGCGGCTGGTTGGCGGCCTGGCGCGCGAGCCCTGCACCCGGCCGTCGTCGGCCACAGCGGCCAGGTAGGCGGCCTTCACGTCGGACGCGGCGGCGGCGTGCAGCGCCTTCTCGGCCGCGGTCACCTGCACCATGGCCTTGTGGGCCGAGCCTGCGCGGCGGTCGGCCAGCCGGGCGTAGGCGACGGGAGAATCCTTGGGGGCCGCGCCGGTCATGTCGCTGGGCGGACCGCCGTCGTAGAGCCACTTCCACGAGCCGTCCGGCTGCCGGGCCCAGACGGTGAAGTACCAGGCCCGCGGCTGCCCGTCGAAGGTGTAGGGCCCCGTCGTGAAGCCCAGGTCGCCTGACCGCGCGATGCCGGCCCACAGCGGCCACCAGACCAGCGGCGGACCCTTGGGCTGGGGCTCGCCGAAGGCCGCCTTGGCCAGGATGGGCTCGGGCCCGAAGACGATGCCGTCGGGCGCCGAGTGCTTGAAGAAGCTGGCCTGGATGCCCAGCGCCAGCCCGTCGGCCGCGAACGCCCGCTCGGCGGCGACCACGGGCGCCGGATCGATCGGCGCGGCGAGGGCGGGAACGGCGAGAAGGGCGGCGGTCAGCGCCAGGGAGGGGAACATGCGCATGGCCGTGGTTTAGCCCCGGCGCGCCCCGCCGTCAGCCGCTCGTCTGCCGGTGGCCGCCCGGCGCGCCGAACGGCGTGCAAGGCGTAGGATGTCGGGCCGGGAGCCGCTCGCGCGTCCTACGAGCACGAGCGGGCTGCAGTCGAAGGAAGCCACGATGGAAACGTTTCTCGCCGTCTTCACCGGACAGCCTTCCGAGGGTCCGCCCCCCGATGACGCCACCGTCCAGCGGGGCATGCAGGCCTGGGGCGAGTGGATGACGCGGCACGCCGCGGCCATCGTCAGCACGGGCGGGCCGCTGGGCCGCACGAAGCGCGTCTCGCCCCGAGGGGTCGAGGACGTCCGCAACCAGATGGCCGGCTTCGTCATCGTCCGGGCGTCCAGCCATGCCGAGGCGGCGGCGATGTTCGAGCGGCATCCGCACTTCACCATCTTCCCCGGCGAGGCCGTGGAGGTGATGCCCTGCCTTCCGATCCCGCAGCCGTAGCGGCCGCGGTTGTCCTCAGCCAATCGTCTCCACCGTGAGCGAGGCGTTGGTGTAGACGCAGATCTCGGCGGCGATGGCCATGGCCCGGCGGGCGATCTCCTCGGCGCCGAGGCCTTCGACGTCCACCAGCGCCCGGGCGGCGGCCAGGGCGTAGTTGCCGCCGGAGCCGATGGCGGCGACCCCATGCTCGGGCTCCAGCACGTCACCGGCGCCGGTCACGGTGAAGATCTGGTCCTTGTCGGCGACGATCATCATCGCCTCGAGCCGGCGCAGGTACCGGTCGGTCCGCCAGTCCTTGGCGAGGTCGACGCAGGCGCGGGTCAGCTGCTCGGGATACTGCTCGAGCTTGCCCTCGAGCCGCTCGATGAGCGTGAAGGCGTCGGCGGTGGAGCCGGCGAAGCCCGCGATCACGCGGCCGCCCGCCAGGGTGCGCACCTTCTTCGCCGTCCCCTTGACGACCGTCTGGCCCATGGAGACCTGGCCGTCGCCGGCCACGACGGTCTTGCCGCCCTTCCTCACCGCGAGGATGGTGGTGCCGTGCCAGTCTGGGAAGCTATTGGACATCGGCGCGATGTGAGCAGCGGGGCCCCCCAGGTCAAGACATGAGCTTCACCGACGAGGAGATCGAGCGGTACGCCCGCCACCTGGTGCTGCGCGAGGTGGGCGGTCCCGGGCAGCAGAAGCTGAAGAGCGCGAGCGTGCTCATCGTCGGGGCCGGCGGCCTGGGCGCGCCGGCCTCGCTCTACCTGGCGGCCGCGGGCGTGGGGACGATCATCCTGGCCGATCCCGACGAGGTGGAGCGGTCGAACCTGCAGCGGCAGGTGATCTACGCCGACGACGACCTGGGCCGGCCCAAGGTGGACGCCGCCGCCGACCGCCTGCACGACCTGAACCCGCACATCTTCGTGGCGGGCTTCCACGGCGCGTTCGGGCCCGACACCGCCGACCAGCTGGTGGAGGGCGTCGACATGGTGCTGGACGGCACCGATGACTTCGGGGTGCGGTTCTGCGTGAACGAGGCCTGCGTGAAGCACGGCAAGCCGCTGGTGTCGGGCGCCATCGGGCGCTGGACGGGACAGGTGGGCGTGTTCGGCCGACAGCCCTGCTACCGCTGCCTGGTGCCCGAGATCCCGCCGGACGCGGAGACCTGCAGCGCCGTGGGCGTGGTGGGCGCCCTGGCCGGCGTCGTGGGCTCGATGATGGCGGTGGAGGCGGTGAAGCTGATCACCGGCGCGGGCGAGCCGCTCGCCGGCCGCCTGCTGATCTACGACGCCCTGGCCGGGGAGACACGCACGGTGCGGGTGGCGGGCGATCCGGACTGCCCGGTCTGCGGGGGCTGATTCGGAAGGCGCGCGGTCAGATGTGCGTGGCGATGAAGTCGGTGACCTTGGCCAGGACGCTTTTCCAGGTGGCGTCGGACCAGTTGCGGTGTCCCTCGCCCTTCAGCTCGACAAGCTCGCAGGTCTTGCCGGCCGCCTTCAGGGCCCGGGCCATCAGCCGCGACTGGCGAGGATCCACGATGGCGTCCTCGGTCCCGTGGATGAGCAGGACGGGGATTTCGATCTCGGCCGCGCGACGAGCGGGCGAGGCCTGGATCAGACGCGCCTCGTCGGACTTCGGATCGCCGATGGTGGTCCGCCAGTAGGCGTAGGCGGGCGAGTCGGCGCCGTCCTCGCGCCGCGAGAAGGCCAGCGTCTCGAGCAGATCGGCGTCCCCGGCGATCGAGACGGCGGCGCGGTAGAGCCGGGGCGTCTTCACCGCGCCCATGAGGGCGGCGTAGCCCCCGAAACTGGCGCCGAAGATCGCCACGCGACCCGGGTCGGCGCGGCCCAGCCGCACCACGTGGGCGACGCAGTCCTCGACGTCGTCCTGCATGAGCCCGCCCCACTGCCCGCGCCCCTTGTCGGCGAAGGCCCGGCCATAGCCGCCGGACCCGCGGAAGTTCGGCTGCAGCACCAGCCAGCCGCGCGCGGCCAGGGCCTGCGCCGTGACGTCCCAGTCCAGGTAGTCGCGCAGCTCGGGCCCGCCGTGCGGCATCACGACCATCGGCCGGGGCGCCGCGGCCGCCCCGATCGGCGTCGTCAGGTAGGCGGTGATCTCGGCGCCGTAGCGGGTCTTCACGCGCAGCGGCTCGGTCCGGGCCAGCCGCTCGGGCGCGAGCCACGGCTTGCAGTGGCCCACATACTCGAGCGACCGCTTCTGCCGGTCGTAGACCTGGAAGGCGCCGGGCTCCTGGGGTCCGCTGACCTTCAGCAGCAGCCGACGATGGGCCGTGTCGATGTCGTAGAGCGCCACGTTGCAGGCGTTCTTCAGCGCCGCGTTGATCGCGCGGAAGTGCGGCGCGAGCGCCGGGTCAGCGAACTCGTAGTTCAGGCGGTCGTCCCAGTAGAGGCTGCCCACCAGGCGCAGGTTCTCGTCGACGAAGGCGGTCTCGAAGTCGTGGCCGGGCTTCTCGGCCACGACGTCACCGAAGGTGAGGCTCGCGATGTCGAAGGTGCGCACCACCGTGGTGTCGCGGCCCTCCATGCGCTGGCAAACCAGGAAGACGCCCGCCTGGGGCGTCGGCCCCACCACGTCGAAGTCAGGGACCTTCTTCAGCTCGTTGAGGCGCGACTTGCGCACCAGCTTCCAGTCGCGCTCGCCGGGCGCGCGGCCGTAGACCCAGCGCACCGTGCCGCGGGCGTTGGAGTCCATCCGCAGCATGGGCACGCCGCCCTGGGTGAGCCAGGAGTCGGTGGCCGGCACGCCGGTCTCCACCAGGGCGGCTTCGCCCGAGTAGACGTCCACATGGTAGAGGCCGAAGGCGTTGCGGGTGTCGTTCCACGCTTGCATCAGGATGCGGCGGGGGTCGTCGGCCATCAGGTCGACCACCTGGCTCGCGTCGAAGCCCCGGCGCAGCACGGCCTTCGAGCCGGCGAACATGACCACCGGGTCCTGGCCCTTCAGGTCCACCGACACGACCCGCTGCACCGGAATCGGCAGGAACTCGTCGCCGAACCACACGCCGTAGGGCTTGCCCCGGTCGTCGCGGTAGAGGGTGATCCAGATCAGCAGGCGCTCGTTGTTCGCCCACTCGACCTGGCGCACGCGCGTCTCGTCCAGCAGCACGACCGCCGGCCGCGCGGTGAGCTCGGCCATGCGCGAGAGGGTGACGTAGGCGCGGGCCTTCCCGTCCCGGATGTCGGTGCGCAGGATGGCCAGCTGCTCGCCGTCGGGCGAGATCGCCGCGTCGTGCACGGCCGGCTCGCGGAGGAGTTCGTCGAGGCTGGGCGGAAGGGGGGCCTTGCCCTGCGCGCGCGCCGCCTGCGGCGCCACGGCGGGGGCGGCGCCCGCGGCGGCCAGCATCGAACGGCGCGTCAGCATCGAGGGTCCAAGGTAACGCCGATACGTCGCCCCCGACCTTGCGGAGACGGCGCCGGACCGTCAACGCCGCAGGTTGGCGCAGGCGGGCCTACAGCATCTGCGGCAGGACCCGGTCCGGCGGGCGGTGGCCGTCCATCCACGTCTTGATGTTGATGATCACCTTCTCGCCCATGTCCACGCGCGCCTCGACAGTGGCCGAACCCATGTGCGGCAGCAGGACCGCCTGGGGGCACTTCAGGAGCTTGGGATTGATCTTCGGTTCGAGCTCGAAGACGTCGAGGCCGGCGCCGGCGAGCTTGCCCTCGACCAGCATGTCGGCCAGCGCCTGCTCGTCGATGATCGAGCCGCGCGCGGTGTTCACGACCACGGCGTGCGGCTGCAGGAGCTTGAGCCGCCGGGCCGAGAGCAGGTGGTAGGTGGCCGGCGTCGCCGGGGCGTGCACCGTGACGATGTCCACCCGCGCCAGCATCTGGTCCAGGCTGTCCCAGTAGGTGGCTTCCAGCTCGTCGGCGACCACGTGACTGACGGGCTTGCGGTTGTGGTAGTGGATCTGGAGCCCGAACGCGCGGGCGCGCCGGGCCACCGCGGCGCCGATGCGACCCATGCCGATGACGCCCAGGCGCTTGCCGCCCAGCCGGCGGCCCAGCATCCAGGTGGGCGCCCAGCCGGTGAACTCGCCCGCCTGGACGGCGTTGGCGCCTTCGATCACCCGGCGCAGCGTGGCCATGATCAGCGTCATGGTCAGGTCGGCGGTGTCCTCGGTCAGCACGCCCGGAGTGTTGGTGACCACGACGCCCGCGGCGTTGGCGGCGGCCACGTCGATGTGATCGACCCCCGCGCCGAAGTTGGCGATGAGTTTCAGCCGCTCGCCGGCCTTGGCCAGCATGGCGGCGTCGATCTTGTCGGTGATCGTGGGCGCCAGCACGTCGCAGCGCCCGATGGCGTCGAGGAGCTGCTTGCGGGTCATCGGCTCGTCCGAGATGTTGAGCTCGGTGTCGAACAGCTCGCGCATCCGCGTCTCGACCTGGTCGGGCAGTTTGCGGGTGACGATGACTTTCGGCTTGCGGGACGCCATGGGCCTACGGGAAAAGGTCCTGCGCCGTCCGCCTCGCATCGAGACGGGGGCGCGTCGAGTTGCGGAACCCTTAGCAGGGGGGCCGGTCACGGCCAAGGCGAGGCGAGGGTCATCGGACGTTGGCGTTGAAGGTGGTTCGCGCAAGGGCGCCCCGGCTGGCGGCCCTGGGCATGGCCGCGCTGATGCTGGCGGGCGCTGCTCCGGCCGACCGGCCGACGCCGTCGGGCTATCCGGTGCCGCGCTACATCGTGCTGAAGTTCGGCAAGGTGAACGCCCGCGCGGGCCCTGGCGACGACCACCGGCTGCTGTGGGTCTACCGCACCCGCGGCCTGCCCGTGCAGGTGGTGGCCGAGACGGCCGACTGGCGGCGGGTCTGCGATCCGGAGGGCGGCGTGGCCTGGGTGCACAAGCGCGTGACCGACGGCCGCCGCGCGGTGATCAACACGCGCCGGCAGCCGGTGGCCCTGCTGCGCCGGCCCGAGAGGGGCGCCGAAACCGCGGCCTATCTGAACGTCCGCGCCCTGGCCTCGCTCACCCGCTGCGAGAAGGGCTGGTGCAGGGTGAAGGCGGATCGGGCCAGCGGCTGGGTGCGGGAAGGGACCCTCTGGGGAACTTCCGATGCGCCGCAATGTCGTTGAGGGAGCGGCGGGCTCCGTGCTAGGCCCGGCGCCTCTGCCGAAACGAGGGCATATTCGATGAATGACGTGCCAATAAGGCCCTCGAGCTTCGCCTACGAGGAACTCCTGGCGTGTTCCCGCGGCGAGATGTTCGGGCCGGGCAACGCCCAGCTGCCCGCGCCGCCGATGCTCATGTTCGACCGGATTGTGGAGATCAACGCGACCGGCGGCGAGCATGGGAAGGGCTACATGGAGGCTGAGCTCGACATCCGCCCGGGCCTCTGGTTCTTCGACTGCCACTTCATCGGCGACCCGGTGATGCCCGGCTGCCTGGGCCTGGACGCCATGTGGCAGCTGGTCGGCTTCTTCCTGGGCTGGAGCGGCGCGCCGGGGCGCGGCCGGGCGCTGGGCTGCGGCGAGGTCCGGTTCGCCGGCGAGGTCACGCCCGACATCAAGAAGGTGACCTACAAGATCGAGATGAAGCGCGTGATCCTGCGCCGTCTGGTCATGGGCATCGGCGACGGGGTTCTCCTCGCCGACGGCAAGCCCATCTATGAGGCCAAGGACCTTCGCGTCGGCCTCTTCAAGCCCGGCGAGCAGGGGTAAGGGAGGGAGACGGACGGAATGCGCCGCGTGGTCGTCACCGGGATGGGCATCGTCTCGTCCATCGGCAACAACACCAACGAGGTCCTGGCCTCGCTGCGCGAAGCCCGCTCGGGCGTCGAGGCCGCGCCGGAGTACGCCGAGCTCGGCTTCCGCTGCCAGGTGCACGCCCCGCCGAACATCGACTGGGAGTCCATGGTCGACCGGCGCGCCGCGCGATTCCTCGCGCAGGGCACGGCCTTCGGCCACATCGCCATGGAACAGGCCATCGCCGACTCCGGCCTGGGCGAGGACGAGGTCAGCCACGAGCGCACCGGCCTGATCGTCGGCTCGGGCGGCCCGTCCACCCGCGCCATCGTCGAGGCCGCCCAGACGGCCCGTGACAAGGGCCCGAAGCGGGTCGGCCCGTTCGCGGTGCCCAAGGCCATGAGCTCGGGCGCATCGGCCACGCTCGCCACCTGGTTCAAGATCAAGGGCCTGAACTTCTCGATCAGCTCGGCCTGCGCCACCTCCACCCACTGCATCGGCTCGGCCTACGAGCAGATCGCCATGGGCAAGCAGGACGTGGTGTTCGCCGGCGGGACCGAGGAGCTGGATTGGACCCTGTCGGTCCTGTTCGACGCCATGGGCGCCATGAGCTCGAAGTTCAACGATCGCCCGTCCACGGCCAGCCGCGCCTACGACGTCGACCGCGACGGCTTCGTGATCGCCGGCGGGTCGGGGATCCTGGTGCTCGAGGAGTATCAGCGGGCCAAGGCGCGCGGCGCGAAGATCTACGGCGAGATCGTGGGCTACGCCGCCAACTCCGACGGCTTCGACATGGTGGCCCCTTCGGGCGAGGGCGCGGCGCGCTGCATGCGCCTGGCCAACGCCGACGGGCGCTCCATCGACTACCTCAACCCGCACGGCACCGGCACGCCGGTGGGCGACGTCAAGGAGATGGAGGCGGTCCGCGCCGTCTTCGGCGCCAAGGCGCCGCTGATCTCGTCCACCAAGTCGCTGACCGGCCACAGCCTGGGCGCCGCCGGCGCGCAGGAGGCGATCTACTCGCTGCTGATGCTGAACAACGGCTTCGTGGCCGAGAGCGCGCACATCGAGAACCTCGACCCGGCCTTCGCCGACATGCCCATCGTGAGGACGCGCATCGACAAGCCGATCGAGACGGTGATGTCGAACAGCTTCGGCTTCGGCGGGACCAACGGTTGCCTGGTGATGGCCCGGGTCTAGTGAGCGACGCGGCGATCCCGCGGCCGCCCACGCCTCCGGACCCGCAGGAGTGCTGCCAGCGCGGCTGCGACCCCTGCATCCTCGACTACTACGACCGCGCCCTGGAGCGCTGGGAGGCGCGCGTGCGGGCGATGGGGCTGGACCCCGACGAGGCGCGGGCGCGGCTCCAGCCGCCGCCTTAGGACCTCCCGGGCGGACGTTGTGGACCGTGGCCGCTGGCGCGGCCTGTCCCTGCCCATTAAGGGAGGGAGGAACGAGGGAGACGCACGACGTGGCCGACGAGTATCAGATGCCGACCGGGACCCTGATGAAGGGCAAGAAGGGCGTCATCACCGGGGTCGCCAACCACCAGTCCATCGCGTGGGGCATCGCGAGCCAGCTTGCGGCGCAGGGCGCCGAGCTCGCCTTCCTGCACCTGCCGGGGATGGAGCGGCGCGTGGAGCCGCTGGCCCAGAGCGTGGGCGCCAAGCTGATTGCGCCGGCCGACGTCACCGACGACGCGGCCATGGACGAGGCCTTCGGCAAGGTGAAGGACACGTTCGGCCAGATCGACTTCTTCCTCCACGCCATCGCCTTCGCCAACAAGGACGAGCTGAAGGGCAGCTTCGTGGACAACACCACCCGCGAGGGCTTCCTGCGGGCGATGAACATCTCGGCCTTCAGCTTCGTGGACTGCGCCCGGCGCGCCGCGGCGCTGATGCCCGAGACCGGCGGCTCGATCGTGACCCTGACCTACATGGGCTCGGAGCGGGCGATCCCGAACTACAACACCATGGGCGTGGCCAAGGCCGCGCTGGAGGCCGCCGTCCGCTACGCCGCCCGCGACCTGGGGCCGCGCGGCATCCGGGTGAACGCGCTGTCGCCCGGGGCCATGAAGACGCTGTCGCTGGCGGGCATCTCCGGCGGGCGCGGCATGCTGGCCAAGGGCCGCTCGCTGTCGGCCATGAAGGAAGACACCGCCATGGAGGGCGTGGCCGGCGCGGCGCTCTGGCTGCTGTCGGACCTCGGCCGCTCGACCACGGGCGAGTGCGTGCACGTGGACGCGGGCTTCCACATCATGGGCTTCTCGGACGACGAGGGCGGCGAGGGCTGAGGCTTTCCCCGGGAGGCGGGCCGCGATCCCCGCGGCTTGCCGCCACGGGCGTCCGGGGCGGCTACGCGCCGAAGATCCAGCCGTCGGGCAGCGCGCTCAGCTGGACGCCCACCAGGATCATCCGGTCGGCCGAGGAGCCGAGGGTGATGACCACGTCGCCGCCCACCTGGGCCACGCTGAAGGGCGTCCCCGGGTCCAGCATCACCCGGTCGCCCTCGGCGATGCTGAAGTCGAAGACGCTGTCGATGCCCGCGTCCGCCGAGGTGTGGAACAGGTCGGCGCCGGCGCCGCCCACCATGCTGTCCGAGCCGCGGTCGCCCGAGACGAAGTCCGCCCCCGCCCCGCCCGCCAGCGTGTCGTCGCCCTGGCCGCCGCGGACGGTGTCGTTCCCGGCGCCGCCGTCCACCGAGTCGTCGCCCAGGTTCCCGAAGACCACGTCCGAGCCGTCGTCGCCGAACAGCCGGTCGTTGTCCTTGCCGCCCACCACCCAGTCGTCGCCCCCGCCGCCGGATTCGGTGTCGTTGCCGGTGTTGCCCTGGATGTCGTCGAAACTGGCGCCGCCCACGATGGAATCGTTGCCGTCCTCGCCGCGCAGGAATCCCGATCCCGAGCCGCCATCGATGGTGTCGCCGCCGGCGCCGGCGAAGATGCGGTCCGCGCCGGCGCCGCCGGTCAGGATGTTGGCGAGGGCGTTGCCGTTCATGGTGTCGGCGCCGAAGCCGCCGATGGCGTTCTCGATCTGCGCGCCCTGGGCCACCGCCACGTTGCCCACCAGCCCGCCCACGTTCGAGAAGAAGCCCTCGCGCAGGTCGATCAGCTGGTTGTTGGAGTAGCCTGAGAAGTCGAAAGTGTCGGCGCCGCCGGCGTCCCAGACCGCGAAGACGAGGCGGCTGGACGAGTTCTGCGCCAGGAACCAGTCGCGCTGGGCCGTGGAGTTGAAGCCGTAGACCGTGTCGCCCGTGCGGGTCGTCATGTTGGCGCCGTACTCGATCTGGGCGGCGCGGATGTCGTCGAGCTGCGGCGCGGCGGCCAGGCGGCCGCCGTAGCTGGCGCCGGTGTTGGCCTCCGAGAAGTAGCTCATCACCGTGTACTGGCGGCTGTCCTCGAAGTACTCGGCGTTGTTGGCGTAGGTGATCGGCGCGGAGTCGTTCTCGCCGGCGTTGTAGTCGCCCGGATGGGCGAGGCCGATCGCGTGCCCCAGCTCGTGCACCAGCGTGTGGTAGCCGAAGTTGCCGGGGGTCGGGATGGCGTTCGTGCCGGCGGTGATGTTGACCCAGACGTCGCCGGCGGCGCTCGAGGCCGCCGGGTTGCCCGGGTAGTTCGCGAAGGCCGACGCGCCGCTCTGTCCCGAAGTGTAGTTGCCGAGCAGGATGGAGGCGTTGTCGGAATAGGCCCCCTCGCCCTCGAAGCCCGACCCGACCCGCACGAAGGTGATCCGCGCGACGTCGGACCAGGCCAGCATCGCCTGCTCGGCGGCCAGCATCTGGGTGCTGTTGAAGCGCTGGAAGCCTTCGGTGTCGCTGGGCATGTTCAGCGGGGCGGTGGCGCGGAAGGCGTAGGTGACGGTGTAGGCTTGGCCGGCCGTCCCGCCCCAGCCCGGGTAGGGCTCCATGGTGGCGGGGTTGAAGCCGGTCATCTGCAGGCCGGCCCGGTCGATGGAGAAGCTCTGCTTGCCGTTGACGGTCGTCCCGGACCGCTCGTCGGCGTTCAGGTAGGCCAGGGGAGAGGCGCCGGCCCCGTCATCGAGGACCACCGCCTGGCCGGCGCAGATCGGGCAGCCGCAGCCGGCCGCCCCGGCGAACGGCCGGCTGTCCAGGGCGGCGTCACTGAGCGAATGGGGAGCTTCGAGGGACATCTTCCAACTCTACGTCGCCATCCCCTTGGAATCCCTAGGTGATCTGGCGAACGGCGGCCACGCGACCATTCGGCGCACAGATTCTTACGGCGACAAGGCGTCGCCGGACGAGAATCAATGCCGGACTTTTCGCGGCGCCGCCAGAGCCGCCACGCCGGTCCGACCTTCACCGCCCTATGCCGTAGACCTGCCGGGCGCGGACGAGATCCCGCGCAATCTGCAAGCGGCTGCCCTCGACGGCCGGACCCCGCAACCGTCATGCGTTGATGCCCAGGAGGCGTTTCAGGCGGAGCGCTCGCCAGAGCGCGGAGACCCGGGACCCAGCCGCACAGCCTCCAACGCGGCTCCAGGAGGACGTCCCCCCACAGTGGGCCGTCTCGCCGGTCATGGCGCAGCTTTACGGGCGCAGGGGCTGGGTCCCGGGTCTCCGCGCTCTGGCGAGCGCTGCGCCCGGGATGACGGGGGGATGGAGTGCCACGCCCACAACCCACCCGTCCGTCTCTGGCCTACAGGAGGTCCGTTTACGGCCCGCCACCCAAGGTCCGGCTTCCAGCGCCAAGGCAAAGACCGCAACCGACCCGTAAGGGACCTTGCCTCCCCCGTCGCGGCAGCGACGGCGGGCGGTCCCCCTCCCGCCGCTTCGCGGGGGAGGTAAGGCGCCCGCAATCCACCGTTGCTGACGGTCTGCTCCCGGCGGAGCGCCCAGAGGCCGCGTTCGACCCATTGCGGACCTCGACCCCTGCGCCCCAACCTCCGTCATCCCGGGCGCAGCGCTCGCCAGAGCGCGAAGACCCGGGACCCAGCCGCAGAGCCTTCGACGAGCCTCCAGGAGGGCGTCCCCCCACAGTGGGCCGTCTCACAGGTCATGGCGCAGCTTTACGGGCGCAGGGACTGGGTCCCGGGTCTGCGCGCTCTTCGAGCGCTCCGCCCGGGATGACGGGGGGAATGGGAATGACGTCCGCCTCAGGGCGCTGCCACCTGCTCCCGGCTTATGGGTACACGACCTAGTCCAGCGGCGCCCGGCCCACGATCTTCAGGCCGTAGCCCGCGGAGCCGGGCAGGACCGTCTGCGAACTGGTCAGCAGCAGCATGTCGCGGACGCCCAGGTCGAGGAGGATCTGCGCGCCGATGCCGTAGTCGCGCAGGATGTTGGACGAGTGGTCCGCCTGCGGCTGGCCGTAGCGTTCCGAGAGCCAGTGGGGGTTGGAGTCGCGGATGAACACGCCGACCGCCGCTCCGTCGAAGTCGGCCATGGCCTTCAGCGCCTTCGGCACGTAGTCGCGCCGCGCCTCCACCGCGCCCAGCATGTCGGTGGCCAGGTCCACCCGGTGCATGCGGACGAGCGTGGGCTTGTCGGGATCGATCCGGCCCTTGGTCAGGACCACGTGCTCGGTCTGGTCGATGGAGTTGCGGTAGATCACCATCCGGAAACGGCCGCCGTAGGCCGAGTTGAACGGCGTCTCCAGCACACGCTCCACCTGCCGCTCGGTGCGGCGGCGGTAGGCGATCAGGTCGGCGATGGTGCCGATCTTCAGCCCGTGCAGCTGGGCGAAGGCCACCAGGTCGGGCAGGCGCGCCATCGAGCCGTCGTCCTTCATGATCTCGCAGATCACGCCCGCCGGGTTGAGGCCGGCCATGCGGCTGATGTCGACCGCGGCCTCGGTGTGGCCCGCCCGGACCAGGACGCCGCCGTCCTTGGCGACCAGGGGGAAGACGTGGCCCGGCGAGACGATGTCGTCGACGCCCTTGGTGGGATCCACCGCCACGGCGATGGTGTGCGCCCGGTCGTGCGCCGAGATGCCGGTCGTCACGCCCTCGCGCGCCTCGATCGAGACGGTGAAGGCCGTGCCGTGGCCGCTCTGGTTGTCGGTGGCCATGGGCGGCAGACGCAGCCGCCGCGCCCGCTCGGCGGTGATCGACAGGCAGATCAGGCCGCGCGCGTGCTTGGCCATGAAGTTGATCTGCTCGGGCGTGGCGAACTGCGCCGGGATGATCACGTCGCCCTCGTTCTCGCGATCCTCGGCGTCCACCAGGATGTACGGGCGCCCGTTGCGGGCGTCCTCGATGATGTCCTCGATGGGGCTGATCGCGCCGGAGACGGCGTCGGGGTCGGGGCTGGGACCGACCAGATAGGGCTTCTTCATGCGCCGATCCCCGGGCCTTTCTCGGATTGCGCCACGCGCATCATCGCGAACTCCATCACCTGGTCGGCGACGGTGTCGAGCTGCCAGGCGTCCTTGTCGTCGCGGCACGCCCCGTCCGCGTCGAACAGGTCGTTGGCCGAATTCAGCGTCGCGCCGAACGGCGTCGGCCAGCCCCGGAGGGCGTGGACGATGTTGCGCAGCGCCATCAGCGTCGTGCCGCCGGCCTGGAACCCCGCCGCCGTGATCACCGTGCCCACGGGCTTGCCGGTCAGGTAGGGCTGAGGGTCGCGTCCGGTCATCTCCAGGGTGTCCAGCGCGTTCTTGATCACGCCCGAGATCGAGCCGTGGTAGCCGGGGCTCGCCACGACCAGGCCGTCGGCCGCGCGCACGGCCTCGGCGAGTTCGGTCTGTTCCAGCGTGGGGTCGCTCGGGCGCGGGTCGAAGATGGGCAGCGCGCCCAGGAACGTCCCGCCCAGCAGCCGCACCTCGGCGCCCAGCGCCTCGGCCCGGCGCAGCGTGCACAGTAGCGCCTTCTCGGTGGAGGATCCCGCACGGATGGTGCCGCCGAGGCCGAGGATGACGGGTCTGCGGCTCACGCCTGCTCCAGTTCTTCGGCGAACACCTTCTTGAGTTCGCTCTTCATGATCTTGCCGTTGGCGTTGCGGGGCAAGGTCTCGGGCCAGAACGCCACCTTCACAGGGACCTTGAACGCGGCGAGCCGCGCGCGGACGAAGTCGCGCAGCTCGGCCTCGGTGGCCGTGCCCCCCGGCTTCAGATGGACCACGGCGCCGGGCTCCTCGCCCAGCGTCTTGTGGGGGATGCCGACCAGGGCGGCGTCCATCACGTCCGGGTGGTCGTAGAGGACGTTCTCGACCTCGACGCAATAGATGTTCTCGCCGCCGCGGATCAGCATGTCCTTGGCGCGGTCGATGATGAAGAGGAAGCCCTCCTCGTCGATGCGCGCCAGGTCGCCGGTGCGCAGCCAGCCCTCCTGGAAGGTCTCGGCCGTGGCCTCGGGCTTGTTCCAGTAGCCCTTCACGACCTGGGGCCCCTTGACCCACAGCTCGCCCACGCTGCCGGCGGGCAGCACGGTCTTCCCGTCGGCCGGGTCGCGGATCTGCATCTCGCCCACGGGGGCGGCCGGGCCCGCGCTGTCGGGCCGGTTCAGGTAGTCCTGCCCCAGATGGCTGGTGAAGGTGGCGGTGGTCTCGGTCATGCCCCAGCCGTTGCCCGGCTGGCTGCCGGGGAACACCTCGGCGATCCGCCGCACCAGTTCCGGGGCGGACGGTGCGCCGCCGTAGCTGACGGTCAGCAGGGTGGAGAGGTCGTAGTTGGCCCGCGCCGGGTGCTCGATCAGCTGCCAGGCGATCGTCGGCACGCCGCCGGTGGACGAGACCTTCTCGTCCTGGATCAGCCGCATCGCCGGTTCGGCGTCCCAGCGGCGCATGAGGACGATCTTGCCCCCGGCGCTCATCGTCGGCCCCAGCGTCGCCGAGAGGCCGGTGGCGTGGAACATCGGCACGACCAGCAGCGTCACCCGCTGCGGTAGCCTGGTCGCGTCCATCTCGGGGAGCGGCTCGCCGGCGCGGAGGAAGTTGCGGGCCGCCGCGACGCCGCTCGCCCCCAGGTTCGACGTCATGTTGCGGTGCGTGCCCAGCGCGCCCTTGGGCCGGCCGGTGGTGCCCGAGGTGTAGAGGATGGTGGCGTCGTCCTCCGGATCGAGCGGGACGTCGGGGACCGCCTGCTCGGGCAGCCGCCCCCAGTCGTTCACCGGGCCGATGACATCCTCCAGCCGTTCGGTCCGCGGCGTGGCCGGCGCGCCGGCGTGGCGGGTCACATACACCTTCTCCAGCCCGGACAGGCCGGGCAGGAAGTCGGCGATGCGGTCCAGGCGCTCGTCGTCCACGAAGGCGATCTTCGTTCCGGAGTCGGCCAGGCCGTACTCCAGCTCGGGGCCGGTCCACCAGGCGTTCAGCGGGGTCACGATCGCGCCCGCCAGCACGCCGGCCCAGAAGCACACCGGCCACTCCGGCAGGTTGCGCATGATCACGGCGACGCGGTCGCCCTTCTTCACGCCGTCGGCGATCAGCCGGTGGGCCAGCGCGATCGTCGCGCGGCCGAAGCTGTCGTAGGTGGCCCGGTCGTCCTCGTAGACCAGGAACTCGCGGTCCTTGAACCGCTGGCCGTTCAGGAACACGTCGCGCAAGGTCGGCGGGGCGTTCTTCCACGTCCGCGTGGGGACGCCGCGGATCACCCGTTCCTCGATCTCGAACGGCGCGCCCGGGGCGGTGAGGCGGGCGTGCGCCTCCGCGATCGACATCACGGGCCAGGGCTTCTCGGACACAGGGCTACCTCAACAGCGTCATACCGGATCGGCCTGGGGCCGTCCGGGATGACAACTCTATTGTGCCCTTGGGGAAATCAAGCGGTCTCGGCCTCGCGGCGGCGCCCGGCGTAGTGCGCCTTGATCTCCTCCAGCTCCTTGGCGAAGCGCTTCTGGGCTTCGTCGCGCAGCTTCGGGATGTGGTAGCTGGGGAATAGGTCGTTGTCGGGCTGGTAGTCCTTCAGCACCTGCTTGGCGAGCGTCACCTTGTGGACCTCGGTGGGGCCGTCGGCGATGCCCATCACCAGCGCCGAATTGACCATGTGCATGAAGGGCATCTCGTTCGAGACGCCCAGCGCGCCGTGCAGGTGGGCCGCCTTGGTCGCCACGTCGTGGTAGACCTTGGGCATCGCCACCTTGATGGCCGCGATGTCCTTGCGGACCTTGTTGTAGTCCTTGTGCTTGTCGATCAGCCAGGCGGTGCGCAGCACCAACAGGCGGAAGCTCTCGACGGCGATCCAGGAGTCGGCGATCTGCTCCTGCACCATCTGCAGGTCCGAGAGGCGGCCGTCGCGCGTGGTGCGGCTGACGGCCCGGCGGCACATCAGGTCCAGCGCGTGGCGGCAGGCGCCCACCGTCCGCATGGCGTGGTGCACGCGCCCGCCGCCCAGGCGCACCTGGGCGATCACGAACGCCGCGCCGCGGTCGCCCAGCAGGGCGTCATAGGGCAGGCGCACGTTGCTGTAGCGGACATAGCTCTCGTTGCCGCCGCCGATGGTCCCGCCCGCGCCCACGGCGACGTTGCGGATGATCTCCACGCCGGGCGTGTCGGTCGGCACGAGGAAGATCGAGGTGCGGCGGTAGGGATCCTTCGCGTCGGGATCGGTCACCGCATAGAGCACCAGCACCTTGGAATGCTGGGCGTTGGTCGAGAACCACTTCTCGCCGTTGATGACCCACTCGTTCCCGTCCAGGACGGCGCGGGTGCGGAACGTGAGCGGGTCGGAGCCGCCGGTGGGCTCGCTCATGGAGAACGCAGAGCGGATCTCGCCGTTCAGCAGCGGCCAGAGGTACTTCTCCTTCTGCGCCTCGGTGCCGTAGTGGGCGATGATCTCGGCGTTGCCCGAGTCCGGCGCCTGGCAGCCGAAGATCAGCGGGGCCAGGCCGTTGCGCCCCAGCTTTTCGTTCATCAGCGCCAGCTTCAGCTGGCCGAAGCCCTGGCCGCCCAGCTCGGGACCCAGGTGACAGGCCCAGAGCCCGGCGTCCTTCACCTTCTGCTGCAGGGGCTTGATGAACTTCTCACGGCCCTGCGACGACCACGCCGCCATGCCCAGGTGGCTGAGCGGCTCGACCTCCTCGCGCATGAGGTCCTCGATCCAGTCCAGCTTCTTCTGGAACTCGGGATCGGTCTCGAAATCCCACGCCATCGCGCGCCTCCCAGCCGCCTCCGGCTTCGCGCCGGCTTTCGTATATCGGGTACGCTAGGACGGTCTCAGCCGAGAATCAAACGCCGTTCGAATGCCCGTGCGCGCCGGCCTCGCCACGCGGCCGGCCCCTAAAGCGTCGAGGGCTGCAGGTTCTCCACCGCGAAGTCGGCCGCCTCGAGCATGTGCTCAACCAGGATCGAGCGGTGGCAGCCCCGGTGGTCCGCCTCGTAGCAGAGCAGCGCCGCCTTGCGGTCCCGGGCGATCTCGATCGCCTGGGCCAGCTGCAGCCGGGCGGCGGGCTCGGCCATGTGCGCCTCGTAGATCTCGCGCATCTCGGCGGTCCGCCCGCGGCGGGCGGCCATGCGGCCCTCCTTCGGCGTCCCCAGCTCGCGCAGGTGCACATAGGCGATCCCGGCGTCCTGCAGGCTGGCCGAGAGGAGCCCCTTGGAGAAGCCGGCGCGCCGGGAGGCGGCCACGGCGCGCACGTCGATGAGCACCTCCACCCCGGCGGACTTCAACGTCTCGATCACCTTCGCCTGCGGAGCGCTCTCGTAGCCGATCGTGGCCAGCGGGATCCTAGTCATGGCCCTTCATATGGGCCTCGATCAGCGTATCCGCAGCGTGGCCGGCGGCCGCAGCCGGACCCTCCGGTCCGAAGATCTGGTGCGACACCCAGGCGCCTTCGAGCAGCAGCAGCAGGCCGTCGGCCAGCTTCTTCGGCCGCCGCGCGCCCATGGCCTTGGTCATGGCGCGCAGCCGATCGCGCAGCGCGGCCTTCTGCGCCACCGTCACCTGGCGGCCGGGGTGCGCGGCGTCCGGATGCTCCACCGCCGCGTTGCTGAGCGCGCACCCGCGGAAGTCCGGCGCCTCGACCTGCCCGGCCAGCGCCGAGAACACCGCGGCGAGCTGCGCCCGCGGATCGTCGGGAAACCGGGCCGCGGCGGCCTCGAACCGCGCCCACAGCGCCTGGGCCTGCCCCTCCAGGAACGCGGCGATCAGCTGGTCCTTGGAGGCGAAGGCCCGGTACAGCGTCGGCTTCGTCGCGCCCGCGCGGGCCGCGATCTCGTCCACGCCGACCGCGCGCGTGCCCTGCCGGTAGAAGAGCTCGCCCGCCACGGCGAGGATGCGGTCCGAGGCCTTCGGCGCGGGCAGGTCGGGCATGGGCGGCCTCGGGGGCGGGGCGGGTGGATCGCGCGATGTCGCCAGACGGCGCGCCGCTTGCCAAGGCCGTTCGGGCGGCCGCCGCTTTTCTGCCCTCGGGGAAGCAAGCTAAGACCGCCCCCATGAACGCGATCGTCGACTACCAGCCGACGCCGCGCCGCATCGCGCTCCCCGGGCGGGGCGGCGAGATGGCGGTGCTGGACTTCGGGCCCCGCGGCCGTCCCGTGGACGTGGTCTTCTCCCACGCCAACGGCTTCAACGGGCGCACCTACCGGACCATCCTCGCCCCGCTCGCCGGGGACGTCCGGATGCTGGCGCTGGACCTGCGCGGGCACGGCGCCTCGACCCTGCCGGCGGTGACCGAGGGCCGCCAGGGATGGCACGAGTTCCGCGACGACCTGCTGGCACTGCTGGCCGCGGAGGCGGACGGGCCCGTGGTCCTGGCCGGGCACTCGATGGGCGGCACGACCAGCCTGCTGGCCGCCGCGGCCGAGCCGGAGCGCGTCCGGGCGCTGGCGCTGTTCGATCCGGTCATCTTCGACCAGGCGCGCGCCGCCCAGGACATGGTCGGCGACAACCCCCTGGCCAGCGGCGCCGACCGCCGCCGCGCCGTGTTCCCCGACAAGGCCGCCGCCATCGCCGCCTACACCAACAAGGGCGGCTTCCGCACGTGGCGGCCCGAACAGCTGGCGGACTACGTCGAGGCCGGCTTCGCGCCGACGGCCGACGGCCAGGTGACGCTCACCTGCGCCCCGGCGTGGGAGGCGTCCAACTTCCGGATCCACAACTACGACGCCTGGGCCGCCTTCCGCGCGGTGCGCTGTCCCGTGCGGATCCTGCGGGCCGAGCACGGCTCCACCGCGCGCATCGACGACAACCTGGCCGATCTCGCGGCGATCGGGGCCAAGGTCGAGGTCGTCCCCGGCACGACCCATTTCCTGCCCATGGAGCGCCCGGATCTGGTGCGGCAGGTCCTGCGCGAGCTAGTGGGATAGCTCCGGCGTCCACCGGCTCTTCGCCGCCGCCAGTTCCTCGTCGCTCATCGCGATCATCTTGCGGGTGTTGAGGTCGAAGGCCACCGAGATCGCCTCGGCGGTGGCCCACGGCCGGCCGCTCCCGGGGTCCAGCACCCAGTGGAAGATGCGCTGGATGCGCGCGTCGCCGCCCTGGAAGCCGGAGTGCAGCGCCACCCGGTCGCCGGCCCGCGGCCAGGCGTGGTGGATCAGCCGGTACTCCAGCGCCGCGCCGCCGCGGCCGCTCTCGCGCGGGCCCGGCCGCTGGCCGAAGAACAGGTGCGGCATGGCCAGCGACAGGCGCTGCATGACGCCCTCGGTCCGCAGCCGCCCGAAGGGGTCGCAATCCTGGGCCAGCACGGCGCCCAGGCCGGTGCGCGGAAGCCCCAGCGCCTCGGCGCGCGCCAGCGACGCCTGGGGCGCCGCCAACCGATCCAGTGCGATGGACCGGGGTCCGCCGCCCTCGGGGACGACGGCGGCCAGCGCCTCGGCGCGCCGGCGCGTCCGCTCGGGCCACGGAAAAGGGCGGCCTTCCCGCGCGGTCGCATGCGCCACGACCGTCTGGAAGGTGGCCGCCATGTCGCCGGTCGGATGCCGCAGGACGAACAGGAGCCGCGCCTCGTCGTCCGTCATCTCGAGCACGCCGCCGCTCATGGTCAGGGGCGTGTTCATGTGCGCCTCGCGCAGGAAGCGCACGTACTGCTCGCGGACGATCAGCGTGGCCTCGGCGGCCGGGCTGAAGGCCTGCGGCAGGCCCAGTTCGGCCGCCATGACAGCCAGGGCCTCCATCGACTTCGCCACGTAGAAGCCGACGTTTAGGTGGCCCATCGCATCGCATTCCCACGCCGCGACGCTGCCCCGCCAGACCTCGATCTCCGCCACGCCCGCGCTCCCGTGTGGCGGGGAGCTTACGGGCGTGCGGATTGCGCCGCTAGCGTTTGCCTTCGACGGGGTCGCCGCCCCGGCCGAGCCGGCTCTCGTCCGCCGAGGTCCCGGGCCCGCCGTCGCCCGCGCCCTGGCGGGGTTCGGGGTTGTCGCCGCCGCCCTCGAAGCTCCGCGGCTCCACCGAGTCGTCCTTCTTCACCGAGGGATACCGCTCGGCGCCCGCGTTGCCGGGGGCGGCGTTCAGGGGCTGGGCCGCGTTGTCCTTGCGGCCCTGCGTCTGGATGTGGTCCTCGTCGGCCGGCCGTTCGTCGCCCATGGCGCGCTCCCTTTCAGATGGCGGTGTCATCCAAAGCGCGATCCGGCAGGGTATCGTTCCGATGCGCTTTTTCGGCTCGCGGCGGGCGCCGGTGCGAGGCAAGTTGCGCCTGGGCGGGAGGGACGCATGGCGGACAAGACCAAGGTGATGATCCGGCGGCACACCCTGGTGACGCGGATCACCCACTGGCTGAACGTGCTGGCGGTCAGCCTGCTCCTGATGACCGGGCTGCAGATCTTCAACGCGCACCCGGCGCTCTACTGGGGACACGCCTCCACCTTCGCCGATCCCTGGCTGTCCATGAGCAAGCAGGAGATCGGCGGCGAGGCGCGCGGGATCACCCGCATCGGCGACGCGACGTTCGACACGACCGGGGTCCTGGGCTGGTCCGGCAAGCCCGGCGCGCGCGAGGCGCGGGGCTTCCCGGCCTGGGCCACCGTGCCCAGCTGGCGCGACCTGGCGAGCGGCCGGCGCTGGCACTTCTTCTTCGCCTGGCTCTTCGTGATCAACGGCCTGGTCTACTGGCTCTGGGGGCTGCTGGGCGGCCACATCCGCCGGGACGTCCTGCCCACGCGCGCCGAGCTCTCGCCGCGCCACATCCTGCACGAGATCGGCGCGCACGCGCGGCTGAAGTTCCCGAAGGGCGAGGCGGCGCGATCGTACAACGTGATCCAGAAGGCGACCTACCTGGCGATGATCGTGGTCGTGCTGCCGGTCATGGTGCTGAGCGGGCTCTCGATGTCGCCGGGCTTCAACGCCACCGTCCCGGGGCTGATCGACCTCTTCGGAGGCCGGCAGGGGGCGCGGTCGGTCCACTTCATCTCGGCCGGGCTGATCGTCGCCTTCGTGCTGGTGCACGTGGCGCTCGTGGTGCTCTCCGGCTTCTGGAACAACATGCGCTCGATGATCACCGGCCGCTACGCCATCGAGGTCGAGGGAGGCAAGGCATGACCACCAACCGCCGCGGATGGCTGGGCGCCGCCGGCGCCTCGCTGGCGGGCCTCTGGCTCACCGCCTGCGACAAGCTCGCGAACGACCCGAAGGTGAACGGCGTCCTGCAGAAGGCCGAGGGCTGGACGATGCGGGCCCAGCGGGCGCTCACCGACCGCAAGGCCCTGGCGCGCGAGTTCTCGCCCGCCGACATCTCGCCCGACTTCCGCGCCAACGGCACGACGCGCCCCGACAGCTACGAGTACGAGACGCTGCTGGCGGGCAACTTCGCCGACTACCGCCTCGCGATCGGCGGCCTGGTCGAGCGGCCGCTGGAGCTCAGCATGGCCGAGCTGCGGGCGCTGCCGTCGCGCACGCAGATCACGCGCCACGACTGCGTCGAGGGGTGGTCCTCGATCGGCAAGTGGAAGGGCGCCCGCCTGGGACCGCTCCTGGACCGCGCGGGGCTGAAGCCGAACGCGCGCTACATCGTCTTCCACTGCGCCGACAGCCTGGAGCTGACGCTGGACGGGACGGGCCAGTACTACGAGAGCATCGACCTGATCGACGCCTACCACCCGCAGACCATCCTGGCCTACGAGATGAACGACGCCACGCTGCCGGTCAGGCACGGCGCGCCCATCCGCCTGCGCGTCGAGCGCCAGCTCGGGTACAAGCACGCCAAGTACGTGATGCGCGTCGAGGCGGTGGAGCGGCTCGACGCGGTGGACGCCAACGGCCAGACGGTCCTCGGCCGCGGCAAGGGCGGCTACTGGCCCGACCGCGGCTACGAGTGGTACGCGGGCATCTAGGGCGCGCGGCCTCAAACCCTGTCATCCCGGTTTCGCCGCAGGCGAAGACCGGGACCCATAGACTCCGTGGGTCCGGAAGGGGCGCGGCGGCGGCGGTGGCGGGCCGCCTCCGCCATCGGGCGCGTATGGGTCCCGGTGTTCCGCTTCGCGGAAACCGGGATGACAGCTGGGAGGGTGGGGCGCTACCCCAAACACTGTCATCCCGGTTTCGCCGGAGGCGAAGACCGGGACCCATAGACTCCGTGGTTCCGGAAAAGGCGCGGCGGTGGCGGTGGCGGGCCGCCTCCGCCATCGGGCGCGTATGGGTCCCGGTGTTCCGCTTCGCGGAAACCGGGATGACAGCTGGGAGGGTGGGGCGCTACCTCAAACCCTGTCATCCCGGTTTCGCCGCAGGCGAAGACCGGGACCCATACACTCCGTGGGTGCCGAAGGGGGCGCGGCGGTGGCGGTGGCGGGCCGCCTCCGCCATCGGGCGCGTATGGGTCCCGGTGTTCAGCTTTCGCGGAAACCGGGATGACAGCTGGGAGGGTGGGGGCGCTACCCCAAACACTGTCATCCCGGTTTCGCCGGAGGCGAAGACCGGGACCCATAGACTCCGTGGTTCCGGAAAAGGCGCGGCGGTGGCGGTGGCGGGCCGCCTCCGCCATCGGGCGCGTATGGGTCCCGGTGTTCCGCTTCGCGGAAACCGGGATGACAGCTGAGAGGGCGGTTCCGCGAGGTGTCTACGACTTCGCGAAGAGATCCGCCCAGCGCGGCTTCTTCCGGGCCTTGTGGGCGCCGCGGTGGAAGGCGTCCGAGGCGATCAGCGGGACCACCGTGGTGGCCTCGGCGAACACCATCTGCTCCCAGGTCACGTCCACCTTGCCCCAGGAGCAGGCCTCCTTGAGTGTCGAGGACGAGCAGGCGCCGTCACGCACGTCGGCCACCGTGATCTGGACGGCGTACTTGTGCATGTCCACCTCGTGGCCGAGGATCTCGGCGCAGACGACAGTGTCCTGGGCGAAGTTCTTCGGCACGCCGCCGCCCACCATGAAGAGGCCCGTCGCGCCGGCCTTCAGCTTGATCTGGGTCAGCTCGCGGAAATCGGCCACGGCGTCGATGGTCAGGTAGGGCTTGCCCGCCTGCATCCGCTCGACCTGGTGCTTCACCAGCCCGAAGCCCGCCGAGGAGTCCACGAACGCCGGGCAGAAGATCGGCACGCCTTCGCGGTAGGCGGTCTCGACCAGGCTGTCCTTCTTCTTGGCGTTGCCGTCCGCCAGCCACTTGCCCATCTCGTGGATGAACTCGCGGCTGGAGTACGGGCGCGGCTCCAGCATCTCGCAGAGCTGGTAGATCGTGGCGTCGCACGCCTGCAGCTCTTCCTCGTCGATGTAGGTGTCGTAGATGCGGTCGATGTAGAGCTCGCGCAGGTCGCGATCGTCCACGTTCGACTGGGCCTGGTAGTGCTTGAAGCCGAGGGCCTCGAAGAAATCCATGTCGACGATCGAGGCGCCCGTGGCGACCACCACGTCGATCATCCCGTGCTTCACCATGTCCCGATAGATGTGCATGCAGCCGCCCGCCGAGGTGGAGCCGGCGAGCGTGAGCCAGGTCGAGCAGTCCTTGTCTTCCAGGCTCATCGACCAGATGTCGGCGGCGCGCGCAGTGTCGCGGCTGGTGAAGCTCATCTGGCGCATGGCGTCGATCACCGGGCGGGCGTCGTACTGGTCGATCGCCACGTGCTCGACGGTGTTGGCCAGCAGCTCGGCCTTGCGGTTCGTGGTCTGGGGAGCGTTCATCGCTAGGTTTCCCTCTCGAAGGTGACGCCCGTCCAAAATGAAAAGGCGCGGCCGGGACGGAGCGACCGGCCGCGCCTGTAGTCCTTCGGTGGCAGTCCTACCGGCGGCGGCGCTTCTTGCCGGCCGCGCCCTTCGGGCGGCTCAGACGCACAACCTTGCGCTCCTCCGCCTGTTCCTCGCGGGGGCGGCGGATCACGCGGCCGGCGAGGCCGAACATCGAGGCCATGGGGGCGTCGGACACCTCCACGATCTCGGCGTCGCCGAAACCGTTGAAGTTCGTCTTCATCGCCACGCCATAGGCGCCCAGCATGCCGATCTCCACGTAGTCGCCTTCGCGGATGTCCTCGGGCAGCCAGAACGGGCCCGGCATGTGGTCGATGGAGTCGCAGGTCGGCCCGTAGAAACGAAAGGGCCGGAGCGGTCCTTCGACCTCATGCGCCTGCGCGCCCTCGCCGCGGTAGAGCTTCACCGGAAAGGGCCACTTCATGTGCGCCGCATCGAACAGCGAGCCGTAGCTGCCGTCGTTGAGGTACACCGCGTCGCCCTTCTTCAGCTCGACCTTGGTGAGGATGGACGAGGCTTCGGCCACCAGCGCCCGGCCGGGCTCGCACCACAGCTCGGTCTCCTCGTGCACGCTCATCTCGGCGAAGCCGCGCTGGATCGAGTCGACGTAGTCGGCCATGTCCGGCGGAATCATCCCCGGGTAGACGGACGGGAAGCCGCCGCCCACGTCGACGATGTCGACCATGACGCCGGCGCGCACGATGGCGCGCTGGGCCTGGGCCATCGCCGCCTGGTAGGCGGTCGGCCGCATGCACTGGCTGCCCACGTGGAAGCTCACGCCCAGCTTGCCGCTGGTGGCGCGCCGCGCGGCCAGCAGCAGGGCCGGCGCCTCGTGGCCCTCGACGCCGAACTTGCCGGCGAGCGAGTACGTGGCGCCCTCGGCGCTGACCGCCAGCCGGACGACCAGCGTCAGGTCCGGCGCGCCGTCGGTGGCCTCGAGGATCTTCGCCAGCTCCTCATGCGTGTCGAGCGCGAAGGTCTTCACGCCGAAGCGGTGGTACGCCTCGGAGATCGCCTTGCGGCTCTTCACCGGATGCATGAACGCCATGCGCGCGCCGGCGGCGAACTGCGCCACCAGCTCGATCTCGCGGATCGAGGCCACGTCGAACGAATTCACCCCGTTCGCCGCCAGGGTCTCGATGACCCACGGCGAAGGGTTCGCCTTCACGGCGTAGAATACGTCGCCTTGAAAATTGTCCTGGAACCAGCGCGCCGCTACGGCCACCACGCCCGGCCGCGCAAAGGCGACAGGACGCTCCGGGGACCGCTCGCGGACCAGGTCCAGGGGCGTATGGTACGTGTGCACCTCACGCAACCCCCAACGGATTGTTGAACCCAGACCGGCGTTAGCAGCGCTTTTGAGGACATCGGGTCCGCCGGAAGCCGCGCAAATAGGGGCAACGGACCGGGATGTAAAGCCTTCGTGTCGCCGCGGGCCTGAGGGGGTCCGCGCGATCGCCGCCCCGACGCGCCGCCCGGGCGCCGCGCGGCGCGGGCTTTGCGGTCATCCGGCGGCCATTCCTGCGGCCTTTGCGCCGCACGGCCGCCGCTTGCGCGGGGCGCGCTGGACCGCAGCCCGGGAGGCGTGCCATGAAGCCCCGTTTGCCTGACGGGAAAGCTCCGACCGCCTCCATGACCGACGCCGCGGTTCTGTCGATACGGAACGCCTCCAAGACCTTCGGCCAGCGCCGCGCCCTCGATGGCGTGTCGCTCGACGTCCACAAGGGCGAGATGATCGCCCTGATCGGTCCCTCGGGCTCCGGGAAGTCCACCCTGCTGCGCTCGATCAGCGCTTTGCAGACGATCGACGCCGGGCCGGGCGAGATCGTGGCCTTTGACAGCCCCGTCCAGAAGGACGGCCGGATCGCCGGCGACGTGCGCAGGACCCGCACGCGGATCGGCATGATCTTCCAGCAGTTCAACCTTGTGGGCCGGCTGTCGCTGTTCACCAACGTCGCCCTGGGCTCGCTGGGGCGGATCGGGTTCCTGCGCGCCGCCTTCGGCCTCTGGCCTGCCGAGACCAAGCAGGCGGCCATGGCGGCGCTGCATCGTTTCGGGCTGGCCGAGTACGCCGCCCAGCGGGCCAACACGCTGTCCGGCGGCCAGCAGCAGCGCGCCGCCATCGGCCGCGCGCTGGTCCAGAAGGCCAAGATCATCCTGGCCGACGAGCCCGTCGCCTCGCTGGACCCGGTCTCGGCGCGGCGCGTGATGGAGATCCTGCGCGAGCTGAACGACAACGACGGCCTCACCGTCATCGTCACCCTGCACCAGGTGGACTACGCCCTGCGCTACTGCCGCCGGGTGGTCGCGCTGAAGGCCGGCAAGGTCGTCTACGACGGCGCGCCCGCCGGGCTCGACAAGTCCCGCCTCATCGACATCTACGGCCCGGAATTCGAGGACGTCTTCTGGGAAGGAGCGCCGACATGATCCGCCGCACCCTCATGCTCTGCGCGGCCGCCGCGCTCGCCCTGGCGGGCTGCGGCAAGCCCGCCGAGAACGCCGGCGGCGGCAGCGCCCCCGGCGAGCTCACCTTCTCCATCCTCTCGGCCGAGAACCAGGCCTCGATGGAGCCGCTCTGGACGCCGCTCCTGAACGACCTGGCGGCGGCCACGGGCGTGAAGGTGAAGCCCTATTTCGCCACCAACTACACCAGCCTGGTGGAGGCCATGCGCTTCAACCAGGTGCAGATGGGCTGGTTCTCGGCCTCGCCCGCGCTGTCGGCGGTGCGCCGCGCCAACGGCGAGGTCCTGGGCCGCGTCGTCGACGCCGGCGGCGACGCCACCTACAAGTCGGTGATCATCGTCCGCAAGGACAGCGGCATCACGCTCGAGAAGCTGCTCGCCTGCGACAAGACCATCAACTTCGGCATCGGCGACACCCAGTCCACGTCGGGCACGCTGGCGCCGCTGACCTACCTCTTCACGCCGCGCAACATCGAGCCGGCCAAGTGCTTCAAGTCGGTGCGTTCGGCGAGCCACCAGGCCAATGCGTTCTCGGTGGCCAACGGCGTCCTGCAGGCCGCGACCAACAACTCGGTCGGCATGCTCTTCTTCGCCCGGCAGAACCCGGCCCTGGCCGACAGGGTCCAGGTGATCTGGGAGAGCCCGCCGCTGCCCGAGAGCTCGATCGTGGTCCGCAAGGACATGGATCCGGCGCTGAAGGAGAAGATCCGCCAGTTCTTCCTGACCTACGGCACGGGGACCGACGCCAAGGCCGAGAAGCAGCGCGAGGTGCTGAAGGGGCTCGCCTACGGCGGCTTCCGGCCGGCCGACAACAGCTACCTGAACCCGGTGCGCGAGATGGAGGCGGGCGAGGCGCTGGCCGCCGCCCGGCGCTCGGGCGACGCCGGACGGATCGCCAAGGCGCAGGCCGAGTTCGACAAGGTCCGCGCCGAGACCGCCCAGGCCCAGGCCATCGAGCCCGCGACCGCCCCATGAGCGAGACGACGTCGCCCGCCGCCATCCCGCCGCCGCCCCGGCGCACGCTGCGCCAGCGCGTGCCCGACATCGTGATCTGGGGCACGCTGGCGGTCCTGCTGATCATCGCCTTCGGCCCGGCCGAGCTCTACAAGCTGCCGCTCCTGTTCACCCAGTCGTCGAACATGGTGGAGCTGGGCCGCGGCTTCACGTCGCCCGACTTCACTCAGTGGCAGCTCTACGTCTCCAAGATGTGGCAGACGATCCAGATGGCGATCTGGGGCACGTTCCTGGCCATCATCACCGCCACGCCGCTGGGCCTGCTGGCCTCGCGCAACATCACGCCCGCCTGGATCCAGTGGCCGATCCGCCGGGCGCTCGACATCGTGCGCTCCATCCCGGACCTGGTGATCGGGATGATCTTCCTGGTGGCCGTGGGGCCCGGTCCGCTCGCGGGCGTGATGGCGCTGGCCATCGGCACCTCGGGCGTGCTGGCCAAGCTGTTCTCCGAGGCCGTCGAGTCGATCGACCGCGGGCCCGTCGAGGGCGTCCGCGCCACCGGGGCGGCCAAGCTGCACGAGGTGATCTGGGGCGTGATCCCACAGGTGGCCCCGCTGTGGACCAGCTATGCGCTCTACCGGTTCGAGTCCAACAGCCGCAGTGCGACGGTGCTGGGCCTGATCGGCGCCGGCGGCATCGGCCAGGTCCTCTTCGACAGCCTGAACGCCTTCAACTACTCGGCCACCGCGGCCATCGTGGCGGTGATCATCGTCGCCGTGATCGGCATCGACATGCTGAGCCAGGCCATCCGCAGCCGGCTGCTCTAGGGTCCTTCCCGCACGAGCCGGGACCCCTATCAGCACGCCCACCCTCCCAGCTGTCATCCCGGCTTCGGCAAAGCCGAAAGCCGGGACCCATACGCGCCCGATGGTCGTGGCGGCCCGCCGGCGCCACCGCCGCGCCCCCTCCGGAACCACGGAATCTATGGGTCCCGGTCTTCGCCTGCGGCGAAACCGGGATGACAGCCGATGGTCGGACGTTGTTGACGGAGTTCTCAATCCAGAGCGCGTTCCTGGCCCTCGGCGTCCGCCAGCACGCGCAGGCCGGCGGCGCGCGCGATCTCCAGGGCGGCGATGGTCCGGATCGTCGCGTCGTCCGGCTCGTCGCCCCCGTCGAACAGGGTCAGCAGCCGCCGGTCGACGGCCTCGATGAAGCGGCGGATGGCGCCGGCGTCCGGCAGGTGGGTGCGATGGGCTCCGGCGGTCATGGCTGGCCGACTAGACGCCGGGGCCCGGCCCCACCTTGAACTGCGTCAAACCCGGCCGCGTCAGCCGCGGAATTTGGCCAGCAGCGCCTTGAGCTCGGGCTCGTCCACCAGCCGCGCGGCTTCGGCCGGAGTGGTCCAGTTGCGGTCGCGCTCGGCCATCTCGGGCCAGATGTCCCGCTCCTCGGCCACCTCCATGGGGAAGACCTGCACGCGCACGTGCTGGGTGCGGCCCGACCGCAGGCGCTTGTCGTAGTGGTAGACGCCCAGGCTGCGGCGGCGCGGCTCGCCCACGACGCCCGCCTCCTCGAACGCCTCCTGGGCGGCGCAGGGCCCGGGCTCCTTGTCCTTCATGGGCCAGCCCTTGGGGATCACCCAGCGGCGGGTCTCCCGCGAGGTGATGAGCAGGACCTCGACCTCGCCGTCCTCGCGCCGGCGCCACGGCAGCGCGGCGTACTGGGTCCGCGGCTCCCGGTCGGGTTCGGGACGAACTCTGTCCTGCTTCTTGCCCAACGGCGCGCTGAGGCTCCCGTGTGATTCGATCATGAGAACGAGCGTCGAGCGGGCGGGTTTACGCGCGGTTGCCGGGCGCGCCAACCGCATTGTCATAAAAGTGTCACGCGGCCCGGCGCCGGACCCCTGCGATCAGGCGGCCTCGGGCCTGCGGCGGCGCACGCGGGCCAGGCGCCTCAGGCGGCGCCAGAACCGGGTCTTCTCCGGCTCGGGATACGGCTCGAGGTTCTTCACGAAGTCCTCGGCGCAGGCGCGCCAGGAGAACGTCTCGGCGAACGCCCGCACGGCCCGCCGGTCGAGGTCCAGGCACTGCAGGCAGGCCTCGCGCAGGCCTTCGGTGGCGGTGAGGGCCAGGACGCCCGCGCCCGATCCCGGGATCAGGTCGATGGGGCCCGGCGCGGGGTAGGCCGCCACCGGCGTCCCCGACGCCATGGCCTCCAGGATCACCAGCCCGAAGGTGTCGGTGAGCGAGGGGAAGACGAAGACGTCGGCGCACCGGTAGTGCTGCGCGAGCTCCTCGCCCTGCTTCGAGCCGGTGAAGACCACGTCCGGATACTTGGGCTTCAGCTCCTCCAGCTGCGGCCCGGGGCCCACCACGACCTTCGAGCCCGGCAGGTCCAGCGCCAGGAAGGCCTCGATGTTCTTCTCCACCGCCACCCGGCCCACGTAGAGGAACACCGGCTTCGGCAGGTGGGCGAAGATGTCCGCCTCGCCCTCGGCCCGGGGCCGGAAGACCTCGGTGTCCACGCCGCGCGACCAGTTGGAGATGTTGCGGAAGCCGTGGCGCGACAGCTCCTCTCGCATGGTCGGCGTGGCGACCATCAGCCGGCCGGACGGCTTGTGGAACCATTTCATGTACGCATAGCCGGCGGCCAGCGGCAGGGGCAGGCGGGCCGAGACGTACTCCGGGAAGCGGGTGTGGTAGCTGGTCGTGAAGGGCAGCTTCCATTCCACGCAGATGCGCCGCGCGGCCAGGCCGATCGGTCCCTCGGTGGCGATGTGGATGGCCTCGGGCTCGAAGGCCTTGAACAGCTCCTGCACCGGCTCGTAGACGCCGATCGCCACCTTGATCTCGTTGTAGGTGGGCAGCGGGAAGGTCTTGAACTGGCCCGGATGGATCACCTCTACCGTGTGGCCGATCGCCTGCAGCTCGCTCACCACCCGCGTGAGGGTGCGGACCACGCCGTTCACCTGCGGCTCCCAGGCGTCGGTGGCGATCAGGATCCGCAGCGGACGGGTCGGGTCGCGCTGGGCGGTGATCGCCTCGCGCAGGCGCCGGTCGGTGCGAGGGGCGGGCTTGGGCCGCTCGGGCTGGCCGAAGGCCTCGGACTGCATCCAGGCCCAGAACGCCCCCAGGAGGGCTTCCTTGGTCGGGAAATGCCGGTAGACGGTCCGCTCGCCCACGCCCGCGTCGCGGGCGATCTCGGCGAAGCTGAGGTCCTCGAGGCTGCGGGTCTCGAGCTGACGGCCGACGGCGCGCAGGATCTGGTCGCGGGTTTCCGCCCGCTGGCGGTCGCGCAGGTTCGGCAGGGGGGTTTTCATGACAGTCGAACTGTCATCGCTTCTCCGGGCAAGTCAATGCAGCTCGGCAGGCGCCGGGCGGCCCAGGCGCCCGGAATTTGCGCCGCCCTTGCGGGAGAGGGGGGCGAAAGACCACCTAGCCTCTTGGCAGGCGCGCCCGCCGCGTGCCTAGGGAGCGTCAGGTTCCCGACGTGGATTCTATGGACGCCAGCCCTACCACCGCCCGCGCGACGCCCAAGTCCCAGCGCACGCGCACGCGCATCCTGGACGCGGCGATGCGCCTGTTCGCGGAGATCGGCTACCACGCCGCGAGCAATGCGGTGATCGCCGACGCGGCGGGCCTCACGCGCGGCGCCATGCTCTACCACTTCGCCGGCCGCGAGGAGCTGGTCGAGGCGGCCATCGCGCATATCGAGTCGACCCGGGCGCGCCTGTCCGAGGAGGCGGCCGCCCAGCCGGCCCCCGGGGTGGACGCCGCCGAGCACGCCATCGACGTCTACTGGGCGCTCCTGCAGCAGCCGGCGTTCGTCGCCTTCGCCGAGCTGGAGGCCGCCGCACGCACCGATCCGATGGTCCGCGAGCGCCTGGCTGCGGCCCGCAGCGCCTTCGACCACGCCCAGCTGGGCGGCGTCCGGTTCGGGGCGATGGTGCAGGCCGGCGACGACCCGCGCTTCCAGACCAGCCGCGACCTCGGCCGCTTCCTGCTGGAGGGCCTCGCCAAGGGCTCGCTCACCTACGACGAGGCCGCGCGGCGCGAACGCCTGCTGATGGTGGTGAAGCGGGCGGTGCGCATGCTGAACCGCAAGGGCGACCTGCACGACCTCTGGCCCGAGTAGTCAGCCGCCGGCCAGGACGTCCTTCGGGTCGGCCACGCCCTGCAGCGGTTCGCCGGCCAGGAAGCGGCGCAGGTTCTCCAGGAAGGTGGCGTCGTTGCGCACGGGGTTTCCGGCGCTCATGCCCGACGCGTGGGGCGTCAGCGTCACCTGCGGGTGGTCCCAGAACGGGCTGTCGGCGGGGAGCGGCTCGGTCTCGAACACGTCCAGCACCGCGTGCGCCGGGCGCCCCGCCGCCAGCGCCGCCAGCAGCGCGGGTTCGTCCACCAGCGCGCCGCGGCCCACGTTCACCAGGATCGAGCCTGGCTTCATCCGGGCGAACGCCGCCGCGCCGGCCACATGCCGGGTCTCGGCCGTCGCGGGCGCGGCGAGCACCCAGACGTCGGCGTCCGGCAGCAGGTCCGGCAGCGCCGACGGCGGCGCGATGGCGTCGGCGCAGGGCTCGGGCGCGGGATTGCGGCGCACGCCGGTGACATGGGCGCCGAACGCCTGGGCGCGCCGGGCCACGCCCTGGCCGATGGCGCCGAAGCCGAAGATCACCCAGCGCGTGCCGGCGACCTCGCGGAAGGGCCGGCGGGTCCATTCGTGCGCCGCCTGGGCGGCCCGGCGCCGGGCGCCGTCCTGCAGCACGTCCAGCACGCCCCACATGACATAGTCGGCCATGCCCACGGCCTGCCCGTGGCTGGTGGTGAGGCTGGCGCCCTTCTCCACGATCCGCCCGAACACCGGGTTGTCGAACCCGGCCGCGCCGCTCTGCATCCAGCGCAGGCGCGGCGACTTCAGGGCCGCGGCCATGAACGGCCGGCCGGCGCCGGAGAAGAACGTGTCGGGGTTGGCCCAGGCCGCGTCGGGGTGCGCGTCGTCGACGCTCACGGGCGCGCCCGCGAGCCGGATCTGGCCATCGTCGTCGATCAGCAGCAGCTCGAGGGCCGCGCCAAAGGCGTCGAGGGCGGCCCGGTTGCGGGCGTAGGACTTCTCGTGGAGCAGCAGGCGCATGGGTTTCTCCCCGGCCGGTGGTCTAGCCGGGGAGAGGCCGTTCCGCTACCGCCCGCCGCCGCCGCCGCCGCCGCCGCCGGCCGCGGGCTTGGCCACCGGCGCCGGAGCGGCCGGCTGTTCGGCCGACTGCTGCTGGCGACGGCGCATGTTGCCCATCATCTTCAGGGCCGCCTGCAGCTCGCCGTTCTCGACGCCGCCCGACTTGTCCTGGTCCATCTGGGCGAAGAACGGCTTCAGCCGGTCGCCCAGCTCGCCGCGGAACTCGGCGACCTGGATCTTGCCGTCCAGGTTGTCGTCGAACATGCCCATGAGGCGGCTCTGGTCGACGAGCTGGTCGTAGTTCACCTGCTTGGCCGCCGTCTCCTCGGTCCACCGGTAGCGGATGGCCGTGTAGAACATCTCCTCCCAGGACTGGTCGCCCCAGACGATCGTCTTCGTCGGGTCCGGGTTGGCCGGGTTCTGCTTGGAGTTGTCGTACCAGTAGTTCGCGACGAGCCGCGAGCCGGCGGGGATCTTCACCGGCTCGGCGAAGGTGTACTCGCGCTGCCAGTTGAAGTCGTAGCGCGGCATCGCCAGCAGGCGCTTCTTCGTGCCGTCGGGCAGATGCACCCAGAGGTCCGAGGCGTAGCCGCGGTAGTGGGCGTGCGGGAACGCCGAGTACAGCAGCATATCCTTCGGGATCTCGAGGTAGGCCGTCTCCTTGTGACGCGCCGCGCCGGCGGGGATGCGGATCGAATTGTCCACGATCACCGAGTTGCGCATCATCAGCTCGGGCTTCTCGCCGTCCTTGTAGAAGTAGAGGCCCAGCAGGGACTTGTCGGTCGCCTCCTTGCCGAAGGGCGTGTAGTGCGCCTGGAAGCCCACGGCGCCGCCCGGCGGCAGGTAGGTGCCGACGTTCTTGGGCCACAGCGTCGCCTCGGCGCCCACCGCGTAGCCGCCCATCGACGCGCCCCAGCGGCTCTCGTTGCCCTTGCCGTCCTTCGGCACTTCCGTGAGGTAGCCCGACAGGAAGTGGTGCACGCCCTGGCGCGAGCCGACCACATAGCTGGACGCCTTGACCCACTTGCCCTCGGTGAGCGGGTTGGCGACCACCGGCCGCTGGTAGTCCACCACGCCCGAGGCGGGGATGGTGTAGGCCGGGATCTCGAGCACCAGGTCCGGCTTGCCCAGCGGCCACTCGGTCACCTTGCGCTTCTTCGCGTTGGAGGCCAGCACGTCGGGACCGTCGCCGCGCGGCGCGCCCTGCTCGACCCACTTCACCAGCGTCTTGATCTCGGTGGGCGTGAGGCTCTTGTCGTCGTCCCACTTGCCCACGTGGGCGTCCACGTTCCACGGCGGCATGCGGTCGGTGCGGATGACCTCGCGGATCATCGGCGAGAAGCCCTTCACCATCTCGTAGCTGGACATGGCGAACGGGCCGATGCCGCCCTCGGTGTGGCAGCTGGCGCACTTCTTCTCGAGGATCGGCGCGACCTGCTTGACGTACGAGATCTGGGCGACCTTGCCGCGCTCGGGGAAGTCGATCAGGCAGCCGCGGGACTGCTGCGTGGCCTGCACGACCGGCCGGCCGGCCAGCGCCGCCTCGATGGCGTCGGTCGTCCAGGTGTGGTCGGCCTTGGCCTTCTGGGCGCCGTAGTCGAGCCGGTCGTCCAGCGGGCCGCGGTACAGGATCTTCCAGGTCTTGGGATCGACCACGAAGAACTCGCCGGTGCGCGTCACGCCCAGCTGCTCGCCCACCAGCTGGTGGGCGTCCTTCAGGATCGGCACGTCGAACCCGTATTCGGCCTTCTCGGCGGCGATCGCCTCCATGCTGTCCTGGACGGCGGAGTTGACCATCAGGAACTGGACGCCCTGGCCCTCGTACTTCGCCTTCAGCTCCCGGATCGCCGGGGCGAGGTTGCGCACGATGGGGCAGCCGTTCGCGTGGCTGATCAGCACCACCAGCTTGGCGTCGGTGCGGTAGAGCTCGTGGCCCATGTAGTCGGTGTCGGCGAGCATGAAGTTGTCGACCGAGACCGGCGTCGCGACGCCCGCCACGGCCGAGGCCGGAGCCGCGTTCGCGAACGCGTTGGGCGCCTGGCCGTCCGTGGTGCAGCCGACAAGCAGCGCACTGGCCGAGGCGGTCGCCGCCAGCATCGAAAGGCGGGCCTTCGTCATCCGGTATCCTCCCCAGGGATCCCGCCGGGTTGGGTCCTGGCGGGTCCGTTCGAATTTGATTGCTACGTCAGATCATAGTCGAGCAGATGCGCGTTGCATCATTATTTCTAATCAATGTTCAGATGGCGAACGGCGCCGGATCGGGGCGCCCGGCATCGCGTAGGCGCACAGCTTGTTGCCGTCGAGGTCGCGGAAGTACGCGAGGTACAGTCCGCCCCCGCGGACCCCGGGAAGACCTTCGCAGGCGCCGCCCAGTTCGAGACCCTTGGCGTGGAAGCGCTCGACATCCTCGCGGGTGTCGAAGATGAACGCGAACATCGAGCCGTTCCCCACCGTCGCCGGCCGGCCGTCGAACGGGCCCAGGACGCCGAAGTTGGGCCCGGCGGCGGTCCCGTACACGCGACCGCCCGTGGGATGCTCGAAGATCGGCTCCAGTCCCGCCAGGGACAGCAGGGCGTCGTAGAACGCCTTCGCCTCCTCGAGGCGGTTCGAGCCCACCGTGCAGTACGTCAGCGCACCCATGTCCGCCCCCCAGAAGGCCCCAGCTTAGCAGCCGGGCGCGCGGGCGTTCCACCCGGACCCGACGCCGCGGCTAGCGCGCCGCCTCCGCAGCGGTCCAGGCCTCGATGCGCTGTTCCAGCAGGCCGAGGGGCAGGGGGCCGGCCAGCAGGACCGCGTCGTGGAACCGGCGGATGTCGAAGCGGTCCCCGAGCTGCCCGCGCGCCCGCTCGCGCAGCTCCAGGATCTTCATCTGCCCCACCTTGTAGGCCAGCGCCTGCCCCGGCCATCCCACGTAGCGGGCCAGTTCCACGTCGATGTTCAGCGGGGCGAGGGCCGTGTTGTCGGTGAAGCACGTCTTCGCCTGGGCCACCGTCCAGCCCTTCCAGTGGATGCCGGTGTCCGCCACCAGGCGGCAGGCGCGCCACATCTCCATCGAGAGCATGCCGAAGGTCTCGTAGGGGTTCCGGTAGAGGCCCATCTCGCCCGCCAGGCGCTCGGCGTAGAGCCCCCAGCCCTCGGTGAAGGCGGTGACCCCGGCGTTGCGGCGGAACGCGGGCACGCCCTCCAGCTCCTGCGCCAGGGCGATCTGGGTGTGGTGGCCGGGCTGCGCCTCGTGCGCCGCCAGCGCCGGCATCTCGAACAGCGGGCGCTGGTCGAGGTGGCTGGTGTTGACGATGTGGCCGCCCGCGACGCCCTGCTTCGGCGCGCCCTCGAAATAGCGGGCCGAGGTGTAGCCCTCCTCGATTTCGGCCGGCACGGGCCGCACCCCGAAGGGCAGCCGGGGCAGGCGGCCGAACCAGCGCGGCATCTGGTCGTCCACCCGCTTGTCGAACCAGGCGGTCTTCTCGAGCAGCTCCTCGCGGGTGCGGGCGTAGAACCGTGGGTCGGTCCGCAGGAAGCGGATGAAGGCGGACAGGTCGCCCTGGAAACCGGCCTCCGCCTTGACCTCCTCCATCCGGGCGCGGATCCGCGCCACCTCGGCGAGGCCCAGCTCATGGATCTGGTCGGGCGTCATCGCGGTGGTCGTGTGGTCGGCCACGAGCCAGCGGTAGTAGGCTTCGCCGCCCGCCAGCGTCCGCGCCCCCAGCCCCTTGCGGCTCGCGGGGAGGTATTCGCGCTCGAGGAACTCGGCGAACCGGCGCTGGGCGGGCCGGATCCGGTCGCGGATCACCGCCTCGGCGGCGGCCCGGAGTTCGGCGGCCCGCTCGGGGGGCAGCTTCGCGGCGGCGAAGGGCTTCAGCAGCGGATCGGTCCCCACCGGCGCGCCCGCGGCGGCCCGGGCGCGCTTCAGCACCGCCTCGCCGGTGGTCGCGGGCTGGGTGAAGCCCGTGCGCACGCCGCGCCGGGCGTTCTCGATGTTCTGGGCGTAGTAGCCCGGCAGGGCGCGAAGGCGGGCGATCCAGGCCTCGGCGTCGGCCTCGCTGTCGAGCGGCGTGGTCGAGGCGTAGTAGTTCATCTCGATGTCGAAGCCGCTGTCGCTGTTGAACGGCATCCGCGCCTCGTCGAAGGCGAGGCTCTTCAGGCGGCGGTCGAGGGTCCAGGCCAGGAATTCGCGGTTCAGCCGGGCCTCGGGCGACAGGCCGGCCGGGTCGATGGCCGACAGCCGCGCCTGGAACGCCTCGTAGGCGGCGCGGCGCTGCAGGTCCGCGGCGAGCGAGGCGTCGGGCAGCCGCGCCAGCGCCCCCCGGTCGCCCTCCCGGCCGGCGGTCACCGGATCCTGCCCGAGGGCGTAGGCCTCGTAGTCGGCGACCAGCCGGTCGAGCGGCCGGTCCTCGGCGAGGGCGGGCGTGAACGCGGGGACGGCGAACGCGAGGGCGAGCACGAACAGGAGACGGCGCATGGCCGGCAGGCTCGCGCGCATCGCCGCCAGCGGCAAGGCTTGGCACTGCGTCGCGACGCAGGCCAAATGGGCCGGTCGAACAGGGGCGTCCATGAACTTCCTGACGCGGATCAAGCCGCTGGAGCACGCCTCGGCGCACGACGGCCGCCGGCTGAAGGCGACGCTGGGATGGCCGCACCTCATGGCGCTGGGCATCGGCGCCATCATCGGGACCGGCATCTACACGCTCACGGGCGTGGCCGCGGGCCTGGCCGGGCCCGCCGTCATCCTGTCCTTCGCCGCCGCCGGGCTCATCTGCGCGCTGGCCGCGCTCTGCTATTCCGAGATGGCCAGCCTGACCCCCCAGGCCGGAAGCGCCTACACCTACACCTATGTGACCCTGGGCGAGGGCCTCGCCTGGATCGTCGGCTGGAGCCTTATCCTCGAGTACACGCTGGTCTGCAGCGCCGTGTCCGTGGGCTGGTCGGGCTACGCCTCGGGCCTGCTGCGCGGCTGGGGCGTCCCGGAGATGTTCCTCGACAAGGGGGTCATCGACCTGCCCGCCGTGTTCATCGCCCTGGTGGTGACCGGCGTCCTCCTGATCGGCACCCGCGAGAGCGCGCTGATCAACTTCGTCCTGGTGTGCGTGAAGCTCGTCGCCCTGGCGGTGTTCGTGGCCTTCACCCTGCCGCACTTCGACGCGGCGAACTTCGGCGACTTCGCCCCCTTCGGGTACGGCGCGCACGAGATCGACGGCAAGAAGTACGGGGTCATGGGCGCCGCGGCGATCATCTTCTTCGCCTTCTACGGGTTCGACGCCATCTCGACCGCGGCCGAGGAGGCCCGGAACCCGCGCCGCGACCTCACCATCGGCATCGTCGGCTCGATGGCGGTCTGCACCCTGATCTACATGGTGATCGCCGCCTGCGCCCTGGGCGTGGTCCCCTACGAGCCCTTCTCCCGCAGCTCCGAGCCGCTGGCCTATGCGCTGAAGGCCCTCGGGCAGAACACCGCCGCCGAGCTGATCGCGGGCGCGGCGGTCGTCGCGATGCCGACGGTCATCATGGTGTTCATGTTCGGCCAGAGCCGGGTCTTCTTCGCCATGGCGCGGGACGGCCTGCTGCCGGCGCGGCTCGCCACCGTCGATCGCCGCGGCGTCCCGGCGGCGGTGACGATCCTGACCGGCGTCATCGCCGCGGTCATCGCCGGGATCATGCCGCTGGACGAGATCGCGTCCCTGGCCAACGCCGGCACCCTGGCCGCGTTCATCGCCACCGCGTTCGCCGTGATGGTCCTGCGGCGGCGGGATCCGGCGCTGGAGCGCCCGTTCGTGACGCCGCTGGTCTGGATCGTGGCCCCCGCGACGGTGGCGGGCTGCCTCTGGCTCTTCAGCAGCCTGCAGGCGAAGACGATCCTCTTCTTCTTCATCTGGAACGCCGTGGGCGTGGGCGCCTATCTCGCCTACGGCCGGCTGCGGAGCCGCCTGGCCTGATGTCCGCCGCACCTCCAGCCAAGGCCGTGGCCGCCCGGGCGGCGGCCCGCCACAGCGCCGACTACGTCCTGCGGTCGCTGAACCTGCTCGGGCAGCTCTCGGGCGGCCACCTCCTGACGGGCCTGGTGTCCCTGGCCCTCACCCAGGCCAACGTCGCCCACCTGATGACGAAGGGGGGCTACACCGAGATCGACGACATCCCGCCGGACGCCGAGCGTCGGCCGGTCAGCGTCCTCTCGCTGGCGGCGTCCCTGGGGCTGCCCTACGAGACCACGCGCCGGCACGTGGAGATCCTCATCCGCGGCGGCCACTGCGTGCGCGTCAAGGGCGGCGTGATCACCCCCGCGAGCGCCCTCGACACCGACCTCCATCGCGAGTTCCTGGCCGCCAACCTCGCCAACCTGCGCCGCCTCTACCGCGGCCTCCACGCCCTGGGGCTGGAGTTCTAGCGCCTGCCCGTTTCGGGCGCCTGCCGCCCCGCCCGCCGCGAGACAGCCGCTATACTCCGTGCCGGGAGGCTGCGGCATGAGCTGGACGACGATGCTGACGCTGTCCGCGCTGGCGGGGATCTTCGCGGCGGTTGTGGTGTGGCTCCAGGAGGGTCCGCCTGCGGGCCCGGCGGGGCCTGAGGTCGCCGCGACCCGGGCCGCAGGCGCCGGCAGCCGCTAGAGCGCGTTCCGAAAAGTGGGAACCGGTTTTCGGATCCGAACGCGCTCAAGATATTGATCTAGAGCCTCATTTTCCCGTTCAGACGGTTCCGTCTGAACGGGTGAGGCTCTAGGTCGCCGCTCTCAGCTCGGCCAGGATCTCGCGCAGGGCGTCCTGCCACGGGCGCGGGCGCACGCCGTAGACGGCCTCGAGGCGGCCCAGGTCCATGGTGGCGCGCAGCGGCCGCCGGGCCGGGGTGACGTATTCGGCTGTGGTGGTGGGCGCGACCTCGGGCCCGGACTCGCCCAGGGCCGCGGCGAAGATCGCCTGGGCGAAGCCGCGCCAGGTGACCTCGCCTGAGTTCGCGAAATGCACGACGCCGAACGCCGGATCGCCGGCCGGCGCCGCGGCGAGCCGGGGCGCGATCGCCAGGATGAAGCCCGCGAGATCGGCCGCGCTGGTGGGCCGGCCCGACTGGTCGTCCACCACCTTCAGCGGGTTCCCCGCCGCCGCCACCCGCAGCATGGTCTTGATGAAGTTCTTGCCGTGCGGCGAGACCACCCAGGACGTGCGGATGCTGAGCGCGCGCGGGTTCGCCGCCGCCACCGCCCGTTCGCCCGCCAGCTTGGAGGCGCCGTAGACGTTCAGCGGGTTCGTCGCCGCGTCCTCGCGATAGGGCGCGCCGCCCGCCCCGTCGAAGACGTAGTCGGTGGAGACGTTGATCACCGCCGCGCCCACCTCGGCCGCCGCCGCCGCGATGGCGCCGGGGCTCTCGGCGTTCACCGTGAAGGCGAGATCCCGCTCGGACTCGGCCTGGTCCACGGCCGTGTGCGCGGCGGCGATCACCACCAGACCGGGCCTGTGCCGGCGCACGGCCTCGGCCGCCGCGGCGGGGTCGGCGAGGTCGGCGTCGGCCCGGCCCAGCGCGGTGACCGTCACGTCGTGGGCGGGGGCCTGGCGCAGCAGCTCCAGCCCGAGCTGGCCCGTGGTTCCGAACTGCAGGATCTTGAGGCTCATGGGCGCGTCATAGCGGGAACGCCGGCCGGCTCAAACGGCGGTGCGCCGACACGCCGCTTGTGTGCCGCAACGGCGCGCCCGTAGAAGCGGTGCGAGCCAGGAGAGGAATCGGCCGTGGAGGGAAGCGGCGGCGGGGCGATGCGCGGGCCCGGCGGAATGCCGGGCGGCCGGCGCATGCCCGATCTCACCACCGGGCCCATCGGCAAGACGCTGATCCTGTTCGCCCTGCCGGTGATGGGCTCGAACATCCTGCAGTCGCTGAACGGGACGGCGAACGCGGTCTGGGTCAGCCATGTGCTGGGCGAGGCGGCGCTGACGGCCATCTCGAACTCGAACCAGATCTTCTTCCTGATGCTGGGCGCCATGTTCGGGATGAGCATGGCCGCCAACATCATGATCGGCCAGGCGGTGGGCGCGGGCGACCGCGACCTGGCGCGGCGGGTCGTGGGCACCGCCACGCTCTTCTTCCTGGCGCTGTCGACGGTCGTGGGCGCGCTGGGCTACACGCTCACCCCGGCGATCCTCACCGGCATGGCCACGCCGCCCGACGCCAAGCGCGACGCCATCGCCTACCTGCGGGTGATCTTCACCGCGATCCCGATCCTCTACGCCTTCACCTTCCTGATGATGGCCCAGCGCGGCGCCGGCGACTCGCGCACGCCCTTCTTCTTCTCGCTCGTGGCGGTGGGGCTGGAGGTGACGCTGAACCCGCTGCTGATCATGGGGGTCGGCCCGTTCCCCCGCCTCGACATCGTGGGCTCGGCCACCGCCACCCTGATCGCCCAGAGCACCACGCTGGCCGTCATGGTCACGCACCTCTACCGCCGACGGAGCATCCTGGTGCTGACGCCGGCGGAGTGGCGCAGCTTCCGGCCCGACTGGGACGTGGTGAAGAACCTGGTCTTCAAGGGCCTGCCGATGGCGTTCCAGATGATCGTCATCAGCCTGGCGGCCGTCACCATGATGAGCCTGGTGAACGGCTACGGCTCGACCACCGCGGCCGCCTACGGCGCCGCCGTCCAGGTGTGGACCTACGTCCAGATGCCGGCGATGGCGCTGGGCGCCGCGGTCTCGTCCATGGCCGCCCAGAACGTCGGCGCGGGCAACATGGAGCGCGTGGGCAAGATCGCCCGCGTGGGCGTCATGTACGCCGCCATCTTCTCGGCGACGCCCATCGTGATCATCTACCTGCTGGACCCGATCATCCTGCAGGCCTTCCTGCCGGCCGGCAGCCCCTCGCTGCCCATCGCCGTGCACATCAACTCCATCGTGCTCTGGGGCTTCATCCCCTTCGGCATGGCGTTCATCTTCTCGGGCATCGTGCGGGCCACCGGCGCGGTCTGGCCGCCGCTCCTGGCCATGATCATCGCCCTGTGGGGCGTGCGGGTGCCGCTCGCCAACGTGCTGGAGCCGATGCTGGGCGCCGACGCGGTGTGGCTCAGCTTCCCGGCGGGCAGCCTCGTGTCGCTGCTGCTGGCGGCGGCCTACTACCGCTGGGGCGGCTGGCGGAAGTCGCGGATGCTGCCCACGACGCCGCACGGCGAGACGCTGGACACCGGCATGGCCCCGCCGTCCGGCGTCGAGGAGACCGAAGTCGCCGCCGAGGCCGCAGCACGCGCGCCCGAGAAGGAGACCGAGAAGGCCCGCTAGGCATCGCGCCGGAAGGCTATCCCGTGGTCTCCATCAGGGCGGCGTAGGTCAGCGTCCGCAGCTCGCGGCGGATCGGGTAGGTCGAGCTGGGCAGCAACTGGGTCATGAACACCGCGGTGATCTCCTCCACGGGGTCCACCCAGAAGGCGGTCGAGGCCGCGCCGCCCCAGTAGAACTCGCCCACGCTGCACGGAATCAGCGTCTGCGGCGGGTCGAACACCACCGCGAAGCCCAGGCCGAAGCCCACCCCGGCGTTGGTGCTCTCCGAGAACAGCGAGCGCGACAGCTGGGTCAGGTCCCCGCCGCCCGGCAGGTGGTTCGAGGCCATCAGGTCGACGGTCTTCGGCGCCAGGATCCGGGCCCCGTCCAGCTCGCCGCGGTTCAGCAGCATGTTGGCGAACCGCAGGTAGTCGGCCGTGGTGCCCACGAGACCGCCGCCGCCCGACAGCAGGCTGGGCGGCGCGAGATAGGGGCTCTTCTGCGGATCGTCCTGCAGCTTCGTCCCGCCGCCCGGCTGGGCGTCGTAGCAGGCCGCGAAGCGGCTCCGCTGGTCGTCGCGGACGTGGAAGCCGGTGTCGACCATCCCCAGCGGCTCGAAGATCCGCTCGCGGTACACCTCGTCCAGCGGCTTGCCGGCGATCTTCTGCACCAGGTAGCCGCACACGTCGGTCGAGACCGAATAGTTCCAGGCCTCGCCCGGCGAGAACTCCAGCGGGACCTTGGCCATCAGCTGGATCATGGTCTCCAAGTCGTGCCCGCCGTGCATCGCCTCGAGCTTCAGCCGGCGATACGCGGCGTCGATGTTGGTGCGGTTCTGGAAGCCGTACGTCAGCCCCGAGGTGTGGCGCAGCAGGTCCACCACCTGCATCGGCCGGGCGCAGGGCGTCGTGAGGTAGGGGCCCGTTCCAGCCGAGAAGACGGCCAGGTCGCTCCACTCGCAAATGTGCCGGGCCACCGGATCGTCCAGCGCGATCGCGCCTTCCTCGACCAGCTGCATCAGCGCGACCGACGTGACCGGCTTGGTCATGGAGTAGATGCGGTAGACGGTGTCGTCGGCGATCGCGACGCCGCGCTCCGGGTCCTGCTGGCCGAGCAGCGTCTGGTGGACCACCTCGCCGCGGCGGGCGAGGACGAAGTGGGCGCACGGCAGCCTGCCGGGACCGACGTACTTCTCCTGCAGGAACCGGTCGATGCGCGCCAGCCGCGCCGACGAGAACCCCAGCTTCTCGGCCTTGTTCATGCCGCGCCCTCCCTTTGGAGGCGGCATTTGCCCTTGCCTTCCCGCCCCCCGCAAGCGCCACGATGGGGGCCAGCAAGGGAGGATCCGGCGATGACCACCGTGAGCGTCGAGCACGACGGACGCATCTGCATCGTCACCGTCGAGCGCCCGGAGCGGCGCAACGCCTACGACGGCGACACCGCGCGCCGGCTCTACGACGCCTTCAAGGCCTTCGACGCCGACGAGGGCCTGGACGTCGCCGTGCTGACTGGGCGCGGCGGGTACTTCTGCGCCGGCGCCGATCTGAAGGCGATCGCCGGCGACGGGCGGCGGGCCGACGCCAACCCGATCCGCCCGGACGGCGACCTGGGCCCGATGGGCGTCACGCGCCTGCGGCTGGGCAAGCCGGTGATCGCCGCGGTGGAGGGGCCGGCGGTGGCGGGGGGCCTGGAGGTGGCGTGCTGGGCCGACCTGCGCGTGGCGGCCGAGGGCGCGACCTTCGGGGTCTTCTGCCGGCGCTTCGGCGTGCCGCTGATCGACCTGGGCACCGTGCGGCTGCCGCGGCTCATCGGCCACTCGCGGGCGATGGACATGATCCTCACCGGCCGGCCCGTGGGCGCCGCCGAGGCGCTGGCGATGGGACTCGCCAACCGCGTCGTGCCCGACGGCGAGGCGCTCGCCGCTGCGGTGGCGCTGGCCAGGCAGCTCTCGGCCTTCCCGCAGCTCTGCATGCGCAACGACCGGCTCTCGGCGCTCGCCCAGTGGTCCCTGGACTGGGACGAGGCGACGGCCTTCGAGGTCCAGGTCGGCCTCGAGACCCTGCGCACGGGCTCGCACGTCGAAGGCGCGACCCGTTTCGCCGGCGGCCAGGGCCGCGGCGGGGCGTTCTAGATCTCCAGCTCCGCGCCGGCCAGGTCGCAGCCGGCGAGGCGCGCGCCGTCCAGCTCGGCCTCGAGGAAGCGCGCGCGGGGCGCGCTTGCGCCGCGCAGGTCGGCGCCGCGCATCGAGGCGCGGGAGAAGTCGGTGCGGACGAAGCGGTTGTCGCCGATGGCCAGCGGACCCATCTTCGCGCCCCGCAGATCGGCGCGGGCAAGCTGGGCGTGGGTGAACCGCGCGCCGCGCACGTCCGCGTCGCGCAGGTTGGCGCCGCGGAGGTCGCAGCCCGAGAGGTCGGCGCCCTGGAGCTGCACCCCCTCCATGTCGAGGCCGAAGAAGATCGAGCGCGGCGCCGCCAGGCCCGAGAGCCGCCGCTTCTTCAGCGACCTCAGCGGCCGGAAGTCCACGTCGGCGAGCTTGGTCACCTTGCCCTGCCGCCCGCCCGAGTCGCAGAAGGCCTCGTGTTCGGCCACGACCTCGCTCAGCGATTTGTCGTCCACGTAGAAGATGGGCGGCGGCGCGCGCAGCACGCCCGTGAGGTCGGCGTCGTCCAGCCGCGCCTGATTCAGGTTCACGCCGTTCAGCACCGCCCGCTTCATGGACGCGCCGGTGAGGTCCGCCCCGCCCAGGTCGGCGTTCGAGAGGTCCGCGCCGTCCAGGACCGCGCGCATCAGCTTGGCGCCCGTCAGCACCGCGCCCGAGAGGTTCGCGTCGGTGAAGTCCGACGTCATGGCGACCGCGCCGGTCATCTGCGCGCCGGCGAGGTTGGCGCCCGACAGCACGGCGTAGTTCAGCTCGCCCGGGCGGTGCTCATGACGCAGGATGCGGAAACCGTCCAGCTTGTCCTGCAGGGCGATCCGCCCCTCGCGCAGGTCGCAGCCGGCGAGCTCGGCGCCGGCCAGGTTGGCGCCGCGCATGCACGCGCCGCGCAGGTCGGCCCGCTTCAGGTTCACGTGGCGCATGTCGGCTTCGCGCAGGTCTGCGCCGAACAGGATCGCGCGGGAGAAGTTCGAGCGGGCCAGGGTCGCGCCCGAGAGCTTGGCGCCCGTCAGGTCCGCGTCCCTCAGGTCGACGCCTTCGAGGCTGCAGTTGGCCAGGTCCGCATAGTGCAACGCGAGCCGCCGGCCGCCCGATCGGCCGGACAGGTAGCGCTGATGCGCGTCGAGCGCCTCCCGCAGGGCGTGGACGTCGAGCGCCGTATGATGCTGTTGAGGTGCGGACGACATGAAGGCCTTCGCGTTCACCATGCCGCCCGCGCTTTAAGGATGGGTTGCGCGACGTCCTTAAGCGAACCTTGAGCGCAACTTGCGGTGGCTAGAGCCAGCCCCGCTGCTTGAACCAGAGCACTGGGACCACGCCGGCCACGAGCATGAGCAGGAGGGCGAAGGGGTAGCCCGCCATCCAGGCCAGTTCGGGCATGTGGGCGAAGTTCATGCCGTAGATCGAGGCGATCAGCGTCGGGGGCATGAAGGCCACCGCGGCCACCGAGAAGAACTTGATGATCCCGTTCTGCTCGATGGTTATGAGGCCCAGCGCCGCGTCGAGCAGGAAGGCGATGTGGCTCGACTGCTGGCCCGCGTTCTCGGTGAGCGACTGGACGTCGCGCTTCAGCGACTCCAGGTGCGCCCGGCTCTCCTCCTCCCCGGCGATCTCGCTGGAGAGGCTGGCGAAGCTGAGCGCCCGCGAGAGGCTGACCAGCGAGTTCCGGACCAGCGAGGTCACCGACTGGGCCTGGGCGAGGCCGGTCAGGAGCGGCCGGAAATTGCCGGCGGGCGGCCTGTGGAAGATGGCGGTGGAGACGTCCTCGACCCGGTCGCCCATGTCGTCGAGGGTGCGGGCGAGCCGCTCCACGATGGCCTCCCAGAGGCCCATCAGCATCGCGGCGCCGGTGGCCGGATCGCCCTCCGCCGCGCGTTCGCCGAAGACAGTGAAGGCGCGGAGGTTCTCGTAGCGCAGGGTCACCAGCACGCCCTTGGACAGGACGAAGGTGGCCGGCGTGGCGAACGGATGGTCCTCGTGGCTTCGCGCGATCAGCGTCGAGGTCATGAAGGTCGCGCCGTGCTCCTGGTAGAGCCGGCTGGACGGCTCCAGCGCCTGCATCTCCTCGATGGTGGGGAGATCGACCCCCAGGGCCGTCTCGACGGCGACTTCCTCCTCGCGCGTCGGCTTGACGAGGTCGATCCAGACCACGTCCGCCTCGGGCGTCCAGCCCGGCGCGAGCGCGGTGACCTGGCTCTGGCCCTTGCCGCGCTGGAAGACGTAGAGCATGCGCGATTCTCCGCCCGGTCCCTTTCAGACCGTGCGCCCGCGCGGGCGTCAACCGCCGGGGGTCAGCGGGAGGACGAGTCCGAGCGCGTGGCGGCGGCGATGAGCGCGGCGATCCGGTCGGTGGAGTCCGCGGCCTGCGACAGCAGGCTCATCGGGCCCTGGCCGGGCCGCACGGCGCTGGCCATCTGCGAGGCGGCGGACTGGGCCACCGCGATCGCGCCGTTCTGCAGGCGGCTGACGCCCGAGGCGGCCAGGACACGCGCAGAGGCGTCCTGATAGATGAAGCCGTGCGTCGGATAGGTGGAGCCGCCGAGGTCGCGGTTCGGGTCGTACCAGACCTTCACCTCGCTCCAGTCGCCCGCCGGCGACACGTCGATGACCGTGACGTCCTTCTCGACCTTGCCGCGCGAACCCTCGATCGGGCTCCAGTTGGCGTGGGTGATCTGGATCACGCGGTCGGTGAGCACCTGGCTCACCACGGCCACGTGGCCCAGGCGCATCCGCTGGGTCGGCTTGAACGCCAGGACGGCGCCGGTCCGCGGCGTGAAGCCGGTCTCGTACTTGCCGGCGGCCTGCTGCCACCAGGTCCGGGCGTCACCGAAGATCTGGATGCCGGAGATCAGGCGCGCGAAGGGCACGCACTGCCAATAGGTATCGGCCACAGCTCCTGCCGGAGCGAGAGCGACGAACGCCGCGGCGGCCAGGGAACCCCAAAGGGTCCGCGTCCGTTTGCGCATTGATCGGAAACTCCCCGCACTGACAGGTGAAGGGGTAACCGTATCCTGCTTCAGTGAAAAGAGGGTTTACGCATCGCGGCGCGATGTCGCGGCTGGATTATCCACAGCCCGCGGCAGACATGCGCCTGCCGCAGCATCGCGCCCGCTCAATCACATCCCGAATTGGCGCAGTATTTGTCGCTGTTCGAAGAAAACTATTGGCGAACACCGCCTATCGAGTTCGTATTTGAGCTGTAGGCAACTCGAATTCGGACCCTGGGTTAACCGTTGATTTCCTAATATTAGCTTTGTCTCGCGAAAGCGTAACAATGCGAAACAAGAGCTCGCGATCCCTGGCCAAGGCTTCGCGCGAATTCCCCCAAGAGGAGAATCCGCCGCTTCACAAACCCTTGAGCGGAGGCGCCGCTGTGCAAAAAACCGGCGCCGCAAAGGAACTTCGTCCGGGCCCTAGCCGTCGGAAGCGGAGCCACTAGATAGGGCGCTGGGGAATTTTCGGAGAGATCGATGGATATCGCCGCTCTGGTCAGCGACCCGGCCGCTTGGGCTGCGCTCGTCACGCTCATCGTGATGGAGGTGGTGCTGGGGATCGACAACCTCATCTTCATCTCGATCCTCTCGAACAAGCTGCCCGAGCATCAGCGCCAGCGGGCGCGCCGCATCGGGATCGCGCTCGCGCTGATCATGCGCCTGGCCCTGCTCTCCACGCTGGCCTTCATCGTGGGCCTGGTGCAGCCGGTGTTCTCGATCCCCTGGGATCCGCCGGGCGACATCGACCTCACCTTCTCCTGGCGCGACCTGATCCTCATCGCCGGCGGCCTCTTCCTTGTCTGGAAGGCCACCACCGAGATCCACGAGAAGGTGGATCCGCAGGACACCCATGGCCTGCTGAACACCAAGGCGCCGGTCGTGAACGGCCTGGGCGCGGCGATCTTCCAGATCATCCTGCTGGACCTCGTCTTCTCGATCGACTCGATCCTGACGGCCGTGGGCATGACCGAGCACCTGCCGATCATGGTGGCGGCGGTGGTGATCACCGTGGCGATCATGCTGGTGGCGGCCGATCCGCTGGCCAACTTCATCAACAACAACCCCACCGTCGTGATGCTGGCGCTGGGCTTCCTGCTGATGATCGGCGCGGTCCTGATCGCCGACGGCTTCGGGATGCACGTGCCCAAGGGCTACATCTACGCCGCCATGGCCTTCTCGGCGGGGGTCGAGGCCCTCAACATGCTGGCGCGACGGAAGAAGCCCACGGCCGAGGACAAGCTCCTGCACTGACCGCGACCCGGGGGGGGGGGATCGCTGGCGTCTTCTCCTCCCGGCTGTCATCCCGGTTTCCGCGCAGCGGAAGACCGGGACCCATAGACTCCGTGGGTCCGGATAAGGCGCGGCGGCGCCGCCCGCGGGCCGCCACAGCCATCGGGCGCGTGTGGGTCCCGGTTTTCGCCTGCGGCGAAACCGGGGTGACAGGGTTAGGGGGCTCACGCGGACGCGCCTCCCACCGATCCCCCCACCGCTACAGGAAGCTGTAGGGGTCGATGTCGATGGCGACGCGCACCTGGCCCGGCGGCTTCACGCGGGCGCGCCACGCGGCCATGTAGGCCGAAAGGTCGACCCCGCGGTCGGCGCGGACCAGGAACCGCTTGCGCCGCCGGCCGCGCACCAGCCCCAGCGGGGCGTCCGCCGGGCCGTAGACCTCGACGCCCGGCGTGTTGGGGGCGACCTCGGCCATGCCGCGCACGAAGACGTCCAGCTGGGCGGCGTCGGGGCCCGAGGCGATCACCGCCGCCAGCCGGCCGAAGGGCGGCAGGCCCGCCAGCTCCCGCTCGGCCATCTCGGCGGCCACGAAGGCGTCGCGGTCCTGCGCCTTCAGCGCCTGCATCACGGCGTGCTCGGGGGCGTAGGTCTGGAGCAGCGCACGGCCGGGCCGGTCCTTGCGGCCCGCCCGCCCCGTGGCCTGGGCCAGCAGCTGGTAGGTCCGCTCGGCCGCCCGCAGGTCGCCGCCGCGCAGGCCGAGGTCGGCGTCGACCACGCCCACGAGGGTGAGCTTGGGGAAGTTGTGGCCCTTGGCCGCGGCCTGGGTCGCCACCAGGATGTCGATGTCCCCCGCCGCCATCGCCTCCACCAGCCGCCGGGCCTCGCGCGCGTCGAACACCGTGTCCGAGGAGAAGACCGCGATCCGCGCCTCCGGGAACAGCGTCCGCGCCTCCTCCTCCACGCGTTCCACGCCGGGGCCGATGGAGACGAGGCTGTCCTTCGCCCCGCAGTGGGGACAGGCCGCCGGCTTCGGCATGGAGAACCCGGTCAGGTGGCACACCAGCCGGCCCGTGTAGCGGTGCTCCACCAGCCAGGAGTCGGTGTCGGGCGCGGTCATCCGCTCGCCGCAGGCCTTGCAGAGCACCAGCGGCGCGTAGCCCCGGCGGTTCAGGAACAGCAGCGTCTGCTCGCCGCGCTCCCAGGTCTCGGCCATGGCGCGCACCAGCGGCGGGGAGAGCCAGCGGCCGCTCTCGGGCGGAGTCTCGCGCAGGTCGATCAGCTCGATGTCCGGCAGCCGCGCCGTCCCGTGCCGGGCGGACAGCCGCAGCCAGCGGTAGCGGCCCGTCTCGGCGTTGCGCAGGCTCTCCAGCGAGGGGGTGGCCGAAGCGAGCACCACGGCCGCGTCCTCGATCCGGCCGCGCACCACGGCGAGGTCGCGGGCGTGGTAGATGAAGCCGTCCTCCTGCTTGAACGAACCGTCATGCTCCTCGTCGACCACGATCAGCTTCAGGCGGCGGAACGGCAGGAACAGCGCCGAGCGGGCGCCCACCACGATGCGGCAGCCGCCGTCGGCGACGCCTTCCCACACCCGCCGCCGGGCGGGCGGCGCGACGTCCGAGTGCCACTCGCCGGGCGCCGCGCCGAAGCGCGCCGTGACCCGGGCGATCACGGCCTGGGTGAGCGCGATCTCGGGCAGCAGGATCAGCACCTGGGCCTCTGGATCGGCCGCCAGCGCCGCGGCGGCGGCCTCCAGGTAGACCTCGGTCTTGCCCGAGCCCGTGACGCCGTCGAGCAGGGTGACGCCGAAGCCGCCGAGCGACGACGACAGCGCAGAGGCCGCCGCCGCCTGGCTGTCGCTCAGCGCCGCGCCGCGCCGCGTCAGGTCCGGCGGCTGGAAGCCTGCGGCGGGGACCACGTGGTCGAGCGCCAGGACGCCCTCGTCGATCAGCCCCTTCACGACGCCCGCCCCGACGCCGGCCGCCCGCGCCAGGTCCGCCGGGGGCATGGGCGCCGTCGCCGCCTCGAGCACCTTCGCCCGGGCGGGCGTCGGCCGCGCCGGGGCCGCGCCGGTGGCCCGCACCACGCGCTGGGGCCGCGCCTTCGGCGCGCGCGCGCCGCGCAGCGCGATGGCCAGTGGCTGGCCGGGCGCGTCCACGGCGTAGCGCGCGGCCCACTGCACGAACTCCAGCGTCCCCGGCGGCAGCGGCGGCTCGTCCAGCCGCTCGGCCACCGGCTTCAGCGGCCGGTTCCCGCCCGCCGCCTCGCGCAGCTCGGCGACCACGCCGCGGATCAGCCGCGGCCCCAGGGGAACGGCCACCTGGTCCCCCGCCGCCAGGCCCATGCCCTCCGGCTCGGCGTAGTCGAACGCCTCGGGGAGCGGCATCGGGATCAGGACGGAGGCGATTCGGCTCATTGGCGCGGGCGGTTTGATCCCGAGCCCTTCGCAGCTACAAGCGGCCGGAACAAGAGATTGGGACACGATGCAGCTCTTCCTCGACACCACGGACACCGCCGTCCTGAAGGACCTCGCCGCCACGGGCCTCGTGGACGGCGTCACCACCAATCCCTCCCTGATCGCCAAAAGCGGACGCAACATGCTGGAGGTGATCGGCGAGATCTGCGCGATCGTCCCCGGTCCGGTTTCGGCCGAGGTGGCGGCCATGGACACCGCGGGCATGCTCGCCGAGGGCCGCAAGCTGGCGGGCGTCGCCTCCAACGTCGTCGTCAAGGTGCCGCTCACCCGCGAGGGGCTGACCGCCACCGCCGAGTTCGCGGCCGAGGGCATCCAGACGAACGTGACGCTGTGCTTCTCGGCGGCCCAGGCCCTGCTGGCGGCCAAGGCGGGGGCCACCTTCATCAGCCCGTTCATCGGACGGCTCGACGATCACGGCGCCGACGGCATGGACCTGATCACCGAGATCCGCGCCATCTACGACAACTACAGCTTCGACACCGAGATCCTGGCCGCGTCGATCCGCACGCCGGCGCACGTGACCCAGGCGGCCCTGGCCGGCGCCGACTGCGCCACCATCCCGCCCGACGTCTTCCAGGCGCTCTTCAAGCATCCGTTAACCGAACGCGGGCTCCAACAGTTCATGGCTGACTGGACCAAGACCGGTCAGTCCATCCTGTAGAGGCTTGAGGTGACATGGACGGGTCGCAGGGGGAACTGTTCGCAAGCCACCCGGTGGACCCGTCCGCCGTCCGCCGCTTCCTGGCGGACAACCCCGACTTCCTCAAGGCCGACGCCGGCCTGCTGGCCGAGCTGGGCCTGACGGTCGCCACATCCAATGTGGTCGAGTTCGCGCCTCTGGCGCGCGTGCACGCCGCCCACCAGGAAGAGGCCAAGCAGCGCCAGCTTCTCGAGGAGGTGGCGCGGGCCAACTTCAACGCCCAGGCCCAGACCCACGGGGCCGTCGTCGACCTGCTCGACGCGCGCAACAATTCCGACCTCGCGCGCCGGGTGGACGAGCTGGCCCGGGCCCGGTTCGGGCTGGCCGCCGGCGTGATCGCGCTCGAGTGCGAGGGCCTGCCGCCCGCCGGCTGGCGCGGCCTCGTCCCGGGTCAGGTCGACCTCATCCTCGACGGCCCGCACCGCCTCGCCCGCATGGGCTTCGCGCCGACGGCGCTGGGCCTCTTCGGCGACGACGCCGGCGACATCGCCTCCATGGCCATGGTCCGCATGGCGATCTGGGAGCCGGCGCGGCAGGGCCTGCTGGCCTTCGGATCTCACGATCCCGACGGATTCACGCCCGAGATGGGCAGCGAGCTGGTCGCCTTCCTCGCCCGGGTCGTGGAGCGCACGGCCGAGCGATGGCCGCTGCTCTGAGCGCGAGCCAGGCCCGGGACGCCTGGCTGCAGCACCTGGCGCACGAGCGCCGCGCCTCGCCGCGCACGCTGGAGGCCTACGGCTTCGCCGCCGCGCGCTACCTGGCCTTCCTCGAGCGGCACCGCGGCGAGCCGCCCTCGGTCGCCGACATGGCCGGCGTCACCCCCGCGGAGGTCCGCGCCTGGCTCGCTCACCTGCGCAGCGGCGATCGCCCGCTGTCGCCGCGCTCGCTCAGCCAGTCGCTGTCGGCCATCCGGACCTTCCACCGCTTCCTCGACCGCCGCCTCGGCGCGCCCAACGCCGCGATCGCCCTGGTGCGCGGCCCGCGCGTCAAGCCGGGCGCCCCGCGGCCGGTGACCGAGGACCAGGCGGCGGGCCTGCTGGCCGAGCCGGCGCTCGACCCCGACCGCGAGGGCTGGGAGGCCGCGCGCGACGAGGCCGTGCTCACGCTCCTCTACGGCTGCGGCCTGCGGATCTCGGAGGCGCTCGGGCTGAAGCGGTCGGACGCCCCGCTGCCGGAAACCCTGCGCATCACCGGCAAGGGCGGCAAGACGCGGCTGGTCCCGGTGCTGCCCGCGGTTCGCGCGGCGGTGGACAGCTATCTCGCCGCGGTCCCCTTCGTGCTGGACCCGGACGGCCCGCTGTTCCGCGCCCGGCGCGGCGGCGCGCTCAGCCCGCGCCACGTGCAGGCCACGGTCCAGGTCCTGCGCAGCCGTCTCGGCCTGCCGGCCAGCGCCACGCCGCACGCGCTGCGCCACTCGTTCGCCACGCACCTGCTGGGCGCCGGCGCCGACCTGCGCTCGATCCAGGAGCTGCTGGGCCATGCGTCGCTCTCGACGACGCAGCGCTACACCGAGGTCGACGCGGCGGCCCTGTTGGGCGCCTACAACGCCGCTCACCCGCACGCCTGATGGGCCGTCAGTCGGCGATGCGCGCCACGTGGTTCGGGCCCCCGTCCATGGTGCGCATCAGGAGGCAGGGGCGCGTCCGCCTCTCGACCTCGCGCACCGGGATCCGGCTGCCGGTGATCAGGATCCGCTCCGTGCGGGTCCGCTGTTCGGTGTCGGAGACGTAGTAGGGCGCGGGGCGGCAGCGGATGGGGGCGTGGTCCACGTCCCGGGCCGTGGGGCGGACCGGCGGCGGCTGCGGCGGGGGCAGCGGCGCCGGGGTCAGGGCCAGGACGAGGACGGCCAGGATGCTCACCGGCTCCCGCCCAGCAGGCAGGCCTCGCCCATCGGCATCTCGATCAGCTTCTTGACCCGCTCGTTCGGGTCCGGCCGATGCAGCAGCGCGCGCTCGTGCGAAACCTGCAGCCGCCCGGCGTCCGTGCAGAGCCGCTTCGGCGCCCTGGCGCCCGGGTCCAGAAGCGTCTGCGCGGCCACGGCCGGGCGCGCGTCCGGGGCGAAGCTCATGGCGGCGGCGGCGACGATCGTGACGAGCATTGCGGCCTCCCATTACGCAACCTCGCCAAGCTGCCACCGGTCGGCAGATGCGCCAAGTTACGCTTCGGTCACCTAACGCGCGGCCGTCAGCCGATGACGAAACGCAGCCAGGCGACTCCGCCGTCCTCCCCCGCCTCGGTGCATCGGAACCCCTCGCGCACGTAGAACGCCTGGGCGCCGCGGTTGGCGGTCTGGCACTTCAGCTGCAGCCGGCCCCCGGCGGCCGCGATCACGTGGTCCAGCAGCGCCTTGCCTACGCCGCGCCCGCGCGCGTCCACATAGAGCGAGTGCAGGAACGCCTGCGGCCGGTAGAGCGCGGCGAGGCCCAGGAGGCGGCCGTCCTCCACGGCCACGAAGACCTCCTCCTCGCGGGCCGCCGCCAGGAAGTCCTCGGCCCTGTGCCGGTCCCTCGGCAGCCAGGTGAACGTCTCCTGCAGCACGCGCACGTAGAGCTCCGCGCAGGCCGCCAGTTCCTCCGGCCGCGCCCTGCGGATCGTCAGGCCCTGGCTCAGGCCTGCATCGTCCACCCTTCGACTCCCATCGAGGCCTGCCGCACGGCCTCCGAGCGCGTCGGGTGCGGGTGGCAGGTGCGGGCGATGTCCTCGGAAGCGGCGCGGAACTCCATCGCGACGCAGCACTCGCCGATCATCTCGGAAACGCTGGGTCCGATCAGGTGCGCGCCCAGGATCTCGTCGGTCGCCGCGTCGGCGAGGATCTTCGCGAAGCCCTCGGTCTCGTGGTTGATCTTGGCGCGGCTGTTGGCGGTGAAGGGGAACTTGCCGACCTTGTAGGCGCGGCCCTCGGCCTTCAGCTCCTCCTCGGTCTTGCCCACCCAGGCCACCTCGGGGGTGGTGTAGATCACGCCGGGGATGACGCCGTAGCTCACGTGGCCGGCCTTGCCCGCCAGGCGCTCGATGCAGGCCACCGCCTCCTCCTCGGCCTTGTGCGCCAGCATCGGCCCGTGGGTCACGTCGCCGATCGCCCACACGCCCGGCGCCGAGGTCTTCCAGTGGTCGGTGGCGATGAAGCCGCGCTTGTCGGTCTCGATGCCGACGGTCTCCAGCCCCAGGCCCTGGGTGTAGGGGCGGCGGCCGATGGCCAGCAGCACGTAGTCGGCGTCCAGCGTTTCGGCCGCGCCTCCCGCCACCGGCTCGAAGGCGAGGCTCACGCCGGTCTTCGACGCGGTCGCGCCCGTCACCTTCATGCCCAGCTTGAAGGCGATGCCCTGCTTGGTGAGCGCGCGCTGGAAGGTCTTGGCCACCTCGGCGTCCACACCCGGCGTGATGCGGTCGAGGAACTCCACCACCGTCACCTTGGCGCCCAGCCGGCGCCAGACCGAGCCCAGCTCCAGCCCGATGATCCCCGCGCCGATCACCACCAGGTGGCCCGGCACCTCCGGCAGCGCCAGGGCGCCGGTGGAATCCACGATGCGCTTCTGATCCACGGTCACGCCGGGCAGCGACGACGGCTCCGAGCCGGTGGCGACGACGATGTCCTTGGCGCTGAGCGTGGCCGTCACCTTGCCGTCCGCGTCCAGCACCTCGACCTTGCCGGGTCCGGCGATGCGGCCCGCGCCCTTCACCCAGTCCACCTTGTTCTTCTTGAACAGGAACTCGATGCCCTTGGTCAGAGCCGTCACCGACTCGTCCTTCTGGGCCATCATCTGGGGCAGGTTGAGCTTCGGCGTCACCTCGATGCCCAGCTTGGCGAACTCCGAGCCCGCCGCGGCGTACAGTTCGGAGGCGTGCAGCAGCGCCTTCGACGGCATGCAGCCGACGTTCAGGCACGTGCCGCCCAGCGTGCCGCGCATCTCGACGCAGGCGGCCTTCAGGCCCAGCTGGCCGGCGCGGATCGCGGCGTTGTAGCCGCCGGGACCGCCCCCGATGATGACGACGTCGTAGGAGGTCTCAGCCATGGTCTGCCTGTGGGTCTCGAGTGGCCGGGCAACCTAGGCCCGGGCGAGGCGAGGTCAATCGCATAGGAGCGGCGTCCTCAGTCGGAGTCCGGCGGATCGTCCGCCAGGGGGCGGCGGCGGGCGCCCGCCAGGTAACCCAGAGCCGGCGCCAGCAGCCCCAGGAGCACGGCGACACCGAACCCCAGCCCGGCCCGCGTCGCCTCGCTGCGTGCCGGCGTGAACGCCTGGCGCGAGCCGGCGATGAAGGCGCGCGCATCGGCTGCGTCCCGCTCCGGAGCGAAGAGGATGAAGCCGCCCAGCGCCAGGTTCATGTACCACTCGACCTGGCCGAAGTGCTCGTTCTGCAGGAACACGGGCATCCCGGACGCGCGAAGCGCAGCGGCTGCGCTCTGCGCCTCGGTGAGGTCGAGGAAGCGGGCCACTTCGACGAGGTCGGCCATATGGCCAAGGTGGCGGCTCCGGCCTCAGACGTCCAGCAGCAGGCGCTGCGGGTCCTCGATGGCGTCCTTCACGTGTACGAGGAACGTGACCGCGCCCTTCCCGTCGACGATCCGGTGATCGTAGCTGAGCGCCAGGTACATCATCGGGCGGACCACGATCTGGCCGTTCACCACCACCGGCCGCTCCTGGATCTTGTGCATGCCCAGGATGCCGGACTGCGGCGGGTTGAGGATCGGCGTCGACATCAGCGAGCCGTAGATGCCGCCGTTCGAGATGGTGAAGGTGCCGCCCTGGAGGTCGTCCATGGACAGGGCGCCGTCCCGCGCCTTGCGGCCCAGCTCGCCGATGGCCTTCTCGATCTCGGCCAGGCCCATGGCGTCCGCGTCGCGGACCACCGGCGTGACCAGGCCCTTCTCCGTGCCGACGGCGACCGAGATGTCGTAGTGGTTCTTGTAGATGATGTCCGTGCCGTCGATCTCGGCGTTGACGTCCGGGACCTGCTTCAGCGCGTGGATCACCGCCTTCACGAAGAAGGACATGAAGCCCAGCTTCACGCCGTGCTTCTTCTCGAAGACGTCCTTGTACTGGTTGCGCAGCGCCATCACGCCCGACATGTCCACCTCGTTGAAGGTGGTCAGCATGGCGGCGTTGTTCTGGGCCTCCTTCAGCCGGCGCGCGATGGTCTGGCGCAGGCGGGTCATCTTCACCCGCTCCTCGCGGGCGTGGACCTCGCGGGGCGCGGCCGGCGCGGGCGCCGGCGGCGGGGCCTTGGCGCGGGCCTCGAGGGCCGCCAGCGCGTCGCCCTTGGTCACGCGGCCGTCCTTGCCCGAGCCGGGGATCGACGCCGGGTCGAGGTTGTTCTCGGCGGCCACGCGCTGGGCCGACGGCGCGAGCACCTTCTCGGCGGCGGGGGCCGAGGTGTCCGGAATGGGGGCGGAGGTCGGCGGGGCCTTGCCCGGCGTCGGCTCGGGCTGCAGCTCGCCGGCGGGGACCGGCGTGGGCGTGGACGACGGGGCCGCGGCCTTGTCGCCGCCGTTGGCCTTGGCGGGCTGGGCGGCGCCGCCCTCGCTGATCTTGCCCAGGACCGCGCCCGGCTCGACGGTCGCGCCTTCCTCGGCGGTGATCTCGGACAGCACGCCGTCGGACGGCGCGGCCACCTCCAGCGAAACCTTGTCGGTCTCGAGCTCCACCAGGATCTCGTCCTTGCGGACCGCCTCCCCCGCCTTCTTGGTCCAGCGGGCGACCGTCGCCTCGGTGACGGATTCACCCAGCGCTGGGGTCATGATGTCGGCCATGGGGGTGGGGGCTCCTCGGGTCTCGGACACTCAAACGGCGGTGGGGCGGGGTCGGCGCCCTTTTAGGCGAAGGCTTCCGTAAGGAAAGCCTCCAGTTCCTTCAGGTGGCGGCTCATCAGGCCGGCGGCGGTCGACGCGGAGGCGGGGCGGCCGACGTAACGGGCGCGCTTGGCCTTCACGTTCATCCGCTCCAGCGTCAGCTCCAGCCAGGCGTCCACGAACTGCCATCCGCCCATGTTCTTGGGCTCCTCCTGGCACCAGACCAGCTCGGCGTTCCGGAAGCGCTTCAGCTCGTTGGTGAGCGACTTCAGCGGCCACGGATAGAACTGCTCCAGGCGCAGGATGTAGACGTCGTCGCGACCGGTCTTCGCCCGCTGCTCGACGAGATCGAAGTAGACCTTGCCCGAGCAGACGATCACGCGGGTGATGGCGTCGTCCGGCTTCAGGGTCACGCCGCCCACGTCGCAGCCCGCCTCGGCGCCGTCCACCAGCACCCGGTGGAAGCCGGTGCCCGCGACCATGTCCGAGAGGTTCGAGACGGCCCGCTTGTGGCGCAGCAGGCTCTTGGGCGTCATCACCACCAGCGGCTTGCGGTATTCGCGCAGCAGCTGGCGGCGCAGGACGTGGAAGTAGTTCGCGGGGGTCGTGCAGTTGACCACCTGCATGTTGTCCTCGGCGCAGAGCTGCAAGAACCGCTCCAGGCGCGCCGAGCTGTGCTCCGGCCCCTGGCCCTCGTAGCCGTGCGGCAGCAGCATCACGAGGCCGCTCATCCGCAGCCACTTGCGCTCGCCCGAGCTGATGAACTGGTCGATGACCACCTGGGCGCCGTTCACGAAGTCGCCGAACTGGGCCTCCCACATGGTCAGCGTGTCGGGATCGGTCAGCGAGAAGCCGTACTCGAAGCCCAGCACCGCCTCTTCCGAGAGCGCCGAGTCCAGCACCTCGAAGTGCGCCTGGCTGGGCCCGAGGTTGCGCAGCGGGAAGTAGACCTCCTCGGTCTTCTGGTCGATCAGTCCCGAGTGCCGCTGGCTGAAGGTGCCGCGCACGCTGTCCTGGCCCGACAGACGCACCGGGTAACCCTGGTCCAGCAGCGTGGCGAAGGCCAGGTGCTCGGCGGTCGCCCAGTCGATGCCGGCGCCGGTCTCGATCGCCTCGCGCCGGGCGGCGACCACGCGCTCCACGGTCTTGTGGACCGTGATCCGCTCGGGGATCGAGGTCATCTTGCGGCCGAGGTCGAGCAGCTTCTGCTTCGACACGCCCGTGGCGTAGCGTTCGTCGCCGGACGCCAGCTTCACGCTGGACCACTTGCCGTCGAGCCAGTCCGCCTTGTTGGCGTTGTAGGCCTTGCCGCCCTCGAACTCGTTGTCGAGGAAGGTGTCGAACTCCTTCACCCAGCCGTCCACGTCGGCCTGGCTGCAGACGCCCTCGCCGATCAGCCGGCTGGCGTAGAGGTCGCGGACCGAGGGGTGCCCCTTGATCTTCGCGTACATCAGCGGCTGGGTCATCGTCGGGTCGTCGCCCTCGTTGTGACCGAACCGCCGGTAGCAGAACATGTCGACCACCACGTCCTTGCCGAACAGCTGGCGGTACTCGGTGGCCACCTTGGCGGCGAAGGTGACAGCTTCCGGGTCGTCGCCGTTGCAGTGGAAGATCGGGGTCTCGACCATCATCGCCACGTCGGTGGGATAGGGCGAGGACCGGCTGTTCTTCGGGCTGGTGGTGAAGCCGATCTGGTTGTTGACCACGAAGTGCATGGTCCCGCCCACGCCGTAGCCGCGCAGGCCCGACAGCGCGAAGCACTCCGCCACCACGCCCTGGCCCGCGAAGGCCGCGTCGCCGTGCAGCAGCAGCGGCAGCACGTGGCTGCGGCCCGCGCTCGGGGTCTCGCGCAGCGTGAAGGCCTGCTTGGCGCGCGCCTTGCCGATGACGACGGGGTTCACGATCTCCAGGTGCGACGGGTTGGCGGTCAGCGACAGGTGCACCTCGTTGCCGTCGAACTCGCGGTCCGAGCTGGCGCCCAGGTGGTACTTCACGTCGCCCGAGCCCTGCACGTCGCTGGGCAGCGACGAGCCGCCCTGGAACTCGTGGAAAATCACGTGGTACGGCTTGCCCATCACGGCGGCGAGCACGTTCAGGCGGCCGCGGTGCGGCATGCCGATGACGATGTCCTTCACCCCCATCGCGCCGCCGCGCTTGATGATCTGCTCCAGCGCCGGGACCATCGCCTCGCCGCCGTCGAGGCCGAAGCGCTTGGTGCCGGGGAAGCGGCGATGGAGGAAGGCCTCGAAGCCCTGCGCCTCGATCAGCTTCTTCAGGATGGCGACCTTGCCCTCCTTGGTGAAGTTGATCTCCTTGTCGCGGCCCTCGATCCGCTCCTGCAGCCACGCCTTCTCCTTGGGATCGGAGATGTGCATGTACTGGACGCCGAGGTTGCCGCAGTAGGTGCGGCGCAGGATCGCCAGGATTTCCCGCACCGAGGCGGTCTCCAGGCCCAGCACGTAGTCCAGGAAGATCGGACGGTCGAAGTCGGCCTCGGCGAAGCCGTAGGTGGCGGGGTCCAGCTCGGAGGCGTCGCCGGGCGTGGTGGCGATGCCCAGCGGGTCAAGGTTGGCCTTCAGGTGGCCGCGCATCCGGTAGGCCCGGATCATCATGATCGCGCGCAGGCTGTCCAGCGTGGCGGCGCGGACCTCGTCGACCGAGGCGGTCGGCTTGCGCGCCTCGATGGTCTTGCCGAGCTTGGCCTCGACCGCGGGCCAGAGCCCGTCGATGGCGCTCATCCAGTCCGGACGGGCGATGGGAGCGGCGGGCTTGGTCCACGCCGGGGGCTGGGCGGCGCGCTTGACCGCGTCGGTCCCGTCCGAGAGCGAGGCGAAGAACGCCTGCCAGGACGGCTCGACAGAGCCGGGGTCGCTGGCCCACTTTGCGTAGAGGTCCTCCACGAAGGCCGCGTTGCCGCCGTAGAGGAATGAGGTCTCGGCCAGAACGTCGTTGATCAGGCCTGCGTCGTCCGCCATCTCGTTCGCCTTTCGGCCCTTCGTTTCCGCGGGCGGGCCCCACGGACTTCGGAGAGAAGGAGCCGAGCGCGGACCGCCCTAGTACCTATGTCGCAGGCCGCCTCAGCGGCCCTTGAGCACCTCGACCAGCGTGGTTCCGAGCGCCGCCGGCGACGGGGAGACGCGGATGCCCGCGGCCTCCATCGCGGCGATCTTGTCCTCGGCTCCGCCCTTGCCGCCCGAGATGATCGCGCCCGCGTGACCCATGCGCCGCCCAGGCGGCGCGGTGCGTCCCGCGATGAAGCCCACCATTGGCTTCTTCTTTGGTGAATTCTTGATGAACTCCGCCGCGTCTTCTTCGGCCGAACCGCCGATCTCGCCGATCATGATGATCGACTCGGTGTCGTCGTCGTCGAGGAACATGGAGAGCACGTCGATGAACTCGGTGCCCTTGACCGGGTCGCCGCCGATGCCGACGGCCGTCGTCTGGCCAAGGCCTGCCTGGGTGGTCTGGAACACGGCCTCGTAGGTAAGCGTGCCCGAGCGCGAGACAACACCCACCGAGCCCTTCTTGAAGATATTGCCCGGCATGATGCCGATTTTGCACGCATCCGGGGTCAGCACGCCGGGGCAGTTGGGCCCGATCAGCCTGGAATTCGAGCCGGCCAGGGCGCGCTTCACGCGGATCATGTCCACCACCGGGATGCCCTCGGTGATGCAGACGATCAGCGGCACCGCGGCGTCGATGGCCTCGAGGATCGAGTCCGCGGCGAAGGCCGGCGGCACGTAGATCACGCTGGCGTCGGCGCCCGTCTGCCGCACGGCGTCCTCGACGGTGTCGAACACGGGCAGGCCGATGTGGGTGGTCCCGCCTTTGCCGGGGGTGACCCCGCCGACCATCTTGGTCCCGTAGGCGATGGCCTGTTCGGAGTGGAACGTCCCCTGGGCGCCGGTGACGCCCTGGCAGATGACGCGGGTTTCTTTGCCGATGAGGATGGACATTCTTACTTACCGCCCCGCACGGCCTTGACGATCTTCTCGGCGCCGTCGGCCAGGTCGTTGGCCGCGATCACGTTCAGCCCGCTCTCGTTGATGATCTTCTTGCCCAGCTCGGCGTTGGTGCCCTCCAGGCGCACCACCAGGGGCACGTTCAGGCCCACCTGCTTCACCGCGCCGATGACGCCGTTGGCCATCACGTCGCAGCGGGCGATGCCGCCGAAGATGTTGACCAGGATCCCCTTCACGTTGGGGTCGGCCATGATGATCTTGAACGCCGCCGTCACCTTGGCCTCGTCGGCGCCGCCGCCCACGTCCAGGAAGTTCGCCGGCTCGGCGCCGTAGAGCTTGATGATGTCCATGGTGGCCATCGCCAGGCCCGCGCCGTTGACCATGCAGCCGATCTCGCCGTCGAGGGCGATGTAGCTCAGGTCGTACTTGTGGGCCTCGATCTCCTTGGCGTCCTCCTCGGTCTCGTCGCGGAGCGCCTGGACGTCCTTGTGGCGGAAGAGGGCGTTGGAATCGAAGCTGACCTTGGCGTCGAGCACCCGCAGCTGGTCGTCGGCGGTGACGATCAGCGGGTTGATCTCCAGCAGGCTCATGTCCTTCTCGACGAAGGCCTTGTAGAGCTGCTCCAGCAGCACCCGGGCCTGCTTGGCCAGGTCGCCCGAGAGCTTCAGCGCCGCCGCCAGCTTCAGGCCGTGGTAGCCGCGCACGCCGGTCAGTGGGTCGATGGAGAAGGTGACGATCTTCTCGGGCGTCTCGTGGGCGACGTCCTCGATGTTCATCCCGCCCTCGGTGGAGGCGACCACCGAGATCCGGCTCGTCTCGCGGTCCACCAGGAGCGACAGGTAGAACTCCTTGGCGATCGCGGCGCCTTCCTCGATGTAGAGGCGGTTCACCTGCTTGCCCTTGGGCCCGGTCTGGTGCGTCACCAGCACGCGGCCCAGCATCTCCTGGGCGTTGGCCTTGACGTCGTCGACCGACTTGACGACGCGGACGCCGCCCTTGGCGTCGGCCCCCAGGCCCTCAAAGCGGCCCTTGCCGCGCCCGCCGGCGTGGATCTGGCTCTTCACGACGAAGACGGGTCCGCCCAGCTTGTTGGCCGCCTCGACGGCCTCGTCGACCGTGAAGGCGGGATACCCGCGCGGGACCGCGACGCCGAACTCCGCGAGGACGGCTTTGGCTTGGTGTTCGTGGATGTTCATGAGGCCTTGGGACGGCTTGTCATTGCTTCGCCGCAGCGGCGAGTGAACGGGGCTTATAGGCGCCGGTCCTGGCCCTGACAACCGCGCGGACGGCCGAAAAGCCGCCCGCCGCGCACGAGGCTGACGCGAGGTCAGCCCGCCTGCGCGCGGCGGGCGCAAGGCTCGGGCTTGGGTTACCCGAAGAACATCATCCAGAGCGTGCGCCCCGGAAGGAAGGCGATGAAGACGTTGATGGCGAAGCCGCCGTAGAACAGGCCCATCATGTGCCGGCGATGGCGGGCCACCACATGCCGCTTCGCCGCGATGACCGCGATCGGCAGACCCAGCAGCACCCAGGCCGTCAGCAGGTGCAGCAGCGACCAGGTCCCGTTGTTGAGGCTGGTGATGAAGAGCGTCGCCCCGGCGGTGACGCCGACCAGGCTCACCCAGACCCATCCCGCCACCCGGTGGAAGGTCCGCCCCTTGCGCACCGCCATCAGGACCGCGCCCAGGACGAGCGCGGCGAGCGCGGTCAGCAGGTGGATCTTGATCGGCAGCGACAGCCGGTCCCACAGCGCCAGGTCGGGCGCATGCAGCTGCGCCTGGCCCGCCATGCGCAGGATCGCCGGCCCGGCCGGACCCATGGCGGCCCCGACCACCAGGACGGTCGCCGTCATGCTGAGGGCGAACCAGGCGCCGAAGCCCAGCGGCTTGCGGGTCGGCGTTTGCGAAATCGACGACATATTCTATCTCCGGACTTGGCGGGCGGCGCTCTCGTCGCGCCGCCGTCGTTCGGGATTTGCGGCGTTGCGGATCGGGGTGCGAGCGGGGATGCGCAGGCTGACGGAACGGCTTCGCGAACGGACGCCCGGCGCCGTTCACGCATCGCGAGCGGCGGCCCGATGAACCGCCTCCTCGCCCGCTTCACGCCCTACGACCAGCTCCAGGGCTACCTGCGCGGCGCGGCGATCGCGCTGGTCTCGGGCCTCTTCCTCAGTCTCTCGGGGGCGTTCGGCACCGACGATGCGCCGCTCACCCGGCGGCTCGCCTACTGGATGCTCCTGATGGGGCTGGGCTACCTGTGGGGCGCGTTCGTGGCGCGGTTCTTCTTCGGCGGGAAGGCGCGCGAAGGGAACCTGTGGCTCAACGGGCTGATCGCCTCGGTGGTGATAGCGATCCCGTTCACGGCCGTGGTCTGGCTCACCTCGCGGGCGCTGTTCGACAGCACCACCCCGCTCGCCGCCCTGCCGATCCTGTTCGGCTCGGTCTGGATGGTCTCGGTGGCCATCACCTTCATCAACCTCCTCGTCGAGCGGCCGCGCGTCACCCACGCGACGCCCGCGCCGCCGAAGTTCCTCGACCGGCTGCCGCTCAAGCTGCGCGGCGCGGAGGTCTGGGCGGTGGAGGCCGAGGACCACTACCTCCGCCTGCACACCTCCAAGGGCCAGGACCTGATCCTCATGCGCCTGGCCGATGCGGTCACCGAGCTCGAGGGCATCGAGGGCGCCCAGGTCCACCGCAGCTGGTGGGTGGCCAGGAACGCCATCGCCGACGCCCGCCGCAGCGACGGCCGCGCCACCCTGACGCTCCGGGACGGCTCCGAGGTCCCCGTCAGCCGCACCTACGCCGGCCCCCTGCGCGAACGCGGCTGGATCTAGAGTCGGCTGCTCTGGCGCCGCGCGGCCCACATCGCCTGGCTCTGGCCGCCCGCATCCTCAATGAGACCTTGTGTCCCGAGGGTCGGGACTTGGCAGAGGCCAGGTTTGGCCTCAATCTGCGGTTGGGAGAGAGTTCGGGGTGGGGCAAGGCGTTACGCGCGATCTCGCGCGCTGCCGACCATCCTGCGCGTCGAGGGACCCGGGAGTAAGGGGGTCGCCATGACGCAGGAGCATCCATCCATCCAGGCCGCGGGCTCGCCGGCTGCGCCGCGTCGGCGCTCGGGTCCGGGCGCTCTCGTGGTCGCGGGCGCCGTGGGCGCCTGTGTCCTGGGCGTCGGACTGGGCCTGTGGGCGCGTCCGACGGATCCCATGGGCGAGGCGGTCGGACGGCCGGCGCCCGCCGCGCCGCCGCGACCGGCCGCCCTGCAGATCGTGGTCGCCGACGCGCCGGCCCCGATCGGCCCGCCGCTCGAGGTGCTTCCCGGCGACTTCGCCGAGGCCGCGCCGGCCCCGGCGGCGCCCGTGCTGGCGCCCCACCGCTCGGCCTCGGGGCTGGTGAAGGTCGACGCGCCCATCGCCGCCGCGCCGCTGGCGGTCATCGCACTGAAGCCTCCAGCGGAGCCTGCGGCCGCGCCAAGGCTGATCCGCCCGCCCGCGCCGTCCGAAACCGACGCCGACCTGGCCCGGGAACGTCTCGTCAAGGCCCGCGCCGAGAAGGCCCGCCTCGTGAAGGCCAAGGCGGAGGCGGCCAAGGCCGCCGAGACGAAACGCGCCGAAGCCCAGGCGGCGGAGCGCGCCAGGGCGCGCAAGGCCGCCCAGCTCGCAGACGCCAAGGCCGAGAAAGCCGAGAAGGCCCGGGCCGCCCGCGCCGCGAAGGCCAAGGCCGCCGAAGCCCGGCTGGCCGCGGCCAAGTCCGCGGAGCGGAAGCAGGCCCGCGCGGAGGCCGCGAGCCGCAAGGCGGCGGCGGAACGGCGGCTCGCGGCGGCCGCCAAGGCTGCGAAGGCGGCGCCGGCGAAGCTGAAGGCCGATGTCCGTTCGGCGAGCCGCAAGGCTTCCGTCAAGCTCGCGTCCGTCCGATCCGACGCCAAGGCCAAATCCGCGACGGCGAAGCCGGCCAAGGCGAAGGTCAAGGCGCCGGCGCGTGTCGAGACCGCCGCCCGCGCCGCGCCGCCGAAGCGGCGGGTCGTGGTCCCGCGCGGCGAGGGGCCCATGCGGGTGGCGCGGGCCGAACCCTGCGCGGACGCCGGCCGCTGCGGCGACGCACGGCTCACGGCGCGCGAGCGGCAGTTGCAGCAGGCCTACCGCAACGCCGAGGCCGCCGGCGTGCCCGCCTCGGCCCTGCGCCGGCAGCAGGCCCGCTGGCAGCAGGCCCGCGCGGCGGCCAGCCGGGACGCCCCCTGGGCGGTCGAGGACATCTATGTCGCGCGCATCTCGGAACTGAACGACCTGACCCGGGACGCGCGCGAGAACTGACCTGCGCCGTTGCAACCGGCGACGGAGGGGGGAGTTCAGGCCGCGAGGGGCGCAGTTGCAGGATGTCTTGCATGCGCGACGACGACCACGAGGCCTGGTTCGCTGCCGATCCCGGCGATCGGATGGCCTTTCATGGGCGGGTGCGCCAGGCGCCCGATGCGGCGGGTCGCCCGCCGCCCCCCGATCCGGCGCCGCCTGTCCGCCGGGGCGCGCCACGCGGTGTGGTGTTCGGGGGCGTGGCGGTCGCCCTGGCCGGCGGCCTGGCGTTCGGGCTGCTGTCGCGGCCGGAGCTCAATCTCGCCGAAGACCGCCCCATGGCGCCGGTCGCCGCATCGCCCAGCCGGGCCACCCTGCCGGTCGAGGTGGCGCCGCCGGCCCCGATCCGACCGCCGCCCGCGGCCACCAAGCTCGAGGTCCTCCCGCCCGCGCTCGCCGAGCGGGAGGCGCGACCGGTCCAGCGACCGGCGCGTCCCGCCGCCGCCCCGCCGCCCATCGTCGCCGTGGCCCCTCAAGCCCCGCGGCCCGCCCCCATCGTCGCGCCCGTGGAGCGACCGCTCGCCGCCGCGCGGCCGGCGCCGGAACCGGTCGCCGCGCCGCGGCCCAGCTTCGACTGCAGGTTCGCCCGTTCCCCGGCCGAACGCATGGTCTGCGGAGACTCCAACCTCGCCGCCCTGGACCGCAGCCTCGACCGCGCGTTCCGGCGCGCCGTGGACAGCGGCGTCCCCTACCGCGAGCTGCGCGGCGAGCAGGACGATTGGCTGGACATCCGGGAATACGCCGCGCGGCGCTCGCCGCAGGCGGTCGAGAGCATCTACCGGCAGCGCATCGCAGAGCTGGACCAGATGACAAGGTAGCCGCTGTCAGGGGCCGATACTCCCGTGGCCTCGGCGCAGGGCGGGTCCGGTGGCGCCTCCCCCGCACCGGACGCTCCGCCTGCGCGACCCGGGGCGGCCCGGTCAGCCTGGCATGGTCTCGAACTGCGGCGCGCCGGCCGGGATCTCCACCCAGTCGACCTTCGACCGCGTGAAGACGTGCAGGCGGGGCGCGAAGCCGTTCGGGTCGTCGAGCGTGCCGGCCTTCACCGCCTCCATGGCCGGATTGGCGCCCAGCCGCGAGCGGATCGGGGTCCCGCAGCGGCCGCAGAACTCGCGGTAGACCGGCGCGCCGCTGGTCGTGTCGGTGTCCTCGAAGGTGGTCATCTCGCCCTCGACGGCCATGGCGCCAGCGGGGACCAGCAGGTTCACCGAGAAGACGCTGCCCGACTGCCGCCGGCAGCGGGTGCAGTGGCAGGCCGCCACGCCCATCGGGTCGCCCTTGATGCGGTAGCGCACCGCGCCGCAGTTGCATCCGCCCTCGATCATCGTCCTGGCCTCACCTTGGGGACACGCGCCTAGAGACGGCAGGCTAGGCCGCAGGAGGCCCACGAGGAAGCACCCATGAGCGAACATGTGGCCGGCAAGTCCATCGTCATCACCGGCGCGGGCGGCGGCTTCGGCCGCCTCGTGGCGCAGAAGGCCGCCGCGCGGGGCGCGCGGGTGACCTGCGGCGACATCGACGCGACCGCGGCGCAGGACACCGTCGCGGCGATCGTGGCGGCGGGCGGGACCGCCCAGGCCCTGGCCGCGGACGTGACCCGGCTCGAGGAGGTCCAGGCGCTGGTCCAGGCCGCCGTGACCGCCCACGGCGGCGTCGACGTCATGGTCAACAACGCCGGCGTCATGCCGCTGGCCTTCTTCTCGGACCACGCGGCCGCCCACGCCGCCTGGAGCCGCTGCATCGACATCAACATCAAGGGCGTGCTGCACGGCATGATCGCCGCCTACGATCCGATGACGGCGGCCGGCCGCGGCCAGATCGTCAACGTCTCGTCGATCTACGGGAACTTCCCCGTGGCGGGCGCGGCGGTCTACGGCGCCACCAAGGCGGCGGTGAACTTCCTGTCCGAGTCGTTCCGCCTGGAGACGCGCGGCCGGATCAAGGTCACCACCGTGAAGCCCACGGGGGTCCCCGCCACCGGCCTCGCCGGCTCGATCGTCAATCCCGAGGCCGTGATCGGCATCCTGGGCGCCAACGCCCCCCTGTTCACCCAGATGGTGGGCGCCATGCGCGACGGCAGCCTGCCGCCCGCGAACCTCGACCCCGAGCACATGGACTATGTGGCGCTGGCGCCGGAACACATCGCCGACGCCATCCTGCACGCCATCGACCAGCCCTGGGGCGTCTCGATCGGCGAGATCACCGTCCGCGCCGCCGGCGACCACTTCGTGCTGTAGCCGTCATCCCGGCTTCGGCCCGCAGGCGTCGCCGCCGCGCATCAGCCCAACGCCGCGATGTCCGGCCAGCGGTAGGCGACCTCCCAGTAGCGGCCGCCGCCCGGCCCCGGCTCCTCGCGGGCGGGCTCGGCCTCGCCGCCCAGGTGCTCGTAGAAGCCGCGCGCCGCGAAGTTGTCGCGCAGGACCGAGATCACCAGCGACCGCGCGCCCTTGGCCGCCAGCGCCCGCGCCGTCTGGCGCAGCAGCCGCCGGCCCAGGCCCTGGTTCTGCGCCGCGCGCAACAGGTAGAGCGTCGCCACCTCGGCCTCGCCCTCCACGCGCCGGCGCGAGGGCCCGCCCTGGGCGTAGCCGGCGAGGCCCCAGCGGTCCGCGGCCGCCAGCGTCACCTCGTCCGCACCCGGCCGCGTCAGGGCGTGCGCGAACCGCCGCGCGTGCGCCGCCTCCGACATCCTCGCCAGGTAGGCGTCCGGCAGCAGGCCCTTGTAGGTCTCGCGCCACGCGGCGACGTGCACGCGCGCCAGCGCCTCGGCGTCCGCCGGACCGGCGGGGAAGATCACGAACGCCTGCTCGACGCTGCCGTAGGCCATCCATCCACAGCTTGGCGCTCGCACCACGGCGTTCAAGGGGTTCAGGGACTCGATGGCGTCGGCTAGCCTCGGCGGTCCGATGAACGCCCAGGTCTCCGCCGCCGTCCCCGAAGCCGCCGCCGGCGCCACGCCGGTCATGGCGCAGTTCTTCGAGGCCAAGGCGCGCCAGCCCGACGCCCTGGTCTTCTTCCGCATGGGCGACTTCTTCGAGCTGTTCTTCGAGGACGCCCAGAAGGCGCATGCGGTGCTGGGCATCACGCTCACCGCCCGCGGCCAGCACGGCGGCCAGCCGATCCCCATGGCGGGCGTCCCGGCCCACGCCATGGAGGCCTACCTCGCCAAGCTGATCCGCGCGGGCTTCAAGGTGGCGGTCTGCGACCAGCTCGAGGATCCCGCCGAGGCCAAGCGGCGCGGCGGCTCCAAGGCCGTGGTCCGCCGCGAGGTCACCCGCGTCGTCACGCCCGGCACCCTCACCGAGGATGGCCTGCTGGACGCCCGCGGGGCCAACCGCCTGGCCGCCGTGGCCGTGCGCGCCGGCTCGGCGGCCGTGGCCAGCGTCGAGCTCTCCACCGGCGAGGTCGAGTGCCTGGCGGTCACGGTCTCGGGCCTCGCCTCGGCGCTCGCGGCGCTGGGCCCGTCCGAGATCCTGGTCCCTGACCGCCTGTTCGCCGACGAGGCGGTCTCGGCGGCGCTCAAGTCCGCCGGCGGCTTCGTCCAGCCCATGCCCTCGGCTCTGGCCGAGCCCGGCGCCTCCGAGACCCGGCTCAAGCGCCTCTACGGCGTCGAGACCCTGGACGGCTTCGGCCCGCTCGCCGGCGCCGAGGTGTCGGCCCTGGGCCTGATCGCCGCCCACCTCGAGACCACTCAGGCCGGACGCCTGCCCGCTCTCTCCGCGCCGCGCCGCGCGGGCGAGAGCGACGTCATGGTCATCGACCCGGCGACGCGGGCCAGCCTGGAGATCGAGCGCGCCCAGTCCGGCGCCCGCGACGGCTCGCTGCTCGCCGCCATCGACCGCACCGTCACGGCGCCCGGCGCGCGGGCGCTGGCGGCGCGGCTGGCGCGCCCGCTGCTGGACCCCGCCGCCATCGACGCGCGCCTCGACGCCGTCGGCTGGTTTTGCGAGCGGCGCCCGCAGCGCCAGCGCCTGCGCGAGACGCTGAAGAGCCTGCCTGACATGGCCCGGGCGCTCAGCCGCCTGGCCCTGGGCCGCGGCGGCCCGCGCGACCTCGGCGCCCTGCGCGACGGCCTGGCCGCCGCCGGCGCCGTCTGCCGCCTGTTCGCCGACACGAAGCACCCGCTGCTCAGCCTGCCGGCCGAGATCGCCCAGGCGCTGGCCGCCCTGGACCTCGCCGGCCACCCCGACCTGGCGGCCTTCCACGACCTCCTCGCCGCCGGACTCGGCGCCGAGCTGCCGGCGCTGGCCCGCGACGGCGGGTTCGTGGCCCCCGGCGTCCGCCCCGAGCTGGACCAGGCCCGGGCGCTGCGCGATGATTCCCGCCGCGTGATCCTGGCGCTGGAGGCTCAGCTCGCCGGCGAGAGCGGCGTGGCGCTCAAGATCCGCCACAACGCCGTCCTGGGCTACTTCGTCGAGGCCACCGCCAAGGCCGCCGAGCCGCTCTTGAAGCCGCCGCTCAGCGCCACCTTCATCCATCGCCAGACCATGGCCAACCAGGTGCGCTTCACCACGGTGGAGCTGGCGGAGCTGGACGCGAAGATCGCCCAGGCGGCCGAACGCGCGCTGGCCATCGAGCTCGACACCTTCGAGGCCTGGCGCGACGCCGCCACCCAGGTCGCGGCCGAGGTCCAGGCCGCCGCCCAGGCCGCCGCGGCGCTCGACGTGGCCGCCGCGCTGGCCGAATGGGCCGACGACGTGGGCGCCGTCCGCCCCGTGGTCGACCGATCCACCGCCTTCGAGGCCGAGGCCGCGCGCCACCCGGTGGTCGAGGCCGCCGTCCGCCGGGCGGGCGAGGCCTTCACCCCCAACGACTGCCGCCTCGACGGCGCGGGCGTCGGCGGGGCGCGCCTGTCGCTGGTCACCGGTCCCAACATGGCCGGCAAGTCGACCTTCCTGCGCCAGAACGCCCTGCTGGCCGTCCTCGCCCAGGCCGGTTGCTTCGTGCCGGCGAAGCGGCTGCGGCTCGGGGTCGTCGACCGCCTGTTCAGCCGCGTGGGCGCCGGCGACGACCTGGCCCGCGGCCGCTCCACCTTCATGATGGAGATGGTCGAGACCGCCGCGATCCTGTCGCAGGCCACGCCGCGCAGCCTGGTGATCCTGGACGAGATCGGCCGCGGCACCGCCACCTACGACGGTCTCGCCATCGCCTGGGCCTGCGCCGAGGCTCTGCACGAGACCAACCGCTGCCGCGCTCTCTTCGCGACCCACTACCACGAGCTCGCCGTGCTCGAGGGCCGGCTGCCCTACGTCTCCAACCTCAGCCTGAAGGCCAAGGAGTGGAACGGCGAGCTGATCTTCCTGCACGAGGCCGGCCCCGGTCCCGCCGACCGCAGCTACGGCGTCCAGGTGGCCAAGCTGGCCGGCGTGCCCGCGCCCGTCGTGATCCGCGCGCGGCAGGTGCTGGAACGCCTGGAGAAGGAGGCCGCCGGCCCCGCCAACCTCGACGACCTGCCCCTCTTCGCCGCCGTCGCCGAACCCGAGGCGAAGTTCGGCCCCAGCCCCGTGGAGGAGGCGCTGCGCGCCCTCGACCCCGACGGCATGAGCCCCCGCGAAGCCATGGACGCGCTCTACCGGCTGCGAAGCCTGCTCGGCTGACGATGGCCGCCTATCTCGTCATCTTCGGCGCGGCGGTGAAGGCGGACGGACAGCCCAGCGGGACCCTCAGGCGGCGGGTCGAAGGCGCGCTCGCCATCGGGCGGGACCTGCCGGACCCCGTGTACCTGCCCACGGGCGGACAGGGCCGCCACGGTCCCGCGGAGGCGGCGATCATGCGCGACCTTCTGCTCGCCGGCGGCGCGCCCGCGGACCGGATCGTCGTCGAGGACCGCGCGCGCGACACGCTGGAGTCGGTCGAGCGCTGCCACGCGCTGCTCGCGGCCCGGGGCGACGCCCAGGTCGTCATCCCCTGCACCAGCCGCTACCACATCCCGCGCTGCGCGCTCCTCTTCCGGATCCTCGGATATCCCGTGCGGACCTTCCCCATGCCCGCCGACCGGCCGCATGTCGGCTGGCGCAAGTGGCTGACCTACGTGGCCAAGGAATGTCTCGCGCTGCCGTACGACGCGGTTCTCTTGCTCTCTCGACGCCACCGCTCGTCGTGATACCTTCGGCTTCAACCGGGGGTGAGGCATGCAGCAGTCGACGCGGTGGGTGCTGATCGGTGTCGGGGCCGCGCTCCTCGTGGCGGTCGCCGTCTTCGTCTACCAGGCGCTGAGCCGGCCCGAACCGCGCGACGCCGACCTCGTGGCCCAGGCCGAGGCCGCGTGCCTCAGCAACACCCGGGACGCCGACAAGGCCGAGGTGCTGGGCAGCGGCGCGGTGAAGGCCGACAAGGCCGAGGGCAGCGCGGGCGTCGGGACCACGGTGGTGCGCGACCGCGGGTCGAACCGCGACCTGGACGCGGCGTCGCAGCAGGCCGAGAACGACAAGATCCGCGCCTGCATGGAGCGCTACCTCCTGCAGCGCCGCGCCCCGGGGGGCTGACGATGCGGGCGCTCGGCCTCGCCATGGTCGTGGCGCTGTCCGCGCCTCTGGCCTTCGCACAGCCGGCGCCCGGCGCCCGCCAGGGCGCGCGGGTGGACGAGACGGCGATGCGGCTGGCCCGGCAGGTCGATCAGGCCGAGCGGGCGTGCCTGTCCAGCACGACCACCACCCAGCGCACCAGCATCACCGGCCGCCTCCAGGCCCTCACCGACGGCTTCCTGAACGCCCTGGGCTTCGAGCGGAAGGTCGAGGCCATCCGCGGCGCGGCCCGCACCATGCCGGCCGAGCTGGCCCGCATCGAGAACGACGCGATCCGCACCTGCATGACGCGCTACCTGGGGCCCGCCTTCGCCGCCACCCAGGCGGCCTACCAGGCCGCCGACACCACGGCGCCCTACCCCCAGCCCATCGACCTGCAGATCCGCCTGCAGCGGCGCCACAGCACCGATCCGGCGCGGTTCAGCCACAACGTCCGCCTGCTTCTCCAGCCCAGCGGCCGCCGGTCCCCGGTCAACGTCACCCTGGCGCCGCAGGATCCGCGGGGCCTGCCCTACTACCAGTACCCCATCGCCTATCCCGACGCGCAGGCGCCCCTGCGCGGCACGATCGTGGCCGAGCGCAAGGAGGACGCCGCCCTCTCGTCCAGCCCGCCCGTGCGCACCGACATCTGCCTGCAGCGCCCGGCGGCCTACCCGCCGCAGCGGCGGGAGTACGAGGTCCTGGAGTGCGTCGAGGGCGGGCAGTGCCAGAGGGCGCGGGACAGCACCGGCTGGCTGCAGGTCTGCCGGCCCGTGGCCGAGACGGCGCCGGCGCGGGTCTGGCGCGCGGCGTGGCAGCCTCCGGAAGGTCCGCGCCAGCGCTGGGTCGCCCCGTCGGTCCAGAGCCTGTCCACGCGCGAGAGCGAGGGCGTGGGCTACACGATCTTCTCGCTCACCACCGACGCCTTCCGCCGTCCCGACGTGGTGGCGGTCGAGGTCGAGGTGACGGCCAACGGCGTGCCCGTCGAGGAAGAGGGGCTGGCGCCCCAGCTGAGGCCGGTCGCCAACCAGCCCGACGAGCCGTTCGGCTACAGCTTCGCCGTCCAGATGCTGGGGTTCACCGGCGCCTACGCCGGCTGCGACCTGGTCGAGGTGGGCCTCACGGCGGTGCTGGCCGACGGCCGGCGCGAGCCGCAGCGCCGGGCGCGGATGTCCTATGTGGCGCTGCGCGACGTGCCGACCCGGCGCGAGGCCCTGGGCGGCGACGAGCTCGCCTGGACCGCCAGCTACATCACGCCGGCGCGCGAGTGGCGCCACATCACCGAGGTGCAGTCCTACATCTACGACACCCGCAACGCGGCGGCGGCCGAGCGCGCGCGGGAGCGGGCGGCCGCGGACAAGCAGTGGCTCGACGGGGCGGGGTTCACCTACCAGGGCCAGCGCATCGTCGGGGTCGTGCGGCCGCCCCGCACGATCCAGCCGAACGGCTCGGCGGCCTTCGGGCTCGCGGTCGGCCTGATCCAGCCGAACGGCCAGGTCCGCTTCACCTTCTCGGAAGGCGAGACGCGGCGGATGATGGCGCACATGGCCTCGCTGCGGCAGACGCCCCGCGCCCGCCAGGTGATCCACGCCGAGCCCTTCCTCTTCCAGGCCCGCGGCGGCGCGCGCACCGCCCCCGGCGTCTGCGAACGCATCGGCTGACGCGCCGCAAGGGCGGCTCGGCTATGCTGGACCGCAAAGGAGCGGACATGCCGAGCGCCGAGCGGGACTCGTTCAATGCGGTCGCGAAGGAATATGACGCCGTACGGCCGACGTATCCGGCCCAGCTGTTCGCGGATCTGGCGGCCGTAGTCGGAGGGCCTGGCCGGCGTGTGCTGGAGGTGGGCTGCGGCAGCGGCCAGGCCACCCGGGGCCTGCTGGAGCGCCAGTGGGATGTCGTCGCCCTCGACCCGGGCGCAGAGCTGATCGCCCTGGCCAAGGCGCAGCTGAAGGGGTCGCTCGAACTGCACGTCGCACGGTTCGAGGACTTCGACCCTCGGGCCGGCGCGTTTCGGCTCGTGACCTCGGCGCAGGCTTGGCACTGGGTCGACCCCTACCTCGGCTTCCCGAAGGTGCGCGAAGCCCTGGAGCCCGGCGGGGTGTTCGCGATCTTCGGGCACGTCCCCATGGCCTCGCCAGAGGTCCTGGAGCGGCTCGAGCCCGTCTACGCCGCGATCGCGCCGGACCTCTGGGGACCGCCGCCCGAAGCGTGGTACCTGCCGCAGGGTCCCGTGCGGGCGATGTTCGACGCCACCGGGATGTTCGGGGCCGTGACGCATCGGGCGTACGCCTGGACCGAAGTGGGATCGGCGGAGTCGTTCGTCCGCCAGCTCGCGACCCGCTCCTACGTCAATGCCATCGAGGCGTCGAAGCGCGACCACCTCCTGGCCGGGATCAGGACGGCGCTGGCGCCCCTGGGCGACCTGGCGCTGCAGAACGAGACCCATCTCTACTGGGCGGCGCTGAAGCCGTGACCGCGCTTCGCGTGCTCATGGTCGACGTCGATGGCGTGGTGATCCGGCCGCGGCCGGGGGGCTGGGGCGCCGAGATGGAGGCCGACCTCGGCCTGCCGGTCGCCACCCTGCAGGCCCACTTCTTCAGACCGCACTGGGCTGACGTGGTGCTGGGGCGCGCCGGCCTGCACGAACGCCTGGCCCCCGTCCTCGCCGAGCACGCCCCGCACCTCACAAGCCGCGCCGTGGCCGACTACTGGTTCGCCCGCGACGCCCAGCTGGACGAGGCGCTGCTGGCCGACCTCGCCGCCCTGCGCGCCACCGGCGTCGGGCTGCACCTCGCCACCGTGCAGGAGCACGAGCGCGCGGCCTACATCTGGAACCGGCTGGGCCTGCGCGACCGCTTCGACGCCATGCACTACGCCGCCGACCTCGGCTGCGCGAAGCCGGACCCGGCGTTCTTCGCCGCCGTCCAGGCGCGCACCGGCCACGCGCCGGCCGACCTCGTCCTCCTCGACGACCGCCACGACAACGTCGAGGCCGCCCGCGCCGCCGGCTGGGGCGGCGTGCTCTGGGACGGGACGCGCCGGCTTACCGAAGCACTGGCCGACGGCTGAGCTCCGCCCGGCGTCCAGGGATGTCCGCGCTCGCGGAGACCCGGGATCCAGCCCCAGCGCCCGGAAAGCTGCGCCATGACGGGCGAGACGGCACACGGGCCTCGCATAGCGCCGCGCCATGGGCGGCTGAGCCCCCCAATCGCGGTCTGCAGGGAGGCGAGCGGGCGCAACGGCACGGGGGGTCGATTCTCGGGGGAGGCAGTCGTCCCGGAGCCGCGTGGAAGGCCGCGCGAAGGCGGTTGCGGCGCCTTACCTCCCCCGCGAAGCGGCGGGAGGGGGACCGCCCGCCGAAGCCGGCGCGAGCCGGCTGGAGAGCGGGGGGTGGAGGGGGCGAGCAGCGCCCGCTGAGCGAGAAACAGCCTGAACGCTCGCCCCTGCCAGCGGCCCGCCCCCTCCACCACTCGCTCTTCGGCTGCGCCTCGGCGAGCGGTCCCCCTCCCGCCGTCGCTGCCGCGACGGGGGAGGCAAGGTCCCTTACGGGTCGAACGCGGCCCTCAGGTGCTGGACGCACTGGCGCTGTCGCGCGAGCCCGCCGAGGGCGGGACCCACCTGCCGCCGGCCGAGGACATCCCCGACCCCGCGCGAAACGCCCCTGGCGCCTTGCGGCCGGGCGGGCGTCCCGGCATCTGGGGCGGCGACAGGCAGGGCGAAGGCATGCGGATCGGCGTCATCGGCACCTCCGGATCGGGCAAGACCACCTTCGCCAGGCGGCTGGCGGCGACCATGGGCGTGCGCCATATCGACCTCGACGCGATCACCTGGCAGCCGGGCTGGGTCGCCCTGCACGAGACCGACCCGGCCGAGTTCGTCCGCCGCTGCGAGGCGGCCATGGCGGCCGACGCCTGGGTGAGCTGCGGCAACTACATCGCCTCGCGGCCGTCGCTGCTGGCGCGGGCGACCGACCTGGTCTGGCTGGACTATCCGAAGCCCCTGGTAATGGCCCGAGTAATCCGTCGCTCGTTCGACCGCGCCGCTGGGGGCCGCGAGCTCTGGCCCGGCACCGGCAACGTCGAGACGTTCGCCGACTGGCTCGACAAGGGCCATCCCATCCGCTGGGCCTGGGACACCTACCGGCGCCGGAAGCGCCAGTACGAGGCCCTGTTCGCCCACGCGCCGCCGGGTGTGCGCCTGCATCGCGTGACCCGCCCCTGGGAGGCCGAGCGCCTGCTGGCCCGGCTGGCGGCCGGATAGAACCCCCTCTCGCTTCGCGAGCTCCCTGTCGCATATGAAGGTCCGGCGCGCGTGAGGGGGCGGAGCCGGCCGACTTGACCGCAGAGATCGCGGAGGCGGCGCAGAGGGCGCGGAGACCTCTGCGCTCTCTGCGTTCTTCTCTGCGTCCTCCGCGGTTCAATCGCGCGCCTGCGGCGTCGCAAAGAAGGCAGCGGCGCTCAGGCCGGGACGAACACCGGCACGGGCGGGCCGCCTTCGGTGGGCTGGAACTTGACCTTCACGCGCATTCCGATCCGGAGATCCTCGGGCGCCATGTCGACGAAGTTGGTCATCAGCGAGACGCCCTCGTCCAGGGTGACGTAGCCGATGGCGTAGGGGCCGGTGGGCGAGCGGCGCATCACCGAGAAGGTGTAGACCACGCCCGTGCCCGGGCTCTCCTCCCAGACCGTGCGGTCCGAGTGGCAGAACGGGCAGATGCGGCGCGGGTACCAGTGGACCTCGCCGCAGGCCTGGCAGCGCTTGACCAGGAAGCGGCCTTCGCGGGCGGCGTCGAAGAAGGGTTTCGACTCCAGCGAGACGGCCGGGGCGGGGATGTCGCGGGTCATGTGTTCGGCCACGGCTCAGCCCTCCCGTTCCATGATCACGGTCGCAGAGGCGTGCCGCACGCCCAGCGACCCGCCCGTGCCGTGCGCCAGCGCCAGGTCGCAGTTCGGCACCTGCACCTTCGGGTGCGCCTCGCCGCGCAGCTGGCGGACGGTCTCGATCACCTTGGTGATGCCGCCGCGGTTGGTGGGGTGGTTGTTGCAGAGGCCGCCGCCGTCGGTGTTGAACGGCAGCTTGCCGACGCCCGAGATCAGGTTGCCGTCAGCCACGAAACGGCCGCCCTGGCCCTTCTCGCAGAAGCCCAGGTCCTCGAGCGTCATCAGCACGGTGATCGTGAAGCTGTCGTAGATCGAGGCGTACTTCATGTCGGCCGGCGTCACGCCCGCCTCGGCGAAGGCCTTCGGCCCGGTCCACACCGCCGCGCAGGTGGTGAGGTCCAGGTCCTTGCCGCCCATCGGCGCCTTGGGGGCCTCGGCAGCGCCCAGCACCTTCACGCGCGGCCGGTTCAGGCTCTTGGCCACCTCGGGCGAGGTGACGATCACCGCGCCGCCGCCGTCGGTGACGACGCAGCAGTCCAGCAGGTGCAGGGGGTCGGCGATCATCCGGCTGTTGACCACGTCCTCCACCGTGACGACGTCGCGCAGGAAGGCGTGCTCGTTCCACTGGGCGTGGTGGCTGGCCGCCACCTTGATCCAGGCCAGCTGCTCGGAGGTGGTGCCGTACTCGTACATGTGGCGCATGGCGCACATGCCGTAGGTGTTGTGCGTCGAGCCGCCGTAGATGCTCTCGAAGCCCTGCTCGGGGGCGCCGTCGACGAGACGGCCGTCCTTCGGCGCGCCGCCGCCGGGGATGCCGGGCCGCCCGCCGCCGTTGCGGGGCCGCCCGGCGAGCGTGATCAGCGCCACGTTGACCTTGCCCTCGGCGATGGCCTGGCAGGCGTGGTTGAGGTGCACCAGGTAGGACGACCCGCCGGTCTCGGTGGTGTCCATGTGGCGGGCGTTCTTCAGGCCCATGTAGTCGATCATCGACATGGCGCCGAAGCCCGGCGCGTCGCCGGCGCAGAAGTAGGCGTCGACGTCGTCGAACGAGAGCCCGGCGTCGTCCAGGGCGCCCTTGGCCGACTCCAGGTGGAGCTGGGCCGTCGTCTTGTCGGGCGCGTCGCGCGTCGGATGCTCGAACGCGCCCATCACATAGGCCTTGCCCTTGATGCTCATGCCCCCTCCGTCCTCGTCTATGCGGCTTGCGTCTTGGCCGCGATCCGCGCGTCGCGCAACGCGGTGCGGCGCACCTTGCCCGCGTCGTCGCGCACGGGATCGTCGACGAACTCGTACGACCGCGGCTGCTTGTAGGTGACCAGCCGGTCCTTCAGGTGCGCCCGCAGCGCGGCCTCGGTGACGGCGTCGCGGGCGTTGACGATGGCGTGGACCTGCTGGCCCAGGTCGTCGTCGGGCAGGCCGATGACCGCGCAGGACTGCACCGCCGGATGCTCCTCCAGCGCCGCCTCGATCTCGACGGGATAGACGTTCGAGCCGCCTACGAGGATCATGTCGGTCCGCCGGTCGGCCAGGTAGAGATACCCCTCGGCGTCGAACCAGCCCAGGTCGCCCAGGCTCTCCCAGCCGTCCTTCAGCACCTTGGGCGTCGCGCCCACGTAGCGGTAGGTCTCGGGGGTTCCCGCGGGCCGGCGCATGTAGATCTCGCCCACTTCGCCGGGCGGCAGCTCTGCGCCGTCCTCGCCGAACACCTTCATCTCGCCGATCGTGACCTTGCCCACCGAGCCCCGGTGGGTGAGCCATTCCGAGCCGGTGATGATGGTGACGGCCTGCGCCTCGGTGCCGGCGTAGAGCTCCATCACCTCGCCCGGCGCGATCCAGTGGATGAAGGCCTCCTTCAGCCAGGGCGGGCAGGGCGCGGCCATGTGCCAGAGCGTCTCCACCGACGAGAGGTCGTAGCCGGCGCGCACCGCCTCGGGCAGCCGCCAGATGCGCGTCATCATGGTGGGCACGAGGTAGACCCAGTCCGGTCGGCGACGCTGGATCTCGGCCAGCGTCTGCTCGGGGTCGAACCGTGGCGTCAGCACCACGTGGCAGCCCAGCGACGTGGCGCTGGTCAGCATGCCGAACGGGGCGTTGTGGTAGAGCGGCGCCGGGATCAGGCAGACGCCGCCGCGCCGGATCCGGAAGCCGCCGACCTCGGGGTCGTCCTTCGCCGCGACCGCGGGCTGTCCCGCCAGGATCAGCTTCGGACGGCCCGTCGAGCCGCCGCTCGTCGGGGCCTTCAGGATCGGGGCGGTGACGTCGGGCAGGTCGCTGTCGTCGTCGCCCAGCGCCTCCAGCTCGGCCAGGGTCAGCACGGGGCGGTCCAGCTCGTTCTCGAAGTCAGCGATCACCAGCGGCGCGCGCGCCAGCTCCACGATGGCCTGCAGCTCGGCGCGGGGCAGGCGGAACGACACCGGCTGGGGGGTCGCCCCGAGTTTCCAGACCGCGTAGGCCGCGACCGCGAACCCCACGCTGTTGGGCAGGCCAATGGTGACCAGGTCGCCGTACTTGACGCCCTTCGCCGCCAGCGCCCGGGCCAGCCGGTTGGAGCGGCGGTGCAGCTCGCCGTAGGTCAGCGTCTCCTCGCCGCACGTCACCGCGGGGCGGTCACCCCGGGCGGCGGCGTGGCGGGCGAGCTTTGCGCCCAGGGAGATCATCTCGGGCAGGGCTTCGGACATCGGCGGCTCCGCGGCGACGACGACACTCTCCGGGGTTGGCGCAGCGGCAGGCAAGCCGGCGTTGCGGCCTGAAGCCGGGTTCGCGCCCGCGATGACGCCGCGCTTGCGTGAGCCGGGCCGGATGAGTATCAGTCGCGCCTCGCTCAGCCGGCGGTCTCCGCGACCGCCGTGCAGCCCGTCGGAGAGGTGGCTGAGTGGTTGAAAGCACCGCACTCGAAATGCGGCATACGGGTAACCGTATCGAGGGTTCGAATCCCTCCCTCTCCGCCACCGCCGCCCGTTCCGAGCCGTCCCTCCCGCCTCCCGGACAACTCAGGGAGTACAACGCAGGCGTGCTTTCCGGCCTCGAGACGCGCGGGCGGCCGAATCCCAACTTCTTTGTATTCCGCGCGCGCCCAACTCGCATAACACTGGTGTCGCACACTGTGAGTTCCGGCGGATTCCGGCTGGTCGGCCGCCGCACGAGGTCGCGAAGCGGGGATCATGTCTCTTGCACGGAAGAGTTGAGAGGTTTCCTGGAGGCGCGATCACGGGCGAGCAGCTGCGGGCGGCGCGGTCGCTCGGCAGGATCGAGCAGCTGGAGCTCGCGCGTCTGGCGCGCGTCAGCGTCGAGACCATCAAGCGGCTTGAACGAATCCGGGGTCCGGTGGACGCCAACGCCCGGACGCTGAAGGCCATCGTCGAGGCGTTCGAGGGCCTGGGAATCGGAATGGGCAGCGGCGGCGGGGTCGAAGGCGTCTGGTTCCTGGCCCGCCGGCCTGTCGCGCCGCCGCCGGCCCCCAGCGGCGCGCACCGCCTGCTGGTCCACGGGGCGCTGGCGTCCGGCCTGGAGCGGGGCCGAGGCTATCGCGCGTTGACGGCGATGCTCGAGGACGAGGGCCTGACCGGCATGCTGATCCTGCGCCAGGGCCGGTTCCTCCAGGCGCTCGAAGGCGCCGAGCGCGACGTGAGGCGTGCGTATGCGGCTCTGGCCGAGAGCCCGCTGGTGCGCGAGCTCGAGACCCTTGACGACCGGCCGGTCGCGAAGCGGCTCTTCAGCGGCCGCCGCGGGTGGGAAGCCTCCGATGCGACGTCCCTGGCCGAACTCGGTCTCGACGAGGCGCTGGTCCACGCTTTCCACCCGGGCCGCCTCTCGGTCGCGGCCGCGCTCGGCCTCCTGGTCCAGGCGAGCGAGCGCCGGCGTGCGAGGCCGGTGGCCGAAGCCGCTTCGTGACGGCCCGCTCTGCAGGCGGGGAGACGGACCCGCGCCGACTGGATCCGCTGGACTACGGCGTGACGCCCCTGTCCGCGCGGCTGACGCCGGAGGACGCGGCCGAACTCGCCGCCCGCGCGTCGCGAGCCCATTTTCCGGACCGGCAGTCGATCTTTGCCCGTGGCGAGCGCCGCCCGCACTTCTGCCTGGTCGTCGAGGGCGGCGTCCGGCTCAGCCGCACGAGCCTCGCGGGAAAGCGGGTGTCCGGAGGACTCCTCGGCCCCGGCCAGCATTTCGGCTACGCGCCGGCGGCCCTGGGCCGGGAGCGGATCTACGACGTGATCGCCATCGGGGACACCGTGATCGACCGGATCGCGGCCGACGACATGACCCGACTGGTCGAGCGATCGCCGCGGCTCGCGCTCGCCCTGCTCAGGAGCACGACGGATCGCGCGGCCCTGCTGATGCAGCTGCTCGACGACGTCCGCCTCCTCCCGCCGGCCGCACGCATCGCCCGGCTGCTCGGCGACAGCCTACGCACCCAGGGCGGCAATCAGCTCATACGGTGCCTGCATGAGGACATCGCCGCCATCATCGGGGTCTCGAGCATGACCGTGGCCAAGGCATTGGGCGAACTGGCGGCGCTGGGGCTGGTCGAAACCGCGTACCGATGCGTGCGTCTGCCCGACCCGCCGCGGCTGCGGGCGTGGCTCAGGACGTGGGACGCCTAGGGAAGCGGGCTTCGCCTCGCCGGCCCCAGGGGCCCTATTCGACGACGCCGATCCTCTGGCGCATGGTCAGAAGGCGGTTCAGCACCAGGGCCTGCTCGCCGCGCGGCACGCCCTTGCTGGTGAGCAGCAGCAGGGAATCCAGGTGCAGCTTCAGCGCGTCCGTGTGCCACAGCCCGCTGCTGCCGAGGTTGTCGATCATGCAGCTGATGCCGCGCGCCACCTCGCCGATACCCTCCATGCCCGCGGCGCCGGCCACCTCGGCGATGTTGCGCGCGTGCTTGCCGATCGTGCGGCTCTCCGCGAACAGCACGTCCTCGCCCTTGCCGGCGTAGGTCAGCAGGGGGGCGAGGTTCTCCTTCACGAACTCGCGGATCTGGTCGCCCATGTCCTCGACGTTCTGGTCCGCGTCGCGGACGAGCTCGTTGGTCGACGCGCCGCCAAGCCCGCTGAGGATCTTGGCGAGCCGATTTTCCACCTCGATGATGCGAACTTCGCCCACGTCGCTCTCCTAGCCAAACAATGCATCCACCTCGTCCTGAGACATCTCGCGTTCAGGTGAGGCGGTGAGGGCGAGCGCTTCGGCTCGCCGTTCTCCCGTCCCCTCGGGGGGCGGGAGCTTCTTGAATCTCCGGTCCGGGCCGCAGTAGCCGTCCGAACTGACGAAGGGTCGGCCGTTGCGCGCCAGCCAGACGATCCGGTTCAGCAGGGTCGCCGGCGCGATGGGCGTCTTGACCACCAGGTTCGCCCCGGCGTCGCGCGCGCTCTGCACCTTGCCCACGGGCGTGTGGCTGCTGATCAGGATGACCGGCGTCGTGTAGTTGATCTTGTCGGTCTGGGTGCGCAGGTCGCGGGTGAAGGTGATGCCGTCCACCCCCTGCATGTCGGCGTCGATGATCAGCAGGTCGTAGCGCCGCGCGGCGATGGTCTCGGCGCCTTCCTGCGGCGTCCGGCACACCTCGACCTTGCCCACCCGGAAGCCCATCAGCATCTGCGCGATGAGTTCCGCCGACTGGGTGTTGTCGTCGATGACGAGCATCCGCGCGCTGCGGAGGTCGAGGCGGGTCTGGGAATGCACGGCGGCGCGCTCCCCGACGTCCTATCGAGAGGCCTCGCCCATCAGGGCGTCGATGGCGGACTGATCCAGCCCCTGGCCGTGCAGCGCAGGCCCGTTGAGCAGGGGATCGCTCCCGCTGCGCAGGTCTCCGTCGATGCAGCCCTCCAGCTTGCTGAGGCGCTGGCCCGCCAGATCCTGGAAGGCGCAGGCCTCGAGCAGGGCGCAGAGCACCGCTTCCAGCCGGTCGAGGGCGCCGGGCTGTCCCTCGCGCGCCGCCTGGACGTCGCGCAGGCCCTTCTCGGCGGCGGACAGCAGGCTGTCGGCCGCCAGGCTGATGTCGGCGCGGATCGCCGTCAGCAGCTCGCGGGCGGTTTCGCCGCTCAAGTTCAGAGCTCCCCGAAGACGGCGCCGAGCTTCTGCTTGAGCACCGCAAGGTTGAACGGCTTGATGATGTAGTTGTTGACCCCGGCCTTGCGCGCCGCGATCACGTTCTCGGTCTTGGCTTCCGCCGTCACCATCACGAACGGCACCGATTCCGTGCGCGGATCCGCGCGCACGGCCTGGAGCAGCTCCAGACCGGTCATCGGCTGCATGTTCCAATCCGACAGGATCAGGCCATAGGGCTTGGAGCGGATGAGCTCCAGCGCGGTGGGGCCGTCAGTCGCGTCGTCGATGTTCCGGAAGCCGAGTTGCTCCAGGAGCCCCCGCACGATCCGCACCATGGTCTTGTAGTCGTCGACCACAAGGACGTTCATCGTCTTGTCGACCGCCATATGGATCCCCAGTCGCTGGCCGAACCCCGGCCCGTTCACGATGAGGAAATCGCGGCAGAAACGATAACAATGCGTAACCTGAAGTGTTGTCTTCAGGTGTAAAAGTACCCCTGGAGTGCAAACTCAAAGGCTAGGCGGTTAAAAGCTTGTCCGGTGGGCGGACCAAATTTGTCGAAGAATTTGCAGTTAACTTTGAAGGGTAACCTAAACGCGTCCAAGTTGCACAAAAATTCATGCATCAACCATGGAAGTTATTGTTGTCATTAGAGACGCGTTAACTCTCGCCGGTCCACATCCCCCATGAACACACGCCGTCGATTCGAGTGTCTTGGGGGGCCTGTTGGACGACCTGGTCAGCGACTTCATCGCCGAGAGCCGCGAGGGCCTGGAGGCGCTCGACAGCGAACTCGTGCGGTTCGAGCAGAGCCCGAACGATCCCGAGACACTGGGCGGCATCTTCCGTCTCGTGCACACGATCAAGGGAACGTGCGGCTTCCTGGGCCTCATGCGCCTGCAGACGGTGGCGCACGCCGCCGAGAACGTCCTGGGCGCCTTCCGTGACGGCGATCTCGCCGTCACGCCCGACGCCGTCTCCACCATCCTCGAGGCGGTCGACCTCATCCGCACCCTGATCGACGGCCTCGCCGCCACGGGGGCCGAGCCGGCCGGGGACGACGCCGACCTGATCGCGCGCCTTGAAGCCGTTCTCACGCCGGCCGCCCCGGCGGCCGAAGCGCTCACGCCTCAACCGGACGATTCCGCCGAGACGGCGTCCGAGGCGCCGCAGCGGCCGCTGATCGAACGCATCGGCAACGACTCCACCCTGGACGCCGCTGTCGAGGGCGCGATCTGCGTGCTCGCGTCCGACGAGCGCGTCGCCGCCCACTTCGGCATCGACCAGCGCGACGCGATGCACGCCGCGCTACGGGACACCCTGGCCATCCATTCGCGCAAGCCCGAGGCCGTCGGCGACTTCCAGGCGGTCTTCGAAAAGGACCCCGCCGCCGCCGAGGTCGTGTTCGACGCCATCGCGCGGGCGCTGCACGAACTGGACGTGGACGGCGCGGCGATCGACATGCTCCGGCAGCGCGCGCTTCCCGCCGCGGCCGCCGTCGACCCGCAGGAGTCCGCGCCGGCCCCGCAGCCGGAGCCGGCCGCCCCGCCGGAGCCCGCGCCCGTGACCGTGGCCGAGGAAACCCCCGCGGCGATCGATCCCGAGCCTGAAGCCGCGCCCGTGGCGACGCCTCCCGCCGTTACGGCCACGGCTCCGGCCCCGGCCACGCCGGCTCAGGCCGGCGCCGCCGCCGTCCCCGCCGCCGCGCCGGATGGCGGCGTGCCGCAGACCATCCGCGTCACCGTCGACGCGCTCGAGCATCTGATGACCGTGGTGAGCGAGCTGGTGCTCATCCGTAACCAGCTGATCCAGACCCTGCGGACCCAGCCGGAAAGCCCGTTCGCCGCCCCGCTCAATCGTCTCAACCAGGTGACCAGCGAGCTGCAGGAAGGCGTGATGACCACGCGCATGCAGCCCATCAGCGGCGCCTGGGCGAAGCTGCCGCGGCTGGTGCGCGATCTGGCGCACGACCTGGGCAAGAGCATCGACCTGGCGATGTACGGCCAGGAGACCGAGCTCGACCGGCAGGTCCTGGAGATGATCCGCGACCCGCTGACGCACATGATCCGCAACGCCGCGGACCACGGGCTGGAGCGGCCGGAGGAACGCCGCGCCGCCGGCAAGTCGGAAACCGGCCGGATCACCCTGCAGGCCCGCCACGAAGGCGGCGCCATCCTCATCGAGGTGGCGGACGACGGGCGCGGGCTTCCCGCCGAGCGGATCCGCGCCAAGGCGGTCTCGTCCGGCCTGATCACCACGGCCCAGGCCGAGCAGCTCAGCGACTCCGACGCGCGGCAGCTCATCTTCCTCCCCGGCTTCTCCACCGCCGCCGAGGTCACGAGCGTGTCCGGCCGCGGGGTCGGCATGGACGTCGTGCGCACCAACATCGAGAAGATCGGCGGCACGATCGAGGTGACGTCGGCCGAGGGCGAGGGCACGCGGTTCCTGATCCGCATCCCGCTCACGCTGACCATCGTGTCGGCGCTGATCGTCGAGTGCTGCGGCGAGCGTTTCGCCCTGCCGCAGTCGTCCGTCGTGGAGCTGGTGAGCGCCAGCGGCGCCAGCGGACGCGCGGTCGAGTACGTGGACGGCGCGGCCGTCCTGCGCCTCCGCGACCGTCTCCTGCCGCTCGTCTCGCTGCAGCAGCTCCTGCAGCTGGAGCCGTCGGACGAGCCGTCGGCGGAAACCTGCATCGTCGTCGCCAAGGTGGGCGGCTTCACCTTCGGCGTGATCGTCGACCGCGTCTTCGACACCGAGGAGATCGTGGTGAAGCCGGTGGCCACGGTCCTGCGGCATCTCAAGCTCTACTCGGGCGCGACCATCCTCGGCGACGGCTCGGTCATCCTGATCCTCGACCTCAAGGGCGTGTCGGTGGAGGCCGGCGCCTCGCAGGCTTCGGCCAGCCAGGCCGCGGAGATCGAGAGCGCGGATGCGCGCCGCGAGGAGCGGACGGCGATGCTGGTGTTCCGCGCCTCGGACGAGGCGCTGAAGGCGACGCCGCTGTCGCTCGTCTCGCGCATCGAGGAGCTTTCGCCCAGCCAGATCGAGAAGGTCGATGGCCGCACGGTCATCCAGTATCGCGGCCGCCTGATGCCCATCGTCGGGACGAATGCGGCGCCTGCCGAGACGTGGGATACCGACGAGGCGCGGCCGCTGCTGGTCTTCGCCCGCGGCGAGCGCGCCGTGGGCCTCCTGGCGCACGAGATCGTCGACATCGTCGAGAGCACCGTGAGGACGGACCTGGAGTCCGTGGGCCAGGCCGCGTCGGGCAGCCTGATCATCGAGGGCGCCGCGACCGAGCTCATCGACGTAGACCACTACTGGCGTCGCGCCCTGAACGAGGGCGACCTCGCCCCCGCCGCCGCGCCGGCCGCGCCTGTGGCTCCGCGCGCCGAAGCGGCGCCGGCCCAGAAGGCGCCGGCGGGCGCGCGCCGGCTGCTCGTCATCGACGGCAGCGCCTTCGCCCAGCTCCTGCTGGCCCCGCTGCTGGGCCAGGCGGGCTACGAGGTGAAGGTCGCGTCGGATCCGGAAGCCGCCATGGCGCTGTACGACGCCGGCGAGACCTTCCAGCTCATCATGGCCGACACGTCCAACCCCGCGGAGGCCCGCGCCTTCGCCGGAGCCTTCGCGCGCGCCGAGGCGTGGCACCGGACGCCGCTGCTCAGCCTGTCGCTCGAGAACGGCCTGCAGACCAAGCAGCGCGCCAGCCTGCTCGACGCCGTCTCCGAAGCCCTTGGTGAACTGAAAGGCGCCGCATGAATCCGTCGACCGACGCCAGTCATTCCAACGCGACCGAACCCGAAGGGCTCGTCTCGATCCGGGTCGGCGAGCAGACGTTCGGCGTTCCCGTCCTGAAGGTGCAGGACGTGATCGCCCAGACCGCGATCAACCGCGTGCCGATGGGTCCGCCCGAGGTCGCCGGTTCGCTCAACCTGCGCGGCCGCATCGTCACGGCGATCGACATGCGCCGCCGTCTCCGGATGGCCGACCGCGCCCCCGGCGACAGCTTCATGAGCGTGATCGTCGAGCGGACGGGCGAACTCTACGCCCTGATCGTCGACGACGTGGGCGACGTGCTCTGGCTGGCGCCCACCGAGCACGAACCCACGCCGGTCACGCTGTCGGCTCACTGGCGCTCGGTCTGCTCCGGCCTCTACCGGCTGGAGGGCGAGCTGCTGCTGGTGGTCGACGTCGACCAGCTCCTCAATCTCGGGTCGGTCGCCCATGCGGCCTGACCCCTGCACCCGGCGACCCCGCCTCGTTTCCCGTCCCAACCCGCGCCAATACCGCCTGACGGCGGCCTAGAAGGAAGATGACCATGTCCCGATCTGCGGCAGCCCGCGCGATCACCCCCGACGAGCCCGAGTTCGACCTGCCGGCGGCCATCCGCACGGCCGTCGACGGCGCCACCTCCGCGGTGATGATGATCGACCTCGATTTCAACATCACCTACGTGAACCAGGCCACGCGCGACCTGATCGTCAACAACGCCGCGGCCTTCCGCGCGGCGTATCCGACGCTGGACGTGAACAACATCATCGGCGCCAACATCGACGGGTTCCACAAGAACCCGGCGCATCAGCGCCGGCTCCTGGCCCAGCCGCTGGCCGCGCCGCACAAGGCCGAGATCACGATCGGCGAGCTGCGCTTCGCCCTGAACATCAGCTCGGTGATCGACGAGTCCGGCGCGTACGTGGGCAACGTGCTGGAGTGGGCCAACGTCACCGAGCAGCGCCGCGCCAGCGGGATGCTTTCGGCCATCGACAAGTCGCAGGCGGTCATCGAGTTCAACCTCGACGGCACGATCCTGAACGCCAACGAGAACTTCCTGAACGCCCTCGGCTACTCGCTGTCCGAGATCCAGGGTCAGCATCACCGGATGTTCGTCGACCCGGCGGAGGCCAGCGCCCCGGCCTACCGCGCGTTTTGGGAGAAGCTGGGCCGCGGCGAGTTCGACGCCGCCGTCTACAAGCGCATCGCCAAGGGCGGCCGCGAGATCTGGATCCAGGCCAGCTACAACCCGGTGCTGGACGGCAACGGCAAGCCCTTCCGCGTCGTGAAGTACGCCACCGACATCACCGAACAGCGGATGCAGACGGCCGACTTCGAGGGCCAGATCGACGCCATCAGCAAGGCGATGGCCGTGATCGAGTTCAGCCTCGAGGGCAAGATCCAGAACGCAAACCCCAACTTCCTCGCCACGGTCGGCTACTCGATCGACGAAATCCGCGGCCAGCACCACAGCATGTTCGTCAGCCCCGACGAGCGCCAGACGTCCGAATATCGCGGGATGTGGGACCGCCTGGCGCACGGTGAACTGGTCAGCGGCAAGTTCCAGCGCTTCGGCAAGGGCGGGAAGGAGATCTGGCTGCAGGCCAGCTACAACCCGATCCTCGACCTGAACGGCCGCCCCTACAAGGTCGTGAAGTACGCCACCGACATCACCGAGATCACCGAGCAGCGCCGCGCCGCCGAGCGTGTCCGCGAGGTGGCCGAGATCGTGTCGTCGGCGGCCGCCGAGATGCGCGCCACCGCCGAGTCGATGTCGCAGACCGCGCAGGAAGCCTCGGACCAGGCGACGTCCGTGTCCAACGCCGCCCAGGTGGCGTCCACGAACGTCCAGACGGTGTCGGCCGCGGGCGAGGAGCTGTCGGCGTCGATCGCCGAGATCGCCCGCCAGGTCGCCGAGTCCACCAACATCACCCAGCAGGCGGTGGCCGAGACCGACAAGACCAGCGCGGCGATCCAGTCCCTGGCCGAGGCGGCGCAGAAGATCGGCAACGTGGTCACGCTGATCAACAACATCGCCGGCCAGACCAAGCTGCTGGCGCTGAACGCGACCATCGAGGCGGCCCGCGCCGGCGACGCCGGCAAGGGCTTCGCGGTGGTGGCCTCGGAGGTGAAGAGCCTCTCGGACCAGACCGCCAAGGCCACCCACGAGATTTCGTCGGAAGTGGCGGCGATGCAGCAGGCGACGGCCACCTCGGTGACCGCGATCCACGGCATCGCCGAGACCATCGGCAAGGTGGCCGAGATCGCCTCGGCGATTGCGAGCGCCGTCGAGGAGCAGTCGGCGGCCACGGGCGAGATCTCGTCCAACGTCGTGGAAGCGGCGGAAAGCACCCGCGAGGTGTCGTCGAACATCGAGCGGCTGCGCGAAGGCGTGGTCCAGACCGGCGAGGCCTCGGCCGAGCTGCTGGCCGCGTCGGACGAGCTGGCCGCCCAGGCGGTCACGCTCACCAGCCAGGTGGACACGCTGCTGAAGTAGGACTTCGGGTTCCGGCGCCCCTCGGGGCGCCCGGCGTCAGGAAGGGGGTCGGCCCGTCAAGGGCCGGCCCCTTTTCGCGTCGGCCCGTTCCTGCGTCAGGCGAAGTCGCGAGACAGTTCGGCGCGCGTGGCGGGCGACAGCCCGGCGAGGTGGCTGTAGCGCTCGTGGCCGCAGCCCACGAGGATCTCCGTGGCCGGGTCGCGGAAGCGGGCGATGTGTTCGGGCTTCAGCGGGAAGCGCAGGAAGTGGACCGAGCTGGTCTTGCCGTCCTCGCGGGTGCGCTCGACGTCGCCCTCGGGCACGCCGGCGATCCGTTCGCCGCCGACCTGCAGGAAGAAGCAGTCCTCGACGCCGCCGAGCCGCGACAGGATCGTCTGGCGGCGCAGCGGGTCGTCGATCTCGAACATGACCGTGGCGACCAGCTCGGACCCCTGAGGGATGAGCGGATTGTAGGCGGCCAGCTCGTCCGGCGCCTGCTCGGCCCCGCCCTTCTCGATCAGGAGCATCTCCTGGATCTGGAAGAGCATGGTGTCGAAGCACTCGAAGTAGAACGTGCAGTGCGGGCCGAGCTCGATCCGGCGCAGCCGCTTCACCGGCAGGAGCTCGCTCCGCCAGGCCTTGCGGCGCTGGGCGAACTCGGCGTCGGGCAACAGATCCTGAAGCGTGACCCTGCGTTCCGAAATCGGCATCACATCACTCCGTACGCGCGCGCCATGACCTCGATCGGGTGCGCCTCGACCGGGGCCGGCGTCTCGACCTTGGTGTCGTCCGCGATCAGCTGAACCATGTGCTTGCAGGCGAGGGGGCAGTCCGAGCAGAGGGTCTCGTTGCCCTTGGCGATCACCTGCCGGGCGGCGGGGCGGCCCACCTTGTTGGCGACCTCATGGGTGCCCTTCATCACGCCGAACGTGCCGCCATGGCCCGAGCAGCGCTCGACGATGTCGACCTTCAGGCCGGGGATCAGCTTCAGCATCTCCACCGACTTGGCGCCCATGTTCTGGGCGCGCGCATGGCAGGCGTGGTGGACGGTGACGCCGCCGCTCTGCGGTTGGATGCCCTCGGCGAGGCCATAGGCCTTGGAGAGCTCCACCACGTACTCGCAGATGTCCTTGGTCGCCCGCGAGAGGTGCGCCACGTCCTTATTCTCGGGCAACATCAGCGGCCATTCGAACTTCATCATCAGGCCGCACGACGCGGTGAGCGCCACCACGTCCCAGCCGTCGGCGACCAGGGGTGCGAAGACCTTCGACACCCGCTCGGCCGCGCCGGCGACGGTCTTGAGGTCGCCGGCCTCGAGCTGGGGCATCCGGCAGCACTCGGGGTAGACCAGCTTCACCTCGCAGCCCTGGTGCGCCAGCACCCGGGCGGCGGCCACGGCCGTGTCGGGCTTGTTGTAGTCGACGAAGCAGGTCGCGTAGATCGCCACCTTGCGCTTGCCGAAGGCGGGCCCGTTCGGGTTGGGCGCCATGGGCCCCTTCAGCCGGTCGCTCGCCGTCTTGCTGACATACCTCGGCAGCTCGGCCTCGGCGTCGATGTGGGCGATGGACTCCAGCAGCTTGCGGAGCGGCGTGTTGCTGCGCGCGCTGGCCCAGTTGGCGATGGGCGCGACCGGCTTGGCCAGCTTGCCGTTGCGGTCGGTCTCGCCCAGCTGCTCGCGCACCCACTCCTTGTGGCCCTCCCGCCGCTTGGCGGCCCGGTAGCGCAGGATCAGGTGCGGAATGTCGATGTCGAACGGGTGCGGCGGGACGTAGGGGCACTTCGTCAGGAAGCACATGTCGCAGAGGGTGCAGGCCTCCGCGATGTGCGCGTGCTCCTTGGGCCCGATGCCGTCGATCTCGCCCGTCGGGCCCTCGTCGATGGCGTCGAACATGCGCGGGAAGCTGTCGCACAGGTTGAAGCAGCGCCGGCACGTGTGACAGACGTCGAACTGCCGCTGCAGTTCGGCGTGGACCTTCTCAAGGTCGTAGTAGTCCGGGTCCTGCCAGGCGATCGGCCGGCGGAACGGCGCATCGAGGCTGCCCTCGCGCGGAGGCCCGCCGGACGCCTCGGGTGCGGTGCGGTCTTCGCTCAAGCCTCAGCCCTCGAAACACAGTGTCATCCCGGCCTGGCGCGGCCGGGATGACACGCCTTGGAACGGATCAGTCCAGAGTGTCGAGCGCGCGCTGGAAGCGGCCGGCGTGGCTCTTCTCGGCCTTGGCGAGGGTCTCGAACCAGTCGGCGATCTCGTCGAAGCCTTCCTCGCGCGCCGTGCGCGCCATGCCCGGGTACATGTCGGTGTACTCGTGCGTCTCGCCGGCGATGGCGGCCTTCAGATTGTCGGCGGTGCCGCCGATCGGCAGACCCGTGGCGGGATCGCCGACGCCTTCCATGAACTCCAGGTGCCCGTGCGCGTGGCCGGTCTCGCCTTCCGCCGTCGAGCGGAACACGGCGGCGACGTCGTTGTAGCCTTCCACGTCGGCCTTCTGCGCGAAGTAGAGGTAGCGGCGGTTCGCCTGGCTCTCGCCGGCGAAGGCGGCCTTGAGGTTCTCGATCGTCTTGCTGCTCGCGAGCGACATTTGTTCATCTCCCTGAACGTCAGGCGGGACTATGACCCTGCGGCGCGCGGGATCAACATGATTGGTTCTATGCCGCCCATCGACGCGATCTATGGAGCCGTATCTCGGCTTCGGGGTTCCTCGCCGGGTAGCGAGGAGTTCCTGCAATGGCTGACAACAAGATCCAGGGTGAAGGCGACTACGTCTCGGGCAAGAAGTACCAGGAGATGCAGCACGACTTCGCCGAGAACGGTCCTGTCGAGGAGAAGGCCCGCGAGGCCGAGGCCGCCCTCGACGGTCCGGAAGGCGAAGACCTCGAGAAGGCCCGTCGCGAGACCGGCGAAGGCCGGACGGCCTAAGGCGTAGGCGCGGCCCGGGCCTTTTCGATCCGGGCCAGGATGCCGGCCTGCTCTTCCGCAGGCTTGGCCGCCCACCAGGCGCGCACGGCGTCCACCCTCAGCGGCGTGACCCACCGCTGGTAGCGGGCCAGTTGCGGCTGCGGGAAGCGGTTGTCCGCGCCGCGAAGGTGGCGATCGAAGAACGCGCGCACGAAGTCGTTCTGCGCCCCGACCATCACCGTCGCCGGCGCGGAGCCGAACAGCGGGTCGCGCACAGGACGGCGTACGAACAGCGAGAAGTCCGACAGCCCCAGGTGCTGCGAGCCCTTCAGCTGGACGCGGTACACATCGGCGCGCCGTCCGGCCGTGGCGAACGGCTCGTAGCTGAACTCGTTGAAGCTCCGCGGCTGGACGGGCGGCGGCGCGCCCACGCGCTTGCTGATGTTGGCCACGTCGGAGTGGAACATCAGGAACGGCGCAGGCACGTCGGCGGCGAAGGCCGCGAAGGGGAAGTCCCCGCCGTCCAGGTTCACGCCGGCCGCGCACCGGCGGTCGCGCATGCACACCGTGCCGGTGGTGGCGCCGCCGAACGACATGCCCATCTCGCCGACGCGGGACAGGTCGGCGGCGGCCAGGATCTCGCGGATCGCCGGCGGCGCGGCGCCGCGCTGAAGCTGGTCGTGCACGAAGATGCGGTCAGCCGCCCAGATCTCGCCGCTGCGGGCCAGCCGGTCGTTCTGGCCGGACAGCGCCATCTCGCGGAGCGCCAGGTAGCCTTCCAGCCGCTCGTCGAGCGTGGCGCCTCCGATGGCCTGGTTCTGCGCCCTGGCGACCGGGCCGTCGGTCTCCTGCGCCATGTCGGCGAGCTTCGGATCTGCCGGCGCCACGTCCCCGTTCGGGAACACGGTCGAGGACGAGTCGTAGGTGTGCTGGACCGAGACGACGACGTAGCCGTGGCTCGCCAGCTCCTCCATCAGCACCGTGTTCTGGGACAGGAACGAGGTGTAGCCATGGCTGTAGAAGACCACGGGCAGTCCTGTCGCGCCGGCCAGCAGCGGCGCCGCCTCGTACGAATTGGTCCGCACGTGCTTCACGTAGGTGAAGAACGGACCGAAACCGACCAGCTCGCCCAGCGTCCGCGCCGTCGTATCCGCCTCGGCCTCGGAAAAGTACCGGCGCGGCTTGAGCCCGGCCACCGATCCCGCCGGGTACCAGACCCGGACCAGCAGGCGGCGCAGTTCCTCGGGCCTGGCCGCGATGAGGCCCGGGCGGGCGGCGTCGACCAGCTCGAAGCTCCGCACGCCGACCGGATGGCGGCCGGACGGCTTGGGGAGCGGATCGACCGGGAACAGCACGATCGCCGCCACGGCGACGGCCGCGAGGATGCCGAACAGCGGGCCGGAAACGTAGGGCCGGCCCTCGCGCCGGGGGGCGCGGCGCAGCCGGTTGATCCCCAGCACCAGCAGGAACACCACACCCACGGCGGCGCCGACGCCATTCTGCCAGCGGTCGTCGATCAGCCCGTAGAGGCCCAGCAGCACGACAAGCGCGGCGAGGGTCCACAGGATGGCCAGGCGCCCCGGCAGCGGGCGGAACCACCAGGCCAGGACGAACGCGACCAGCGCGCCGATCAGCGCCAGATCCACATGGGTCATGCTTCGCCCTCCCGCGCGTCATCCGACACGGTCTGAGCACCCGCTGCAACGCCCTTGGTCAGGCGGGGGCGCGCAGATTGCGGAAGGTGATCGAGAAGCGGTGCGCCTTGGCCTCCGGAAGGCTGTGCTCCCAGGTCCATCTCGCCTCGCCGCCGAGCAGGTAGGCCGAGCGCGGAGCGAGGGGGGCGTTCAGCCGCTCGAACCGCGATCCCACCCGGCGGCGGAAGCGCATGACCGCCGCCGCGTTCAGCGACACGCCGACGACCTTGTCGAACTGCGGCCGGTCCCGATGCCAGCCGATGGGCGCGCCTTCGCGATACTCGTTGATCAGCACGTGCACGAAGTCGTCGGCGGGCGCGCCCGCGAAGGCCGCCGCGCGGTCGCGCAGCGGCAAGAGCCAATCGGGCAGGGGCGACGCCTCGACCAGGGCGCCCGCGCCGCTGAACTCGTAGCGCCACCCAAACGACACAACGCGTCGCCGCGCCTCGTAGCCCTGAAACTGGAACGGCTGGAAGTCGAGCTCGCCCAGGCGCGCGAGTAGTCCGGCTTCCTCGTCTTGCGTGACGAATGCGGGGCGGTAGGCGAAGCCTGGAGGGCCCTGCGGCGGCAGGTCGAACAGGTCGGCGGCCATGGTCCATCCCGTGCCCGGAAACGACGGCGGCGGGAAGGATGATCCTTCCCGCCGCCGCAACGTCGGACTGGTCGTCGGGCCCTTAGTACATGGGCCGCTGGTCGTTATAGCCGTAGCGGCGACGGTCGTCGTCGCGGCGGGCCATGCGGACGCTGTGCTGCAGGTTGTCCAGCCGCTGCATCAGGTCGTTGGCTTCCCAGCGGGACAGGCCGTTGTAGCGATAGCGGGCCTCGAGCCGGGCGATGGCGTTGAACTCCATCTTCAGCCGGTACGCCTCGCGCCGGGTCAGCTGGCCGGTGGCCTCGCCGCGGTCGATGCGGTGCATCAGCATGTCCTGGCGCTCGTCGAGCGAGCGTGCGGAGCCCCAGCCGTAGGGTTGCGCCGTGGCGGCGCCGGCGGTCAGCGCCGTGGCGACGGCGAGGGGAAGGATCAGGGTCTTCATCGTGTTCTCTCCTCAAAGGCGTGGGATGTGTCGGTCCCTCGTCTTGCGGCGGCGGCCAGAGCGTCTTGACGCCGATGGCCTCCGACGGTTTGCGAAAACCCGGTTCGGCTGGTTTGGTTCACGCCAGATCACGCAGGCGTGAAAGGAGCGGTCGTCGTGAAGATGCTCGTCGCAGCCCTCGCGGCGCTGGTCCTGGCGGCCTGCCAGAGCGTGCCCTCTGACCGCGGGATCGACGTCATCTACGTGCCCACGCCGCAGTCGACGGTGTCCGCCATGCTTGAGCTGGGCGAGGTGCGCGCGGGCGACGTGGTCTACGACCTGGGCTCCGGCGACGGGCGGATCCCGATCGAGGCGGCGCGGCGGTTCGGCGCGCGCGGCCTGGGGGTCGAGCTGAGCGCCGAGCGGGTGCGCGAGGCCCGCGCCAACGCCCGGGCCGCGGGCGTCGGCCATCTGGTCGAGTTCCGGCGGCAGGACCTGTTCGCGACGGACCTGTCGGAGGCGACGGTGGTCACGCTCTACCTGCTGCCCGACCTGAACCTGCGCCTGCGGCCGAAGCTGCTGGCGCTGAAGCCGGGCACGCGGATCGTCAGCCACGCCTGGGACATGGGCGACTGGCGGCCGGAGGCCACCCGGGAGATGGCCGACGGCTCGGAGATCTACCTCTGGCGCGTGCCCGAGCGCCCTACGCCCTAGCCCAACCGCGCGATGGCCTCGGCCACGGCCTTCGGCCGCTCCAGGGTGACCATGTGGCCGGCTTCGGGGATCGAGACCAGCTCGGCGCCGGCGATGCCCTTCTTGAAGCCATGGGCGTAGACCGGCGGGATCAGCCGGTCGGAGTCGCCCCAGACGATGACCGTCTTCGCGCGGATGCGGTGCATCCGGCCGGACAGCCCGCGCTCAGGGATGGGGAACAGGATGCGCCCCGCCATGCCGAGCTGCCGGGCGTTGGTCACCAGGTAGGTCTGCAGGAAGTTGGGGTCGGTCACGTTCCGCCCCGCGGTCAGCATCGCCGCGCCGGCTTCCGCGTCGTGGAACAGGAGCGCCGGCATCTCGTAGGGCATGGTGGCGAAGAGGTCGGCGATGGGGTGGTCGTCGTCCCAGAGGCCGGCGGGGGCGATCAGGGCCAGCCGCGAGACGTCGTTGGGCTGCACCGCCGCCATCTCGGCCGCGATCATGCCGCCCATGGAGTGGCCCACCAGGATCGGGTCCTTCAGGCCCAGGGCCTGGACCACGTCCCAGGTGTGGAGCGTGAAATCCAGCATGTCGCGGATCTCGGGCGCCTCCTCCGAGTCGCCGTAGCCGGGGACCAGCGGAGCGTAGACGCGATGGCTCTTCGCCAGCTCGGCCAGCAGCGGATCCTCGGCCGCGATCCCCCCCGCGCCATGCAGGTAGACGAGGTCGGGGCCGGCGCCGCCGACCAGGTAGCGGACCGGCGCGTAGTGGGTCTGGACGGTCTTCAGTTCGAACATCTGGCGCTCCCTCACTCGGCCGGGATCGGCGCGCGCGCCGGGGCGGCCGGCAGGTCGCCGGCGGTGGCGATCTTCGACAGCGGCTTGCACCAGAAGCGGTCGTCGTCCGCATAGTCCGGGAACATGTTCCGCAGGTGCGGCATCACCTTCTCGGCGAACAGCCTCGTCGAGTACATGCACTTGTCGGCCGGCATGTTCCCCACGTGCATGAGGCAGAAGATGTTGCCCACGTGCAGGCCCTTGATCAGGTCCTCCATCCGCTGGCGCACCGTCTCGGGCGAGCCCGCGATCACGTGGCCCTGCTCGGTCAGCTCCTCCCAGGAGAGCTGGGAATAGCCGCCCACGGGCGGGGCGTATTGTGACAGCGCGCCGGTCTGGATGGTCTTGATGGTGCGGTAGCCGGGCGCGTCCGCGAAGCCCGGATAGACGTGCAGGCAGCGGTTGTAGAAATAGCTGACGTGCTCCTCGTACAGCTTCTTGGCCTCGGCGTCGGTCTCGGCCACGCAGATCGTCTGGGCGAAGCCGGCCCGGTAGGGGCTCTTGTCGGGCGCGCCGCGCTCCTCGACCCGGTTCCAGTAGCCCTGCATCAGCGCCTTGGCGCGCAGGTAGCCCGAGAAGCTGAGGTAGGAGTAGCTGTAGGTGTTGTCGATGCAGAAGTCGTAGGTCTCGACCGAGCCGCCGCCCGGGATATGCACCGGCGGATGCGGCTGCTGGATCGGCCGCGGCCAGATGTTCACGTGGCGCAGCTTGTTGTAGCGGCCGTTGAAGGCGAACGGGTCGCGCTCGGTCCAGGCCTTGATGATCAGGTCGTGCGCCTCGTTGTACTTCTCGCGCGTCAGGCTGGGGATCTGGCCGTAGCAGTAGTTGGTGTCCATCGAGGTGCCGACCGGGAAGCCGGCCACCAGGCGCCCGCCCGAGATGCAGTCCAGCATCGCGAACTCCTCGGCCACCCGGACCGGCGGATTGTAGAGCGCGATGGAATTGCCCAGCACCACAATGGCCGGCTCCTTCGTGCGGCGCGCCAGGCCGGCGGCGATGATGTTGGGCGACGGCATGATGCCGTAGCCGTTCTGGTGGTGCTCATTGACCCCGATGCCGTCGAAGCCCAGCGTGCCGGCGTACTCCAGGAGGTCCATGTAGGTGTTGTAGACCTCATGGCTCTTCACGGGATCGAACAGGCGCTGGTCGATGTCGACCCAGACGGACCGGTGGGTCTCCCGGAAATCGTCCGGCAGATACGGCCACGGCATCAGGTTGAACCATGTGAACTTCATGGGCGCGTCTCCCTGCAGCTCGCATCTGTTCTTGGGCGCCGTCCCGGTGACCGGCCGGCTGGAGCTGTCTGATCGACGATAACCGAAGGCGGGCAGGCGCCAAGCGGCGATCGCTCGTCATAGGTACGATCTATTCCAAATGACGGAACGATCGATTGGATTTTAGGCGCGCGGGCGCCTATCTCTGCCGTCACTGGAAGGAAGTCCCGATGCGCCTCGCCGCCAAGACCGTCAGCTGGTCGGTCGTCCACATGACCGTCGCCATCGCGGTGGCCTACGCGCTGACGCGCAACTGGCAGGCGGCGCTGGCCGTCGGCCTGATCGAGCCGGTGTTCCAGACCATCGCCTACGCGCTGCACGAGCGCGCCTGGCGGCCCCGCGCCGTGCCTGTCCGGGTCGGCGCCCACCCCCATTCCCGTTGAGGAGGACGAACGCCATGGAAACCCAGGACAAGGTCGCGGGCGAGCTGTCGAAGCTGCTGGCCGACACCTACGCCGTCTACCTCAAGACCCACGGCTACCACTGGAACGTCCGCGGCATGAACTTCCATGCGCTGCACGGCATGTTCATGGAGCAGTACACCGAGATGTGGACCGCCATCGACCTGGTGGCCGAGCGGATCCGCGCGCTGGGCCAGCTGGCGCCGCAGGGCTACGCCGCCTTCGCCCGGCTGTCGTCGATCAAGGACGGCGACCCGCACCAGGACGCCGCCGGCATGCTGCGCGAGCTGGTCGCCGACCACGAGGCGCTGATCGCCGCCGCCAAGGCCGCCCGCGAGGGCGCCGACGACGTCACCGCCGCGGTCATCGACGCCCGCATCGACGCACACCAGAAACACGCCTGGATGCTGCGCGCGACGCTGGGCTGAGGGCCGCGCGCCGCAGGCGCCGTTTGGCTTGAACCGCAAACCATCGCCAACCATCGCGAACGTGTTCGCGACGTGCAGGGGTGTTCCGTATAATTCCGCGTGTTCCGCGGTTCTTGTGGGCGCTTCGCGCCTATGGCGCCGGCTCACGCCGAGCGGGTCGGGCAGGTGCGCCAGCGGGCGATGGGCTTCAGGCCGAAGGCGCGTGTGATCGACCACGAATGAACACGAAGAACACGAATGGTCGCGGGGCGGCCCGGGCCCCATTATTCGTGTGCATTCGTGTTCATTCTTGGTGCGCATGAGCGACGGCTGCGCAGTCGCGGGCGCGGCTCGATTGAACCGCGAACCATCGCCAACCATCGCGAACAGCGTCCATGAGGCGTCGGCGGGGCCGCTCGGGCTGGTTGGCGTGGGTTCGCGATGGTTTGCGGTTCTCTTCCCGGCCTGGTTGGCGGCGGCCGCCAGGTCGCGCTTCAGCCGCGCCTTCAGAGCCGGGGTCCCCCTCCCGCCGCCGCGGCCGCGACGCATTCCCGTGCAGAATTTGCGGCGAAATCGCGGCGGAGCTGGAACATCGCTCGCTGGCTCTGGTTGGAGCTACGTCAACCTTTTGACGTGTGGAAGCCCCTTCATGAAAAAGCTCCTCTTCGCTGCCGCGGCCACCTTGGTGCTGGCCGGGAGCGCGCACGCGGCCGGCGTCACTCCGACGCTGGACGCGGTCACGCCCTCCGGATCCAACTTCGAGTTCCTCTACAACCTCACGCTCGACAGCGACGCCGGCGTCCGCCCCGGCGACGGGCTGATCATCTACGACTTCGCCGGCTTCGTCGGCTTCGGCGCACTGCCGAACCCGTTCATCGAGGCGACGACCGAGTTCACGAGCACGGTGTCCACCGATCCCGACGCGTTCCAGCCGGTGCCCGGCTTCACCGACGATCCGACCGTGGAGAACCTCGTGTTCACATGGACGGGTCCGCTGACGTTCACGCAGGGCGAACACCCGCCCATCCAGTTCTTCCTGTCCGCGATCTCCACATTCTCGGGGGTCCGGTCGGACGGCTTCACCAGCCTCACCGTGAAGAACAACGGCGCGACCGCCGGGCAATCGCTGTACGCACAAGGGGCTGTCGGCGTGCCGGCGAGCGCCGCGATCCCCGAGCCCGCCTCCTGGGCCCTGATGATCATCGGCTTCGGTGGGCTGGGCGCCATGCTGCGCCGGCGCAACAGCCGCGCGGCCGCCCTCACGCCGGCCTGACGGCCGAAGAGGCGTCGCGGCGCGGAGCGCGCAAGCTGAATCGCCTCCACGACGCTTGCAGCAGACGACAGGGCGGCCCGCCGCGCACCCGCCGGTGGGCCGCCTTCGCGTCTGCAGGACCTCTGCCGATCGCGGCGTCGCCGAAGCGGCGGCCAGGGGCGCGCGCCGGCTCGACCTGACCGCCGATGTCGGGCATGGCGGGTGACCCCGTGACGGACGCCGACACCGGCGCGACGCTGCGCGCCGTGCCCGGCCCAGAGCGGGGTGGGAGCATGGCGAAATGTCGACGGTCGAACTCCGCAAGGTCGAGACGGCCTACCAGGGCTACCTGACGCTGCTGGTGGCCACGCTGGCCGGGCCGGACGGGACGACCTTCCGGCGCGAGATCGAGCACCACGGCCGGGCGGCCTGCGTGCTGCCCTACGATCCGGAGCGGCGGACGGCGCTGATGGTGAACCTGCCGCGGGCGCCGGTGATCTGGGCGGGCGGCACGCCGGCGCTCCTGGAGGCGCCGGCGGGGATGGTCGACAACGAGGACGCCGAGGACACCGCCGTCCGCGAGGCGCTGGAGGAGTGCGGGGTGCGTCTGGGGCGGCTGGAGGCCGTGGGGTCGCCGTTCTCGACGCCCGGCGTGTCGTCCGAGCGGATCGACCTGTTCCTGGCCGAGTACCGGGCCGCAGACCGCGTGGCCGCCGGCGGCGGGGTCGAGGGCGAGAACGAGCTGATCGCCGTGGAGGAGGTCCCGCTGTCGCTGCTCTGGACCTGGGTGGAGCAGCGCCGGATCGAGGACCTGAAGTCGCTGGCGCTGATCCTGGCCCTGCGGGTGCGGCGGCCCGAGCTGTTCGGCTAGCAGCAGCCTTGCCGTATGAGTGCTAACATATTGGAATCTTGAAACTTTTGTTCAGAATCGTGCGTACTGTCAGGGTGTGCGGCCCCGCCCGTGCGGCGTGGCCCCTGCGGTCCAACGCGTGCGAGGTGGAACTGAATGAAAGCGTCGCCCGAATTCCGGAAGCAGCTGGCCGGCTATGGCCTGACGACGGCCGAGATCCTGTACCGGCTGCCCGACCATCCTTCGCTCCTGCAGAGCTACATCTGGCAGGATTACGACATCTTCCCGGAGTTCCCCACGCTGCGGAAGTTCCTGGACTTCTGGCATCGCACCCTGGAGGGGCCGCTGTTCAAGGTGACGGTGGGCCACTGCAAGCTGATCAAGCCGGCGGAGCTGCGGGCCGTCGGGGCGGACTTCCGGCTGAACTAGACAGGACGCGGGTCTGCGTAGACTGATGCGGGCGTGATCCGCCGCGCCGTGCTTCTCCTCGCCCTGCTCCTGGCCGCCTGCCAGGGTGAGCCCCAGCGGGCGGCCTGCCCGGCCGGCAAGGTCTGCCTGGAGTACGGCAACAACTCCGAGCCGCAGACGCTCGACCCGCAGAAGGCCAACCTGCTCGACGAGGCCGCGATCATCGGCGACCTTATGATGGGGCTGACCACCGACAGCCCGGACGCCAAGCCGATCCCGGGCGCGGCCGAGCGCTGGACGACCAGCGCCGACGGCCTCACCTGGACCTTCCACCTGCGCCCGGCGCGCTGGTCGGACGGGCGGCCCGTGACCGCGGACGACTTCGTGTTCGGCCTGCGGCGCACGCTCGATCCGAAGACGGCCTCCATCTACGCCTACCTGCTCTACGTGATCGAGAACGGCCAGGCGGTGAACGAGGGCAAGGCGCCGCTCACCGCGCTCGGCGTCCGCGCGCCCGATCCCCGCACGGTGGAGATCCGGCTGGCGCATCCAGCGCCCTATCTGCCCGAACTGCTCAAGCACCAGAGCTTCTTCCCCGCGCCGCGGCACGTGGTGGAGCGGTACGGCGACGGCTGGGTGCAGCCGGGGCGCTATGTGGGCAACGGGCCGTTCCGGCTGACGGGATGGCGGCTGGGCGACCGGATCTCGGTGGAGAAGAACCCCTACTTCTGGGACGCCGCCAATGTCTGCCTCGACCGAGTGAACTACTATCCGACGCCCGACGTGGTCTCGGCCGAGCGGCGGGTGGCGCGCGGCGAGCTGGACCTGAACACCCGCTTCCAGTCGAACCGCTACGAGCGGCTGCAGAAGACCATGCCGGGCGTGGCCCGCACCGGGGTCTCGCTGGCCACGGCCTACCTGTCGTTCAACACCCGCGACGTGGCGGCCTTCCGCGACGTCCGCGTGCGCCGGGCGCTGTCGATGGCGGTGGACCGCGACTTCATCACCGCGAAGCTGCTGCGCGCGGGGCAGCAGCCGGCCTACGCCTTCACGCCGCCGATCACCGCAGGCTACGTGGGCGCGGGCGAGGGGCCCAGGTTGCGCTGGGCGGGCCTGCCGTTCGCCGAGCGGCAGGCGCAGGCGCGGCGGCTGCTGGCCGAGGCGGGCTACACCGCGGCGCGGCCGCTGAAGCTCACCATCACCACGCCCAACAACACCGACACACTCCTGCTGATGGAGGCGGTGCAGGCCGACTGGCGGGCGATCGGCGTCGAACCCCGGATCGAGCAGAACGAGGCGGGCGTCGCGTTCGCCGCCTACCGCAACCGCGCCTTCGAGATCGGCTCGATGAGCTGGTACGGCGACTTCAACGATCCCGTGACCTTCCTGGGGCTCTTCAAGAGCGACACCGGGGCGCAGAACTACGGGGACTACAAGAACCCGGCCTACGACGCGCTACTCGCCGCGGCCGACCAGGAGCCGGACCTCGCCGCACGGGCGCGCATCCTCGCCCGCGCCGAGCAGCTGATGCTGGACGAGGAGGCCATGATCCCGGTCTACTTCGTGGTGAACCGCAACCTGGTGAGCCGCCGGGTCACGGGCTGGGTGGACAACGCCCCCAACTTCCACCGCACCCGCTGGCTCTGCCTGAAGCCTCAGCGATAGACGTAGCGGCAGCGCTTCTTCTTGGCGTTCGACTTGGCGATCTGGTGGCCGGCCACCGCGCCGACGCCGGCGCCCAGCAGCGTGCCCTCCGTGCGCGCGCCGTTGCCGGCCAGCTGGTTGCCCAGGACGCCGCCGGCCACCGCGCCGATCACCGTGCCCTTGTTGGCGGACTTCTTGACGCTCTTGCAGACGAGCACCCGCTTGGCCGCCTCGGCCGGGGCGGGAACGGCCGCCAGCGAAAGTCCGACGGCGCCGAACACCGCGGCGGCGAGAATCCTGTTGCGCATCGTGGCCTCCTTCGAGCTTGGCGCGCCTCGCGGTTCGAGGCGGGTCACCTAACTCCCAAGGCAGCGCCGGGTTTCAGGCGGGGGTGTGACGCAGCTTGGCCACAAGCATGGCGTCGGGCCCGTGTTCGCGCGATGGTGGGGCGGGTGCGTGAGTCGGGGAGACGCACGACATGACTACGGCCACGGGCGGACGCGCAGGCGCGCGGCTCATCGTCCTCATCTGCTTCCTGATCGCCGCCGTCGAGGGCTACGACATCCAGGCCTTCGGCGTGGCCGCGCCGCTGATGGCGCCCGAGCTGGGGCTGGATCCGGCCCAGCTGGGCTGGGCGGGCAGCGCCGCCATGATGGGTCTCGTCGTGGGCGCCCTGATCGGCGGCTGGGCGGCCGACCGCACCGGGCGCAAGCCGGTGCTCGTGGCCTCGGTCGCCGCCTTCGGGCTCTTCTCGCTCGTCACCGCCATGGCGGGATCGTACGAGACCATGCTCCTGGCGCGCTTCGCCACCGGCCTGGGATTCGGCGGGGCCATGCCCAACCTGATCGCGGTCGCGGTCGAGATCAGCCGGCCCGAGCGGCGCTCGGCCACGGTGGCCGCCATGTTCTGCGGCATGCCCGTGGGCGGGGCGACGGCGGCGCTGATCGCGCGGCTGGCCGGGCCCGAGCTGGACTGGCGCGCGATCTTCGTGGCGGGGGGACTGGCGCCGCTGGTCCTCGTGCCCGTGCTGGTCTTCCTGCTGCCGGAGACGCGCCCCCAGCCCGACCCGTCGGCCGACCGCAACCTGATGCGGGCCCTGTTCGGCGAACGGCGCGCCGCGCCCACGCTGCTGGTCTGGGCGGCCTTCATGCTCACCCTCGTGGTGCTCTACCTGGCGCTCAACTGGCTGCCGACGCTCGTGGTCGACAAGGGCCACGCCGCCTCGGAGGGCTTCGCCGCGGCGATGGCGTTCAACGTCGCGGGCGTCGTGGGGTCGCTGGCCGTGGCGGCGGTGGCCGACCGGTTCGGGTGGCGCTGGCCCCTGGCTGTGGTCTACCTCGCGCTGGCGGCCGCCATGGCCGGGTTCGCCCTGGCCGACGCCTCGCCCGCCATCCTGGCCCTCAGCGCCGCGGCGGGCTTCCTGGTGATGGGCGCCCAGTTCACGCTCTACGCCGTCGCGCCGCTCATCTACCCGGTCCACCTGCGCGCTGCGGGGGCCGGCGCCGCCGTGGGCGTCGGGCGTCTCGGCTCGATCTTCGGGCCGCTGATCGCCGGAGAGCTGCGCAACGCCGGCGCGACGCCCGAACAGGTCTTCCTCACCATCGCCCCGGCGGGCCTCGCCGCCGCGGTGATCGTGGCGGCCCTGGGACGCGTGACCCGAAGCGCGGCTTGATCGCCGTCAAGGCCGAACCCTGCGGACCCGGGGATCGTGGGCCGATGGAGGCGCGGCCATGCCGATGGAGCTTCGAGCGATGACAAGGGCGCATGCGGCCTGGCTGCTGGGCGGCATGCTGGCGCTGGCCGCCGCCGCCGGCGCCTGCCAGCCTGCCCCGCAGGCTGCGCCCGGCGACGTCGACCTGGCCCGCGGCGAGACGCTGGTGCGCCGCCACTGCGCGGGCTGCCACGCCGTGGAGCAACAGGACACGAGCCCGCTGCGCGGCGCGCCGCCCCTGCGCGACCTGCACAGGCGCTACGAGCCCGAGATGCTGGCCGAGGCCCTGGCCGAGGGCATCCTGACCGGCCATCCGGCCATGCCGGCCTTCAGCTTCCCGCCTTCGGACGTCCAGGCCATCATCCGCTATCTCGACAGCGTCCAGTCGCGGCAGAAGAGCTGAGGCGCAGGCCCGGGGTCGGCCTGCGGAACGACCTGCCCCGTTCGGACCTTTCCCCTCGCTGACAGACACAGCGAGGAGAACCCGATGCCCCGCGAGACCATCGATACCGGCAATTCCAAGCGCTACGTGCGAAGGGACGCCGAGGGCCAGTTCACGCAGGACCAGGTAAGCGTCGGCAAGTCGCTGGCGGCCGACCGCCGGCAGAAGGCCAAGACCGTCGCCAAGAAGGGCGACGGCGACCGCGGCGACCGCAAGAGCAGCTAGGAGGGACGGCCATGAACGTCAGCGAAGTGATGACCGCCCAGGTCGTGACCGCCACGCCGCGCACGACCGTGCGCGAGGTGGCCCAGACGATGGCGCGGATCGAGACGGGCGCGGTGCCGGTCGTCGACGACGGCAAGGTCGTCGGCCTGATCACCGACCGCGACATCGTGCTCCGGATCGTCGCCGAGGCGGGCAGCCTGGACACGCCGGTCTCCGAGGTGATGACCGAGGGCGTCGAGACCTGCGCCGAGGACGACAACGTGGCGGACGCCGCGGCCAAGATGGGGTCGCGGCAGATCCGGCGCCTGGTGGTGCTGGGCGAGGGGGGCCGGCTCTGCGGCATCCTCTCCCTGGGCGACATCGCCGTGGACTATGGCGCGAAGGCCGTGGGCCGCACCCTGGAGGAGATCTCGGAAAATTCCCCCGCGGCGCAGTGAGGCGGCGCTACCGCGGACGGCAGGACGGGGGCAGGCCGAAGATTCCGACGGCTGTCATCCCGGTTTCGCCGCAGGCGAAGACCGGGACCCATACGCGCCCGATGGCCGTGGCGGCCCGCGGGCGGCGCCGTTGCGCTTCGTCCGGAAAGGCGGAGTCTATGGGTCCCGGTGTTCCGCTGCGCGGAAACCGGGATGACAGCGGTTGGCCCCCCGGTCCTCCCCTGCGCAGCAGGGTGGAGGGCGCGCCGGCGTCGCGGCCAGACCCCCTCTCGCTTCGCGAGCTCCTCCAGGGGGGGAGCATGGCCCGACTTGATCGCAGAGATCGCGGGGGAGGCGCGGCGGTCGCGGTGCGCGCTCTGCGTCCTCCCACCCCACGGCTGTCATCCCGGTTTCGCCGCAGGCGAAGACCGGGACCCATACGCGCCCGATGGCCGTGGCGGCCCGCGGGCACCGACGCCGCGCTTCGTCCGGAAAGGCGGAGTCCGGTGTTCCGCTGCGCGGAAACCGGGATGACAGCGGTTGGCGACCCCGGTCCTCCCCTGCACGCCAGCAGGGTGGAGGGGCGCCAGCGCTGCGGGCAGGCCTCCTCTCGGAACTAGCGGCGGCGGGCGCAAACGACGTAAGGTCCGGCGGGCTGTTCAACCCCCGGGGGCTCTACCGTTGCGATCCTTCCTCCTGGCCGCCGCGGCGGCCGCCGCGCTGGCGACGCCGGCCGCGGCCCAGACCCAGGCCACGACCGTCGTCCATGCCGGACGGGTGCTGGTCGATCCCGCTTCGGGCAAGGTCGAGACGCAGAAGTCCCTGGTGATCCGCGGGGGCAAGGTCGTCCGGATCGCCGACGGCTACATCTCCGAGCCGGGCGCGGCGGTGATCGACCTGAAGACCCGCTTCGTCCTGCCCGGCCTGATCGACAGCCACGTCCACCTGACGGGCGAGCAGAACCCCAATGCGCGCCTGGAGGAGGTGACCCAGTCGTCGGCCGAGCAGGCGCTGGTCGGCGCCCGCTACGCCCGGCGCACGCTGATGGCGGGCTTCACCACGGTCGCCGACCTGGGGGCCGACACCAATGCGATCCTGGCGCTGCGCAAGGCCACGGCGGCGGGGGACGTCCCGGGCCCGCGCATCGTCGCCTCGGGCTCGGCCATCTCGGTGCACGGCGGCCACGGCGACGTGAACGGGTTCCGCGACGACATCATGCACCTGCTGCGGCCCAACTCGGTGTGCTCGGGCGCCGACGACTGCGCGCGCGCCGTACGCCAGCAGGTCCAGCAGGGCGTCGACGTCATCAAGATCACGGCCACCGGCGGGGTGCTGTCGAACACCGCCGCGGGACTGGCCCAGCAGTTCAGCCAGGACGAGCTGAACGCCATCGTCGAGACCGCCCACCGCATGGGCCGCCGCGTGACCGCCCACGCCCACGGCGGCGACGGCATCGTGAGCTTCATGAAGGCCGGCGGCGACTCCATCGAGCACGGCACCTTCCTGGACGCCGAGGGCGTCGCGGCCATGAAGAAGAACGGCGCCTACCTGGTGCCGACGCTCATGGCGGGCGACTTCGTCTACCGGGTGGCCACGGGCCCGAACAACTTCCTCACGCCGGCCCAGTCGGCCAAGGCGATCGAGGCCGGTCCCAGGATGATCGAGATGGTGCGGCGCGCGCACCAGGGCGGGGTCAAGATCGCCTTCGGCACCGACACCGGCGTCTCGGCGCACGGCGACAACGCCGGCGAGTTCGCGCTGCTGGTCCGCGCGGGGCTGAGCCCGCTCGAGGCGATTCAGGCGGCCACGGTCCATGCGGCGGACCACCTGCAGGTGTCGGCCGAGGCGGGCTCGCTGACGCCGGGCCACGCCGCCGACCTCATCGCCGTGGACGGCGACCCGCTGAAGGACGTGGGCGTGCTGACGAAGGTGGGCTTCGTGATGAAGGCCGGGGTGGTCCACAAGGGACCGTGAGGACCGTGCGCCACCGGCCTCGCTCCCCTCCCGACGCAGGGCGGCGGGAGAGGCCGGCGAGGGCCGGTGGAGCCGATCGGCCTAGAACGTCTTCTTCGCGGTGATCTTGAAGGTCCGCTCCAGGGGGTTGCCGATAAAGGGATCGTAGCTGAGCTCGAGGCGGGCCTTGGACGGCTCGCGGTCGAGCAGGTTCAGCACCGACGCGGTGATCACCACGTCGTCGCCCCACTCCAGCCGGTAGGTCAGGTCGTGCGTGATGAACTTGCGCACGCGCAGGCCCAGGGTGGTGAGCTGGCAGTTGGTCGCCGTGCCGGCCCGGGCGTTGGCCACCGTGCAGTTGGTGGACGGGCCGGTCTGGACGGTGGTGGGGCCGCGGTTGTCCGTGGCGCCGTCCACGTAGTTGATCGTCCAGCGCAGGCTGTGCCGGTCGCGGTGGTAGTCGGCGTAGAACTGGCCGCGCCAGTCAGGGATGGTGCCCGGCAGGCGGTCGTAGTTCGTGAAGCCGGCCGCCTCGTAGGCCGGCGAGACCGTCACGCCGCCGAACACGAAGGCGGCCTGCTTGAAGTCGAAGACGTAGCTGACCGTCCCGCCCACATCGAGCGAGCCGCCCATCAGGTCGTCGAACCGGTAGTTCACCTCCACGTCGAGGCCGGTGGTCTTGATGGTCGGACCGTTGGTGGTGTCCGACCGGACGCGCGCGATGTCGTTGCCGACCGTCACGCCCTGGATGCAGGCGTTGTTGTTGTTGAAGGTGATCAGGTTGCGGAGCGCGCTGGCGCAGTTGACCGCCTGGCTGCCGTTGCCGATGCCGGCCACGGCGGTGGCCACGATGTTGGCCGGCACCGTCGTGATCTGGTCCTTCAGGCGGTAGTACCAGTAGTCCACCGTCGCGGTGAGGTTGCCCCACTGCACGATGGCGCCCACCGAGTAGGTCAGCGCCTTCTCAGGTCCCGTGTTCGGGTTGCCGAAGAAGTCCACGGACTTGAAGTTGTTGCCCGCGGCGGTGATGCCGGAGAGGCCGGTGACGCCGGTAGGCGCGACGTTGCCCGCGGTCGGGCCGCGGAAGGACGTGCCGACGGAGCCCCGCAACGCCAGGGCGTCCAGGACCTGCCACTTCACCCGCGCCTGGGGATTGGTGGTGGAGCCGGTGGCGCCGCCGTAGTCCTCGTAGCGCAGCGCGAGCTGGGCGTTGAGGGCCTCGGTGATGGGCACGTTCAGCTCGGTGAACAGCGCGTAGACGTCCTGCTCCAGATCGAGCGGGATGTTCTGCCCGAGGAAGATGTAGGGCCCCGTCCGGAACGTGCACGACGTGCTGCCCGCCACCGGACACGGCGTGACCTGGGCGTTGTAGAACGGGCTGCCGATCCGCTGGTTGTAGTCGATCTTGCGGTACTGATAGCCGGCGGCCCAGCCGATCTCGCCGCCCGGCAGGGTGATGGGCAGCGTCCCGTTCAGGACGACGTCGAGGACGAAGGTGTCCTGCGTGGCCAGGAACTTCTGCCGGTCGAACAGCGAGGCCACCAGTTCGCGGCTGTTGGCGTTGGCCGAGACGAACCCGGGGTTCGTCAGCCCCAGCGCCGGGTTGCCGGGGTAGGCGTTGGAGAACGGGTTGAAGTACTGGCAGCCGTTGGCGCCGGGCGTGTTGCCCGTGCAGTTCGGCCCGCCGAGCCCGTTCAGCGCGCGCTGCAGGCGGTCGATCAGGATGTCGGTCGTCTGCTGGTCCTGCTTCTCCTTGATGTAGGTGAGGCCGATGTCGTAGCCGATGCCGAAGAAGCCCGTCTCGCCGCGGAGATAGGAGGAGATCCGCCACTCCTCGTACTTGCGGCTGCCCTTCTGGCCGCCCAGGCCGCCGGTCGAGTTGTTGCCGCCGTTGGCGAACGGCCGCCAGAGCGTGGCCAGCGCGCTCTGCGCCGTCCCGATCAGGGCCGTGTTGCCGGTCTGCTGCAGGAAGGTGTTGAAGCCCGGGTTCGAGGCCGGGATCGAATAGACGTTGACGCTGCCCGGCCCGTTCGGACCGGAGGTGGGCGGATAGCCCGGCGAGAAGCGGATGCCGGGGATGCTGGTCTGGGCGTACAGCGCCTCGACGTGGAATTTCCCCGTCTCACCCACGTCGGCGTTGAACTCGGCGTAGGCCTGGTAGCGGTCCTCCTCCTCGACCAGGTTGTCGAAGGGCAGGTAGCTGAAGTAGCAGGCCGGCGTCGCGCCGGTGAACCCGGCGAAGCCGCCGACGGCGTTGCAGTTGGCGTCCACCGCGAAGCCGATCGTCCCACCCGCGCCGTTGCGGATGGTGTAGGCGCCCGGGTTGCCCAGCACCGACCAGCCCGACGGATTGCGAAGGTAGGGCTGCAGCACCCAGTCGCGGTCGGGAATGGCAAGTTCGGAGCGGTGCTGGTAGGCGAGGCTGACCAGCAGGTTCGAGGTCTCGCTGCGCCAGCCGTAGAGAGCGCTGGCGCCGTAGTCCCCCTTGGAGCCGTCCACGAAGCGATAGTCGCCCTGCAGCTCGAGCCCCTCGAAGTTGGTGCGGGTGATGAAGTTCGCCACCCCGCCGATGGCGTCCGAGCCGTAGGTGGCCGCGGCGCCGTCCTTCAGGATCTCCACCCGCCCGATCGCCGCGACCGGCAGCAGGTTGGTGTCGGAGACGTAGCCCGAGAAGCGCCGGCCGTTCATCAGCACCAGGGTGCGCTGGGCGCCCAGCCCGCGGATGTTGATCGTGCCGCCGCCCGAGCGGCCCTGCGCCGCCACCGAGAACTGGTTGGAATCACCCAGCACCGGGCCGCTGACCGGCAGGGTCTTGATGATCTCGAGCACCGAGGGCGAGCCCCGCCGCTCCAGTTCCTCCTGCCCGATCACGGCCACCGGAATCGCGGTGTCCTTCGGCGTTCCGGCGATGAACGAGCCGGTGACGACGACCTCGGTGACCTCCGTGGAGGCCTGGCCCGAGGGCGCGGAGCTTTGCGCAAATGCGGAGCCCGAGGCCCCGAACGCCACTGATGCGGCTATGACAGAAACGCCGCACAGGAACCTGTGTTTTCCCATATGACTTCCTCCCGCGGCGGCCTCAGTTTTGCGGGCCGACCTGCACAGGCAATTGAGGGCAAGAAGTTTCGCGCCGTCACGGGAATTCGTTACACGAGCGCAATATTTGTTCACGAATCTGGGTGAGCGGCCGGTGCAGGTCCCCCGCAGCGAGGGCGGCCCGCGGGCCCGGAGCGCAACTGCGACCCCGCCCACGCGCCCCTGCCGCGCGAATCCAGTTGCGAAGGCGACTTCGGCGCGTTCACCTTGCGCGATTGGCGGGCGGGGGCGGGACGGGGCTGTTCCCCGCAACGACGCCTGTTCGACGTCGGGGGCTTGGTATGAGCTTGAGTTGGCGGCTTACGAATGCGGGCGACAGGCTGGTCGGCTCGCCGGACGGCCGCGTCGACGAGACGACCTGGGAGGCGTTCTCCGGTCACCTGACGGCGGCGGTGCGCGACGCCGCGGCGGCCGGCCTGCCCCTGGTCGTGGACCTCACCGCGCTCGACTACATGTCCTCGCGGGGTCTGCGGGCCCTGACGATCGCGCGGCGCGAGGCCGGCGAGGCCGTGTCGATCACCCTGGCGGCGCCGAACGACCGGATGCGGGAGATCCTGGCCATCAGCCGCTACGACAAGCTGTTCACGATCACCGACAGCGTCGGGTCCGCAGGCTGATGCCGCGCGACAACGGAATGCTCGTCCGCTTCTGGGGCACGCGGGGTTCGCTCCCCGTGGCGCGGCCGGCCCTCGCCATCCAGGGCAAGATCGCCCGCGCCCTGGTGGCGGCGGGGGGACGCAAGTTCAACGACGAGCTCGAGGCGCACGCCTGGGCCCGCAGCAACCTCGAGTTCTCCACCTACGGCAGCTATGGCGGCGCCAGTTCCTGCGTCGAGATCGAGGGCGGCAAGGACTGCTTCCTCGTGTGCGACATGGGATCGGGCCTGCGCGAGTTCGGCATCGACGCCTTCCGCCGCTGCGCCGAAGGCCACGCGCGCGTTTACCACTTCTTCCTGTCCCACCTGCACTGGGACCACATCATGGGCTTCCCGTTCTTCGGGCCGGCCTTCGATCCCGGCGCGAAGATCTACATCCACTCGGGCCACGCCGACGCCGAGGAGGCGCTGCGGCGGCAGCAGGAGGAGATCAGCTTCCCGGTGCCGTTCGACTGGCTGAAGGCCCGGTTCGAGTTCATCACCCACAAGCCCGGCGAGCCCTTCAAGGTGGCCGGCGTCACGGTGACGCTGGCCAGCCAGCACCACAGCCACGACAGCTACGGGTACCGGTTCGAGAAGAACGGCAAGGCCGTGATCTATTCCACCGACTCCGAGCACAAGCTCGACAACATGGAGGACGAGGCGTTTTTCGAGGCGTTCTTCCGCGACGCCGATCTCGTGATCTTCGACAGCATGTACTCGCTGGGCGACACGGTGAGCCTGAAGCAGGACTGGGGACACTCGTCCAACGTGGTGGCCGTCGACCTCTGCCACGCCGCGCACGCCAAGCGGCTCGCGCTGTTCCACCACGAGCCGACGTACTCGGACCGAGACATCCAGCGCATGCACGGCGAGACCATGCGCTACGAGGAACTCGTCCGGGCCGACCGGCCCGCCCTGGAGGTGCTGTGCGCCTATGACGGCCTCGAGGTCCGCATCTGACGACGCCCTCCAGGGGCTCGATCGCTGGGCGAGGATCCGGGTCCGGGTCCTGGGGCTCGCGGCCGCGATCGCCGTTGGGCTCCTGCTGCTGGCCGCCGGCTCGACGCTGCGGCAGCCGCTGTTCGACCTGTTCCAGCGCGTGACGCCGCCGCCCGCGACCACCTCGGCGGTGCAGGTGGTGGCGATCGACGGCGAGAGCATCGACGCCGTGGGCGGCTGGCCCTGGTCCCGCTACACCATGGCGCGGCTCACCGAGCAGATCGCCGGCCGCGGGGCGAAGGTGATCGGCTTCGACTTCCTCTTCCCCGAACGCGACCGCCAGGCGCCCGAGGACTTCATCAAACTCTACCCCGAGCTGTCGCCCGGCGCGGCCTCGGAGGTCGCCGACCTGCCGTCCATGGACGCCGTGTTCGCACGCGTCATCGGACGCAGTCCCGTGGTGCTGGCCCGCGCGGGCGTGGGCGGCGACACCTTCGACAAGCTGGAAGGCGACGCGGAGCGAGGCGCCCTGCCTCCGGACGTGCGCTTCGAAGGCCCGACCCCGGCGGCGATCCCCAGCTACCCCGGCGTGGTCGCCAACCTGGACATCCTCGACGGGGCGGCGCTCGGCCACGGACTGGCGAACGGGCCGCCGGACTCCGACGGGGTCATCCGCCGCGTGCCGCTGCTCGGCAAGGCCGCCGGCGCGCTGACGCCCAGCCTGGCGCTGGACCTCGTCCGGGTCGCCGAGGGCGCGGACGTGATCCGCCTGGAGGGCGACCGCGACGGCCTCGTCGCCATCCGCGTGGGAGAGCATCGCGTGCCGGTCGATGCCGGAGGGCGGGTCGAGCTTCGCCTCGCCGCCCCGTCCGGCGCGCGCGGCGAGCGGCGGGCCGAGTTCGTGACGATCTCCGCGGCTGACCTCCTGCGCCGGGGCGTGCCGGACGACGCCTTCAGGGACAAGATCGTCCTGGTGGGCCTCACCGCGGCGGGCACCTCGGACGTGGTGACGACGCCGCGCGAAACGGTCACCTACGGGGTGTTCGTGCAGGCCCAGGCGGTCGACGCCATCCTGCGGGGCGCCGCCCTGCGCCGGCCCGCCTGGGCGCCCGCCGTGGAGTGGGGGATCGGCTTCGCCCTGGTGATGCTGGCCTGGCTGACCGTGCCGCGGGTGCAGCTTGCGCCGATCACCATCGGCGCCGTGGTCGAGATCGTCGCCGCGTTCGTGGCCAGCTGGGTGGCCTTCCAGAACAACGTGCTGGTCGACCCCCTGCCGATGCTGGCGCCGGGCGCGGCCACCTCGGCCGTCATGGTGGCGCTGCTGTTCGTGGAAGGCCGGCGCGTGCAGGCGCGGCTCCGCGGCCAGATCGAGGACCAGAAGGTGTCGGCCGCGCGCATCGCCGGCGAGCTGGCGGCCGCGAGCGAGATCCAGTCCGGCATGCTGATGCCGAGGGTCGAGCTGGCCCAGGTCTCGCCCCTGGTGGAGATCGACGCGTTGCTGAAGCCGGCCAAGACCGTCGGCGGCGACCTCTACGACGCGTTCTTGTTCGACGACGGCCGCGTCTGCTTCCTCGTGGGCGACGTCACCGGCAAGGGCGTGCCCGCGTCGCTCTTCATGGCGCTGTCGAAGGCCCTGTCGCGCAGCCTGCTGATGCGCCCGGCGACGCCGCTGGACGTGGCCGTCGGGGAGATCAACCGGGAACTCTCGCGCGACAACCGCGAGGCCATGGCCGTCTCGCTGCTGGTGGGCGTCCTGCACCCGGCCGACGGCAGGCTGGAGCTCATCAGCGCCGGGCACGAGAACCCGCTGGTGGTGGGCGCGGACCGGTCGGTGCGCGAGCTGACGCTGGATGGCGGGCCGCCCCTGTGCGTCGCGGACGACTTCCCCTACCCGATCGAGACCCACCGCCTCGTCCGGGGCGAGACGCTGCTGCTGTTCACGGACGGGCTGACCGAGGCCCAGGCGCCGGACGGGACGCTCTTCCAGCGCAGCGACCTGATCGCCGCCGTGGCGGATGCGGCCAGGGCCGTGACGCTCACCGGCATGCTGGACGCCCTGGTGGCGCGGGTCCGCGACTTCGAGGCCGGCGGCGATCCCAGCGACGACCTGACGGTGCTGGCGGTGCGCCTGCGCAGCTGAGCGCGGGGCGCGCGGCTCAGTAGCGGATCACCACCTCGACCCGCCGGTTGGCCTGTTCGTCGACCCCGTCGCCGGTGGCCACGAGCAGCTCGCGCTCGCCGCGGCCGGTGACCTTCCAGCCGTCGGTCGGCAGGCCCGAGGCGGCGAGCAGGGTGCGGATCTGCTGGGCGCGCTCCACCGACAGCCGGTCGTTCACGGCCGCGTCGCCCACCGTGTCGGTGTGGCCGGTGATCTGGACCTCGGAGTCCGGCTTCAGCGCCTCGCGCAGGGCCGCGAGGACCGACTCGGACTCGGCGGTGATGTCGGTGGTGCCTTCGTAAAAGTAGAGCACGTAGGTCTCGGGCGCGTAGGGCACCCGGGCCACGAGGTCGCCGAACCAGGGCTTCCTGTCCTTGCGGAGCGCCTTCGCCTCGACAGACCCGCGACCGAGGCTCGCCTCGGTGTCGGCCGTCGTCACCTGGCCCAGCTCGCGCCCCGTCTCCGGGTCGAGCACGGCGACGGCGCCCTGACCGCCGGCCTCGTTGTTCAGGAGCGTCACGGACTGGCTCGCGCACCCGGCGACGAGCGCCGCGGCCGCGGCGGCGACCACCGCCCTCACGGGACCTTCACCACGAAGCGCGTGCCGCGCGCCGCCAGCAGCGAGGTGGGGGTCCGGACGCGCATGGCGTCCTTGTTCTCCTTGGCGATCTGACCCGACACCACGCCCAGCGAGCCGCGATCCACGGTGGTCAGCGACTTGCCGCGATGGGTGGTGTCGTCGAACTCGAACTGGGTGAGGGACACCCGGCTGTTCGGCCCGATGGAGAAGCGGGAGTTGTCGACGAAGGTCACGCCGATGCGTCCGTCCTTGCCGGTCTGCAGTACATCCGACACCTGCAACTGGAGGCCGGGGGTCGCCGGCGTCGTCGCCTTGCCGCGCAACACCGAAGCCGCGCCCACCACCGTCTTGATGCGGCCGATCTCGGCCAACGCCACGGTTGGCGTCGACAGCATCGCCGCCATCAGCAATCCTGCCACCCATGCCCGACGCATGCAGTCCTCCCGAAGACAGGCCCTAGACATAGCCCAGCTTGACGCCCTTTCCCAATCCCCCGCGGTGGCGCGCCTGCCGGCCGACCCGAGCGCGGTCGCGCGGGCCCTGGGCGTCGCGCGGCGGTTCTCGGAGGCCGCGGGGCTGGGGTCAATGTGCGCCGACAAGCTGGCCATCATCGTCGAGGAGTGGATCGCCAACATCATCGAGCACGGCGCGCCGCCCAAGGGCAGCCACATCGGCGTGAGCCTCGTGCGCGAACCCGGGCTGGTGCGGCTGACCATCACCGACGCGGGCGCGTTCTTCGATCCGCGGACCGCCGCCTTCGCCGGACCCGACCTCGAGCGGGGCGGCGGCGCGGGGCTGGAGCTGATCCGGGCCTGGAGCCGGATCGCCGCCTACGGCCGCCGGGCCGGCCGCAACCGGATCGTCCTGGAACTGCCCACCGCATGACGCAGGGGCGTTGACAGGAGGGCGCGGTACGGGGCCACCTGCAGCGCGCTTTCGCAGGAGCCCCCCGCTGCCGAACGCCCCAACCTTGCCCGCGCCCGACTTCGGCGCAGCGTTCGACGCGTCGCCACGCCCGTTGCTGGTGATCGCGGCGGACGCGCCCCGATACACCATGCTGGCCGCCAATCCGGCGCACGCGCGCGCCTTCGCCACGAGCCGCGAGGCGCTGGTGGGCCGGGGACTGTTCGAGGTGTTCCCGGCGGCGCCCGATCCGTCCACCGCATCGCTCATGGCCGCGATCCGGGCCTCGCTGGACAAGGTGCTGGCCACCGGGAAGCCCGATCAGATGCCGATGCGGCCGTACATGGCGCGCGGCGCGGACGGCGCCGAGGTGGAGCGGTTCGTCAGCGCCACCAACACGCCGATCCTGGCGGAGGGGCGCGTGATCCAGATCCTGAGCTCGACCCAGGACGTGACGGGCGAGGTGATGGAGCGCCGCGGCGAGGAGGCGCGCCGGCTGCTGATGCGCGAGGTGGACCATCGCGCGCGCAACGCGCTCACCATCGTGCAGTCCTTCCTGCGCCTCACCACCGCCGACACCCTGGAGCAGTTCCGCCGGGTCGTGGACGGCCGGGTCGAGGCCCTGGCCCGCGCCCAGACCTCGCTGGCCGCCCGCCGCTGGGAGGGCGCCGATCTGGCCGAGATCATCCGCGCCGAGCTGGCCGCGCTGTCGCCGACGGGTCGCTACGAGGCGGCGGGTCCCGCCATCACCCTGCCGCCCGAGCATGTCCAGGCCATGAGCATGGCGATCCATGAGCTGGCCACCAACGCCTGCAAGTACGGCGCGCTCTCGGCGCCCGGCGGCGCGCTCGCGATCAGCTGGACCCGCCAGCGCGGCGGCCGGGCCCTGCTGACGTGGTCAGAGGCGGGCGGCCCGCCGGTGACGGCTCCGGTCGAGGGGGGCTTCGGCTCGCGCCTCATCGCCAGCCTCGCGCGGCAGCTGGGCGGCGAGATCGTCTGCGCGTGGCGGCCCGAGGGCCTGCAGGCGACGCTGACGTTCGAGGTGGCCGCGCGCGCCTACGGGAAGCCGCTGGACTGACGCTGGGTCGGCGCGCGCAGGGTCGCCGCGCAACGGAGGCCCCTTCATGACCGCGACCGACCTCTTCGATCCGTGCGAGTTCAACGGGCTTCGCCTGCAGAACCGCATCGCCCTGTCGCCGCTCACGCGGACCCGGTCGAACGACGCCGGCGAAGCGGGGCCGCTGCAGGCCCTCTACTATGCCCAGCGCGCCTCGGCGGGGCTGCTCATCACCGAGGCGACGCCGGTCACGCCCGGCGGGCGCGGCGGGCCCAACATCCCCGGCCTGTGGAGCGACGACCAGATCGCCGGCTGGCGGCAGGTGACCGACGCCGTCCACGCGAAGGGCGGGGTGATCTTCAGCCAGCTCTGGCACGCCGGGCGCCTCAGCCATTCGGGCTTCAACGGCGGACACGCGCCGATCGCCCCGTCCGTCTACCGCCAGCCGGGCCAGGTCTTCACGCCCCAGGGGCCCCAGGACTACGAGGAAGCCCGCGCCCTCTCGCCGGACGAGATCGCCGAGATGGTGGGCTTCTTCCGCGCGGCGGCCGTCCGGGCCAAGGCGGCCGGCTTCGACGGCGTCGAGCTGCACGCCGCCCACAGCTATCTGGTCGACGCGTTCCTGCGCGACATGACCAACAAGCGGACCGACGGCTACGGCGGCTCCATCGAGAACCGCGCGCGGTTCATGGTGGAGATCCTGCAGGCGATCATCGAGGTCTGGGGTCCCGAGCGGACGGCCATCCGCATCGCGCCCATCGGCCACGCCTACCAGGCCTGGGACAGCGATCCCGAGCCCCTGTTCACCCACGTGGTGGAGCGGCTGAACGACCTGAAGGTGGGCTGGATGGACATGGTGGAAGGCGACACCGGCGTCTCGCGCACCGCCGAGCCCAGCTTCGACCTGCAGAAGCTGCGCCGCCTGTTCAAGGGCGTGACCATCGCCAACAACCTCTACGACCGGGACCTGGCCCTGCAGGCGCGCGCCGACGACACGGCCGACATGATCGCCTTCGGGCGGCCCTTCATCGGCAACCCCGACCTGGTCGAGCGCCTGCGCCGCAACGCGCCCCTCACCGTCGCCGACCCCCGCGCCTACTACGGCGGCGGCGCCCGCGGCTACACGGACTTCCCGACGCTGGAGGAGGAGACGGCCTAGGGGGTCGGGCTCAGTCCGAGATCAGCGGTTTCAACGGCGTCCGATCGTCCGGGCGAACGCCGGGATGCAGGGCCTTGGCGGCGGCCCGCCTTCGCCAAGGCTTCGGAGGGCATCCTGCTTCGCCGGATATGTCGAGGACTTGTCCTGCGAAGCCCGTCAGGGCGAAGCAGGATGGTGGACGCAGCTGGGATTGAACCAGCGACCCCTACGATGTCAACGTAGTGCTCTCCCGCTGAGCTATGCGTCCGCTCCATTCGGGGAAGGCGGGGATATACAGACGGCTTTTGGCGTTAGCAAGGCGCCTGGGGCGGCGTCAGGCCGCGATCATCCGCTCCACTTCCGAGACGATCTCGCGCAGGTGGATCGGCTTGGAGAGGACCTTGGCGCCCGCGGGCGCCTTCTCGCCGGCGGCGAGGGCGACGGCGGCGAAGCCGGTGATGAACATGATCCGCAGGCCCGGGTGGCGGGCGGCCGCCTGGCGGGCGACCTCGATCCCGTCGAGGCCCGGCATGACGATGTCGGTGAGCAGGAGGTCCCAGGGCTCGTCCAGGAAGGTCACCGCCTCGTCGCCGTCGGCGCAGGCGGTCACCTCGTGGCCGGCGCGTTCGAGCGCGCGCGCGAGGAAGCCGCGCAGGGAATCGTCGTCTTCGGCGAGGAGGATTCTGGACATGGGGCCAAACGAACTGTTGATCGCGCAGCTTACTTTCGAACCGGTAAAGGGGCCATGAAGGGAAACGCCGCAGGTCCGTTTGACGCTTACCCCGTCCGCGGCGTTGTATGCCCGTGATGAACGCCGTCGATCCGCGACTTTCCGAGCCCGCCGAAGCCACGGCCGCGTTCGTGCTGCGCCGCGCGGCGCCCGAGGGCCAGCCGCCGCCCACGCCGCTGATCTTCGCCTCGCCGCATTCCGGCCGGCTCTACCCCGACGACATGATGGACGCCGCGGCCCTGGACGCGGTCTCGATCCGGCGCTCGGAAGACGCGTTCGTCGATGACCTGATCGCGCATGCGCCCGCCTACGGCGCGACCGTGATCACCGCCTGCTTCGCCCGCGCCTATATCGACCTCAACCGCGAGCCCTTCGAGCTGGACCCCGCGATGTTCGCCGACGAGCTGCCCGAGTTCGCCCGCTCGCGCACGGCGCGCGTGGCGGCGGGGCTGGGCGCCATCGCCCGCGTGGTGTCGGAAGGCCAGGAGATCTACCGCCGCAAGCTGACCTATGCCGAGGCGCGCGCCCGGATCGAAGGGGCGCACCGGCCGTATCACCAGGCGCTGGAGGCCCTGATCGCCGAGGTCCGCAGGGCGCACGGCTTCGCGATCCTCATCGACTGGCATTCGATGCCGGCCGCGGCGGCCCGGTCGAGCGGGCGCGAGCGGCCGTGCGACATCGTCCTGGGCGACCGCTTCGGCGCCGCCTGCGCGGGCGTGCTGCCCACCCGGGTGGAGCGCGAGCTCGAGGCCCTGGGCTACCGCGTCGCGCGCAACACGCCCTATGCCGGCGGGTACACCACCGAGCACTACGGCCAGCCCGGCCGCCGGGCGCATGCGCTGCAGATCGAGATCAACCGCGCGCTCTATCTCGACGAAGCGACCCTGGCGCCGACCTCGGGGTTCGAGACCCTTCGCGCCCACATCGAACAGCTCACCCAGAGGCTCACCGCGGCCGACTGGTCGGCGCTTCGGGCCGGTTGAGGGTCAGGCCCGCGGCAGCCGCACGGTCACCAGCGTCCCGCGCCCGCCCTCGCCCGGCGACCACGCCACCGAGCCGCCGTGACGGGCCGCGCGCTCGGAGAGGCCGTCCAGGCCGGCGCCGCGCGCGATCGTCGCCGGGTCGAAGCCGACGCCGTCGTCCTCGACATCGAGGATGAGGTCGCCGTCCCCGGCCGCCAGGGACACGCGCACGGTCTGGGCGTCCGCGTGCTTGACGACATTGTTGGTGATCTCGCGGAGCATGGCGCGCAGCGACTGCGCCACCTTGGACTCGACCTCGACCTGGGGTGCGTCTTCCAGGGACCAGAGCAGGGTCGCGCCGCGGGCGGCCAGGCGCTCGGCCATCTCCTTGCGGCTGCGCGACAGCGTCTCGGCAAGGCCCGCGGCCGCCCCGGCCGGCTCGGTGACGATGCTGCGCAGGTCGGCCAGGGTCTCGCGGATGTAGCGGTCCTTGCGCTCGCCGTCGCGGCTGTGCAGGGCGCTCAGCAGCGTCGCGCCGAGGTTGTCGTGGATGTCGCCGGCGATGCGCCTGCGCTCGACCGTCACCCCGCGCGCGTAGGCGTCGCGGCTGTCGACCACGAAGCGGACCATGTCGCAGAGCGCCTGCGCCTGGGCGGCGTCGGCCGGCGAGAAGAGGGCGCGCCCGCCGTGCGCGTATTCCAGCCGCAGCGACGGCAGCCCCGCCACCGGCGGCGTCACCAGCGCCAGCCCGTCGTCGTCCAGCCGCGGCGCATCGGCGGGATCCGGGGCGATGTCGAGCCGCAGCGGATCGAAGCGCGCCTTCAGCACCTGGGTCCATTCGGCAAGCTGGTCCGCGGCGTCGGCCGTGAGCCCGATCTGGACCACGCCCTCGAACAGCGCGCGCTCGTCGGCCCGGCCGCGGCGCAGGATCTTCTCGGCGATGAAGCCGCGCAGGGGCAGCCAGACCAGCCCGGACACCAGGAGGGCGAGCGAGAGGCTGAGCCCCGCCGAGAGCTGCAGTCCCACCAGGAACAGCATGTCCAGCGCCGCCAGCAGGACCAGGGCCAGGGTCCAGGCCATGATCCGCGCCCACCAGTCGCCCAGCTCGAAGAGCCGGTAGCGCATGATCCCGACCGCGAGGCCGCCATAGGTCAGCAGGAAGAGAAGGAAGGCGTAGGGCTCGGCCGCGCCGGTATCCACGCCGAACATCTGCGGCGCGAGGATGACGAGCCCGAACGCCGAGACCACCACCAGCCACGACAGCAGGAACCAGCTGAGCGCCGCGCGCGCCACGGGATCGCGGCGCGTCCGCACCCAGTGGACGGCGCCGAGGCCGAACGCGCCCCAGAGCGCCGCCAGCACCAGGGCCCGGCGCGCGAAGGTGAGGTCGGCGAACAGCCCGGCCGCCTGGGCGACGTACCAGGCGAGGAAGACCGCCACGACCGCCCAGCCCACCCAGCGCGGCGCGAGCTTCGACGGGTAGTAGAGCAGGAGCGCGAAGGTCGCCGCGGCGTAGAGGCTGCCGCCCAGGAAGTTCATGCCGTTGATGACGTAGAAGAGGGTCTCGGGCAGCCCCAGCTCGCGGCTCGTGTAGATCGGCCCGATCGGCACGAAGAGCAGCGCGGCCACGCCGCTCAGGAGGACGTAGCGGGCGCTGGTCTCGTTGGGGCGGAACACGAAGATGGCCGCCGCGATCAGCCACGAGAAGGCGCCCACCACCATGCCGATCCAGAAGTCGGGGCCGAGCGAGGTGATCGGCCGCCCGGCGGCGTCGGGGCGGACCGTGTAGCTGCGCCCGGCGACGTCGGTGAAGGTGATCTCGGGCTGCCGCATCATCCCGGCGTAGCGGCCCTGGCGCGCCATGAACCGCTGGTACTCGGCGAACGGGCCGAAGCTGCCGTCCACCTGGCCCGTGAGGTCCTTGGGCTCGATCGTCAGGAGGTCGCCGCCCGCCGCCACCGACCGGATGACCGTCCCCCGCGGGATGGCGCGGGACGGACCGGCCGACGATGCCACGACGGCGCCGCCGGCGCGCGCGTCGAATCGCAGGTCGAGGCCCAGCCAGGGCTGGGTCACCGCCGTGGCGACGGCGCCGCCCAGCACGAGGGCCACGACCACGAGCGCGGCGGCCAGCAGCCGCACGGGCGTCGTCCGCACGCCCGCGCCCCGCGCCGCTCGGCCCGCCGTGGCGACGCCCTCCCCCATGAACTCCCCCCACGCGCACATGCCCCGGCGCGAGACGCCGATCTTTAAGGGAATCGGCTTCCAGCGTCAGCGCAGCAGACTATTGTTCCGCCGTTTTCAGCAGGCGTTGCGTGCCGATGTCCCACCCGGATGCCCCCGACGAAGCCGCGATGGCGCGCGGCTGCCTAGTGGTCGAGGACCGGCCCGACACGCGCGAGTGGCTGCAGAGCGTCGTCGCCGAGGCCTTCCCCGGCATCCGCGTGGCGGGCGCCGGGTCGCTCCGGGACGCCCGGCGCATCCTGGCCGAACTCGCCGCCCGGCCGGCCTTCGAACTGTCCCTGGCGCTGGTGGACCTGGGGCTGCCCGACGGTTCCGGCGTGGACCTCGTGCGCGAGATCGCCCGGGACTTCCCGCAGGCCGCGCCGGTCGTCGCCACCATCTACGACGACGACACCCACCTCTTCGACAGTCTCGCCGCCGGCGCGCAGGGCTACATCCTGAAGCAGGAGCACCCGCAGGCGGTGGCCGAGACCCTGCGCCGCATCGAGGCCGGGGAGCCGCCGCTGTCGCCTTCGATCGCCCGGCGGATGCTGGAGCGCCTGCGCCCGCCAGCGCCCAAGCCCGAGCCCGACGACGCCGGCCTATCGCCGCGCGAGACCGAGGTGCTGGCCCTGATCGGCCGTGGGCTGTCCTCGCCCGAGGCCGCGCGCGTTCTCGGGCTGAAGCCCCAGACGGTCGCGGGCTACGTGAAGGTGATCTACCAGAAGCTGCACATCACCAGCCGCGCCGAGGCGGCGCTGGCGGCCGCGCAGCGCGGCCTGACCTAGGGCCCGGCGCAAAAAAATAGCCGCGCACGAGGCGCGGCCAGTTCATAGGGAGGAAACGCCCCGAAGGGCAGGATCAAGCTAGGGTGCAATGCACAAACTGGCAATAGGCCCAGAAATCTTTTTTTCGCCTGGATCGCCCCGCCGGGCTGATTTTCCTTCAAAATCAGGAAATCACGTTACGTCAGGCGCACGCTCGAAGTAGGTGCGGCGCACAACATGCTGGCGGTTGGCGGCGGCTTCCCGTACAAGCGCGCGCCCTCGAAAGAACCTCCGCCGCCTCATGTCCCTCCGCAACATCGCCATCATCGCCCACGTCGACCACGGCAAGACCACGCTCGTCGACCAGCTTCTCGCCCAGTCGGGCGTCTTCCGCGCCAACGAGGCGACGGTCGAGCGCGCCATGGATTCCAACGACCAGGAGCGCGAGCGCGGCATCACCATCCTCGCCAAGTGCACGTCGGTCCTCTGGAACGGCAAGGCCGGCGAGACCCGCATCAACATCATCGACACGCCCGGTCACGCCGACTTCGGCGGCGAGGTGGAGCGGATCCTGGGCATGGTGGACGGCTGCGTCCTGCTGGTGGACGCCGAGGAAGGCGTCATGCCGCAGACCAAGTTCGTGCTGGGCAAGGCGCTGAAGATGGGGCTGCGCCCGATCCTATGCCTCAACAAGGTGGACCGGCCGCACGCCGACCCGGACCGCGTGCACAATGACGCCTTCGACCTGTTCGCCGCCATGGGCGCGACCGACGAGCAGCTCGACTTCCCGCACATCTACGCCTCGGGCAAGGCCGGCTGGGCCACGCTCGACCTGAGCCAGCCGAACGACAACCTGGCGCCGCTGTTCGACCTCATCGTCGACCACGTGCCGCCGCCCAAGGCCGAGGCCCGCAAGGCCGAGCCCTTCCAGATGCTGTCGGTGCTGATCGAGAGCGATCCGTTCCTGGGCCGCCTGCTCACGGGGCGGATCGAGGCGGGCAAGGCCGTGCCCGGCCTGCCGATCAAGGCGCTGAGCCGCGACGGCAAGGAGATCGAGCGGGGCCGGATCACCAAGGTCCTCGCCTTCCGCGGCCTGAAGCGCCAGCCGATCGACGACGGCGTCGAGGCCGGCGACATCGTCGCCATCGCCGGGCTCTCCAAGGCCACCGTCGCCGACACGCTGTGCGCGCTCGACGTCAACGAGGCGCTGCCGGCCCAGCCCATCGACCCGCCCACCATCTCCATGACCGTCAGCGTCAACGACAGCCCGCTGGCGGGCCGCGAGGGCGACAAGGTGCAGAGCCGCGTCATCGCCGCGCGTCTCCAGAAGGAGGCGGAGTCGAACGTCGCCATCCGGGTCACCGAGACGAGCGAAAAGGACGCCTACGAGGTCGCCGGCCGCGGCGAGCTGCAGCTGGGCGTGCTGATCGAGAGCATGCGCCGCGAAGGCTTCGAGGTCTCGATCAGCCGTCCGCGGGTGGTCTACCAGACCGATCCCGAGACGGGCGAACGGCTGGAACCCATCGAGGACGTCATGATCGACGTCGACGACGAGTTCACCGGCATCGTCATCGAGAAGCTCTCGGCGCGGAAGGCGGAACTGAAGGACATGGGTCCGTCCGGCGCCGGCAAGACCCGCATCAGCCTATCGTCGCCGTCGCGCTCCCTGATCGGTTACCAGGGCGAGTTCCTGACCGACACCCGCGGCTCGGGCGTGCTGAACCGCGTCTTCAGCCACTACGAGCCCTACAAGGGCCCCATCGACGCCGGGCGCAAGGGCGTCCTGGTCTCCAACTCCGACGGCGAGACCGCGGCCTATGCGCTGTGGAACCTGGAGGAGCGCGGGACCATGTTCGTGGGCGCGGGCGAGAAGACCTACCAGGGCATGATCATCGGCGAGAACTCGCGGTCCGACGACCTCGACGTCAACCCGATGAAGGCCAAGCAGCTGACCAACGTCCGCGCCTCGGGCAAGGACGAGGCCGTCCGCCTGACCCCGCCGCGCCGCCTCACCCTCGAGCAGGCCATCGCCTACATCGAGGAGGACGAACTGGTGGAGGTGACGCCCAAGTCCATCCGCCTGCGCAAGAAGGTCCTGAACCCCAGCTTCCGCAAGAAGCGGGTGCGCGAGGACTAGGGTGAAAACTCGATCAGCTTGTTGATGGTGTTTGCCAAATCGTGATTCAAGCTCTGCGGAGGTGGATCATGAGCAACGAATTCTGGTTCAGCGACGAGCAGTGGGCGAAGATCGAGCCG